>JAQYHB010000039.1 GCA_028722305.1 Spirochaetales bacterium
GAAATCAACGCCAACTCATTCGCGATCAGACCGGGATCAGAGCCCAACTGCAGGGACCTGATGCGGTTGTGCAGGCAATATGATGTGCCGGTCTGCGTGGACAGCGACGCACACAACATGTGGGCTGTCGGCAATGTCAAGATCGCGCTGGACATCCTCGAGGACGAGCAGTTCCCGCCCGAATTGATTCTCAACGCCGATTTCAACCGGATTGATTCCTATATCGAACGAAGAAAGCGGGAAAAAGGAATCGACCGGAGATAATGTTGGGTACATATCGAAAAGGCACTTTCCCGATTGAGTTCCGAGAAAGTGCCTCTTCATGTCGTTGCATTCGCCCTAGGACATCGGGATGGAGAGTGGAAGAACGGGCTGGAGTCTTCCCCCGATGTGTTTTTACCTTACCCTGAAATCCCCGAAGAAGCAAAGGGCAGGAGCGTGGAGAATGGTGAAGAAGGTTGCATGTCTGTGTGCGACGAGCCTGGCCCACGCCAAGCTCAATATTCTGGCTCTATACAGATTTTTGTGGGATAGCCAGATTTGAGAGGGCTTGCGGGAGTTCTCGTAGATTCTGGAGAAGAAGTACTGGGTGTCCCTGAAACCGTAGGCGCATCTGCGTGTGGTCTTGATCATGTTGTTGGCGCCCTCGAGGTGCCTCTCGACGGTGTCGGCGAAGGCGAGCGCCTCGGAGACGCCGCTGTGGCGGGCGAGGCACAGCCAGGCCTGGAAACTGCAGTTTGACAACATATACGGCCACCATGTTATCCGGCCAGCCGGGGCCATGGTGGCGGCCAACGAATGACGAATTAAACGGCCACCTAAAGGCCCCCGCCTATAATTGGATCCATGTCTCCTTGTGGAGATGGATTTCAAGTAGGAGATCCTTTATGGACTACAAGAAAGTATTGAGACTCCACTATGTGAATGGTCTCAGCAGCCGTACGATAGCGGAAAGCTGTGGGTGCGGGCAGTTGTCATATCCGCTTCCGGAAGATGTCACCAACGAGCTCATTGACAGCCTTATTTACCGGAAAAACCAGGAGTTTCCTCCGAAGCGGGATTGTATGAGGAGGCCGCCTACAAGGCGCTCTCCCGCAAGGGGGTCACGCTCAAGAAGCTCTGGCAGAAGTACAACGCCATGGGAGCCGCCGACGGGCTCAGGCCGTTGAGCTACCGCCAGTATTGCCGCAGGTATGCCGCCTGGTGCCAATCACCGAAGATAACGTTCCACATCCATAGGTACCCTAGAATCAACCTGGAGCTTGATTTCGCGGGGAAGACGCTGCTTGTCCATGACAGGAGGGATTCCTGCCTCACGACGAAGGTCACGGTATTCGTCGCCGCCCTGTCATACAGCGACTACTTCTACTGCGAGGGCATGGCCGAATGCGACATCCGGAACTGGATCCGGGTGTGCAACAACGCCCTGGATTAATTCGGAGGCGTGACCCAGATAGTCACCAGCGACAATTGCAAGGTCGCGGTCACGAGGGACAGGGACTGGGTGGACCCGCTCCTGAACAGGGATTTCCAGGCCTGGGCAGAGCACAACCCCACCGTGCTCCAGCGGAAAGACCTGACCAAGTACACGAAGAAGGTCAGGTACTACTCGAAAATCCCGTTGCTGTTCATGGACGTCTTCGCGATCAACCGGTATCCGAAAGAAACAGACAACATCCTCTACCACCTAGTCACAAGATGAGGGCTGACTACGGCACATCGACGATGTTCAGTTGCCAGTACGCTCCTGACGAATGGGGCAGGCATATAGGCGACGACACTTCCTTTTATGGAAAGATTGATGGAATCAGGCGCAGGCTGACCAATGGGTACACGGTCCTGATTGAGAAATCAAAGTGATTCCGGCCGGCCTTTGGGCCGGTACTCTAACTGGCCGCCTGATATGGCACGCACTGTACGTTTAATGGCCAGCTGCAAAAACACATTGGAAGCAGAAATCATTTATTTGAACGCCTTGTCATTACCACCCCATCTTTTTTGCATCATCCCACCATTTAATTGCCAGCATACAATCCTCTCCTGAAAGAACTGAAGCCATTTTACCCATGTCCATATTTACAACTTTCATTATTTTGTTGTACTGACCATCTGTAAGTTCAGGGAACAGATTGCGGTTTGAACTCAAGAACTTAACAAGTTCCATCCAGCGCTTTCTGTATGGTGGTTTCAATCTCATCCAAGTAGGAATATATCAAGAACCGCTGGAAGCCCATAAAATCAAGAGTTTTCGGCGGTTCTTTCTTTGACTTGTCGCTTATTTGTCGCTTAAATCTGCAAGATGAGTTTAAATGATAATAAACGATTTTCCCAAACGTTATTTCATATACTTATGTATCAAAGCTTTTATTGTTTCCTGTGCGCTATGTTCTCCGGAAAGCGCTATAAGCTTGTTGTAGTCCTCAATTTCATTTCCAGTAAAAATCAAAGATATAACTTTTTCAGGCTTTCCTGCAACATGATCATAGTTTTCCGGGTGCGCCCAAAAACAACGCATACAAAAGCTAACATCTTTTTTATTCCAGTTCACACAATGCTCACACGTCCACGACTTTGCACGATTCGCCGACGGGCTTAATAACATATAATAGTCAATGTCACTTTCATCATGTTCACCGCCTATTTCATAAGGTACACGATGATCAACTTGTAGGACAGACGGGTCCATAGTTTCCAAATAAATAAAACATTTTGGCCCATATTTATCAATAAGTGCCTGTTTTAAGGCCTGTGATAAAACGGTACGTCCGGCAGACTTTGCAATAGTATTAACGTCTTGAGGGTCGCCAAACTTATAGGCGGCTATTTTTCTCCCATCTTCACCCGTTACGCGATACGTAACTATTGGTATACCCAACTCCCTAACATCACGCACAGCACGTGGCGGATGATTATAACCATAGGTGTCCATCAATTCTTCTGACGTTATATAGCCGTGTTTTAAGATATGTTGTATAACCGTTTTGGGACGTTTAGCAGTGACAGAATTTAATAAATCAAGAAATTCTTTTGGATATTCATTCATATTGCTTCACCCCTAAACATTGTCATTTGTTCAGGCATTGGCCTAAAAAAGGGAATAAGTTCTTTGCTAATATAAAGTGCTTCAAATGTAGTTGATTTTTTTCCTAATAGTAAGGCCTGACTTGACAAGCCTGCATTAAGCATTACTTTCTTGCATCCTAAACTTTCAGGTAAATCTTCTCCGTATTCTTTGCCGCCACATTCTCCATCATAGCTGACAATATAATCTATTCCCTTATCATTTAGGATTTGTAAGGCATCTGCAAATTCATCAAATGGTACTCCAGAAAAATATCTATTGTCCCTTACATTCGTAACACCTTGATATGGCGGATCCATGTATACTAAGTCACCGGGTTCAACTAATTCAAATACTTTTTTATAATCCAAAGCAGAAAATTCAGTTTTTCCTTTTAACAAACTCGAAATAGCATAAACATTCTTTTCAAGATTTTTTGGGTTCGTTCCATGCCTACGTTTATCAGGTGACTGATTAAATTTTCCGTCGATACCATAACGAACAGCGCCCTTTACACACCTTGCAATCAAATAAAGTATGTTAGCAGGGGTTCTTTCACCTGCATTAAATCGTTCGCGCACTATATAAAAATGCTTTACGTGATCATCACTAAAATCAAATTGTTCGTTCCAAATTCTTGAATATTCTTCAATCAATTGTTGTGGATTGTTAATTGCTTCTTCAAGCATTTTTACAAGAGGTTCATTCAAGTCGTTTATGTAATATCTATCAGCTCTATTTTCATACGCGACAGCAACAGAAATTGCAGCCATCCCGGAAAAAGGTTCCACAAGCCGTTTGATATGTTTAGGCATATATTGTAATATTTGCGGGGCTAATTTTCGTTTTGACCCTTGATATTGTACGATAGTTGGTATCGTTCCGTTCATTTTACATCAACCTCACTTTTCTTAATAGGACTGATTTCCACTATATCATCAAGCATACAGTCAAGCGCGACACAAATCTTTGCTAAACTGTCCATTGAAACAGGTTCGTTTTTTCCCATTTTGGCAAGAACATTCGTGCTGATTCCTGTCTGCTTGCGCATTTCTGTTTTCGTCATGCCTTTATCAATTAGCATCTTCCACAAACGATTATAATTATATTTCATGCGCTTGCCCCTTTTATTAAAAGAAATCCATTGAACAGTATGGCATAATCAGGCAGAGAATGAAATAATATATCACGTTTTCGTGATAACAGGGCAGCCATTTCTCGCGCTTGTGAATTCGTTGTAATGCTCAATAGCTGTCAGGCAGCGCCGCAGTTCCGTCAATGCGCTGTTTCGAGCTTTGGTTCTTGACCAGAACAATATTTCCGTTGCGGTCCGTCTGAACATCGGTATTCGTCAGACACCATTTCAGGACAGGGTTATTGTTATAAATGACACGGTGCGCTTGCAGGTCCGCGCCTAACATCTGCATAGGCAGGGAAAGCGTCTTTACGCCCTGAATACACCGCACCATGTTGAAACCTTCCATCTGCATTTTTTCCCCGAAATAGCGGGCGGAATAGCTGTTATAATAACCCCACGTCGGGAACAGGCTGTATTCCTGAACAAGCTCCTTGAACCATGCTGTCACATTGGAATAATTGATCGTGTTTCCGGTGCAAAGGCGCACAAGGCCACGTTCAAGCCATCGGTCATAGGGAATTTTGTCCTGCTTCACGCGCTCTTGCAGGCAGTCCGCGGGCAGCCAAAACATTTCAGTCAAATATTTTTTGCTGTCACCCGGTTTCATGAATAGCAGGCTTGCAGCTGTCAGGTCCGTTGTGATAGGCAGATCAACCCCGCCGATATAGTACGCACCTCGAAAATCATCAAGCGAAAAGACAGATTCATTGTTTATATCATCAAAGGATAACCACGCCGTTTTCATGGTTTCCCTGACGTTGAATTCCATGCAGAGTACACCCGGCAGTTCATTCCGGTTTGCTTTGCCCGTTCAACCTGCGCGTTCAGATTGTCGAATTTCTTGATTGTGTTCAGAGCCGGGTTTGCTTTCATCCACGCTGCCGGGTCTGTCCATTCCGCGCGGCTGTCCAGTTCGTACAGAATGGGGGTGCAGACAAAAACTTGGACCAAATACTAGGTTCATGGGATTGCCATGTATTCAAAAACACAAATGCTCAAGGCTGTACAGCTTTACATACGATATGGATGCAGTGCAGCCGCCACCATCAGGGAGCTAGGTTATTCCGACAGACATCTGATCAGGAAATGGGAATACAAGGAGACGGACGCATCAAGGAGAGGGTCCGTCCGAGATTCAGTACCTCAAAGTACTCGATGGCGCAGATGGAAACCGCTGCCGATTTCTCTGTCCGCCACGGCAGGAACCTCAACAGGACCATAGAGGCCCTTGAATATCCTTCAAGACCGGAACCCCCTTTCATTGTGGGTGACAGCGCTTGCCCCGGGGAAGAAGCGCGTTTGCATGGCCGGCCAGGCAAGGATAGAATATCCCCCGCAAGTAAAGGAAGCGGCAGTAATTGGTTTCTACTCCAAGGCTGGTTCTGCCGAGGAGGTGGCCAGGCGGCATGGGGTGCTCCCTTTACTTCTGGAAGAATCAGATATCCGGAGAGGATTACGAGGTGCCGAAGGACCAGTATACGCAGAGGACATCGGTTCTCTGAGGCGTGAGGCAGATGAACTCCGAAGGAAAGTCAGACATCTGCGCCTGGAGAAGGAGGTCCTCGAGAAGGCCGCAGAAATAGTAAAAAAAGGAAAGGGCATCAGTCCTGACACCCTGACAAACAGGGAAAAGGCAATGGTGACTGATGCCCTCTGAGGCAAACACCCGTTGAAGGATTTGCTTGCCGTCATGGACATGGCCCAGAGCAGCTACTGCTACCAGAGGCTTGCAATGAGGCATGACAAGTACTCCGAGAATCTCATTTTTCTCCCTCCTCTTCGGGTGCATAAAGAAGATATCCCGCTCCTGATAAAAGCCAAGATCAAGGGAAGCAAGCCAATCTCTCCACATTTTCTGCAGAGGCTTTACGATTATGATTGGCCGGGAAACGTTCGAGAACTCGAAACGATCTTGAGGAAAGCAGAGCAATTTAGTCGGGAAAAGGACCTGTTGGATTTTCCGGATGGACCGCTCGACCCGAGAAAAGGATGCCCTTGGCCCATGCACAGGTTATACACATCTAACATATAACCCCAAAACAATGTGAGAAGTCTCCGATAACCTCATAAAGGAACATTCCATCGAGAGTTACCATGTACAAAGTTCGTGCACAATCCGGTGGATAACTTGTGGATAACTTTCATGATCTAGGTCCTTTTCCATCGGTTTTCCCGAGGAAAAGGACATTTTCTTTACCCGAAAAACATCCTTTCCAACACCTGTTAAGTTGTTTTTCAACTTGTTATATAACAATGAATTAATAATGAATGCATTTTCATCCAAATTTGAGTTGGCAGCTTTCCAAAGGACGTGACTTCCTCTGTATCCACAACGATTTCACCAACCGGTGGATAACTTGTGGATAACTTGCGTACAGGCTGGGTGTACGAGAAAAGGAAATATACTTCTCGTCAATAGTTATGACTGAACGGTAATGTCGAGACCAAGGGCGAAAAGTTTCTGCTGAAAATGCTCGTAGCCACGTTCAATCTGATAGATATTGTCGATGACAGTTGTTCCTTGGGCGCAAACCCCGGCAATCACCAGCGCCATGCCGGCGCGGACGTCAGGAGACGAGACATGCGCTCCCACCAGAGGACTTGGACCGGAAACAACCGCTCGATGAGGATCACAGAGGATGATGTCGGCACCCATACGAATCAGCCAATCAATGAAATACATGCGAGATTCGAACATCTTCTCGTGGACCAGAATGACGCCATGCATCTGGGTCGCACAGACGGTGAGGACAGACAGGAGGTCTGCGGGGAATCCTGGCCATGGAGCGTCATCAATCTTCGCAGTGTGCCCGCCGACCTCTTTCTGCAAAATACGGGATTGGGTCCGTGGGACCAGAATCGAAGAAGGGCCGTCTTGTACGAAGTCGATGCCGATACGCTGGAAGCCAAGTCGGATCATCCTGAGTTTGGAAACATCCACCCGCTTCAGGAGAATCTCTCCTCCACTGGCACCGGCAAGGCCAATGAAGGAACCCGCTTCCATATAATCGAACCCAAGACGGAAATCAGTTCCATGCAATCGCTTTTGTCCCTCTACCGTGAGCACGTTGCTGCCGATACCGCTAATCTTGCAACCCATGCCACAAAGCATGGTACAAAGATCCTCGACATGTGGCTCGCTTGCCGCATTGCGGATGATTGTAGTTCCCTCGGCGAGACTGGCTGCCATGATGATATTCTCGGTACCGGTGACGGACGCCTCGTCGAGGAAAATGTCGTTTCCGACCAGATGCCCTTTCTTCGAGGAGAACTGGATGTTTCCGTCCATGGTAAACTCACACTTGGCACCTAGCTCGCTGAAACCAAGGAAATGGGTATCCAGACGACGAAGGCCGATAACGTCACCGCCAGGAGGGGGAAGCACAGCCGACCCGTTCATGGCCAGCAGCGCGCCCGCAAACAGGATGGACCCCCTCACTTTCCCCACCAAGTCCGCGTCGAGCTTTCCTTCACGATTCCCGCTCTGGATTACGTAGACTCCAGCGCCTTCACGGATAATCGAGCTTCCCAGCGAAGCCAGTAGCTTCAGCATGACCTTCACATCCTCGATTTCCGGGACATTGGAAAGGCGTACCGCGTCATCCGTCAGGAGGGTCGCGACGATACAGGGAAGCGCGGCGTTCTTGTTTCCACTGATTGCCACTTCCCCACAAGCAGGATGACCACCATTGATGATGTAGGAACCCATGAGCCCTCCACCCCAAACTCTACCGCACCATCCCCTATCGGGCAAGAAGCGGACAATGCAGATTCCTCCCCCGCGCCAACTTGTTGCCCCTCTCACCGAAAGGGTGTAGGATATCGCCGTGAAAAACGAAGCGAATCCTCGTGTATATGGTATTGGCAATCCTTTGATGGACATCATCGTCAGCGCGAAGGACCAGGAACTCATCCAGCTTGGAGTCAACAAGGGCACCATGACGCTGACGGACGCCCATCGTCACGAGCAACTGTTGGAATTCGCTTCCAAGAGAAATCCCTCGTATTCGGCCGGTGGCTCGTGTCCCAACACGATCGCGACCTTGGCAGCCATGGGAATCGACGCGACCTTGGCGGGAAAAATCGGCTTTGACCAGCAGGGAGACATATACTCCACTCTGATGGAGCAGAAACGCGTGCGCAACGAATTGGTCCGCAGCATCGACCAACATACCGGCGCAAGTGTCATCCTTGTCACGGAGGATTCCGAGCGAAGCATGAACACTTACCTTGGAGCCAATCGGCAATACTCCCAGGAAGACGTCAACGACGAATCAGTCATCCAAGCGGATTTCTTCCATTTCACCGGCTACATGTGGGACACGGAAAGCCAGAAGCAAGCCATCAAGCACACTCTCTCCTTAGCGAAAAAATCACATACCGCGGTTTCGTTCGACATCGCCGATCCGATGGCCGTAGAACGGTATCATGACGATTTTATCGAACTGATCCGCTCCAACTGTGACATCGTTTATGCAAACAGGGAAGAAGCACACATTCTTTTCGGGAATGAGGATCCCGTGGAAAATTGCAAGCAACTGGGCAAACTTTGTCCCACCGCTATCGTCAAGAACGGGAAAAAAGGGTCCTACATCTGCCATAACGGACAACTGCTGATTATTCCGGTCAAGGGATCCGTCCATCCTGTGGACACCACGGGAGCGGGCGACACGTATGCCTCCGGTTATCTGTATGGCCTCTGTACCCATCACTCGATTGCCGAAAGCGGCATGATCGCGTCGTTCCTCGCAGGAGAAATCATCAGTCAGTGGGGAGCGCAATTCTCCCCAGAGCGCGCCCGCTTTTTGAGACACATGCTGGAAACAGGTTCCTGGAGTCTCTAAAATCGGAATTGCGTCGCCACCCTATTCTCTTTATCATGGGGGCATGCAGAAACCAGAAGATATCATCATCACTTACGGTATCGATCCAAGCTCGATGACCCGCAAGCTCATTGAAGCTGCCGAGTTGGACAAGCTCATCGGGAATCCCGACGCGAACATCGTGTTGAAACCGAACCTTGTCGTGGGTGTCACCCCAGAGGGAGGAGCCACGACCCACCCGGAGATTGCCGTCGCCATTATCAAGTACCTCCAAGAGAAAGGCTTCTCCCACATCACCATAGAGGAAGGATCCTGGGTCGGGGATAACACGGATCGAGGATTCCGCGCCAACGGGTATTATGATATCGGCCGCAAGTACCATGTCGATATCGTCGATGGGCAAAAAGACCAGTACGAGACGATTGTCAGCGAGGGAATCTCCATGCAGATCTGCAAGACCGTCATGGACTGCGACTTTCTGATTTCCCTTCCCGTGCTGAAAGGCCATTGCCAGACTCTGATGACCTGCGCCCTCAAGAACATGAAAGGAGTCCTTTCCAATAAAACCAAACGAAGTTTCCACGCTCTCGGCCTGATGAAGCCGATTGCCGCGCTCAACGCCTACCGCCACGCCGATTTTGTCGTGGTCGATTCGTTGAACGGGGATATGGACTTCGAGGAGGGCGGCAACCCTGTCCAAACTAATCGCATGTTCACCGCCCGCGACAGCGTCCTCTGCGACGCCTTCGGAGCTAGCCTGATGGGCTTCAAGCTCAAGGACGTCGAGTACATCGGACTTGCCGAGGAGTACGGGGTTGGCAGCGCCGATCTCTCCAAGGCCAATATCATCGAGCTCAACAAGCCACAAAGCGTCATCGACATCCATCCGACCGGCTATGCCCGAGACCTCGCCCGCAACACCCTTCCCAAAGACGCCTGCTCGGCCTGCTTCGGGAACCTGATCCACGCCCTGAAGCGCCTGGACGAAAATGGCGGACTTGATTCGCTTCCCCAACAAATCTGCATCGGCCAAGGATATCAAAAGGTGGAAGACCCTTCGCTGATCGGAGTCGGCAATTGCACGCGTCATCTTGGCAGCAGCCTGAAAGGGTGTCCTCCAAGTGCGAGCGAGATGCTTACATACCTTGAGAATCTCTAAAAAAGGAGCGCACCTAAAGGAAAAGGGACCGGAAACCGGTCCCCTTGCACTGCAAGCAACTCCCCCTAATTGCCATTCGTCAGGTCGGAGAACGCTCTCGCCACTTCCTCGAACAGACGACGAAGGAAAGACTTGTGCTGAGCAGTTGAAGAAGTTTCTTTCTGTTTCATGACAGTATCCCTCCTTGTGACGGTACAAAAAACCTATCATGTATTTTTTAAATATGCAATATCAAATGTGTTACAAATTTATATAACTTATATACAAACTTAGCATATGTTTAGTAGTTTAAGTTTCTGAAATTTTTTCTCAACTTTTTTTCCTCAAATGAATTATCTGATTACAAATGCAATAATGTCATGACAACAAAATTTAGTGAACTTTTTTTATTTCTCTTTCCTAACTTTTAGACACTTAACGCGTTTTGTCCAGTTATTTGTTTGCCAGCAAGGGGTTACTTGCACCTTTACACGAGAGCGTGTACTATATCCGGTGCGACGCTGATTTGCCTCCCGGCTTGCGGGCGTCAATAAACAAGATGGCTAAAAGGGGAGAACTGGTTCTGTATCTTCTATCCTCTTCTGCCTAAAGGAAGGGTTTCATGCTTACAAAGGGACTTCATATCTTCACTTCCGAGTCGGTAAGCGAAGGACATCCCGACAAGGTTTGCGACCAGATTGCCGACGCGATTCTGGACGCGTGTCTCAAAGTCGACAAGAATTCTCATGTCGCGTGCGAGGTCTTCGCTACAACCAATACGGTAGTCGTTGGTGGAGAAATCACGACAAAAGCGGTTCTTGACGTTGACTCCATTGTCCGTGGAGTTGTCGCCGGCATCGGCTATACCGAACCGCTGTGCGGTTTTGACGCCGCCAGCCTCACCATCATCAATCTGATCAAGAAACAGAGTCCGGACATCGCGCTCGGTGTCAACGCCGCTACCAGCAAGAGCGGGAAACAGGGCGCAGGAGACCAGGGAATGATGTTCGGATTCGCCTGTGATGAGACTCCCGAGTACATGCCCGCTCCGGTAATGTACTCCCACGCGTTGCTCCGAAAAGCTACCGAGCTACGTAAAACAGGAAAGGCTCCGTTTCTTAGACCCGACTCGAAGAGCCAAGTTTCCGTCATCTACAAAGATGGCAGGCCCATCGCCATCGACAGTGTCGTCATCAGCCACCAGCATAAGCCAGAGGCTACCGAAGAGCAGATTCACGACTTCTTGATGAACAAGGTGATCAAGCCTGTGCTTGAGCCAACTGGTATGCTGACCAAGGACACCAAGTACTACATCAACCCGACCGGTCGCTTTGTCATCGGAGGTCCCGCCGGCGATACTGGTGTGACTGGCAGGAAAATCATTGTGGATACCTATGGAGGCATGGGCCGTCATGGCGGCGGTGCTTTTAGTGGCAAGGATCCATCGAAGGTAGACCGCAGTGCCGCCTACATGGCCCGCTACGTCGCCAAGAACCTGGTGGCCAACAAGCTCTGCTCAAAGTGCGAAATCCAGTTCAGCTATGCCATCGGCGTCCCCGACCCAATCTCCGTCTTCGTCGATTCCTTCGGCACCGGCGTGGTCAGCGACCAGGAGCTCGAGGATATCGTCCGGAAGAACTTCGACCTGACCCCTGGCGGAATCATCCAGGAACTTGACCTGCTGAGACCAATCTATCAGTCAAGCGACAACTATGGCCACTTCGGCAGGACCGACGTCCCCTGGGAGAGGATCATCACCCTGAAGAAATAACACTTCCTCCAGAAAGACCGAACAAGGGCTGCGACCAAGGAACTTTGGTCACAGTCCTTTCTTTATGTTCGCCACCGATAAGGGCAACAGGCATCTTACAGATGGAAGGGAACGTATCCGGCAAGCTTCATCGGCAGGATCAGTGAAATCGCCGGTATATAGGATACCATCAGCAGAGCGACAATCATGCAGAGATAGAACGGCAAGGTTGCTTTCACTACCTTCTCGATCGGGGTTTTCCCGACGGCGGAGCCGATGAAGAGCACTGCGCCAACCGGAGGAGTCAGCAGGCCGATACCGCAGTTGAGCACCATCATGATTCCGAATTGGATCGGGTCGAGGCCACAAACGTTCATGGCGACTGGAAGCAGGATTGGAGTGGCAATCAGAATGATTGGCGCCATATCCATGATGCAGCCAAGCAACAGCAGGATGATGTTGAGCAACATGATGACCACATATTTGTTGGTCGAAACGGAGGTAATCGCCTTCGCCGCCAGATCGGGAATGTGGAGCATCGTGAGGCAGTTCCCGAATACCGCGCTGGTCGCGATAAGGATCAGCACGATGGAGAGGGTGCTCACGCAGTTGTCCAGTACCTTCCAGACCCCTTTCCAATCCAAACCCTTATAGATGAAGACCGAGACAATCAGCGAATAGATGACCGCGATTGCAGCGGATTCAGTGGCCGTGAAGAAACCGGCGACGACTCCAATCACGACGATGATGACGGCAGCGAGAGCCCAGAAAGAGCGGAGAAACTGCTTGAAGAACGTCTTCAAGTTGAAGGGCTCTCCCTTCGGATACGAACGTTTCACCGAGATGATGTAGGCGCCGACCATCAGGGAAATGGCAAGCACGGCGCCGGGCAGATAGCCGGCAAGGAACAAGCTGCCGACCGAGACGCCTCCGGCGGTCGTCGCGTAGATGACCATGTTGTGGCTCGGAGGAACAAGCAGACCCTCGCAGGAACTGGTGATCGTGACCGCGGTGGAGAAGTCTGCGTCGTATCCCTGGTCCACCATCATCGGAATCAGAATCGAACCGAGCGAAGCCGTGTCTGCGGAAGCGGAACCGGAAATGCCGCCGAAGAAGTAGGAGGCGACGATGTTGACCATGGCAAGACCTCCCCTCATCCATCCGACGCAGGAATCGGAAAGGTCGATCAATTTCTCGCTGATGCCTCCGGTCCCCATCAGCACGCCCATCGTGATGAAGAAGGGGACCGCCATCAAGCTGAAGGAGCTGATTCCCTTGACCATAAGACGACACACGTCATTCAGGTTCGCACCTAGGTTAAGCATGCAAAGCACGGAGGAAATCCCGACAGCATACGCGATGGGAAAACGCAGGAAGACCATCGCGAAGAATGATCCCAGCAGTATGATGATCGCAAGCGTATTGACTGGCATGTCACGCACCTCTCTTCGCGGTTTTCAGTTCGTACAACCGCTTGATATGGTTGAAGATCGTCTCCAACTCAAAAATGATCATCGCCAGTCCCGCAAGGGGTACCGGGAAATACATCCAGAAGCGGGAAAGCCACGGCATGGAGACATAGAATCCGCGCCCTCCGAGCGTGGTCGCATAGCGCCAGCCGACAAACAGCATGACAAAGCCTAGGGCAATCACGCCGATATCGGCAATCAAGTCGAGAATCGCGATGGCCAGCGGGGAAAGGTTACGGTCGAACGCGGTCATGCGGATGTGGGCATTCTGTCTGATTGCGAGCGCTGCCGAGAGGACGGCCATGTAGGACATGCAAGTCAGTACGACTTCCTCGGACCAGGCGGGATCGGTCAGGAATGGAACATACTTGTTGAACAAACGCCCCGCTACCGCATACGAGGTGATCAGGATATCGGCAATCAGGAGCAATTTGCATATAACGAGCACCACTTTGTAGGTAACATCATAGAAGGGTTTCGCCTTTTCCAGAGTGGTAAAGAATTTCGGCATATCATCCTCCAAAACCGGCATGGAATCCATGCCGTCAGGATACAGACAGAGACGAAGGGAGATGGCATGGGCCACCTCCCCTCATAGCGAAGGTTACTTCAGGTTCTTGATCTTCTGATACAAGGCTGCCTGGTCCTTGGTGTTCTCCTGAATGACGGAAGCGCAAGCCTTCTCCCACGGAGTCTTGTCGGAGACCTCGACAATCGTCACACCGCCCGCCTTCAGCTCGTCAAGCACCTTGTTCTCGGCGCTCTCGCTGATTTCAGCGTTGTAGGCCTGGGCCTTCTTTCCCGCTTCCAACAACGCCTGTTGCTGGGCAGCGGTCAGCTTTTTCCAAGCGTTGTCGCAGATGACGACCTGAATGGCGCCAAGCGTGTGCCCATCAAGAATCATGCAGGGAGCGACTTCGGGGAAAGCGTTGGACTTGTAGTTGGCAATCGGCTGCTCGGCACCGTCGACCACACCTGTCTGCAGAGCGGAATACAGCTCGCCGAAGGAAACGACAGTCGGAGAAGCGCCAAGTCCCTTGACCATTCCGTTCATGACCGGGTCGTTGGACACGCGAAGCTTCATTCCCTTCAGGTCGTTGATACCGGAAATCTTCTTGACGGTGAAGAAATGGCGGAAACCCTCCTCGCCATAGAAGATACCCCGCAACGGCAGACCCAGTTCCTGGGGCTCGTTGAGGAATTCGGGAGCAAGCTCGCTGTTGGCGAAAGCCCAGAAGTGCTTGCGGTTGGAGAAAGTGAACGGAATGGAGAGCAACTTGGACTTCTTCGCGCCATAACTGGTCAAAGCGAAGGCGGAAATACGGCTCATGTCTATGGTGGTACCTCCGCCAACCATGGAATCGAGGACATCGTTCTCACTGCCAAGGACACCGGAGGCCTGAATGTCGATGGTGATGGAACCACCGGAAAGGGACTCGACCTGCTCCTTGAAGTAGGAAGCTGTCTTCCCGACAATCGTGTCGAGCGGGTTGACCTCCGCGTAGACGAGGGTCACGTGCGGGTCTTTGGTCACGTCACCAGTTCCAGCCTTTGCTGCGGGAGCGTTGGTTTCCTGCGTTCCACCAGCGAACAAAGGAAGGGACAGCGCGAGCGCCAATACAGAAAGAATACGTTTTTTCATGCTTTTCCTCCTTACGAAAAGGGTCGTCCAATTCCGACCAAGCAATTGCACTATAGAAGGAAACAAGCTGAAATCACGGAAATACAAAAGATAGTACAATACATCCAAAAAGAGTGAAAATGTTGCTTATTGGCTCTGGATTTGTCTGATGATTTCGGCATCCTCTCCGGCAAACTGGTCGTAGATGCCCCGCATCGCCTCTCTCCACCGGGCGATTTCCGCCTGTTCCGGATAGGTAATAGTACAGCCGGATGCCTTGAGTTTCTCCTCGCACTCCAGTTCCGCCTTTCGCCAAAGTTCACGCTCATACAGGCTCGCCTCTTTCGCGCACTGCATGACCACCCCCACGAAGGAAGGTTCCACCATGGCGATCTTCCCTTTCGCCGCGAAGCTCATCAGCACCACCTCGGGAAGACGGAAGTGCTCGTCGAGGAACAGGTAGGGAGCAGCCTCATAGTGTCCGGTGAACTGATAACTGGGAATGTTGTTTTCCGCACCATCGATCTTGTGGGTCTGGAGCGCCGAATAGACTGAGCCGTAGGGAATCTGGACTGAACGGGCGCCAAGCAGACGAATCATCTCGCTCATCAAATCGCTCTCCTGCACCCGAATCACCTTCCCTTGCAGGTCTTCCAGACGGTTGACTGGCTCGATGGTGTAGAAGCTCCTCGCTCCAGCATCGAACCAACAAAGTCCTACTGCTCCATATCTCTGCATGCTTGCAAGGAATGCTTCCCCAATCGGGCCATCAAGCACCCGCCACATATGGGCCGAGTCCCTGTACAGATAAGGAAGCTGGAGCACTTTTGTCTGAGGCTGGAACTTGCTGAACGTTCCAAGCGAGAACCGGGAAAAGTCGACGCCGCCATAGGCAACCTGGTCCAACACCTCAAGTTCCTCTCCAAGTTCTCCCCCTCCGAACACGCGGATCTGGATCTTGCCTTCCGTCCTGTCGCTGACCAAGGCGGAGAAGTAGCGTGCCGCGGTGGTAGTCGGATAATCGATCGGCTGGTTGTCCGCATAGCGGAGGATCAATAAGGGCTTTTCTTCCTTTGCTAGAGAACGGGAACACCCAACGAGCAGAAAAAGCAGAAGCCCTGACAGGAAGGCCAACCGTCTCATGCCATACCTCCCTCCTGCGGGCGCACCTTCCGATACTCGGTCGGTGTCATGCCGGTCCGTTTCTTGAACGCCCGGGTGAAGTAGCTGGCACTCTCGTAGCCGATCATGCTGGCGATTTCCGCCGTCGATCGAAGCGGATCGTCGAGCAGGACCTTCGCGGCGGAAATCCGCTGGTCGGTCACATAGTCGATGAAGTTCACGCCAGTGCATTTCTTGAACAGGGAGGAAAGGTAGGAGGCGTTCATTCCCAGAATGCTACTGACCGAGTCAAGGGATAAAGTGTACAAGGCATAGTTGTGGCGGATATACTGCTGTATCTTTGCGACCAGTTGCGAAGCTTTGTCGGTTCCCTCGTCATCGTCACTGGCCGGATTCGATCCCGCCGACGATCCTTCCAGTTGCCGCTGGAGCTCAATCTGCTTCGAGGCCTTCTCCACGGCGGTAATGACACCATCGGTATCGACAGGCTTGAGGATATAGTCGCTCGCACCCATGCGGACCGCCTCGTGGGCATAGGTAAAGAGCGGATAGGCTGTGATGAAAATGATGCGGGTCAGCGGATTTTTCCCTAGAATCCGCTTGGCTGCCTCGATGCCCTTCATTACCGGCATCTCGATGTCTAGCAACGCGATGTCGGCATTCCAGAGCAACGCGGTATCCACAGCCTCCCGTCCGTTCTGCACGCACCTGATTTCCGCATTCCCCTGGAAATGACGGGCTACCATATCGTGCAGGAAACCAAGTTCGGGAAACTCGTCGTCAGCTATCAGGATTTTCAGCATTCGCATCCTCCCGGTACGGAAACGTCATCACCACCTGCGTCCCTTGGTTTTTGATCGAGAACATCTCGAAACTACTTCTCTTATCCAGCAATTTCAACCGTGCAGCGACATTGTAGATGCCGATATGCTCATCCGCCAAGTATTCCCGCCCCAGTTTTTCCCTGACCAGCTGCAATTCGCTCTCGTCCATTCCCACCCCGTCGTCGCTCACGATGATGCGAAGCATGTCTTTATCTGGCTTTGTCTTGCTGATGGTGATGGAAACCGTTCCCCCTTCATCCTTTGGCGCGATTCCATGGCGGAAGGCGTTCTCAGCCAACGGCTGGAGAATGAAGGAGGGGACGAACACCTCGCTGACAACAATATTCTCGCCGGCTCTCCAAACCAAGGAGACCCGGTCCCCGAAACGTTCTTTGTAGAGGGAAAAAAGGGCCTGCACCACCTGCAGTTCTTGGGAAAGGGGAACCATCTGGGCGTTACTCCCCATCGCGTAGCTGTAGATCCGTCCCAAGGAAGAAAGCATCTTCGACGCCTTTTGAGCACCTTCATCCTCCGCGCTGATCTTGATGATGTTCAGTGTGTTGAAGAGGAAATGGGGATTGATTTGGCTCCGGAATTGCTGGAGCCTCGCCTGTTCCAGCATGTTTTGCAACCCGAGCGCTTCGTTCTCCTTGCGGTACAGGTTCCTTTCAATCCGGTTTTTTTCCTCAAGCAGTCGCACCTGCTGCTTCATCGAGTGCTTCATGGTGTTGAACACCGCAGAAAGTCCACTGATCTCGTCGTCCCCAATCTGAGGTAGGTCGGCAATGGAGAAATCTCCCTTGCTGATTGAGCGGGATTGCAAAGAGAGGGTACGGAAAAACAAAAGCAGACGAACAATCGAGACAACCATCAGGAATGCGAGCAAAAGGCAGAAGCAGAGCATCAAGTTCTGCAAGTTCTTTAGTTGGCTGTTCAGTGCCATCAGAGTGACAAACTCATCCTGGTTGTCCGAAATTGCCCTCTCGAGCAACTGCTGGGTATATTTCCGGATATAGTTCCCGCAACTTACTATTTTTCCATAGTAGAGATTCGATGCCGCGACAGTATTGTTGGCATGAATGTAGGTACAGAGCATCGTCTCGAACCGACAGAAGGTGGCAAAGGTTGTCCTCATCGCGTTTCCGTACAGATATTGGGCTTCCCCCTGCCGGGAAAGATCAAGGTCGATGGCGTCGACAAGACGTTGCGCTTCCACTTGGTCCCTATCGATCGTCTCCGCAAGAATGGCGGCATCTCCGTACTCCCATCGGAAATCAGCAAGATGAGACAGACTCTCCTCGAAGAAATCAAGAAACCGGCTGATTGCCTGGATATTCTGGATGCGCAGGTTTTCCGGCTGGATGACAAGGTTTTCCTGCATCCCACTGATCACTAGTTGGCCGCTGAACGCGAGAAAGAAGGCAAAGAGGAAAAAAATGATTTTTCCTAGCAGGCGGTTTCGAAATCGTTTTTCCATCAAAACCTCCTTGTATGCGGTTTTCTCCTCCATCATACCACAGACATTTTCCCACATAGGAGACGATGTTCGCTCAAACCTTCTCCCACCCGGTCTGAAGCCGATATAGGTGTTCGTAACGTCCATGGAGCGCCATCAACTCCTCGTGCGTCCCCTGCTCCAGGATCCTTCCGTCCTCAAGATAGACAATCAGGTCGGAATCCCTGATGGTGGAAAGCCGATGGGCGATGATGAACGAGGTGCGGCCTCTGGTCATCTGGAGCATGGCCCTCCGGATGTGCTGCTCGGTGACCGTGTCGACCGAACTGGTTGCCTCGTCCAAAATCAGGATCGGAGCGTTTGACAGCACTGCCCTGGCGATGGTGAGCAACTGCCGTTCCCCTTGGCTGAGTTCCATGCCTCCTTGGGTAAGCACGGTGTCGTATTTCTTCGGCAGGCGCGCGATGAAGGAGTCCGCCCCGGCTACCTTGGCCGCCTGTCCGATGGCGTCGGCTGTCACCTTGTCAACCCCGTAGGCGATATTGGCCTTCACCGTATCGGAAAAGAGCGCGGTATCCTGAAGCACCGTGCCATACACAGAGCGAAGATCGTGCATCCGATAGTCCCTGATATCGTGTCCGTCGAGAAAAATCGCTCCGCTGTCCACATCGTAGAACCTGGAAAGCAAACTGATGATGGTGGTCTTTCCGCTACCGGTAGGACCGACGATGGCCACTCGGGTTCCCGATGGAACGTCCAGGGAAAAATCCTTCAGGACCGGTCGGTCCTTCCGATAGCCGAAGGAGACATGCTTGAATGAGATGTCCCCATTAGGAACAATAATGGAAAGCGCGCCGTTCCTATCCTCAGGTTCCGGTTTTTCATCTATGACTTCAAAGACCCGTTCAGCTCCGGCGACAGCAGTCTGGAAGGTGTTGTAGATGTTGGAAATCTGCACGAATGGTTTCGCCAATTGACGAGAATACAGAAGAAAAGTGGTAATCAGTCCGATGGTAATGATGTCCTGTACCGCCAGTAATCCGCTCGCCGTCGCCAACAACAGATAGCTGAGGTTGTTGATGACGCCGGTAAAGGGCATCAGAAAACCCGACCAAATATTGGCGGTGATAGCGGTAAGGCAAAGCTGTTCGTTCCGCTCCGTGAAGGCCTTCACCATCTTCTCTTCCCTACCGAAAGCCTTGATCACCTGAAGACCGGAAACACTTTCCTCCACCTGCCCGTTGAGCGACCCAAGAATGTTCTGTTGCTCTTTGAACAGCTTTCCCGTACGTCGGGTGATTATTCTCGTCACAAGCAACACCAAGAAGACTCCGACAAGGGCAATCAAGGTAAGCAAGGGACTCAGCGCGACCATACAGACAAGCACTCCGAGGATGGTGAACGAATAGGTCAAAAGCAAAGTCAGCGAGTCGCTGATGGTCTGGCTGATGGTATCCACGTCGTTGGTCAACCTGCTCATCAACTCACCATGCTGGTGACAGTCAAAGAAAGCAATTGGAAGACGGTTCATCGCGTGAAAGAGGTTGGTACGAATTTGATTGATAATCTTTTGACCAGTCGAAGCCATAAAGAACTGCTGAAGGAAAGAAACCAGCCACTCTCCCACGTACAGTGCTACCAGTATGGACAGCACCCCCAACACAGGGGATGTTTGGTCTATCGCCGTTACCACCCACCCAATGACAAGGGGAGACACAATTGCCCCCGTCGAAGATAATGCCGAAAGAAACAGGATGATTCCCAATCTCTTGCGATGATTTCTGGTCATGGTCCAGAGACGACGGAGCGTCCCCTTCATATCCTTTGGTTTTACCACCGGTGTCTTGCTCATGCCTGCGGGATTGGTCCTCTGTGGCATGACAATCCGAGTGTCAGCCATGATATCCTCCTCCAATTTGTGACTTCCAGATTTCCTGATAGGTGGCGCATTCTCTCATAAGTTTCTCGTGGGTATCGAACCCCTTTACCTCGCCATTGTCTAACACCAGAATCTGGTCCGCCTTCATGGCAGTAGAGATCCTCTGGGTGACCAACAGCACAGTCGTCGAGGCAAAAGCCTCGTGCAGCCTCGCGAGGACTGTGGCCTCGGTCTGGGCATCAAGGGCACTGGTCACGTCGTCCAGCACCAAAATCGATGGTTTCCGCAACAGCGCGCGGGCGATGGAAAGCCGCTGTTTCTGGCCGCCGGAAAGGTTGACTCCTCCCTGCCCCAGAAGCGTTCCATACCCATTTGCCATCGTGTCGATGAACTCGTCGGCACAGGCAATATGGCAGGCTTTTTCCACATCTTCATCGGTAGCGTCCTCATTGCCCCACAACAAGTTCTCCTTGATGGTTCCGGTAAAGAGCGTCGCCTTCTGCATGACGACGGAAACCTGCTGCCGGAGGGAGGTAATGTTCATTTTTCTCACATCCATTCCATCGACAGAAACCACCCCCTTGCTCGCGTCATAGAGACGAGGCACCAGATTGACAAGAGTGCTCTTTCCGCTTCCCGTTGGACCGATGATGCCAAGGGTCGTTCCTTTGGGAATAGAGAACGTGACATGGTTCAGAACCCGGTTGGAGGTTCCCGCATAGGAGAACGAGACATCCTCGCACGCTAACGCGCCAGAAAGCATGAAGACCCTAGGATTTTCTTCCTCCTTCTGGATTGGTTGTGTCTCCAATACCTCCCGGATACGGGCGGCGCTTGTCAGCGCTCGTACCGTACGGTTCATGATATTGCTGACCATAGACAAGGCAAGCAGCACCTGTACCATGTAGTTGACCGACGCCATCAACAACCCGATATGGCCGTCCGGGGAGAAAGAACCCCTCCACAACAGAAATACAATCCCAAAATTGACCGACAGGTTGATCAGCGGGCCATAGATGGCATTGATCCTGTTTGCGCTCGTCCCCGCCACCGCGTACTCCTCCGATGCCGCATCAAACCGCGCTTCCTCCTTATCCTCGGCGCAAAACGCTTTCACCACACGAATATTGGAAAGGAATTGGCGGCTCTTCGTATTGAGCGCGTCGAGTTTCTTCTGCAGGGTTCCAAACCTGGGATACCCCTGGATTGTGTTCAGTGCTATCCAGAGAAAGGCAAACGCGAGCACAACCAACATCATAGGAATCTGCTCGGGCGTCTCGATGACAATCAGGCAAATGGCGCCAATACAGGTGACCGGAGCCTTGAACATGATGCGCATGCAACCGGAGACGAATTCCTGGACCTTGGTCACGTCATTGGTGATCCGGGTAATCAAGCTGCCGGTGGAAAGCTGGTCGATATTCTCCAAGGAAAGAGAGGCTATCTTACGGTAAAGGTCAAGCCGCATCTCTTTCGCCACTGTCTGGCTGACGATACAGGCGAAGATGTTCCGCATCGCCGCTCCACAGGCTCCTATCAAGGTGATCAATAACATCACCATGCCGTAATGGAGAATCAAGCCTGTATCCGCCTGCTTGACGCCCCTATCGACAATCAGAGCCATGTAGGAGGGGAGCAGGAGAGTCGCCACACATTCCAGACAAAGGAAACCCATCGAGACAAGAAACATCAGAAGATGTCTCTTCACGTAGGAAATGATGAGTTTCATCACATGTTCTCCCAGGAGTCCTCAAGCTTCAGGAGCAATCTGGCGAATGTATTTCGCTCTTCCTCTGTTAGTATGGAAAAATGGCTTTCAGCGATTCTTTTCCGTTCATTGTCTGCTACTTGTGCGACTTTCAAGCCATCATCTGTTAAAGAGACGTCAATGTTTCTTTTGTCATCGCTTCGCTTGACTCGTTTCACGTATCCAAGCTTTTCCATATCATCAAGCTGTACGCTGAGCGTCGCAGGACGCCGGTCAAGCAAATCGGCGAGCAAGCGTTGCGTCACGGTCCCCCGTTCTTTGAGGAGGGATAGGATCCTCATTTGTCCATGAAAAGGATTAGCCCTCCTGAGCAGATGGGTTCCTTTCCAGTAAAGGTTGAGCAAATCAAGATTGGTCATCGGGTCTCCAATTGTTAGCACCCTAATATTAGATAGCTAACAATTAGTAGCATACCACATCCCCTGCCGAAAAGGGAAAAAAAGAAGCCTCCCTTTCGGAAAGCTTCCTTCTTTCAGAGAGAAACAATCAGTTGTCGCGTTTCAGCGTGATGCGGATCTGCTTGTACAGCCCTTCTCCCTCGCTCTTGGTGTCGACCCCATAATCGTTCAGCGCTGTGTGAATCAGACGGCGCTCGAAGGGGTTCATCGGCTCAAGGAGCACGCTTCTTCCGCTTCTCTTGACTTGGTCCGCGCTCCGAAGGGCCATGCGGATCAGCTGCTCCTCATGGCGCGTGCGATAGTTCTCGCTATCGACAATGACTTTCAGGTCATCATCCTTCTTGCCGGCGAAGACGTTGGCCAACAGCTGGATGGCGTCCAGGTTCTTGCCTTTGCGTCCGATGATGATCGCGCTGGAATCGCTTTCGATGTTCAATCCAAGCTTGCGCTCCTTGCGGAAAGCGACCTTCACCGTAGCGACATATCCCATTTTCTCCAGCAGCCCGCTGACAAAGTCGATGATACTCTTCTCGAGTTCCGGATCAGCTGGCTCATCAAGATCCGGACCATCATCCATCTGTCTTTCGGTGGCTTCACTCACCTTCCCCATCGGGGAAATGTTGGAGGGAAGAGGAGCATTGTTCTCCTCGCCATAGTGGACAGCTATTTTCACACTTCCCTTTTTAAAGAGACCGCCTGGAGTCTTGGAGACGATTTCCACGTCGAAGTCTTCACGACCGATATGGAGGTCGGCGATTGCCTTGTCAATCGCTTCCTGCTCGGTTCTACCTTCAAAATCTTTCGTCATATATGCTCAACCTCTTATTTTTTCTTCGTATTCTTGGTGACCGTGAACTTGGCGTTTTTCGCCTCGTTCTTCTTCACCGACTTGTTCATGAACTGTTGCTGGATAATGGAAACAACGTTCATGACCGACCAATAGACCATCAAACCAGATGGGGAGTTATACAACCAGAAGAAGAAAATCAGAGGCATTCCATAGGTCATGAAAGCCATCATTCCCTTCTGGTCGGAACCCGTGTTCTGGTTCTGCGTGATTTTCATCGAGAAAATCATACTGATCGTGTAGAGGATTGGTAGCAGATGCAGCTGGTTTCCCAGGAACGGAATGTTGAACGGAAATGTAAAGATGGTATCCGGCTGTGAGAGGTCGGGAATCCATCCAGGAATGAACATGGCTCCACGAAGCTCGAAGTGCTTGTTCAACAGACCGAAATAGGCAATCAGTATCGGGAACTGGATCAGCAACGGAAGACATCCACCCATCGGGTTGATCTTTTCCTTGCGGTACAGCTCGCTCATCAGCATGTTCTGCTTCTGCGGGTCGTTCGGATATCTCTCCCTGATCTCGTTCAGCTTCGGCTGCAACTCGCTCATCTTTGCGGTACTCGCCATGCTCTTCTTGGTCAAAGGATAGAGCAAAGCCTTGATGAGCAGAGTGGTGAGGATGATGCCGATACCGTAGTTCGGGATGACCTTGTAGAACAGGTTCAAAATCAACATCAACAGGTTTTCAAGCCAGCCGAGACCAGAAGAAGAGTCAAGGGCCGCCTGCAGGTTCAGGCCACTGGCGCCGAAGCTGTTGTCCTCCGGGCGGTCGTAAATCACCATGGCGCTCTTCAGCTGCGGTCCGATATAGACTTGGTAGGTATCGTTGATTGACGCACCTCGTGTCGCGGAACGGGAGAAATACATCTTGTCCTTGTAGGAAACGGCTGCGTTCTCGTCCGCATATTGCGTCAGCTGGATATGATCGGTATGGATATCGGGAATGACGATGGTGGAGAAATACTTTCCAACCAACGCGACCCAGCTATAGGTACTGTCGGATTCCCATACGTTTCCATGCATGTTGACCTGTTTCTTTTTCTTCGATCCATCAGCCTTGGTATAGAAGCGACGATACGAGTATTGGTCTTGCTTCATCTCGGTGAACGCGGGGCCGATCTGAGGCTCGAAAGCCAGCGTATAGGCTTCGTTCTCGAAAGAAAGGGGCAGAACAGCATTGACGCTGTTCTGAATGTCCACGTTGATGCTGAACAGGTACTCGTCAGGGCCAAAGGTATAGGTCTTCGTGATGGTGAACGGATCTTTTGAACCCTCAATGACGAAATCCTGGCTGAAAATCACCTTGTTGCCGTCGACCTTCGCGTTGAAAGTCGCGTCAATCGGGGTCGAAGTGTCTCTACCCGCGTACATCAAGAATGCGTTGCGGTCCCCTTCATTGAACAACAGCTCGACGGGTTGCCCGTTGTCGAGATGCTTGTTCAGCTTTATAGAGGAAACGGAAGCGCCCACCGGATCGAAAGTGATGGTGAACACATTGGTAGAATACACGAACTTGTCTTTGCTGACATTCGAATCGTTGACCGGTTTGAAAGAGCCAACGGCGCCGCTGTTGTAGGCCAGAGAACTACTTACCACCGTAGAGGGAGCCACGGTTGTGATAGTCTCATTCTGAGTCACTTCTTCCTTGGTGGTCTGAGTGGTGTTCGGCTGCGAGGGAAACAAAGTCGCCTGCACAGTCATGCCGACAGTGATGACAATGACGGACAGCACTACCGCGAGAATGGTATTTTTTTCCATATATGTTCCTGTAATGGATTATCGATGAAGCATACAGGGAATGATACAGATCAATGCAGAACTGGGGAATCGGAATACAACAAAACCCCCGCTTTCTGACAGAGGGTTTGGAACAACTGCGTTAATTGAAAATGGTCGTACGCATTACCTGGATACATCACAAAAGCAAAGTCATAGCCAGAGACCAACTGGTCTTTCGAACATCTCCAAATCTCTTTGATCCGGCGTCTCACCTTGTTACGCGCGACAGCGGTACCATAATGCTTGACGGGAATCACGATAATACGGGAAAAATGAAGGTCGTTCTTCCGTACGATAAGCTTCATACCCTTTACGGATTGAGACTTACCATGCTTGAAAATCAAATCAATCTCTGGTTGGCTTCTGAGAATCTCTTGCTTAGTAAGGCTTTTTCTCATCGCTCACGGTCAGCTTTTTTCTACCCTTCGCCCTCCTGCGAGCAAGCACAGCACGACCGCCCTTTGTAGCCATTCGAGCACGGAACCCAAACTTTCTGTTCCTTCTCATCTTACTCGGCTGATACGTTCTTACACCCTTGTAACTCATGTCGCAACTCCAGTTTCATCGCATTTTCATGCGGACAGTTTTTACACAAAAATAGGGATACCTATCCCTTGCGAGTTTCAAACTATATACAGCTACGTTAGTTGCGTCAAGCTACTCGAAACGCAACACGTGAATTCTTTTCAGTCGAAGACTAGGATACGCCGCGTTCACCCGAGAGATGATCTGTCGTTGCTGAAGCTGAAGCAATTGAGCCCAGACAGGATGGTCGGCCTTGACGAAAAGCACATCACCCCTGATATCAGACGGAACTGTGTGGCTCGCGCATTTTTCGCCCACCAAATCTTTCCATTTGCCTCCGAGCGTGAGCCGGGGATCGTTTAAATCCATATGAAAATCGTTGAGAAGCAGTTTCACCATCTCCTCGGCATCCATCGTCTGACCGGGTTTGCAATTAGCTCTCTCACGCTTCTTCATGCGGCTTCAGTTCTCCTTCATTCACATCATACACCATCGCGTCATGACCTTGCAGTGTGTCGAAATACTGCTCTTCCGGAAGGAATGTATAAAATGCCTGGTCGTAGTCATCGATGACTTTGAGAAAACGAGCCCTCTTCTCGTAATCCAGCTCCAAAAGAACGTCATCCAACAAAATCAGCGGTTTTCTGCCGGTCTTCTGTTTGAAAAAACGCATCTGGGCGACACGAAACAATAAAGATGCAAGTCTGATCTGACCCGTGGAACCTACATCCACCAACAGTTTTCCATCAACCTTCACGAGAAAACGATCACGATGCACGCCGCTTGTCGTGGTCTGCATGATCTTGTCCCGTTCAAATCCAGACGCAAGATACTGGATTATCTGATTCTCACTCTCGCAATCTTTCCAGGAAGGAGCGTAGTTGATAGTCACGTTCCAGTCGCTTCCGCTTACTTGCTTGTAGAGAGATGGAAATATTTTGTTGAACTCGTCGACCGCATCTGATCGGGCTTTCTGAATCGACAACCCATATGCAGCCAGCTGCATATCATACAGGGAAAGCAAATCGTATTTTTCATCCTTGATAGCCTGATTGCGCTGTTTTACCAGCATTTTATATCTTCTTAGGTTATCCAAGAACATCGAATCATACATACTCATTGTCTGGTCGAAGAAACGTCTCCGGTCCTCGGGATCACCGTTGACAAAGGTAATATCGGCATGGCTGAAGACAATACAGGGAATGGTATAGATTAGTTGTTTTCGGTCTGTCAGGGTCTTTCCGTCAAGCTGGATGGTCCTCTTGCCTTGTCTGAACAGCAGGGAAATCTCATGGGAAAGGTTCTGCTCGTCGGTGAACATTCCCTTCAACTTGAAAGACGTCTCTCCGATACGTGCCAAATCATGGAAATCCTGGGTACGAAACGAGGATCCATAACAAAGGACGTAGAGCGCCTCGAGAAAATTGGTCTTTCCTTGTCCGTTTTCTCCAACAAGCAATACCTGCCGACATCCGACAGGTATTGTAGAGGTAGCTAGATTTCTAAATTGAGAGGTCTGAATGGAAATGAATCGCATCACACACCGGGTTGCATCGGCATGATGAGATGGAAGTAGTCATGCTCACCTTCCGGGCACAGCGTGACAGGATGGAGAGGATCAGTGAAATTGAACGTGAACGTTTCCCCCTCCATTACCTTCAGAGGACTTACCAGATAGTTGTAGTTGAGACAAATCGTGGTCGTCTCCCCATCATATTGGCAGTCCAGTGTCTCTTTCGCGTCTCCAATCTCGTTTCCCTCGCTGAACAGCGTCATCTGGTTGGGGGCGATTTCCAGATAGATTTTGCAGACCTTGCTGTCAATGGAGACGGCGACGCGTTTGATCGCGTCGATTGTCTCCTTGATTTTCAGGGTGCAATGATGGGTCTGCTGCTGGGGAATGACCCGCCGATAATCAGGGAACGTGCTCTTGATCAACGTAGTGTAGAAGAACCTTTTCGCGACTTTCGCGAAGATGACATGGTCCTTGATGCAAAGATCCATCACACCGTCGCCAGGAGCCAGTTTCTTCAGCTCGTTGAAGAACTTGACTGGGATAATGACCGGTTTGAAATCAGGAATATTCTCGGAAAACTTTCGTTCGACTAAGGAAAGTCTGCGGCTGTCGGTGGCGACCATGTTCATGCCGACAGAACTTTTTTCCAAATAGAGGCCGCAAAGGAATTGCCTGGTTTCGTCAGTGCCAACCGAGAAAGAGGTTTGGTCAGACATTGAGATGAAGGCTTTTTGACCAATTGTGAAGAATGAGTCGGCATCCGTACTTTCCAGTTCGGGAAAGTCGGAAGCATCCATTACCTTCAACGTCGAGTTGAATTTGACGGTTGAGTCTTCGGGAGTGATTTTCAGGACGTTCTCTTTCTGAGCGAAGAGAATCGTGGTGTTTGGAAGCAAGCGGAGCGTGTCGAGAAACTTCTCGCCGAAAACGATGGTGCATCCCTCCTCGACAGTCTGGACAGGAATCTGGGTGGTGAAGCCACTTGCTGTGTCGGTAGAACGGATGGTCAGGATGTCGTCTTTTGTCTCTAGGTAGATGTTGCTCAGGATGGAGAGGGAGTTTTTTTGTTGGGTAAAGTCCATCGCGTAGGAGATTTCATTTAGGATATCTTCCTGTTTGCAATAAAATTTCATGGTCGTAATCCTCTTTTTTGTTTCTTCTTAATAAAGAATATATAGGTAAATCTCTCGTAATCATAGTAATAGTAGCACAAAAAACGGTGGATAATTCATTAACTTGTTTCTAGAGCGTTGTTTGTGAAAGCGTAATCTGGTGGATTGTAGAGTGGATTTCCCATGGTTGTCCACAATTTGCGCACGGCTGAAACCAGTTATCCACCCGAATCCACCGGTTATCCAGAGGTTATCCACCTGTTACGCGCTGGCCTGTATCTCCTTTTTCATTTTTTCTATGACCGCCTTGAGTTCCGGATCCACGCTGCAGGTGGAGGAGATGCGGTCGCACGCATGCATTACCGTGGTATGGTCCCGATTGCCGAACTCTGCCCCTATTTCGGTAAATGAGAAGTTGGTCAGTTGCTTTGCCAGGAACATGGCAATCTGTCTGGGTTGGGTAAGCGACTTGTTCTTTTTCTTACCTTTCAAGTCACTTACGTTGACATTGAAATAGTTGCAGACCACTTTGATGATCGTCTGGATGTTGAGCCCTGCTTCCTTTCCCTTCGACTGCATGAAGGGCATGGGGGCGAGCAGGTCTCGGGCTTTATCCAAGGTAAGTTCCACATTGAGTAGCTCGCTGTAGGAAATCAATTTTGTAAGAGAAGCTTCCAAGTCACGAACGTTCGACTGTACGTTCTCCGCGACATATCGAATGATATCCTCACCGACCATTTTTCCCTGCAATCTGCACTTGTTTTGGAGAATAGCGACCCTCGTTTCATATGCGGGCGGTTGGAGATCAGCGTTCAATCCGCGCTCGAACCGGCTGGTGAGACGATCGAAGACACCTTTCAATTCATTGAGGGGTCTATCACAGGTAAATACCATCTGCTTCTTCGATTCGTACAGTTCATTGAAGGTATGGAAGAGTTCCTCTTGGGATTGGGTCTTGTTTTGGATGAACTGGATATCGTCCATGAGCAGGACATCGACCTTTCGGAACTTGTTCTTGAATTGTTGTTGTTTTTCGATGCCCATACCGATGGAGGAGATGAACTCGTTGGCAAAAGCCTCAGCGGTGATGTAGAGCACTTTCAACTCAGGCTGATGCGCCATGACGTAGTTTCCGATGGCGTTGATCAGATGGGTTTTGCCCAGACCGACGCCGCCGTAAATCAGACAAGGGTTATAGCTACGTCCCGGGTTCTTCGCGATTGCGAGCGAAGCGTTGAAGGCATAGGCGCTATTGTCGCCCATGATGAATTTATCAAAGGTGTAGTCGGAATTGACGCCGGAGGCCTCGCGCTGGATTTCTCGGGACTTGGTATGGGAAATGTCTTGGACTGACTTGATCGCCGATGTCCGGGCCGATTCCCCGCCGGCGTTCGGGCTCATGTTCTTGTTGATGGCGATTTGAACATGCACCTCCGTCGTCGAGTATCTGCTGACGTAGCTCTCGATGGTGGGGATGAATTTCTTGACCTTGTCGAATACGAACTGGCTGGAAACCTCAAGATTGAGGATTCCTTCCTCCGAACTGACATATCCTATTTTACTCGCGAAAGGAGCGAACTCCCTGGTTTCTTCTCCGGAGCGAAGCTCTTCCTTGCATTGCTTCCAAATTTCTTGATAATCATGGTCCATAGGTTCCCCATTTTATCCTTCTCTTCTATGAGTATGCAAGCAAATGCCTATTCTTGTAACCTTCTCCTTCCCGTACTGTTCTTGAAGTAGCCAGTCAAGGAATTTCTCTCCGAAAAAAGGGCCTTCCCGCCCTCTTTTCCCTCATGATTTTTTTGTTTCGGGAACAAGGAAAATAATTTCTCTTTAACTTTTTGTAGGATAAATACATAAAAAAGGCTTAAACGCTTGAAAACAAAGCCAGTTTTTTGGTATGATTCTCGTGCATTTACACAACGCATTTTTTATGACTCTCAAGGAAATAAAACATGAACGAACAGAATGAAAACGACGAGCAGTTTGCCCCGACAAACCAGCAGGACAAATCTGTCATCCAGAAGGCGGAAAGTGCGTACAATTCGGGAACGATCAAGGTTCTCAAAGGTCTTGAGGCGGTACGTCTGAGACCTGGCATGTACATCGGCTCTACCGGAATCTCCGGCCTGCATCAACTGGTGTACGAGGTCGTCGACAACTCCATCGACGAGGCCATGGCAGGTTTCTGTAACGACATTACGGTCTGTCTTGACCTGGACGAGCAGGGCCGCCAGCGTTGCACAGTGGAAGATAATGGTCGCGGCATTCCTGTCGACATGCATCCGACCGAGCACAAGAGCACGCTTGAGGTCGTTCTCTCCCAGCTGCACGCTGGAGGCAAGTTCGACAAGAACGCCTACAAGGTCTCAGGTGGACTGCATGGTGTTGGCGTATCCTGTGTCGTAGCCCTTTCCGATTGGTTCGAGGCGAGGGTATATCGTCTCGCCGGCGGGTATCCGACCGAGGATGCGAAGCACCCTGGCGGCGTTTTCTCCCAGCGCTACAGCAAGGGCATTCCTCTTGGTGATGTTGTGCGTGAAGGAGATTCCGACCGCTCCGGCACTGTCATCAGCTTTGTTCCCGACTTCTCCATCATGGAGCCGAATGCGTTTGACTATAATGTGCTCTCCAGCCGTTTCCGCGAGCTCTCTTATCTGAACAAGGGCGTGCAGATCACCATCATCGACCGCCGTTCTTCACTGGAGAAAAAAGAGGTGTTCAAGAGCGAGGGGGGAATCCCTGAGTTCGTCAGCCACCTGAACCAGTATCAAGAGCCTTTGTTCGACACCCCGATTTCCATCGAGGGAGAGAAAGAAGGCACGAAGGTTGAGATTTCCCTGCAATACAACAAGAAGTACGACGTGAAAATCCTTTCCTTCGTCAACAACATCAACACCCATGAGGGTGGTACTCACCTCACCGGCTTCCATATGGGCCTTACCCGTGTCGTCAACAACCAGATGAGCAAGAACGACAAGCTGATGAAGAAGTACGATATCTCCAAGGAAGAGAACAAGTTCGAAGCCAGCGATATCGACGAGGGCCTGACAGCGGTCGTTTCCGTGAAGGTTCCGAATCCTCAGTTCGAGGGCCAGACGAAGATGAAACTGGGAAACAGCTATGTCACCGGGCTGGTCAGCAGCCTGGTCTACGAGAAGCTGAACAATTACCTCGACGAGTTCCCCGATATCTCCAACGCGATCCTGATGAAAATCATCGGGGCCGCTCTCGGACGTGTCGCCGCCCGCAAGGCGCGTGAGCGTATCCGCAGCGAGAACGGTGGTGGCGGACTTCCTGGCAAACTGGCCGATTGTTCCGAGAAAGATCCGGCAAAATGCGAGATTTTCATCGTCGAGGGCGATTCCGCTGGTGGATCCGCCAAACAGGGGCGCGACCGCCATTTCCAGGCGATTCTTCCGCTCTGGGGAAAGATGCTGAACGTCGAGAAGGCACCCGAGTTCAGGGTCCTTGGCAACGACAAGCTGCAGCCGGTCATCTCTTCCATCGGAGCTGGCCTTACCCGTTACAACAACACGACGAGCGATTTCGGCGACAACCTGAAGGACGCCAGCCACAACTTCGATATCTCCAAGTGCCGGTACCACAAGATCATCATCATGGCGGATGCCGATGTCGATGGAAGCCACATCAGAACCCTGCTGTTGACCTTCTTCTTCAGGTACATGAGACCGTTGATTGAGGCGGGGTATGTCTATTTCGCCATGCCTCCTCTCTACAAGATCACAATCGGCAAGCGGATTGAATACGCCTATGACGAGGATGCCCGTACCGCAATCCTGAACAAGTATGGGGTGACTGATTCTAGCAAGGTCGAGATCCAGCGTTACAAAGGTCTTGGCGAGATGAACCCCGAGCAGCTTTGGGAGACCACCATGAACCCGGAAACCCGTCGTATGGGACAGGTCAGCCTGACGGACGCCGAGGAAGCCGATCGCAACTTCTCCATGCTGATGGGTGAGGAAGTCGAGCCGAGACGCGAATTCATCGAGCAGAACGCCGAATACGTGACCAACTTGGATGCATAAGGACGATTGAGAAATGGACGAACAAGAGGAAAAGAAAGAACAAATCATTGTTACGGATATCTCCAAGGAAATCCGTACCGCGTATCTGAACTACGCGATGAGTGTCATCGTGAGTCGTGCGCTTCCCGATGTCCGAGACGGACTGAAACCTGTCCATCGCAGAATCCTGTATGGCATGTACGAGATGGGTCTGCGTGCCACCGGCCAGAACAAGAAAAGCGCTCGTATCGTCGGAGATGTGCTTGGTAAGTACCATCCGCATGGCGATGCGTCCGTCTACGACGCTTTGGTGCGTCTGGGACAGGAGTTCTCTCTCCGCTATCCGATGGTCACTCCGCAGGGTAACTTCGGCTCCATTGATGGCGACTCGGCTGCCGCCATGCGTTACACTGAGGCGCGGTTCAGCAAGATCGGCGAGTCCATGCTGGACGACATCCAGAAAGATACCGTCGATTTTGTTCCGAACTATGACGAGTCCATGAAAGAACCGACCGTGCTTCCGGCTGCTTTCCCCTTCCTGCTGGCGAACGGGTCCAACGGTATCGCCGTCGGTATGGCGACCAACATGGCTCCCCATAACCTGCAAGAGATTTGCGACGCCATCTGCGCCCAGATCAAAAACCCGGATATCACCTTGGATGAGCTGATGCAGTACATCAAGGGTCCCGACTTCCCCACCGGAGGCATCATTTGCGGTATCCAGGGCATCAAGGACGCCTTCACTACCGGCAAGGGCCGCGTGGTCATCCGCAGCCGCTACGAGATCGAGAGCCATGAGAAGCACGATGATATCGTCTTCACCGAGATTCCGTACGCCGTAAACAAGGCCGACATGGTCAAGCGCATCGACGACATGCGCAAGGATGGGCTCTTCCCTGGAATTTCCGCCATTCGCGACGAGTCGGACCGCAAGGGTATCCGTGTCGTGGTCGAGCTGAAACCGGAAGCGGCGACCAACGTCGTCCTGAACCAGTTGTTCAGGGATACACCGCTACAGAGCAACTTCAGCATCAACAACCTGGCCTTGGTCGATGGCCGGCCGGAGACCCTGACCTTGAAGAAGATGCTGGCCTGCTATATCAAGCATCGCCAGGAGGTCGTGACGAGGAGGACTCGTTTCGATTTGAAGAAAGCTCAGGAGCGCGCCCACATCCTCGAAGGCCTAAAGAAGGGCCTCGACAACATCGATGAGGTGGTCCGGATCATCAAGGAGTCCCAGGATGACGAAACGTCCTGTAACAACCTGATGGCTGCCCTCAACATCGACCTTGTTCAGGCTCAGGCCATCATTGATATGAAGCTGGGCCGACTTTCCCACCTAGAGACCGAGAAAATCCTGCAGGAGCTGGCCGACTTGGAAGGAAAGATCGTCTACTACAAGGACCTGCTCAGCGACGAGTCGAAAATCCTTGGGGTGGTTTCCAGCGAAACCGCGGCCCTCCCCGCGCAGCTCGCCCCGAAGGACAGACGGCGCACCGCCATCGTCCTGCAGGAGCTGGGCGACAGCAAGGATGAGGACTTCATCAAGCGTGAGGATGTCGTCATCTTGGTCAGCGACAAGGGCTTCGCCAAGAGAATCCCGGTCGCCGAGTACAAGGTGCAGGCCCGCGGTGGCAAGGGAATCAGGACCGCGCGGCTGATTGAGAAGGACAACATCAACCACATGTTGACCTGCCACAGCCACGACTACGTGCTGTATGTCACCAACTACGGCAAGGCCTACTTCACTAGGGCCTTCGATATCCCTGAGGCATCGAAGACCGCGAAGGGAACCAGCATCAAGAACTTCCTTGAGATCGAGGGTGGTGAGGCAATCACCAATATCATCAGCTTCCATGACTTCGAGGAAGATGGGGGCAAGTACCTGTTCATGATCACCAAGCGAGGTGTTGCCAAGAAGGTGGTGCTCGACCAGTTCAAGAATTCCAAGACCCACGGCGTCAAGGCCATCATCCTTGACGAGGGTGACGAACTTCTCGCTACCGAGCTGATCCAGGACGGGGACGAGGTGATGGCGATCACCAAGAACGGCAGAGGCCTTCGTTTCAACGCCGATGAGGTCAGGGCCATGGGCAGAGCGACGCACGGTGTGCGTGGCATGAATTTGGCAAGTGATGATGAGATTGCGGGACTTCTCAAGGTTGATGGAGAGCGCCAGATCCTGATGGTGACCTCGAATGGCAAGGGCAAGCGTGTCCGCTACAGCGATTTCATGGCGCATAGCCGTGGAACGATGGGTCAGAAAATTTATCGTCTGGATGATGACAACATCATCATCGGGGCGCAGAGCGTCAACGATGAGAACGACGTGGTCTGCGTCACCAGCAAGGCACAGACGATCCGCGTCCACGTGAAGGACATCTCCCTCCAGGGAAGAAATGCCGCAGGTGTCTATGTCGTCAAGATGAAGACAGCCTCCGACAAGGTGATCGCCATGGCGCTCACCGATTTTGACGACGGCGAGGATGAGGAAGTGGAAGGAAATACCTTGAATCAGGACGCTCAGTTGCAAAACTACGATGTGATTGAGCCCGGATCCACGGAAAACCAGATCCTTCAGCAGGAACAAGAAGGATTGGGGACTTCTTCCGAAGGAGATGATTCTCCTGAGGATGCAAGCTGATTCCTGTCAGTTCGCACAAGGGGTTATCGGTACATCCGGTAACCCCATTTGTTTTTCTGCTTCACCTCTCTGCCGTTTTTGTTGGTTCCTATGTGTTGGCGTGTACCAAAGCAGACGGCAATGATTCTTTCTTCTCTTTTCCCATCAAAGGATGTCCTGCAGAGACCTATGAATTGAGAAATAATAGTAATTACTTATATAATAACAAGTTAGAATTTTCAGTAAATTCCATAGCTACTCGGTTTGCCTTAAAACGAGACCGCTTTACCAGAAGCTGTTGTTCTTCACAAAAGAGAAACGAAAGAAAAAGAATCCCCACACGAATCTGTCCTTATATATAGTAACAAAAGGGTAAAAACCTGCAACTAACGTAAAATTTTGCGGATTTTTCGGATGAGGAATAATCCCAAAAATCGAACCAACCATTTCAGCAAAAGTGCAAACGAAAGTGTTTTTTGGCTCTCTATAGATTTGAGGGATCATCGGGAACACAGGGGTCCTGGATATGGTTAATGGGTGTCGCCGTCCGTGGTACCTTTGCATGAGCTGGAGCGATGACAGGATCTACGGACCGACAGACTCCAGAGTAACGACACATCCTGGAATCTCAGGAAGCTTTTCTTCTCCAAGTTTCCTCTGATAAATTCCAATTCTGTTTTGAACCATTTTAAGAAAGTAATGCAGCATATGGTTAAAATGGTTCTTGATATGCAAGATTTTGTACGTGAAAGGTTGGTTTCTTGATCTTGGACATCGGCATGTTTCACGTGAAACATCCACAGCAACAAGGTTTGAGGCTTGTGTGCTCTTATTTTGATTGATGGAAAGGAAGGAATAAAAAAGAGCGTTTCACGTGAAACACAGTGAAACGCCCAAAGTCATGGATTAGTCGACGGTGTTCTCGACAGTAATGGATGGGTCGACAACCTTTTTAAGGTATCTCTCCACACCAGACTTCAAGGTCATCTGGCTCATGGGGCAACCTGCGCATGCACCAACAAGGCGAACGTTGACCTTTGTGCCTTCCATAGAAATGAATTCGATATCTCCGCCATCGTTCTGCAAGGACGGTCTGATATTTTCAATAGCCTGTTTGACTTTGTCTTCCATAGGGACTCCTTGACATAAAGATACTCAACCTTCTTGCAGCGGTCAACAATTGCGGGAATACTGAGTGACTTTTCCATATATTTCTTTTATATTGAAAACATGAGCGCGCAAAAAGTCATTTTCCTTAATCAGAAGGGTGGTGTAGGAAAGACAACGACAGCAGTGAACTTGGGCGCCGCGCTGGCAATCAAGGGCAGGAAAGTCCTGCTGGTTGACCTGGATGCCCAGGGCAACCTCACGAGTTCTGTCTCCGTGGATCCACGTTTGCCAGGAACGTATGAAATCCTGGTTGGAGATGCTCAGGCTATAGACTGCTGTCAACCTACCCACATCAACAACCTATCCGCTATCGCGAGCAACATCAACATGGCTGGTTTGAATGTCGAGTTGGTTAATCAAGAGGAAAGGGAATTCTTCATGAAGAAAACCTTTGCTTCCGTTGAAGAAGCATTTGACTATATCTTTGTTGATTGTCCTCCTTCCCTTGGGCTTGTGACTGTCAACGCGATGGTATGGGCTGATTACGTAATCATCCCTATGCAGTGCGAATACTTTGCCATGGAAGGCTTGAATCTGCTAATGCGGACGATTTCCAACATGAAGAAATCCCTTAATCCAAATCTCAAGATTTTGGGCATCGTGTTTACCATGTACAATAAGCGTCAAAAGCTCGCGAATGACGTAGTGGAGGATGTGACCTCGTATTTCAGGGATCTTGTCTTCAAGACAATCATCCCTAGAAACGTGCGTCTGTCGGAGGCCCCATCGCATGGGCTTCCTATCTTTGCGTACGATATCAGCAGCAAAGGCGCTAAAGCATACGCGAACCTTGGAGAGGAGGTGATGAACCGTGTCGCTCAAGCAGATTAATGGACGCAAGCATGGGCTTGGAAAAGGTATCGAGAGCTTATTGGATGATTATGCCGTTGACTCGAAGTTGTTGGGGTTTTCCGACGTTGTGAAGCAACCGGATTCCCAGCAAGAGCAAAGGGTGGTGGAGATTCCTGTCTCTCAAATCGTTCCCAACCCAAACCAGCCCCGTAAGACCTTCGATCAGACGGCGCTTGATGAACTTGCCGAATCGGTGAAAAACCAGGGAGTTCTCCAGCCAATCCTCGTTCAGAAGATTTCGGATAATACGTATTCGATTATCGCTGGTGAACGTCGCTATCGCGCAGCGAAACAGGCCGGATTGGAAAAGGTGCCAGCGCTGATCAGACAGTTTACTGATTCACAACGCTTGGAAGTAGCTTTGATTGAGAACATCCAGCGCGAAAACCTAAACGCCATTGAAGAGGCTAAAGCCTATGCCTACCTTATCGACGAATCTGGCATGACCCAGGATGAGCTCGCGAAAAAAGTAGGGAAAAATCGCTCGACGGTTGCCAACAGCCTTCGTCTTCTCGCTCTTTCTCCGGAGATGCAGGCGGACTTGCTCGCGGGAAAAATCAATGCTGGTCAAGCGAGGGCACTCCTTTCCGTTGTCAACCCTGCCGATCGGCTGAAGTTGTACGAGCATTTGAAAGAAAAAGAACTCTCTGTTCGCGCGACAGAGCGGCTTGCTTCTGCCTACAATGAAGGAAAGAGGGTCGCTTTCCAGAAAAAGAAACGGAAGGTGAAGGATCTTGAGGATTCTCCGGAAGTGACTGTCGTCAAGGAGAAGCTGTTTCAGGCGCTTGGAAAACCTGTTGAGATCAAAGGGACTATTGATTCCGGTAAACTGGTCATTCCTTATGACTCTGCCGATGAATTGGATCAAATCTGCGACTTGCTCGCACATGAAGAAGAGGAATAACTATGGACGTGAACAAACTGAGTGACGGTCTCTATGCCGTCCTGCATACCGAGAAGGGGGATATCCTCCTTTCTCTTGCATATAAAAAGGTGCCGCTTACCGTTGCCAACTTTGTTGGCCTTGCTGAAGGGGCTCTCAACCTGCAGAAACCGGGGACACCGTTCTATGATGGCCTTGTGTTCCATCGAGTGGTGCCTAATTTCATGATTCAGGGAGGTGATCCAAAGGGCAACGGCACCGGTGGACCGGGATATATGTTCCCTGATGAATTTGATGAGAGTCTCCGTTTTGATGGTCCTGGAGTTCTTGCTATGGCGAACGCCGGTCCGAAAACCAATGGAAGTCAGTTCTTCATTACCCATGTCCAGACTCCGTGGCTCAACGACCATCACTCCATCTTCGGCCGCGTGGTCGAGGGACAGGATGTGGTGGATGCGGTACAGCAGGGCGACCATATCACCAAACTGGAGATTGTCCGCGTCGGAGACGAGGCCAAACAGTTTACTGTTTCACGTGAAACATTCGCCGAACTGTTGAACGCGGCGATTCGGAAAGAAACCGAAAAGGAAGCTGAGGCGAAGAAAGCGTTGGACAATGAAATCCGGAACCGCTATCCAAACTACAAAGAGACCAAAAGCGGCCTGAAGTATGTGGTTGTGAAAGAGGGCGATGGAAAGAAGTTTCCGAAATATGGACAGGAAGTCACGGTGCACTATGAGGGTTTCTTGATGGATGGAACGAAGTTTGATAGTTCCATCAACCGTGGAACGCCTGCCACCTTTCGCCTTGGTGAAGTGATTGAGGGCTGGAACGAAGGATTGCAGATGATGAGCAAGGGAGCCAAGTATACCTTCATTATCCCGCCGGAACTCGGCTATGGGACCATGGGGTATCCTGGTGTCATTCCTCCAGACAGCACGCTCATCTTCAATGTTGAGCTCATTAGATTTTAACTTATCAAAATATAAGTAATATGGGTAAGGAAAGGGAGATTCAATATGTCTGCTCGCAATGCGGGCATATTGAGAAGAAATGGCTGGGAAGGTGTCCCGAGTGTGGAAGCTGGAACACCTTCGAGGAAGAGGTAATCAAGCCTCAAGCCGACACGACCAAAGTGGCTGTGATGAGCTCAGGGGTTGCCCCTGTGGCTCTTTGCGAAGTGCAGGTCGATCCCGGTTACCGTTTCTTTACCGGTATTTCGGAACTTGACCGAGTGCTTGGCGGCGGGGTAATGAAGGGTTCGGCCACGTTGATTGGCGGCGAGCCTGGAATTGGGAAATCGACGCTGATGTTGCAGATGGCCGCGCTGTGCGGCCAGCATGCGAGCGTGCTCTATATCTCTGGAGAGGAGTCTCCCGGACAGGTGAAGCTGAGGGCGGAGCGCCTGCGCCTGGATATGGAGCATATTTCTATCTTCTGCGATACAAGGCTGGAGGTCCTGCAGCCAATCTTGGAGAAGGCCAGGCCCCAGATTGTCATCATCGACTCCCTCCAGACCCTGCTTTCCAGCGAGATTCCCTCTCCCGCGGGATCGGTCAACCAGATTCGCGCCTGCTCGACCGCTTTGGTCGGACTTTCCAAACAGTTGGGCATCTCCCTGTTCCTAGTCGGCCATATCACCAAGGAAGGGGTCCTGGCGGGTCCGAAGGTCATCGAGCATCTCGTGGATACCGTGCTCTCCTTCGAAGAGACAGGAAGCGGAATCCGCATGCTGAGGGCGTTGAAGAACCGGTTTGGTTCGGTGGACGAGCTTGGCATCTTCCTGATGGGGGAGCGCGGACTGGAGGCGGTTGAGGAACCATCCTCGTTCTTTATCAGCCAGCGAGCAGGCAAGGTGACCCCTCCCGGCATCGCATATACGGCAGTGACCGAAGGGAGCCGTACTTTTGTCGTGGAGATCCAGGCACTTACCGTCTCGGCGAAGAGCGGATACAGCAGGGTCTACTCCGACAGGATTGATACGGCGCGTGTCACGCGGGTCAGCGCCATCTTGGAAAAGCACGCGGGCTTGGCGCTCGGGCAGACGGATATCTACGTGAATGTTGGAGGAGGAATCAAGTTGGGTGAGGTTTCCATCGAGCTGCCTCTGGCTCTCGCGCTCTGGTCCGCCTATCGAGGCGTAAGCCTTCCTTCCAAATTGGTTTCCTTTGGAGAGCTCTCGCTTGCCGGCGAGATTCGGCCTGTAGGCTTTGCCCAAAAGCGTGTCAAAGCCGCCATTGAAATGGGTTTTGAGCAGATGCTCGTGCCGAAAGGGACAAAGTTGGGAAAGATAACCAACTGCCAGGTTGCCGCAACCATACAAGAAGCGATTCAGGGATTGTCCTAACAACTGGTTTCAGTTCAAATAGATACAAAAGTTAGGAATCACAACATATTTGGAAGGACGGTTCCATACGCCTTGTCCGAAACGGTAAAATGACGTAGCGTGTAGCCATGTCCACCTATCGAATGCTTGTCATCAACCCCGGTTCCACTTCGACCAAGATCAGTGTGTTCGATGATCGTAAGGAATGCTTCTCAACAAGCGTATTCCATGACGCGCCGCTCTTGCTCTCATTTCCCACCGTCAACGACCAGATGGAAATGCGTATGCAGGTGGTTTCCGATACGCTGGAAGCTCATGCCATTCCCATGGAGTCGATCGACATCTTTATTGGCCGTGGTGGCTGCGCCTATGCCCAAGAAGAAGGGGTCATGCCAATCGACAAACGGCTCAGGGATGACACGGCGGCCGACGTGGGTGGTAGCGACCATCCGGCGAAGCTGGGAGTCATGATGGCATACGAACTGGGATGCAAGTACCACAAGCCGATGTACACGGTAGACCCCACCAACGTGGACGAGCTGGACGACGTGGCGCGTCTGACCGGTATCCAGGGTTTGTACCGAAGAGCGCAGACCCATGTGCTGAACCAGAAGGGCGTTGCCAGACGGTACGCGGAGAAAATCGGGCGGAGCTATGAAACCTGTAATTTCATCGTCTGCCACATCGATGGAGGGATTACCATCACCGCACACAGGCATGGGCGTATGGTGGACAGCACGGAAGGTGCGGGAGGCGATGGTCCATTCTCTCCCACTAGGCTTGGCTCCGTTCCCGTCATCGAGTTGCTTGCCTACCTCGAGCACCACTCGCTGGACGAAATGAGAGCCATGTGTTCACGCTCCGGCGGTCTGGTCAGCTATTTCGGTACCTCCAATGCGGACACGGTCCACAAGATGGTGGAACAGGGAGACGCGAAAGCGACGATGGTGTGGTCTGCCATGACCTACCAGGTTTGCAAGTCAATCGGCGCCATGGCCGCGGTTCTGTCAGGCAAAGTGGATGCGATCATCCTGACCGGAGGGCTGGTCCGTTTTCCCGATATCGTCTCGAACACCAAGGAAAGGTGCGGGTGGATCGCTCCCGTCGTGAGCTTTCCGGGCGAGGTCGAGCAGCAGGCTATGGCCTATGCCGTGCTCGACGTACTCACCGGTACACGTGAGGCACATCCTTACACGGGGAAGCCGGTTTTCCAAGGGTTTGATTGGGACAGACCGAACTGAGTTCAGCCAAGCAACTTGAGCAGGACAGGAAAGGCGATGATGGTGCCGATCGAGCTTCCGACCGAACAGGTCAGGAAGACGAGCAGGGCGTGCAGGATCCGGTTCTTGTACCAGGCGGAGACATGGGTGGCGTCCTCGGCCAAGTCCTCGAAGTCGCGCACCTTCGGTTTGCGGAGTGTCGCCTCGACTAGGCCGCTTACGATACCGACGCCGATGGTGGGGTTCAGGCTGGTGAAGGGGCTGGCCAAGGCGCTGATGGCGATGTTCAGCGGGTGGGCGAGACCGACAACACCGCCAATAGCGGTGAAGATTGCGTTGACCGTGATCCAGTAGCCGAACATCTTCGCTCCCTGTTGCCAGCCGGCGTGGGCGAAGCCCCAGGCTATGATGGCGATGATTGCGGCTGGAATCAGGAAGCCGACCACTTTGCTTGCCTTCGATGCCGGAGGCACCTCGCTGATGCGCTTCAGGTCTGCAGTCGGGAGGCCCTTCTCATAGACAAGGAACTGTTTGACGATGCCATTCTGATGACCGGCACCGATGATGGCGACGATGTTGTTGCCGGGGGCGTTCCAGATGCTGGTCGCCAGATACTGGTCACGTTCGTCGATGAGCACCTGCTTGACGGTCGGCAGTTCCTTCGCGAGATCGTTCAGCATGGACTGCATGGTGGCGTTGTTCTTCAGCTGTTCCAGCTCCTCGGGGGTGACTTCCTCCTTGCTGAAAACTGCCTCGACCAGCTCTCCGAGCAACTTCATCTTGTTCCAGAAAGAGGACTTTCTCCATGCACGTTTCAAAGTGATCTGGATTTCCCTGTCACAAAGGGAGAAAGGAATATGCTTTTCCTCGGCGATACGGCCGGCGGAGATGATTTCTTCACCGGGCGCGGAACCGGTCTGGTCGCCCATACGTTTCTGATAGCCGGCGAGGGCCATGTTGGCGATCATGAGGAAGGCCTTGTTGTTCTTGAAGACTTTGCGGATATCCTGGTTCTCCCAGTCCTGGGCTTGGGTCTTGCTTTGCCATCTTCCAGGATCAAGCTCGAGGCAGATGTGATCCGGCTTGACCTCGTCGATGACACTCTTGACCTCGTCGACGCTCTTTTGGGAGACATGTGCCGTTCCGACCAGGGTGATTGTCTTTCCATTCTTGAAGACCAGTTGTTTTGTATGTTCGCCGAGCTTGTGTGAAATCATGGTGAGGTCAATGATACTCCCATCATCCCTCGCAGGGCAACCAAAGAAGCTGTACGACAATCTCCAGCGCGTTTTCCTTGATGACCCGGATATACAACGGTCCACCGCTTCGCTCCGCCACGTAGGGATTCAGTTCCCTTCTGATTTCGTTTTGGTCGGGAAGGTATTCCAGTTGCTCGAAGCGCCAGCGTCCCGGCTCGATGGCGAAGTCGTGGGGTTTCCGCTTGTCGGCGATTCCTTCTTCAATCCGGTTCTTGTCCTCTTCGTTCGGCGCGTCAGCCCATCCGTACCTGGCGACCGACAAATCCGGACGCGTCTCGAGGCAGAGCTCGCACCCTGTCTCCATCGTGTCCGCCTTCTCCAAGGTGGATTGCCAGCAGGCCTCCAGGCTGTCGCTTGGAAGGGGTAGCTGTTTGTATGGAATTTGTTGGAACAAATGGAGTATCATGCCCAAAAGATAATGAAAACAACCGGCAAAGTACAGCAATACGACTACACGCTTATCTATCGTCGTGGAGCCCGCAGGATCGTGCTCCGCTACGATGTACACGGAGCCCTGCACGCCAGCGCTCCCTACTATACCCCGAAGCATGAGGTGGAGAGGTTCATCCTCCTGTCGATTCCAAAGCTTGAGAAGATGCGGAAACCTGAAGCGAGCTGGCAACCCGGCATGGAACTCACCCTTTCTGGCGAACGTATCACGCTGGCTTTTGACGAACATGCGGGAAAGCCTTGCTTGCGTGAAGGAAAACTCTTCGTGATGCCAGGTTCCCGGGAAGAGGTGTCCGGACGGGTCAAACGCTATTACCACGATGCCACCAAGAAACGGGTCGTCCCGCTTGTCGACAGGTGGTGCCGGAAACTGGGACTGACCATCGGGCGGATTTCCATCCGGGACAGCCATCGGGTCTGGGCGAGTTGCTCGCGGAAGGGCAATCTCAATTTCTCCCTGCGTTGCGCCGGCTTGGGGGACGAGGACCTCTCCTATCTGGTCCTGCACGAGCTGGACCATCGGGTCAACTTCAATCATGGTCCCCTGTTTCACGCCTTTCTGGACCTGCACATGCCTGACTGGCGTCTGCGGGAAAGGCACCTGTCGGCCATGCAGCCTAGGTGCGACGTGTTTGGAGGAAGATGATGAGAGTGCTAATCATGCGGCTTTCCCCGTTCCGCGATGTGGTGAAGTCCACCCCCCACCAGTTCCTGTACGGCGAGTGCGCCCGGGTGCTTCCCGACGGGGATATCGATTTTGTCTTCCTGCCAAACGCTGCCGAGCGTGAGCGCCTTTCCACGCTCCGTGGATCGCGTACCGGGTTGGAGGCATCCAAATTTGACCTGATTCTGGTCTCGAACAGCTATGCGGTCGAGCTCATCAACCTTCCCAGCATGCTGCGCTACGCCCGTATCCCCTACCGGCACAGCCAGCGGGTACAGGATCCTGCCTCTCCGCTGATTGTCATGGGCGGTTCCAACGCCATGGCCAGCCAAGGAGTGCTGTACAGTGCCGACGACGCCTTTGTTGACGCGCTCTATTTCGGAGAGGGGGAAGGCAACACCACGCGCCTGATATCCGAGCTTCTCAAGGCTCCCAGAGACCAATGGCGCCAGACGCTTTCCTCCTTGGAGGGAAAGATTACTGGGCTAATGGTGGTGGGAAACAACCATGCCTCCGTCAAGAAGGCGATTCTCCAGGATACAAGCCATGACTGGCTTTCCACTGCGAAACAGTATCTGTTCGACAGTCCCGAGGCGACCACCTCTCGTCTGCAGATCAGCTATGGATGCCCCTATTTCTGCACGTTCTGTTTCGAGGGGTGGGAACGCAAGCCATACCGGGAAGTTCCTTACGTGGAGCTGGAAAAGGCCGCCCGAGGGCTGAAAAGGGAGACCGGAAGCGACACCTTGGAAATCACCAGTTTCAATTTCAACACCCACCACGACGTGGTCAGGCTGATGAGCGGGCTGAACAAGATCTTCTTCCGGGTCAATTTCATGAGCCAGCGGGCCGATATCCTCGCAGCTCATCCCGAGTTGCTCCCCTTCGAGGTTGCCAGCGACAAGCGCCAGTTCACCATCGGCGTCGAGGGCATCAGCGAACGGATGCGGGCTTACTTCCACAAGAACCTGGACCGCCAGACCTTCCTGAAGGTGTTGGATCAGATGCTCTCGCAAAACATCCGCGAGGTGAAGCTCTTTTTCATCCTTTCCGGTCTGGAGGAAGACGAGGATATCGCTGATTTCCAGCGATTGCTGGAAAGTATCAAGAAGGTCCGCGAGAAACGGAACCGTGGCATACGCATCCTCTGTTCGTTCGGACTTTTGGTCCGCATGCCCTTCACCCCGCTGCGCTACGCCCCGTTGCTGATGAGGGAGGAGTTGTGGGAACCGGTTGTGGAGAAGGTCAAGCGGGCTACCGAGCAGGGTGGCTACGAATTCAGGCTTACCTATCCCTACAAGGAATACTTCCTTTCCCAGGCCTTGGTCATGACCAACCAACATGTCGCCCCTGCGCTCGAGGCGATGGCGGAGGTGGCTCTGGTTTACGACGGCAGCCTCCCTGAAGGAACTTGGGAACTGTTCGAGAAGCTGTTTCCCATGACGGAAGACCTGACCCGGGAAAAGCCTGAGGATTGGTCTTTCGCCTACGGCTTTATCGACTGTGGAATCCCATCGAAAGTGCTCTTCAACCGGTATGTGGACGCGAAGGAGGGAAGGCAACATCCCACCTGCATGGGCGGAAACTGCCAGGGGTGCGGGGCATGCGACCAGCGCCAGCGCGAAACGTTAGCCAACCACACGATTCCCATGCCGGGAATGATGGACGGGCGGGAGCTGGAGGCGCTGATGAAAGCCAAGGCACAGGCGAAACCGTTTTTTGTGAAAATGGAAATTCCCGAGCAGTACACCACTGCGTACAAGGAAACGAAGGCCGCATACGTCATGAGAACGCTGATGATGGCAATCGACAAGGGCGAAGAGGCTATCATGACAGTCCGTGACGCAGGCTTCGACAGTTTGGAAATGATGCGATGGTGGGGGGACAACTGGTACGCGGTCTACCCGTTTTCCAATGACAAGCGGGGCGAGGTCGTCCGGGCCCTCGGCAAGGCGGGAATCGTCGCCCAGGAGACCGCTCCCGTCCAGAACACCTTACGTGTGGAGATTACAGGGGAACGGGAACAGCTGGACAAGGCGGCGCGTCGGTTGCTGGATGGCATGCATATTCCCTATGTCCTTGGTAAGAGTGAAGGGAAGAACTTGTATGGCATCCCGCCGAAATTCCAGAAAAAGCATATCGTGGAATCCTGTATAGTTCAGGGAAATGTGCTAAGGTTGGAAGGAACGAGCAAAATACAGTTTTCTCCGCTTGCGCGTAGCGGCCTTGTGGCCCACATCAAGCAGGCGTGAGGGAGAAGGAGCGAGAGATGCAGAAGCCAGACGAGCTTGCGCAAAATGTATATCGAGTTTCAGCCAAAATCGGAAGCAGGGACCTGTTCGAGGGAATCTGGCCGATTCCCCAGGGGGTCATGCTTAACGCCTATGTGCTCAAGGGCGGGAAAAAGAACGTGCTGATCGACTTGGTCAAGGACTGGGATGGCGCGTGTGATGCCATAGAGAGCCAGATGCAGCAACTGGGGCTGAAAGTTTCCGATATCGACGTGCTGGTAATCAACCACATGGAACCCGACCACACCGGAGCCCTCGCGTCGTTGGTCGCCAAGAATCCGAACGTGGAGATCTATGCCACCGACAAGTCGGTTCCGTTGCTGAAGGCCTTCTACGGAGTGACGACCAACATCCATCCGGTCAAGGACGGGGAGACACTGGATATCGGCGGCCGTACCCTGCAGTTCTTCGTGACTCCGAATGTCCACTGGCCGGAGACGATGATGACCTATGATATCGAGGACCAGATCCTGTTCAGCTGTGACGCCTTCGGAGCCTACGGCCGATACGACCACTGCTTCCATGACGAGCTGGACAGGGAAGAGCTGGAATTGCTGTCCACCGAGACGGAACGCTACTATGCCAACATCGTCGCTGCCTTCAGCCCATTCGTCACCCGCGCCATCAAGAAGCTGACCGACGCCAAAGTGGGGCTCAAGGTGGTCGCACCGAGCCATGGCGTGGTCTGGAGGAAAAACCCGCTTGAAGTCGTTGGCTGGTACGCGAGACTGGCAAGCTATGCTACCGGACCGCGCGAGAAGGAAATCACCTTGGTCTGGTCCAGCATGTATGGCAACACCGAGTGCATGGTCGAGACAATCCGTAAGGCAGTCAGCGATGCGGGGGTGGTGCTCCACGAAATCCGCATTCCCCAAACCCATGTCTCCTACGTGCTGGAGAAGGCCTGGCGGTCCAGTGGTGTCATCTTCGGAATGCCGACCTACACGTACAAGATGTTCCCGCCGATGTATGACGTGATGGACGAGATGGAGCGAAGTCGTTTCACCGGGCGCAAGACGATGCGTTTCGGGTCCTTCGGCTGGTCTGGAGGAGCCCAGAAACAGTTTGACGAATTCATCGAGTCGATGAAGTTCGAGCACGAGGGCAATGTCGAGTTCCAGGGCCATCCGACGGAAGAGGACAAGAAGAAGGCCTATGACATGGCTTTCAAGCTTGCCACTGAAATCAAGAACGGTTGAGTTCTAGACGACAGAAATGGAAAAGAACGTGGCGGGGAAACCCGCCACGCTTGCTTTCAAGAGTCGCCGGTGATGATGTCGACGTAGACCGTATCCCGGTAGTTTCCTGCAGGAAGGTTGAGGTTGTCAGTATTGACGAACGATGCGTTGACCAATTTCCTGATCGGGATGGCCTCTCCCTTGGGTACAGACAGGGTGATGGTCTGGTTCGGGTCGTTCAACGTCTGCTGGCCTGAAACGTCAAGCCTGACCAGAAAGGCGTTGTGGTTGTTTTTGTCGTCATCCAGATGCAGGTAGTAGAGGCTGTGTCCCGTACCAACCGGATCGTTGTCGTACATGGCGATCTTCAGGTTGTAGTCTTTGCTGGGAGCCTTGTTGTTGTTCGTGGTGATTTCCAGTTTCGCGACCGGCTGTTTCACCCCAGACTTGCCGGAGTCAATCATCTCCGTGTTTTCCACCACGGACAGCGCGAGGGTCTGCTTCTCGGGTTTTACCGCGTCATTGCGATAGGTTTCCTCGGTGGAAGGAACCTTCGCCCCTCCCCAATAGTCGAACTCGTCCGTACCGTTGTCCAGGATAAGATCCTTCCGGTTGTTGTACAGGTCGTAACAGTATTGGACAGAGGCCATCTGCAGGTTGACGTCCTGGAAATAAATCGGAGAGTCTTTTGCGTAGGATTCCAAGCCCCACGTCGTGTAGAGGTAGAATTCCACCTCGATACGGGTATCCTGCTTGATCTCGGTGTGTGTCTCGGGACCACTGATCTGTAGCCAATTTCCCCAGGAGTCTACGTTGAGGGCGAGGACCTGAGGGGCCAGCACGACATTGTTCTTCTTGATGCCGATGGCAAGCTGGACTTGGGAGACATGGGTTTGTCCTGCCACCTCCCAGGTGGCGGTAGACCTGATGCTGTTGGTCGTGTAGGGCGAGCTTAAGACGATATAGTAGACTGGAGGATTTCCGTCCGGCTTGATGTCGATGGTGAGCTTGCCAAGATGGTAGAAGAGCGCATTCTGTCTATTGCCGATCCTGTAGTTGTTGTAATAGGCCTGGATGTCGGGGGAAAGATCGCTCCACAAATGCCAGATTCCGCGTTCCGCGGTTGCAGGCACATAGGCGCCGGTGATGTTCAAGGCCGTTATCGGCAGAAGGAAGAGAAGCGATATGCAAAATATGAAAAGAAATCTTTTCAGCTTCATTGGTTTTCCTGATTTGCAAAATAGTAACAATATGCTTGGCTCGTCAAGTCTTCTCGGCGCAACATGCTGCAAGAAAAAGATATCAAAATGGAGGCATCTTGTTCCGCTTTTGAATATCCGTGTATAGCAAAAAAGGATTTCTGTACATGCACCGACCGGGAGCTTGGCAGGAAGGCAGTCCGTTTGCCATCAAAGACCCGTAGGAAAAGCGGATTCCAGAAAAGGCGCTGGTCGCCGGAGCCTTGGTCGGGGTTCCGGCAATCAGGATGCGCGCCCTCATTCAAGAACGGAAAGCAGGTGCTTCACGTAGTCTGCCGCACGTTCGCTCGAGGAGATGGACAGATGCTCGTCCACCGAATGAATGCCACGCATCTGTGGCCCGAAGGAAACGCTGTCCATCCCTTTGACCTTGCTGTTGATGATTCCACACTCCAATCCCGCGTGGATGGCAGTGACCACCATATCCTTGCCGGTATATTCCTTGTAGACCTTGGCGGCGGTGGCGGCCAGTTTGCTCTTGGTGTCTGGCTCCCATGATGGATAGGCGGCGTCGACGACGACCTGCATGCCGGCACCCCGCATGACCTCCCCTATCAGGTCGCTGACCAGATACTTGCGACTCTCGACCGAGGACCTCTGGCTTGTGGTGGCGAAGAACTTTCCTTCCTTCATCGACACGATGGCGAGATTGCTGGAAGTCTCGACAAGGCCTTGCAACGTCTGGCTCATCGCGTAGACGCCATGGAAGGTGAGGAACAGCATCCTGACGAAGGAGGCGCTCTGGCTCTGGTCCGCAGCCTCTTTGGCTGCCGGAGTCTTGGTCAGGGTTACGGCAAGCTGCGGGTCGCTGACCCGATACTCGTTCTTGATCGTCTCGGCCGTCTCCTGGATGCGTCGCTCAAAGGCCTTGGACTCCTCATCTGGAATCTGGAAAGAGACCTTGCAGGAGGAGGGGATGACATTCATTCTCGTGCCGCCATCGAAGGAACTCAGCATGATTCGCTCCTGGCCGTGGAGCAGTCGCGCCGCTACCTTGATGGCGTTTGCCCGCTCCTTGTGGATTTCGTCCCCGGAGTGGCCGCCACGCAACCCGCCCACCGTGAGGGTATAGCCCTTCCAGCCGGAAGGAACCTTTGCCGCCTTGTATTCCATGGATCCCGTGGTGTGCAGTCCGCCGGCGCAGCCGATGAAGAGGACTCCCTCGTTCTCGCTATCCAGGTTGAGCAGCAGTCTGCTCCGCACATCCCTGCCATCGAGACCGTTGGCTCCATCCATGCCGGTTTCCTCGCTGACCGTGTAGATCAGCTCGAGCGGGCCATGCTTGCAGGCCGGGTCGGTCAGCACGTCAAGGCCGATGGCGATGGCGATGCCATCGTCACCACCCAGGCTGGTATCCTTCGCTGCCAGCCAGTCGCCGTCCACCTCCACGTCGATCGGATCTTTGGTGAAATCATGGCCGCTACCCTCGCGCTTGACGCAGACCATGTCCATGTGGCCTTGGAGCGCCACAGGGGTGTGGTTTTCATATCCTGGCGTCGCGTTGGCGCGGATGAAGACATTGCCGATCTTGTCACTGAAGGCTTCGAAACCGTGCTCCTTGGCCCAGCCGAGCAACCAGGAACGGACTCCTGCCTCATTACCGCTCTCGCGGGGGATGGTCTCCAGTTTCAAGAAATATTTCCACAGGTTTTTCTTTTCTAAATCCGTAATCGTCACTGTTTTCTTCGCTCCTCAATCAAGTCTATCTCGGATGAGCTTCCCGCCGACGAACAACCCCTTGAACTGCAGTTCCTTGTCCAGGATGGTCAGGTCAGCGCGGTAATCCGGAATCAGCATTCCTTGGTTCCTGAACCCGTAGATTCTCGCCGGGTTGGTGCTGGTCATTTGTACCACGTCCTGCATGGACACTCCCCACGAGACCACGTTTTTCAGAGCTTTGAGCAGGGTGAGCGCGCTTCCAAGCAAAAGGTCGGGGTTCTTCGCGCTGACCCACGCTCCCTGCGGGCTCATCGTCGCCTCAATGCCGTTGGCTTCCAGTTTCCCGCTGGTCTGCTTGGTCGGTTTCAACGCGTCGGTGATCATCACCACGTGGCTGACCGGTTTCTCCCTGAGCAGCAGTTTGACCAGTTCTGGGTGGACATGGACTCCGTCACAGATGATTTCACAGTCCATGTTCTGCTCGATTAGAACGGCTCCGACGGCACCCGGGTTGCGGTGGTGCAACGGGCTCATGGCGTTGAACATATGGGTGGCGTGCAGGATGCCGCACTGGATACCCTCGACCATGTTCTCGTAGGTGGCGTTGGTATGCCCTGCCAAGAGAACGATGTTCTCACGACGGGCAAGCAGGGCAAGTTCACGCATGCCTTTCAGCTCTGGGGCTACCGTCATGCAAATGACATGTCCCTCGCCAGCCTTGACCAACCGCTCGAACAGCTCGCAGTTGACCGGCTGGACTCCCTCGGGATTCTGGGCGTTGATCTTTTCAGGAGAGATGAAGGGTCCTTCGAGATTGATGCCCATGATCCGGGCTCCCTTCTCCTTACCCATGGCTCCGATGATCGCTTTCTCGGCGCGGACCATGTCCTCGGGGAGGTTGGTATAGATGGTGGGCATGAATGATGAGACACCGTAGTCGGCGAGCCTCTCGCTCATGCCCAGGATAGAATCGACGCTGCAGTCCTCGGTGCCATAGCCACCGAAGCCGTGAATATGGGAATCGAAGAGCCCGGGGATGATGTAATCACCCTGCAGGTCAATGCGGATCGTGTTGGAAGGGAAACTTTTCTGTTCCAACCGGTTCATGTTGAAAATGTCGCTGATAAGTCCGTTCTCGTCGATGGCGAGCGCACAGTTCTCAAGCTGTGCGAAACCGGTGATGATGGTGCTGTTGGTAAGTACAATTGGAGTGTTCATGTTCGCGCCTCTCGCCTCCTACCGTACCACGAAAACCGCAAACATGAAAACCTCACCGTCCGCCGTCGGTCAGCTTCTTCAGCCATTTTCCACTTTTGAGACGGAAAAGACCGATGGTTGCCTCGCCCACCTCCTCCAGATGGACCAACGCGCAGACTTGCCAGAGAGGCAGGTGCAGGATGCATGCCCCTAGGAAGGCCATGGGTACGCCGACCAGCCAGACACAGCCGAGCTCGCAGCACATCGAGAACCTGGTGTCCCCTCCAGCCCGGAGCAGGCCGGTGAGCAGGGTGTAGTCGAAGGAACGCAACGGCATGATCAGGGCGGTGACCCAGAGACAGGAAAGAGCTGTCCGCGAGAGCTCTCCTTTCAGGTGGAATGCAATCACCAAAAGCGGGCTGGCGACAAAAAGCAGAAGCCCCATCACCGTCCCTATGGCGAGGGAGATGAGGGTAAAGCGCCTGCAATACCTGTGGGCCTCGCCGATTTCCCCAGCCCCGATTTTCTGGCCCATCATGATCAGGCATGTGTTGCTGACCGCAAGGATGGCGGTCAGGAAAAGGTTGGAAACCGATTCGTTGACGTTGATTGCGGCGATTGCTTCCACCCCTTCCTTGGCGAAAGCCACCTTGTACAGCGCCATGCCGATTGCCCAGAGGAGCTCGTTGCAGACCACCGGCAGGCAGATGGGGAGCACGAAGCGGATGAACGAGCGGGGGACGGCCAGGTCCCGGATTCCGATTGCGCAGGGACTCTTCAGACGGTGCACGGCGACTACGATGATGACCGCCTCGATGAGACGGCTGGTTGTTGTGGCCAAGGCCGCTCCCGCTTCGCCCATGGCAGAAAATCCCAAGTGTCCAAAAATCATGGCCCAGTTCAGGCAGATGTTGGCCACCATCGAGATGACGGAGGCCAGCAAGGGAATGAACGCCTTGCCGGTCGCACGTAACCCGACTCCGTAGATTTGGGAGAAAGCAAGGAAGAAGAAGCCGAAACCAAGCGCCTCGAGATAGCTTTTCCCGCTTGCGATGACCTCCTGGTCATTGGTGAAAAAGCGCATGACTGTGTCCGGAAACACAGTGGAAAGCATACAGAACACCAAGGCCCCGGCAAGGGCCGCTTCAAGGGCGAATGCGGTAATCCGCTTGATTCCCTTCCGGTTCCTCGCCCCGTAGAACTGGGCGAGGAAGATCGAGCATGCGGTGGAAATCCCGAAAAAGAGCAGATTCAGCAGGAAGTTGGTCTGCCCCGCCAAGCCGACCGCCGCGATTGCGGTGGGACCAAGACGTGAGATCATCAGGGTGTCGACGAAATTCAGACTGTTCTGCAATATCTGTTGGAGCAGGACGGGAATGGCAATCGAGAAGAACTTGCCAAGAAAGGCATTTTTCTTCTTCATTGCCCTCCGGTTCGGGAACTGGAGTACCGTCCCTGGCGGGGCAAGCAGGCTATCCTCGTCCCCCTTCGGGTCAGCCAATGCCTGGCTCATCAGGAATCTCGGAGACCGGCGCCGGGTTGTAATGACGACCACCATAAGAACCAACGGGAAAAGCAACACCATCGGGTGCGAGATGAAAAACATACATACCTCCTCTAGAAATACAACAACACGAACACACGCGGTATATCCGCGTGTATGTTGAGACCCCAACTGAATATTGGATGCCAATATTGTAATTTATTACGATTTCAGTTGTCAACCTGAGCCAAACGCTGAAAAATGTTCAGGATGTTGTAGAAAGGTTGTGCAACCACTTTCCGCTTCTGATGCGCGCCAGGCCGAAAATTGCCTTGGCTACTTCTTCCAGGTACACCATCAGGTAGACCTGCCACATGGGCAAATGGAGAACTGCGCTGCCAAGGAAGGCCATGGGTACGCCGACCAGCCAGACACAGCCGAGCTCGCAGAACATCGAGAACCTGGTGTCTCCTCCCGCCCGGAGAATCCCGGTGACCAGCGTGTAGTCAAACGACCGTAACGGCAGGATCAGGGCTGTAACCCACATGCATCGCAAGGCAATGCGGGAGATTTCTCCCTCCAGCCGGAATGCCCGCGCCATCAAAGGGCTCATCACGAAGAAGAGCAGCCCCATAAGGGCGCCTATGCCGAAGGAAAGGCCTACGAAGCGGCGGCAGTAGCGGTGCACCTCGTCCAGCATTCCCTCGCCAATCTTCTGCCCGATCATCACCAGCGTCGTGCTGCTGACGGCGAAGATTGCCGTGGTGAAAAGGTTCGAGACGGATTCATTGACGTTGACCGCCGCGATGGCGGCCACGCCTTGGCGTGCGTAGGCCACTTTGTACAACGCCATGCCAAGGGCCCAGAAGAACTCGTTGCAGACCACCGGCAGGCAGGTAGGGAGGACGGAACGGATGAACGAAACAGGGACTGCCAGGTCACGAAGCCCGATCTTGCAGGGGCTTTTCAGGCGATGGACGGCGACCACGACAATGACCGCCTCGACCAGACGGCTCAGCGAGGTGGCTAGAGCGGCTCTCCCCTCGCGCATGGCCGGACATCCCAGGTGTCCAAAGATCATGACCCAGTCCAAGAAGATATTGGTCACCATGGAGACAATCGAGGCGGCCATCGGAATCACCGCCCTGTCGGTTGCCCGGAGACCCACTCCGTAAATCTGGGTGAAAGCGAGGAAGAAGAAGCCAAAGCCCAGCGTGCGCATGTATTCCACGCCACTTTGGATTACCGCTTCGTCCTTGGTGAAGATGCCCATGACCCGCTCCGGGGCGAATGTGGCGGATAGGAAAAAGATAGTTGCTCCGACAAAGGCGACGTTGAAGGCAAACGCGGTAATCTTTCTGATTCCCTCCTGGTTCCCCGCCCCATAGAACTGGGCGAGGAAGATCGAGCAGGCGGTGGAGACGCCGAAGAAAAGCAGGATGATCAGGAAGTTGACCTGTCCCGCCAACCCGACCGCCGCGATTGCCGTCTCCCCCAGCTGGGCGACCATCAGCGAGTCGACGAAGTTCAGGCTGTTCTGCAGGATTTGCTGGAGCAGGACCGGAATGGCAATGGACAGAAACTTACGGAGAAACGAGTCATGCTTGGTCATGGTTTCTCCTTGTTTTGTCTGTAATGATGGCTTGGTTCAAGCAAAATCCTTGCGATTTTCATCATTCCTGTCTCTTTGAGAGCATCAATTACCAGTTTCCGGTTCTGCGGTTTGTCGTACTGGAGGAGTGCCCTCTGCATGGATCGTTCCCTGCCCTTGGGGACATAGATCGGGCGGAAGTCCATACCCGGTCTCGGATCGAGGCCTGTGTAGTACATGGTGGTGCTGACCGTGCCTGGAGTCGGGTAGAACTCCTGTACCTGGTCGGGGACAAAGTGGTGGTCATGCATGTACAGGGCGAGGGTGATCGCTTCCTTCAGCGTGCTTCCTGGGTGGGCGGCGATGAAATAGGGAATCAGGTACTGTCGCTTGCCTTGGCGGCGGTTCTCCTTGGCGTATGCATCACAGAACTGCTCGTACAGCTCTACCCTCGGCTTGCCCATGGCGTCGAGAACTTCGGGGCTGATGTGCTCCGGAGCAATCTTCAGCTGACCGGAGATGTTGCTGGCCACGATATGGGAAAGGAACTTCTTGCGGATCTCCTCGTCGCAGACTGCCATCAGCTGGTCGAAGCGGATGCCGCTGCGGATGAACACCTTCTTCACCCCAGGAATCTTCTCGATTGCCTCGAGGATGCCGAGATAACGCTTGTGCCAGTCCCGCAGGTTGGGACACGGCTTTGGCCAGAGGCATTCCTTCGCGGGACAAGGACCGAATTTCTCCTGCTTCGCGCAGGCGACTCCCTGAAAGTTGGCGGTTGGTCCTCCAACGTCGTGGATGTACCCCTTGAAGCCGGGTAGCTGGACCATGCGCTTCGCCTCACGGACTAGGCTTTCCTGGCTGCGGGTCTGGATGATGCGTCCCTGATGGCTGCTGATCGCGCAGAAGGAACAGGCCCCATAACAGCCGCGGTTGCTGGTCAGGGAGAACTGTACCTCGGTCAGAGCAGGAATGCCGCCAAATTTGTCATAATCCGGATGGGAGGCAAAGGTGAAAGGGAGTTCGTAGAGGTGGTCGAATTGCTCTTGGGAAAGGGGCAGCTGGGGAGGGTTCTGGATGACGGTCCGATCCAGGTGGTCCTGTAGCAGACATTCCGGTTTCATCGCGTTCTCGTGCAACATCTTGAGCTGGAACGCTTCGGCGTAGAGCCTCTTCCCCCGTTCGGTCGGAATGTTGGATTTCTTGTCCCGCTCGGAGACTTCCTCGTAGGAGGGAAGCCGGACGAATGGGAAGCGACAGGCTGTTTCCGCCTCGTCCTTCCTGACGGCAAGGACCGTCCCCCTGATGTCCCGCATCTCCTTGATGGACTCCCCTTTGGCAAGGCGGGTGGCGATCTCCACGACGGTGATTTCTCCCATGCCGTAGCTGATCATGTCGGCCTTGGCGTCAATCAGGATGCTTTTTCTGACCAAGTCAGACCAGAAGTCATAATGGGCGAGACGTCGGAGCGAGGCCTCGATTCCCCCGACGATGATCGGGCAATCCTTTCCATAGGCGTGGCGCGCCAATGAGGTGTAGACGATTGTCGGCCGGTCGGGGCGACGCCCGCTCTTGCCACCCGGGCTATATTCGTCCTCGCTACGGATTTTCCCGTTGGCCGTGTAGTGGAGTACCATGCTGTCGATATTGCCGCCACTGATCATGGCGCAGAGACGGGGCTTGCCCATCTTCAGGAAATCCCGGTCGCTCTTCCAGTCGGGCTGGGCGATCAGGCCGACACGAAACCCTGCGTCCTCCAGCACGCGGCCAATCAGGGCGTTGGCGAAGGAGGGGTGGTCGACATAGGCATCAGCGCTGATGAGGGCGATGTCAATCGAATCCCATCCTCGGGAGTCCAAATCGGACTGACATACGGGTAGAAACAAGCGACGGTCCATATTCTCGTCATGATACTCGACAACAGCTATAGTTGGCAATGGTGAGGCGTTGGGATTTCTCTCAATTCTTGAGAAAATAATTACTTTATATAAAATGAAATAAAAAATTTTAATTGTGGTTTTCGTAAAGTGTGTTATCATGGGTCCGCAAATTGACTTTGGACTGGTGCGGGTGTATTTTAGAAAATGTGCTAAGTATCGGCCGATGAGATTTCGCTCGTCACAAGGAGCTTGCTTTGATTAAGGATTTGGTGCCGTTTGTCCATTTTTATGACCAGGATTTTGTCGACATGTACGATCGTTCCTGGGTCTGGATTGATGAACTCTGGAAATCGGGAACGAAGGAGAATGGGTTCGAGGGGGAATATCTTTCCTATCCGGGCCAGACTACCTTCAACCAATTCGCGAGTTGCTTCAGCACGCTTTTCCTTGTGTACAGCAACCAGAACAATTCCCCGTTCCCTTCTTTGGACTACTTCTACAAGAAGCAGGAGGATAACGGCGCGATCAGGGGTGAGTACTCCGTAGAGAACGGCAAGCCGGTGCTGGTAGCCGACAATCCCGAGGGTGTCTTCCCACCTCTTTTCTCCTACATGGAATTCCAGTTCTATCACAAGGTGGGGAACAAGAAGCGCCTGAAGGAGATCATGCCGGTCTTAGAAAAGCATTACGCCTGGCTCGTCCAGAAGTTCCAGAAGCCGAACGGCCTGTTCAGCGTTCCTGTCTCCGCCTGCCAGACGGGCAACATCAAGCGCGAAGGGGCGGTCTATCCGGTGGACTTCAATGCTATCGTCGCTCTGCATGTCCTCTACCTGTCCGCCATCGGAGATATCCTGAACGACAAGGAGATCTCCTTCAAGTACAAACGCATCTACTTTGGCTTAAAGACCCGCATCAACAGCATGATGTGGGACCCGGAGAGCAAGTTCTACTATGACCTTGACGCCAACGAGAAGCGCTTGGATGTCAAGCATATCGGTGCCTTCTGGGTATTGCTTGCCGAGGTACCCAACGAGGAGCGGGCTGACAACCTGATCGCCACGCTGAAGGATCCGAATGAGTTCGGGACCGAGAACCCGTTCCCCGGCGTGCCCGTTTCTTCCCCCGATTTCCGTGAGGATGGCGATGGACTGAACGGCGGCGTCTCCACGATCTTCACCTACATGGTGGTCAAAGGGCTGGAGAAGTACCACGAGTTCGTCTTCGCGCGCGAATGCGCGATCCGACATATGTACTTCCTGCTCGACACCCTGCATCCCGACGCGGAGACAATGGGTGACGTCTGGGAGGTCTACCTGCCCAACAAGGAAGGGTATTCGACCAGCAAGGATTTTCCCGGTTTCCCGAAGCGCCGCTTCATGCCTTCTACCGGCTTGGTGTCGATCACCATGATGATCGAGGACATCATCGGTCTGGATATTTCTCTGCCCCGCAAGACGGTCAATTGGGTGATGCCGAGCCTTGAGGCGATGGGAATCGAGCGCCTTTCCCTGAAGCGGAACATGATCACGATTCTCTCCAACAAGACCGACCGTGGCTGGGAGATTCGCTTGGAGAGCGAGAAACTCTACTATTTCACCATCGAGATCCTTGACGAGCAGAAGAAAAAGACCCTCCCCATTCCGTCGGGCAAGTGCTCCATGCTGATTGACAAACTGTGAGGTTGCCCGGATGAGATGGCTTAGCCCTTTTTCCAGCTGGATTACAAGGGCTTTTCCCTGGTTGGCTTTCCGCATTGCTTCCCATTGTGCGACCTGACCGCGGTTCGCTATACAGGAGATGATATCTATGGATACCACGCCATCCGGATGCTACATGATCGACGAGCACTACACGGTTATCAGCGTGAACCGTGTAGCAAGAGAGATGTATCCCCAGCTGAGAGAGGGAGACAAATGCTACCGTTGCCTTGGTGGAGTTGATGCTCCTTGCGAGCGGTGTCCGGTTCATGGCGGTCTCCATGGCGCGCGCACATACTATGACCCTGTCAGAGGAATTGCGGAGATTGTCGATGCCGTGGAAGTTCCTCTTGAAGGCCACGGACTGTGCCATATCCTGGTGTTTCAAACTGCCGGGGAGCAAGCGGAACTCGCGTCGACGCTTCCCGTGTCGTCGGACGGCTTGAAGGAGCTGGCCTTTATCAAGGCCCTGACAGCCGATTACCGTCATGTGGTTTCTGTCGACATGAAAACCCGCAAGGGATATGTATACCGGAAAGATGGCGTGCAGATTGAATCCTTGGAAGTGTTCCAGCATCCAATAGACTACGAGAAAGTCGTCCGGCAATGCATCGAGCGGCATGTCTATGCCGACGACCAGGATATGCTCTTGAAGGGATGCGACCTGAATTTTCTCGCAGGATATCTCCGGACAAATGAGTCGCTCCTTCTCCATTACCGTGTCAGGGAAGGACGGGAGACGCACTATAATTATGTCAAGTTCGTGCGGATTGGCGAAGCGGAGACATTCGGGCATGTGCTTGTCGGAATCGCATGCGAGGATGGAAGCGTGCTGGTTGCCAAGAAAACCGAGGAGCTGGAAAGGAACCTTTCCCTTGTAGAGGTGGATTCCCTTACCGGCCTGTACACGAAAGAGGCGTTTCTCCTCTACAGTGAGAAACTCCGTCAGGAGCATCCGGACAAGGACTTCGATTTCTGCGTGCTGCAGGTGGGTGATCTGAAGGCATTGAACCGCCGATACGGAAAAGGGAAGGTCGACCGGTTGCTGCGTTTGGTCGGTCGGACACTTACGGAATACAAGGATGCCATGACCTGTCTCATGTATATGGGCTCCGGCATGTTCGCATGCTATCACGGTACGATGGAAGGAACCTTGTGCAAGAGCAAATGCGAGGCTTTTTCCCAGCAAGTCAGGCAGAAGAGCTCGATGAAGGATGTGTCGTTGAAGTGGTCGGTGTATGTCGCCCCACGCCATGACCTGCATGCGGAAGAGATCCTGGAAAAAACCCAGTATGCCTTGTCCACCATCCGTACCGACACCAACGAGAATTATGTGGAATTCGACCAGTCCATGGTGGACCGCATGGAATGGGAGAAATCGATTGAAGCCAACTTCGAACAGGCGCTTGCAGACCACGAGATTTCCGTCTGGTATCAGCCGAAATACCTGGTCGGCACCGGAAAGATCGTGGGAGCCGAGGCCTTGGCCAGGTGGATCCGTCCGGATGGCAGCAGCATCTCTCCAGCGCAGTTCATTCCGATTCTCGAACGGAGCGGGAACATCCGGCAACTGGACGAGCATGTCTTCCGGACAGTCTGCCGGATGGAGAGGCGGCTGATGGAAAGGGGATATCGCTTTTTGCCTGTTTCGGTGAACTTGTCCCGCGCAAGCGCGTATGACGGGGATACCGCGAGCCGGTACAAGGCAATCGCCTCGGAATACGCGGTCCCCTTTGGCAATCTTCCTATCGAGATTACCGAAAGCGCGGCGGTCAACGGCAAGGAGATCAATATTCTTGCCGGAACCCTGACCGAAAAGGGCTTTCCTTTGCATATGGACGACTTCGGTACAGGGTTCTCCTCGTTGGCGTCCCTGGAGACCATTCCCTTCGAAAGCATCAAACTGGACAAGTCCCTGATTGATTTCATAGGCAGGAAAGCAAGCGAGAGCCTGTTGACGCATATCATTTCCTACGCCAAGGAAACCGGGAAGGTTGTGGTCGCCGAGGGAGTGGAGACGGCGGACCAGTACGAGTTCCTGAAACGAGCCGGTTGCGACATGGTGCAGGGCTTCCTCTTCAGCAAGCCTCTGGATGAGGAAGCGTTCTGGCGTCTGCTGGAAACAAAGCCAGACAAAATGCCATGAAAATTGAAACGTGATTCCGAATTCATTGCATCATTGCGGAATGAATGGTACACTGAACGTACATTTCGTTAAGGAGTCTGTCAGAATGGATTTCACTCAGAACTTTTCACTGAAGGGGAAGGTCGCTTGGGTTACCGGCGCCTCCTACGGTATTGGTTTTGGAATCGCGACCGCGTTTTCCCAGGCTGGTGCCACCATTGTGTTCAATGATCTCACCCAGGAGAAGGTCGACAAGGGTCTTGCCTCATACAAGGCCGAGGGAATCGAGGCCCACGGATATGTCTGTAACGTCTGCGATGAGGAGGCCGTGAAGGCGACCATCGAGCAGATCCACAAGGACGTTGGACTGATCGATATCCTGGTCAACAACGCCGGCATCATCAAGAGAATCCCGATGCTGGAAATGAAGGTAGAGGATTTCCGCGCCGTCGTCGATGTCGACCTGAACGCCCCGTTCATCGTCAGCAAGAACGTGATTCCCGACATGATCAAGAAAGGTCATGGCAAGATCATCAACATCTGCTCCATGATGAGCGAGCTCGGCCGTGAGACCGTCAGCGCCTACGCCGCCGCCAAGGGTGGCCTGAAGATGCTGACCAGAAACATCTGCTCCGAGTACGGCAAGTACAACATCCAGTGCAACGGCATCGGACCCGGCTACATCGCCACTCCGCAGACCGCTCCCCTCAGAGAGAGACAGCCTGACGGTTCCCGCCATCCGTTCGATTCCTTCATCGTCTCCAAGACTCCTGCCGAGAGATGGGGGGATCCGAAGGACCTGCAGGGTCCGGCAGTCTTCCTGGCTTCCGACGCCTCCAACTTCGTCAACGGGCACATCCTGTACGTCGATGGTGGTATCCTGGCCTACATCGGTCGCCAGCCCCAGTAAGCAAAGAGTTTCTGTCGGTAAAAAGGAGCTGTCTCAAAGTCGTGGAGCTTTGAGGCAGCTCTTCTTGTTTCTGGAGGCGATCCTACTTTTCAGGCAAAGTGAGATACAATAAGCAACGTCTTTCACACAGTTTTTGATGTGCGTTATATGTTCACTAACAAACAAGTGAAAAGATTTTTTCCCGCACTTGGCAGTTGCTTTCTCTTTCATAAATCGGCCTTTTAATTTTTCTCTTTGACTGGTGCAACAAAAACGCCTTTTTGTGTTTTTTGAATACTGTGGGAAATTTGAGCCCTTTTATCTTTCTCTGGCTGATTTTGGTGGCAGGTTCTTCAGCTTTTTCCCCGAAAAGAACGAAAAAAATGAAAAATCTGTTTGCAACAAATTTATATATTTCTGCAACATCTGAATCTGTTCATCCTAGGAAATTGGTTTAACGTGAAATCAATACTGAGGGATAACATGGAGAGTTCGGTACTAAGAACACGGAAAGAGAAAATGACGGTACTCATGAAGAAGACGAAAAACTCGTTTGTTGGATGGGTGACAAATCCTTACAACCTGTTAGTCCTTGCGTCCATCATTCTCATGGTATTCTTTGTTATCATGCCACTTTTCGACATGATTACCACTTCAATTCGTGTCGATGCGAAAGACGCGATGAGAATAAAATCCCCGGCAGGGAGCTGGACTCTCTATTACTGGAAGAGACTTCTATGTAGTGTGATTTCCCGTAATATGCTCTATCGTCCGTTGCTTCATTCTCTTATCATTGCCCTTTGCGTATCAGTTTCTAGTATTGTTGTCGGGGGAGCTATCGCTTGGCTTCTAATCCGGAGCGACGTTTGTTCAAAACGGTTCTTCTCACTGAGTGTCATCATTCCTTATATGATTCCATCTTGGTGTCAGGCTATGGCATGGATTTCGGTTTTCAAAACACCAAACCTCGGTGGAACACCAGGTTTTCTTTCTGCCTTAGGCCTTGTTCCCCCAGACTGGTTTGCCTTTGGCCCGGTTGCTATTATCTGTGTCCTGACGATTCATTACTATCCTTATGCCTATATTCTGGTCTCAGCTGCTCTAAGGTCTATCAACTCGGAACTGGAAGAAATGGGAGAAATGCTTGGCGCTTCCAAACCAATGATTCTTCGGAAAATTACATTTCCACTCGTCATGCCGGCCATCCTTTCATCATTCATCCTTGTTTTTTCCAAAGCACTGGGTACATTTGGCGTTCCTGCGTACCTTGGTTTGAAAGTCAGTTATTACACAATCTCAACAATGCTCTACTCCGCAATCAAGCAGCAACAGACGGCCATCGCCTATGCCATTTCTCTCATCTTGATTTCAATTGCTGCCGTTGTCATATACATCAATCAGGTCATTATCGGCCAGCGGAAGTCCTATGCGACAATCGGAGGCAAAGGGTCGCGTAGCAATCTGATTCCTCTGGGCAGGGCACGGATACCAATGGCGGTCGTGATGTATGCTTTTACATTCATTTTCGTCTTGTTTCCGATTTTTATTCTCGTCCTCGAAAGTATCGTCCTGAAACTTGGTGATTACAGCCTGCACAATCTTTCTCTTCATTATTGGATTGGCAAAGGTGATCCAAATATTTATTACAACGCTCCGGGTATCCTGAGGAATCCTGTGTTCTATAATGCACTTTGGAATTCTCTCAAACTCGTGGTTGTCTCTTCTGTCATAGCAACGCTTATCGGCCAACTTGTCGGCTATGTGATTTCTCGTGGACGGAAACTGAGGAGTGGTCGGCTTGTCGAACAGTTGGCGTTCATTCCGTATTTGATTCCATCCATCGCTTTCGGTGCTATGTTCCTTTCTTTCTTTTCCGTAGAACGGTCGATAACCCTATTCGGACATAAAATGGTGTTGGTTCCTGTTCTCTACGGGAGTTTCGCGCTACTTGTACTCGTCACAATCGTGAAAAACCTTCCGTTTTCCAGTAGAGCAGGTTCTTCGAACATGATGCAGATTGGTACGGAACTGGAAGAAGCTGGAAAGATTGAGGGGGCAGGATTTGTCATGCGGATGCGTCGTATCGTCTTTCCGCTTTCAAAGAACGGGTTCATGAGTGGGTTCTTACTCATTTTTATTGCCGTGTTCAAAGAGCTGGACCTCATTGTTCTCCTTGTTTCGCCAAAAACGGAGACGATTCCATATCTGACCTACTATTACATGTCAGGAGGGATGGAACAGCATGCGAACGCATCGGCAGTGCTCATGTTCATGGTTGTTTTCTTCGTTTACTGGCTAAGCAACAAGCTGCTGAAGGCTGATATTTCCTCAAGTCTTTAATTGAATCGGAGATTTCATATGGGAAGAATAGAGCTTAAGAATATCAACAAGTATTACGGGAAGAACCATGTTCTCAAGGACATCAACCTTATTGCTGAGGAAGGCGACTTTCTGACACTTCTCGGCCCTTCCGGATGTGGAAAAACTACAACACTCCGGGTTATCGCTGGATTGGAGAAGCCACAAACTGGAGAGATATTTCTTGATGGCAAACAGATTGTCAATGCAGGTGAACAGTTCTATGTTGATCCAGGAAAAAGGGGAATGGACTTAGTATTCCAATCCTATGCGCTCTGGCCTCATATGACGGTGTTTGACAACGTTGCTTTTGGCCTTGTGGTAAAAAAGATGCCCTCCGTTGTCATCAAACAGAAAGTCATGGCGGCGCTTGATCGGATGCGGATTGGCTCATATTCACAACGATATCCTTCCGAACTTTCTGGGGGACAACAGCAAAGAGTCGCCATTGCCCGCGCAATTGTTTCAGGCGCAAAGGTATTGCTTCTGGACGAGCCATTATCCAATCTCGATGCAAAACTCCGAGTGGAGATGCGCTCTGAGCTCAAACGGTTGCACCACGATCTCGGAACGACCATTGTGTATGTTACGCATGACCAGGTTGAGGCGTTGACTATGTCGACAAAGATTGCGATTTTCTTCGAGGGTGTTCTTGAACAAGTCGCATCTCCGATGGAACTTTACCAGAACCCATTTTCCTTGAGAGTCGCCGATTTCATCGGGAACCCGAAGATTAATTTTATTTCCGCAAAGGCAGAAAAAATGCCGGATGGAATACAAATTACCTCACCGCTTGGTAACTTCCTTGCTAAACCTGAACTGCTGACCAATGCGGTGCCAAGAGATGTTTCCTTTGACTGTATTCTCGGAATCAGGCCAGAAAAAGTGACAATTTCAACCTCGCCCATACCAGGAGCTATCAAAGCATCCGTATACAGTGTGCAACCAGCAGGATCGGAAACGATTATCAACCTGAAAGTTGCTGGGGAGAGCCTGTTGGTAAAGGAGCTTGGCATCAAAAATTACCGGATGGACCAGGATGTCTATATTTCCTATGAACCAGGGAAAGCAAACGTCTTTGAAAAGGCGGGTGGCCGGCTCGTAAAACGTGTGATTAGCGATTAATGAATTCCCGGGAGGGGAAATTCAAAAAAAAGGAAAGAGGAGGATTCGAATGAAGCGAAGGGTGATTGCATGTGTGCTGTACGCTTGTTGCGTGGCAACTATTCTATGTGCAAACGGCAATAAGGAGCAGTCTGCCAAATCTTCGGTGGCAGAGGGAGCAGATTGGGCCCAAGAGGCTGGATTGAATCTTGAAGAAACACCGGAAGAGCTCTATGAAAAGGCCAAAAAAGAAGGCGAGGTCAACGTTTATGGATGTACAGGCCGTATAGAAACTGTCAAAAAAGATTTCGAGGCTGCTTATCCCGGCATCACTCTCAATTTCTACGATCTCGGGATTAATGAAATGTTGGAGAAGTTCGGACGTGAGCATGCTGCCGGTATTTATACGGCCGATGTCTTACAACTGAAAGAGCAGACAGGAAGTATCAAACGTGAATACATCGACCAGAATCTTCTGTACAATTATCAGCCGAAAGATATTTTCGGCAATGTGAATCCGGACTATCTTGCCGTCACTCCCTTCGTGATTGAGCTTGATTGGTGGAGCTATAACACCGACCTATACAAAGATTTGCCGATTTCCTCGTGGTGGGATGTCACGAAACCGGAGTGGAAAGGAAAGTTTGTCATGCTCGATCCGAGTGGCGAGCCTGATCTGCCGGTACTTTTCGCCTGTATGGTCAAACATGCAGACGAAATGGCGGCGGATTACCAGAAAGTGTTCGGAAAACCCATTGAACTTGGACCGGATGAGCCGAATGCCGGATATGCATGGATCAACCGTGTTGCAAAGAATAATCCAATTCTAGAGACGTCGAACAGCAACATTGTCAAAGATGTCGGTGGCGCGCCTGATATGAAGGCAGCCCCGATAGGTTATGGAGTTTCATCCAAATTGAGGGAGAGGGATATTCAGGGTTTCCGCCTTGGGGTTAATCCTCAGAAGTTCGATATGCCTACGACGGCTGTCAGTTTCATGATTGCCCAGATTGCGGATCATGCGCCGCATCCGAATGCAGCGAAGTTGTTTGTCCGTTTCCTCTGCGGGGAGAAGGACCATAACGGGAAAGGCATTCAACCTTTCCTTACTGCGGGCTCTTACCCAGTCTTCCCTGATTCGAAGAACACATCGAAGATGCCTTCCTACGAAAGTATCCCGAAATTTGAGGTCGACTTCGATTATTGGTATGAGCATTTCCAGGATGTGTCCGATTATTGGGTCTCTGCCCAACCCTGAAATAATGAACTAATAGGGGAATCGGGTCCTGAAAGGCCCGATTCCCTTTGTTTTCGGAGAAAGAAAATGGATTTAACGGAAAAAAAGATATCTTCAAAAGAACTCTATCGGAGCCCTTCCTATACTTTTACTTTGGATACGGTCCGACTTCCTGATGGTAGAGAGCATACACGTGAAGTGTTCCACCATCCGGGAGGGGTGGCGGTTCTAGCCATCAACGAAAAGGGGCAGGTAATTGTCGAACATCAATATCGCTATGCAGTCGGGCAAACAATTTTGGAAATTCCTGCTGGGAAAATGGATAAGATTCCGGGAGAGAAACCAGAAGAAACAGCATTGCGCGAACTGCGGGAAGAAACTGGGTATATTGCAAAAGAAATGACTTTCCTTGGGAAGATTTATACCTCTCCCGGAGTCATGTCTGAAGTGCTCTATTTCTATCTTGCTCGTGGTTTGTCTCGTGAGGAGAGGGAACTTGACGAGGATGAATTCCTTACCGTCGAATGGATGGGCATGGAGACTCTTCTGGACAAAATCGCAAAAGGTGAGATTATGGATTGTAAAATGATCTCCGCTTTTTTCTTTGCGAAACTAAAGGGATATCTGTGATGCAATATTCGTCCAAAGCAACCTATGCGTTTTGCTTCTCCCTTCTGTTCTTGGCGATAGAATTCGCCTCGGTCTGGTTTGTTACCGACTTTATTCATGGTTTATATATTGTACATGGCGAAGTGGCAGAGGGGATTGTGGAGAGTTTGGTGACTTCCGGTGTTTCTGTCTTTCTCTGTAATTTGTTTTTCTTTGCAGTGAAAGATAAAGTCATCATACCCTATGCATTCAGTATCGTGGCTTTGGTGGCTGCCGTTTGTTATGTCGGGCTTTTTTCCTTTGGTTCTGTGGTTGTGGCGCTACCGTTCCTGACCTGGACTCTTGGGGTTTTTTCTATTCTCGGTTGCACAACATCGTGGTTGGTGTTCAAAAAACGGTTTTCAGGGGAAAAAGGCAACAATGTACAATGAGTACAAAGTTTCCTTCAAAAGCCAGTTTACGAATCTAGGATCACTGAATGTCTTCCGTGTGGGCAGACAGCAGTGCCCAAAAAATTTTCATAGAGGTTTCGAGTATCGAGATTTCTTTTTGCTTCATTATGTTATTGCCGGAAAAGGTCTTTATTACGTTGATAACACAAAATACCAAGTGGAAAAAGGGCAGGCTTTTCTCATCTATCCGCATACATGGATTGATTATCGAGCAGATGCAGAGGATCCATGGGAATACTGCTGGGTAGGGTTTAATGGTGCGGATGCAAGACTTTTGATGGACTCAACCATGTTCCGTCCCGACAAACCGGTCGCTTTCTTTGGTGGCAACCGAATTCAAGACCTGATTCTGAACATCTACAATAGTCGTGGAGCTAAAAGTCACTCCGTTCTGATGATGACGTCCCGGCTCTACGAATTGATTTCTTACCTTGTCGAAATAGCACACAAGGAATTTCCTTCTTCACCACGCGATGCTGAGTACGTTGAAAAGGCACGGATTTATATTGATGAAAGGTATAATGATCATCATCTTTCTGTCGTAGGAATCTCACAACATCTCGGGCTTAGCAGAAGTCGTCTATTCCGCGCGTTCAAGAAGATTCTTGGTATATCTCCGCTTCAGTATCTTACTGAACAAAGGATACGGGAGGCATGTGTTCTTCTTGCTCGGACAGAAATGCCCATCTCCGAGATTGCTTATCGCGTCGGTTTTGAGAATAGTCTCTATTTTTCAAAGGTGTTCAGGGAAAAAATCCGGCAGACGCCCAGCTCCTATCGGCGCAATCCTTCTTCTCCCAGTTCTTCTCTCGAAAAGATTCCAACAATGCTTTCTGCCGAGAAATCCTCCATAAGAAGAGAAATCCGAGGTTTATGAGATTGTCACCATACCTGTCTTTCTCTACGTAAACATACGGTGCGGACTTTCTGGTTTTTCAGCTCTACGAATTAGGTTTCCATTACGAAAGTACCCCAGTAAAAAATATATTTACGTGGTTCGATGGGAAAACCTACGCCTTTTGAGAAATCGTGCCATGATCGCAGATAAACAGGAAAATTTTCCAAAGAAATTTTCATTGATGCGTCTGTCATACCTGCAAACGATTTTTTGCCATAGAGATTGTTGAAATAGCTTTGTATCCATCAAATTGCATGGTAATCTGTCGAAAAAGCTCCAATACTCTGGAGATTCCACACAAGGAGAAAACTTATCATGAAGAGATTCCTGCTTCCCATCCTCGCTCTTTCGTCCCTGCTGGTGCTGGCAGGTTGAATTCCCGTTCTGTGTCTCTTGCGGAAACACTGGGAGGAAAGACCTTCCATGCAGACCTCTCAGCCGGAACGACATCCAAGGCGGTTGCGAGTGACGCCGATCTGGAAGACCTCTATTTCACCTTTGCGAATAACGCGACGACGGTGGAGGTGGTGGCGGTATATGAAGATCATTCCTCTGAATCGGAAACGGCACCTGTGACCCAGAACGATGACGGGAACGCACGATTTGGGTCCTCAACCGGGCTTTGGTCCTTCGAGATTGATCCGGAAAGTAGAGCCCTGAATGGCAACCATGGCTCTCAAGCCGTTTCTTGCAACATGGAGAAGATTGGAAGTGTTGGTCCTGAGTATGAGTACACGGGCAAAGAATACTATGGACTTTCCGACAACAAATGTACGGCGTTCGCCATCACCTTCACGAGCAGCGAGGTAAAGTATGGCTTGGATTCTGCGGATTTGATGGCCAACCAACTCGAAACTTCCCAAAAAATTAATTATGAAGCAGCAGGCCTTAAGGCGGTCGGAAGTATCGCCTATGCAGATCCAAATTGGGATATGAAGGACGACAAATCCTTTTCCATCTCTCTTCATGAAGAAACGTATTCCTGCCGCTTTATCGGCCCCGATCTGATCAGAGTGGAAAACCCCGAAAATTCCGCTTTGGCATACTTTCTGAAACGCAATCAGGATTATCCGGGCAGTAGCACGTAAGCAACTATTGCGAGGGTGCGGTCGTGACGGATGCCTACGACCGTATTCCCTTTTTGCTTGTCACAGCTTGATTCTTCGCTCCAGCGAGCGGGCAAGGGTATTGCGGTCTACGTACTCGATGTCGCCCCCGTAGGGAAGTCCGCGGGCCAGTCGGGTCACGGTGATTTCTGGGTGGTCTTTCAGGAGACGACCGATGTAGAGCGCCGTCGTCTCCCCCTCATCGGTCGGGTTTGTGGCGAGAATAACCTCTTTGATTTTTCCCTCGGCGATGCGCTTCATCAGCTTTCCGAAGTGCAGATCATCAGGGCCGATTCCATCAAGCGGGCTGATCGCGCCACCTAGGACGAAAAAGAGACCGCGGTATCCGGCGCCGCTATTCAGGATGGTGGTGACATCCTGCGGTTGCTCGACGATGCATAGCTGGCTCTGGTCTCTGGTCGGGTCGGAGCAAATCTCGCAGGGACTGGTTTCGGTGAACTGCCCGCAGACAGGGCAGGGGAAGACTTTCTCCTTGATGGTGGCGATCGACTCTCCCAACAGCTTGTTGAAGGCCTGGTCGCTCTTCTGGTCAATCAGATGATAGGCGATACGCTGTGCGCTCTTCGGGCCGACGCCGGGCAACTTCGCCAACAGCGAGATCAAGGTGTCGAGACTCGTCATGACTGCATGCCACCGAGCATTCCCATGCCCTGTTCCTTGATCAGCTCCTGAACCTTCTTGATGGCCTCGTTGGTGGCGGAGGCCACGAGAACCTCCACGGTATGCTGGTCTTCGGCTGTCATCAGCTGCGCATCAATGGAAACGCTTTGCACGTTGCACAGGCCGTTGACGGTCACCTTTACCATCCCCGCCCCGGCTTCACCGGTCGCGGTGGTTTCCTGCATTTTGCTCTGGAGCTGCTGCATCTGGTTCTGCAGCTGTCCCATGTTCTTCAAGAAATCAAATGGGTTGTTCATCGTTGTTGTTTCCTTTATTCTGTAACAATGGTCCCGCTGAACATGCTGGCGATCTTGCTGATCGCGGGGTCAGACGTAGAGGGATTCTCCTCTTTCTTTGGTTCCTCGACAAGTAGCTGGATGGTTCCTGTGAAACCGGTGACCGTAGCCACCGCCTGTTTCAGGGTGTCCATCGCCATCTTCAGCTTGTCGCGGTCATAAACCTTGCTGAAGGAGAGCGTCAGCGAATTCTCGTCCTGTTCGATTTTCGTCACGTTGCCCAGCATCGCCGCCAACATCGGCTGGTTCATCGCCTGCCCCACCGTTTTCAGGTCTTCCTTGGTCACCTGCCTGACCCGGACGGGAACGCTCGGGGCGGGTTCGGGTTCCGGCGCGGGAGCAGGGTTGGGAACTGCCTGCTTCTTAGATTGCTGGAAGTTGAATACCGGTACATCCTGGAAGGACGGCTTGGAAGGAGCGGCCGGTTGCCGGGCGGGAAGTTGCGCCCGCTGGAAGGCGGGAAGGGATTTGCCATCGGTCAGGGACTGCTGCAGGGCCTGCAGGCGCTTGACCAAAGAGGTCGGGCTGACCAGGTAGGGCAACTGTCCAAGCCTGCTGAGCAATAGCTCCACCTCGAAACGGGGGTTCAGCGAGTAGCGGATATCGCGGTAAAGCTTGAGCAACATCTCCACGGCCGCCTCGAGCTGTTCATTGGTATAGGCCTTGCGCACCTCGGGATCGAACTCCGACTCCTGTATGCCGAGGATATCCTCGTCGGTGATACCTTGGGCGAGCAACATCAGTGTCCGGTAGTACTGGGTCAAGTCCTTGACGCACTGGTCGATGGAGATACCGTCGTGCAGCATCTTCTGGAAACCGGTCAACGCTCCTTTCATGTCCCCATGCAGCATGCCAAGCACCATCTGGTTCAGCTGGTCCATCCCGACGATGCCAAGCTTGTCCCTGATTCCCGCGAGGGTAATATGCCCTCCGCTGAAGGAGACCACCTGGTCGAACAGGGTGTAGGCGTCGCGCATGGAGCCTGTCGATTCTTTGGCTATCCAGAACAGGGCGTCATCGTCGGCCTGCACGCCGAGGTCGTTTGCCGCCTCCTTCAGCTTTTCCTTGACCTGGTCGAGACTGATGAGCTGGAAGTGGAACTGCTGGCAACGGCTGCGTATGGTGGCGGGCACCTTCTGCAACTCGGTGGTGGCGAAGATGAAGATGATGTACTCGGGCGGCTCCTCGATGGTCTTCAAAAGCGCGTTGAAGGCGCTGATGGAGAGCATGTGGACCTCGTCGATGATGTAGATCTTGTAGCGGCTCGCCTGTGGCGGGAACATCACCTCGTCCTTGATTGCGCGGATATCGTTGACACTGGTATTCGAGGCTCCGTCAATCTCAATCACGTCCGGGCTGTTGCCAGCGGCGATCTCCCTGCAAGAGGCGCACTCTCCGCAGGGGTGGGCGGTCGGTCCATGCTCGCAGTTCAGCGCCTTCGCCAGGATGCGGGCGCTGGTCGTCTTTCCGACACCACGGGGGCCGGAGAAAAGGTAGGCGTGGGCGATACGGCCCTGCTCGATGGCGTGGGTGATGGTGGAGACGACAAACTCCTGTCCGACCATCGTGTCGAAGGACTGAGGTCGTTTCCTCGTCGCTGTTACTTCATATGCCATGCCTTTCACCTCGGACTCCACTATACCATAGGTAGGAGTCCGAGGAAAAGGAAAGGCTCAGACGCCATGATAGAAATCGTGCACCACCTGCCAGGCCAGCTTCTTCCGCTTGTGGTCACTATCAATCAAACCTTTGCGGTTGAAGCCCCCCTGATGGCGGTTCATCCGCCTGGGCGTCCGGAAGTCATAAAGGATCCACGGGGTACAGCCCTGAATGAAGGGACAGGACCGCTGCATGGCGAACTGCTTCTCGTAGAGCCTCTTCTGATACTCCTCGGTCCACATCTCCTCCTCGCCTCCATGGTTTCCGAACCGTGCCCCGCCCCCGAACTCGGTAATCACCACCGGTTTGTCGAGATGGGAATTGGCGAGAATCCGCGGAAGTTTGGCGAAGTCCGGGTCGTACCAGCCGTAGTACTCATTGTTGCCGATGACATCGAGATAGGTCATGAGCCGGTCCTCGATGGCCAGCTTCCGCTGGTTTACCAGACAGGCGGCGCTGACCAGCCTCGAGGGATCGTCACTCTTGGCTGTCTTGGCAAGACGGCGCATGAAGGAGAGCCGCGCATCGGTGTCCTCGTTCTCGTTGCCTACCGACCAGATGACCACGCTCGCCCGGTTCTTGTCACGCCGGATTAGCTCCTTCAACTGGTTCTCCGCGTCCTGATAAGTACTCTCGCTCTGGAAATCGATTGCCCAGTATACGGGAATCTCCTCCCACAGCAACATGCCCATTTTGTCTGCCAGCCGCGCCATCTCCCTGCTGTGCGGGTAGTGCGCCAAACGCATGAAGACCGCACCCAGTTCCTGGGCATCCTTGATCGACTGGAGCCGGTCGCTTTCCGTGGAGCGTTTACCCCCTTCCGGATAGTCCTCGTGACAACTGATGCCCTTGAGGAAGATGGGCTTGTCGTTGAGCAGCACCTTGGTTCCTTCCACCCGTATGGTACGGAATCCAATCTGGTCGGACAGGACATCCTCGCCATAGGCCAGGCTCACGTGGTATAGGCGGGGAGTCGCGATGTCCCAGAGCTCCGGCCTTGCCTCGACCACGGCGTTTCCCTTGCCCTCTCGGAAAGGGACCTTCTGGTTGACGCCGAGTTCAGGAATGGAAAAGACAGCACTTCCCTCGCTCGAGCCTTCGACGGAGAAATCCAATGCGATGTGGGCCTTGTCCGGCAGAAGGCGGACATACCAGTCGGAAAGATAGCTCTTCGGGGTCTCGAACAGGAAGACGTCCCGGTAGAGCCCGCTATAGAGGAACCAGTCGGTATTGTCCATAGGAACCCGCTCCGGATCCCGTCTGCCGTCGACGCAGACCATCAGCCTGTTCTCTTTTTCCTGGACGGCGTCGGTGATTTCCAGCGTGAAAGGGGTGGAACCGCCGTCATGCATGCCTAGGTAATGGTGGTTCAGGAAAACATAGGTCCGGTAGCTGGCCCCCTCGAACTGGAGAAAGAGTCTGCCGTCGGTTTTCGGCTGGTCGAAGGTACGCATATAGCATCCTAGCCCCTCGAAATATTTCAGCTCGGGCTTTGTCAGGTTCCAGACCGAAGGGACCTTCGTCACGGGCCAGAAATCCCAGTCGAAATCAGCGGGTTCGCCATGGCTGTCCTCGAAACACCACGAGGCACGTAGCGCGGTCTCATACCAGTCTTCGATGAAATGCCAGTCCCCGTTCAAAGAACGGAGGTTCCTTCCGTCAGTAGAGACCAGCGTTTCGCTGGTCGCCTTGACCTTCTCGAATGGGGAGCGGAAGCCCCGCTCGTGGATGTTCGCCGTAAAGTTCGCACTTTGCATGTTCAATACTCCATTACCTTGCCGATATCGTGGTCCTCAGGACCGAAAATGACGCACTGGCCCCAGCCTGTATGGCCGTCAGCGCGGAAACTATCCGTAGGGGAGCCCCACTCGCGGTGGCTGGCCACCACGAGCCACCCGTCCACCTTCCACGCCTCGATCATCGAGCCAGGGAAAGCGGTCCCTTTGCAATTGCTGGTGACAGGAACCTGTTCCACCATGGGCTCATGGCCGAAGGCGAGGACGACCAGCAAAGAGGAGAAGCAACGGGCGTGACGCGTGAAGACGAGACGGCGGGAGGGAAGCTTTTCATTGTACTTCGGAGAGACCCACCCTGGTTCCACTTCAAGGTCGTCCGCATTCGGGCTGGCCACATACAGCTTCTGACGGGAGCTTTCCCAGCAGGCTCCATGCAGGGTTGCCGACAACTTCCCTCCGGGTGCGAAGTGGAGCCGGCTTTCAAGCGCGTGCTCGCCCGATCCGTAGAGCTCGTCCAAGACCAGGAACGTGTCGTTGCCGAGGATGAACAGTTTGCGGGTGATGAAGACTCCAAGCTCCGCATAGCCTGCGAGCCCCATGCGGATATATCCGCATCCTTCCTTTTCTTTGGCGGAAATGCCGGTGGTCTTGCTCATTCTCCGGTATTCCCAGCTGTCCTTGGCCTCGTAACAGTCGATGCCGTCGACCAGCACCGTATTGTGGGCGGCGGCACTCTTGAACCAGTAGCGGTCTTTTCCCGCCACATAGGTGTACCGGCCCGGGTCGACCAGGACATTCTCTCCATCGTGGTACAGGTCGAAGGCAAGCTGGTCGGCATGGCCATGGCCCGCTCCCAACGTTCCTGCCTTGGCATGCAGATAGGCGCCTTGTTCTTTCCAATAGGCATGTCCCCCATCGGAGAAAAGCATCAGATGGCTAGGCGATTCTTTTGGTTCCAGGCGGTCATAGCTCTCGATTCCCTCGACACCGATTTCCCACGCGGCGTCGCTGGAGACTGTTTGTCCTCCTTGTCCGCGTAGCAGGGGATCGCGGAACAGGACTGCCGCCCGTTCCATCAGGTCCCGCTGGTCGATCAGGTCGCTGTCGCCAGTGGAGGGCTCTTTTCCATCCGGCATTTCCATCGCAGCGCTGTACCGGGCCATTTTGCGAATCCGTTCCTCCATCCCTTCTGGAAGGGGTATCCGATAGCAACGGGAAAGAGAAACCACATCAAGGAACTGGCTGAGCACCTCGTTGTGGTACATGGCGCTTTGCTCCCAGTGGACCCCGTCGTCGTAGACCTGTATCTGGATTTCCTGGTCCAGTCTCTCCAAGGCGAGCGCGCGCCAATGTCTGCTTTCCTCATCAGGTGGCAGCATCACGCTGGTGACGAACAGGCCATGGTTGGCCATGATTCCCCAGTTGGAAAGCAACTGGTAGCTGTCCCAGACGGAGGCGATGAAATGGGCATGTTCCCGCAGGCTCCGGAAGGCCAGATCGAGCAGGTCATCGGTGACAGCCTCGCTTCCCTCCATCAGCTTCAGCGCCTTCATCCATACCTCCATGCGGATGCCGCACTCGATGGTGCGCCAAGCTTTGGCGTGGGCCTCGTCATGGGGTACCTGGGCGACCCAGCTTCTCAGCTGTCTGGCAAAGGCCCGGGGGTATTTCTCATTCCCTGTCAGGAGCCATGCCTCGCCCAAGGTCTTCCAGAACTCCATCCGGTTGAAAGCATAGACGAACTCCGGGTCATCCCCTGGCTGGAAGAGCCAGTCGATGCCATGGGGGAAGGCGACCGGAGTGGAGGTATGCTCCAGATCCCACCTGCGGTCGAAGACAAACTGGTCTTTGGCAATCAGGTCGGCGCTGTGGATGATGCTTTGCGCGTCATCCGGATGGTTGGCCAGCACCCACCTCGCGGTGGCCTTGCCGTCGCAAAGGAAACAACCTCTGACGTGTGCGTACCAGTCCATAGACTTACCAATAGGAGCGCCAATCGCTCTTCTTCAGGCGGGTCAACGCCTCAAGGTAGAAATAATCCCCCCAGGAGACACATTCGTCGACACCCTCTTCCGTACAGCTATTGTAGGGCGATTTCTTCGAGTAGGTGCCATGCAGCACCAGACCGTTGGCCGTGTCTCCTGGCCTGACCCGATAGGAGCGTACCAGGCTTCCCATCAGCTTTTCCGCCATCTCCTCGTACGCTTCCTTCTTCTCCTCCACCAGACGGGCCATCTCCAGCAGCCCGCAGGCGACAATCGAGGCGGACGAGCTGTCCCTTGGCTCGCTCCCGCTCTGGAAGATCAGGTCCCAATAAGGAACCAGGTCCTCTGGGAGACGGGAGAGGAAATACCCGAGCGCTCCGTCAAACAGGGCTGGAAGCTCGGGATTGTGGGTATAGCGGAAGGAGAGGGCAAGCCCGTAGACCGCCCAGGCCTGTCCCCGCGCCCAGGAGGAATCGGCGCGATAGCCTTGGCATGTTTCTCCGCGTAGGCCCTTGCCTGTCCGCGGATCGAGGAAGTAGGTGTGGTAGGTCGAATGGTCGGGACGGAAGGAGTAAGTCAGGCAGGTATGGGTGTGCTTGCGAGCGACAAGACCGTAGCGGTCATCACCGGTTACCTCGCTCGCCCAGTAGAGCAGCGGGAGATTGAGCAGGCAGTCGATGATGAATCGGTAGTTGTCCTTCGCGTCCATCCTTCCCCAGGCTTGCAGGAACTGTCCCTTGGGCTGCCAGCGGGTCAGTAGCTGGTTTGCGGCGGCGATCGCCGACTGCTTGGCCAGCTCGTTTCCGGTCATCATCCAGGCGCTGACGCAACTTGGCGTGTAGAGGAAGCCCATGTCGTGATGGTCGACGCAGATCTTGCGCTCGATCCGGTTGGCGAAGGAGGGCACCATGGCGGTCCCCGCCTCGAGGAACACGGGATCGTGGGAGAGTTCCCAGGAGAGCCAGAGTTCCCCCGGCCAGAAGCCGCAGGTCCATTGGTCGTTCTCGCAACGGGGATAGATGCCCCCGATGGAGGAATGGTTCTGGCAAAAAACCCGGTAGATGGGGATGTTGGAGCGGACGATGGAAAGCGCGTCGCTGATTGCTTCGTCTAGCTCGCGGGAAGTGATTGGTTGCATGCCTTATCCCTTCAGACCGGTATTGGCGATTCCCTGTACGAAGTACTTCTGCAGCGAGAGGAAGACCACCACGACCGGAACCAGCGTGACGACGCTGGCTGCCATGATCAGCCCGTACTCCTGCGAGTACTGGCCGATGAACATGCGTAGCCCGATGGCGATGGTCTTCAGCTTTTCGCGGGTCAGGTAGATATAGGGTCCGAGGAAGTCATTCCACGTATTGACGAAGGTGAAGATCGTCAACGTTGAGAGAGCCGGCTTGGAGAGCGGCAGCATGATCTTGAAGTAGATGCCGTACTCGGTCATTCCGTCGACTCTAGCGGCTTCGCACAGCTCGGTGGGAATACTGGTGTAGAACTGTTTCATCATGAACACGCCGAAAGCGCTGAAGGCCTGCAGCAGGATGATGGCGAGATGGGTGTTGTTCAACCCCATCTTGCTCATCATGACGAACTGGGGGACCATGTAGACCTGCCATGGCATGGCGATGGTGGCCACGTAGCCAAGGAACAGAGTGTCGCGCCCCCTGAAATGCAGCTTGCTGAAGGCATAGGCGGCGAAGCTGCTGGTGAACAACTGCAGGAAGGTGACGATTATGGTCAGCTTGACCGTGTTCCGGATGAAGGTGCCAAGGGGAATCGTGGTCCAGATGTCCCGGTAATTGGCCCACCGCGGGTGTGCCGGAATCCAGTCGATCGGGAAGGTGAAGACATCCTTGTCCAGTTTGACGCTCGCCGAGAGCATCCAGAGGAAGGGCAGCACCATCAGCACCGAGCAGGCGATGAGCAACACGTAGATGATGGTCTGGCGAACTTTCGAGGCGTTACTTTCCACTTGCATCTCACACCTCCCGTTTTTTCTGCACGCTGAACTGTACCAGCGTGACGACAAGCACCAGCAGGAAAAGCACCATCGCTTCGGCGCTGGCGAGACCGAAGGTGGAGTTGACGAATGCCTTGTTGTAGATGTCGTAGACCATGACCAAGGTGGCCGTTCCCGGTCCGCCCTGGGTGATCATGTAGACGATGTCATAAACTTTGAAGCATTGGACAATCAGCATGATCAGGATGAAGAAGGTGGTCGGCGAGAGCTGGGGGAGCGTGACGTTCCAGAAACGTTGCCAGCCATTGCAGCCATCCAGATTCGCAGCCTCGTAGAGTTCGGTGTTCACGCCCTGCAGACCGGCAAGGTAGATAATCATGTAGTAGCCCATGTACTTCCAGACCGAGAAAAGGACAATGGTGGTCATGGCCCAGTCCTTGTCGGTGGACCACCCCGGAGGGTTCTTCACGCCGAGGCTGGTCAGGAACTGGTTGATGGGGCCCATACCCGGATTGAAAAGCATGTTCCAGACAGCGGTGACTGCCACCATGCTTGCAACATAGGGAAAGAAGCTGACGGTACGGAAGAAATCCCTACCACGCATCCTCCTGTTCAAGAGGAGCGCAATCACCAGCGCCATGACCAAGGTAAACGGCACCGTGGCGATGGTATAGATGATTGTGTTCTTGAACGCCGCGGCAAACTGGGAGTCGTCGCCCAAACGGATGAAATTCCTTAACCCGACGAACTTCATCGGATTGTAGGGGGAGCCATCCCAGTCGAGAAAGGCGAGGATGAAGGCGAAGACCATCGGTGCCAGAGTGAACACAGCGAAGCCGATGAAGTTCGGGGCGATGAAGGAATAGGCGACCAAATGCCGCCGGATTTCCGCTTTCTGTTTTGCTTGCATGGGACGTTCCTTTGGAATGAGGACAGCCGGGAACGCCTGTCCCGGCTGTCTGGTGGGAGAAATCAGTTCTGGTCGAGGACTTTCTGGACGTCTTCAGCCATCTTCTTCAGACCTTCGCCGACGCTGATGTTGCCCGTGATGATCGCGTCATGGTACTGGTTCAGCACGGTCTCGATCTGTCCGGCCTTGTCATGCAACGGCATTTCCAGGTAGGTCTTCGCGACATGCAGGGCATCCTTGGAGGCGGCGTCCGTCGGGAAGCCGTCCATCGAGGAAATCTCGTCGACAACCTTGTCGCTCATGATTGCCGGGATGGTGCCGGTTTTGGCGATGACGGCGGCGCACTCGGGGCTGGTGACGAACTTGACGAAATCCCAAGCGGCATCCTTCTGCTTGGAGCCCTGGCTGATTGAAAGGCTGGTGATGGTGCCGAGCGTGGTGCCCGGAGTAATCCCTTCGGCGTGCGGGTACTTGACGATGCCCCATTCCTTGGCGGCGTCGGCCTCTCCGTTCTTGATTTTCTGGATCAGGGTGGCGATGTACCAGGAACCCATGTTCATCATGGCCACCGTGCCGTTCTGGAACTGGCCGGAGTAATGGAGGCTAGAGGCCTTCAGCGTGGCATAATTCTGGCAGATGCCATCCTTCTGCTCGGAAAGGACCATCTCGTAGTAGGGCTTCAGGTAGTCATACGGCGGCTGAGTGATCACATGCTTGCCGTCCAGGATACCGAACAGCTGCACGGTGCTTCTCCAAGTGTGGTAGTGGGCGCCATAGACCTTGTCGGCTCCGTTGCCACTGGTCATCTTCCGCGCCAGCGCATCGTACTGCTGGAAGGTCATGTCGTTGGTCGGATAGGGGACGCCGGCCTTGTCGAACAGCCCCTTGTTGTAGAAAATCACCCAGAAGTCCGAACGGAACGGCAATGCGTAGAGTTTGCCGTCGAAGGAAATCTGCTCGGCGGTTCCGCCGTACTGGGAAAGGTCGACCCCGTCTTTCTTGATATAGTCGTTCAGATTGACGATCATGTTCTTCTTTACCAGGTTGTTGTAACCCGGGATATCCTTGATCGTGACCACGTCGAACTCGCTGGAGCCAGAGGCCAGTTGGGTCTGCAGGGCGGTCATGAAGTCGGCGGAGCCGAGGTCGACCATGTTGATCTTCACATTGGGGTTCTTCGCCTCATAGGCGTCAATGATCGGCTTGTAGTAAGCGGTCGAGTTGATATCCCAGACTGCCCAGTTCAGAGTGGTCTGCTTGCTGGCGGAAGCCGAAGGCGCTCCTTCTTTGGTGCCATTGGCGAGCAATCCGCCCATCGCGGCTGTGGCGATGAGGGCGGCAGCGATAAAGTGTTTCAAACAACGCATGAAAAATCCTCCTAAGTGTGTGTTCATTTCCTCATGGGTTTTCCCAACCGTACAGGAAAAATCTTTGGGGAATTTTGCAAATTCTTCATGTTTTCCGGTCAATGAAAGGCAGAAACCAGGAAAATTTTCCAAAAGTTGGATTTTTCCACGAAAAGAACCACTGTAGGATATTGATTATCCGCTATACTGTTTCCATGGCACGCCATACCTTGAAACGCCAGATTTTGCTGTTGACCACTACGGTCATGGTATTGGTCTCGGCCTTGGTGTTCCTGTTCGCCTACCAGCAGTACCGGCAGTACAGCCGAGCCTCTCAGAGGTCGAGCGCCGAGTATAACATCCGTATCATCGGCACGGTGGCAGAAGGGGAGCTTCGCTCGGTCCGGGAGCTCTGCCGCTGGGCGCAGTTCGACTCCGACGTGGACGCGTGGCTCGCCAACCCGGTGGATACCGGGCTCCTCCTGACCGCCCATGAAGCGCTGTTCTCCGAGTTCATCCGCAACCCGGCGAGCGCCTATATCTCGCGCTTCGTCATCATCGATCCCCAGAGACGGGCGCTATTGCAGGTCGGCAGCGACGTTTCGGTCAGCAAGCCGCTCACCATCTATACGATTGGGGACCTGTTTTCTTTTTCTGATGATGAGCGGTTCCAGCCATTGATCGATGACCCGTTGCTTCCACCCCTTTCCCCGCAGATGATTCCCCTCTGCGCCCCTCTCTCCAGCTGGAATGATTCATCGGTGAAGGGATACTTGTGTGTCGAAGTGTCGACAAGGATTCTTACCGACAAGCTTCCTGAACCGGCATCCCCTTTGGCGATTGAGGTGGATGGTTCCTTCTGGCAGTGGGACGGGAAGCGGTTCCTTCCATTTGCCCCTGAAGCGAAGTGGAGAAATCGTGGCGTTTCATGGCCGATGGAAGAGGGGATGGTTCTTTTCCAGTACCTGCCATCGCTTTCCCTCCATGCCGAACGTGGTTTTTTGCTGATGTTCCTCGGAGTGCTGCTGGTACTCCTTTGCATCGGCTTCCTGCTGGCTTGGTGGCTGAACCGGATGGTCGGCCTTCCGGTCATCCGGCTCAGAAGCCACCTGCGGAGGATAGCGGAAGGGGACTTCCGGCGCGACGCCTCAATCGAGTATGACTCGGAAATCGGTGATATCGGACGAGGCATCAACGAGTTGGCGGAGAAAATCGAGGCTTTGATCCAAGCGCGTATCCAGGACGAGGCTGACCGCAAGGACCTGGAGTACCGGATGCTGCAGAACCAGATCAACCCGCATTTCCTCAATAACACGCTGAACTCAATCAAGTGCATGGCCGACCTGAAGCATGCTGACGGCATCAGCCAGATGGTGACTGCCTTAGCCAGATTGCTCCAGCATGTCTCCAAGGGAAGCAAAAGCTGGTGCGCGATCAGAGAGGAGCTTGCTTTGCTTGCCGATTACGAGGTGATCCAGAGCTATCGTTACGGAGGCTCGATTGAACTCAAACAGGAGGTGCCGGAGGAGTTCATGGATGTGGCCATCCCCCGGTTCACCTTCCAACCGGTGGTGGAGAACGCCATCTTCCACGGTATCGAACCCAAGGGGGGCGGGACCATCACCGTCAGCGCACGGGCGGTGGGGGAGGACGATGTCTGCTTCGTCATCCACGATGACGGGGTGGGCATGACCGAGTTGCAGGTGAAGGAGTTGCTCTCCAAACCCCAGGAAAACGCGAGTGGCATGTTCAAGTCAATCGGCATGTATAATGTCCATCAGAGGATTGTCCGCATGTTCGGGCCCAGGTATGGGTTGCGGGTGGAGAGCGAGATCGGGAAGGGCACCAGTGTCGAGGTGCTGTTGCCAAAAAGGGGTAAAGTGGATGGAACCCTATAGCGTGGTGCTGGCTGATGACGAGCCGCTGGTCCTGGCCGGACTCCGCTCGATCATCGACTGGAAGGCAGAGGGCTTCGAGATCGTCGGAACCGCGCGCAATGGTACGCAGCTGCTAGAGGCGATTGATGAGAAGAAACCCGATATCGTCGTCTGTGATGTGCGTATGCCGCTGATGACAGGGCTCGAGGTGATGCGGAACATCAGCGACCGGCATCAGGAACTTCCGCTCTTCATCCTGCTTTCCGGCTATGAGGAGTTCAGCTATGTCCGCGAGGCAATCAGCCTGAACGCGGTCGAGTACCTGGTCAAGCTGGATCTTTCCGCCGAGGTCCTGACCAAGGCCTTGGAAAAAGCCAAGGGGCGGATCCGTGCCATGGGGCATGCCCAAGGCGCCGAATACGCCATGCTCCAGAACCTGCGGGACCGTTTTTACGTCCGTTTGGTCAACGGGCTGATTCCTGAAAGGCAGCAGTTTGAGGCGCAGCGCGAGTCCCTCGGAATCAAACCCGGTGGCCGCTACCTGCGCGCCGCCTTGGTTCGGCTGGAGGGCGGACAAGAGGCGGACAAGACGCGTCTGTTCGTCGCTTCCACCGAGCTCTTGAAGGAAACCCTTTCCAGACAGCTTGCCTGTCAAGTCATTCCCTTTGATCTGGAACGGATTCTTGTGGTCTGCTTCCTGCAGGAACGGGAAAGCCATCAGCTCCTCTATGGCTCCTTTTCCCGGAGTTTCGAGATGTTGTGGAAATCCTTCTCCCTGAAGGCCACCGTCGTCATAGGACCGGTGGTCGACGACCTGTTCGAGGTCGGTGCCTCCTATTCCCGCGCTCTGGAGGCGATACAGGGCGCCAAAGGGGATGAACGGATTCTCTTCGCCAGTGAACGAGGCGAGCAACCCTTTATCCTCGCTCCCTACCAAAATCAGCTCTCCGAGGTCTTCAACGAGCTGGACGGCGCGAAAATGAACCGGATTTTCCACGAGATCACCCATACCTTGGAACAGACGACCGACGTGCTTTCCGCCATCAGCGCCTGCAGCCAGCTGGTATCCATGGTGATTGCCATGGTTCCCGATGGCCAGCATTTGGTCGAGGAAATCTTCCGCCAGCAAGGAGAGGATCCACGAAGCTTGTATCGTTTCCGCTCTACCGACGCCTGCGCCGAGTACCTACGGCATTTCGGGGACGGCTTGGAGAAGAAGCTGCAGGACAGACGCCAGGACTGGAGGGCTGTCACCGTCCAGCGCGTGCAGGCTTATATCAAGGCCAACCTGGACAAGAGGCTTTCCCTTTCCGAGGTGGCGGCGCTCTTCGGCTTCAGCCAGAACTATCTCTCCACCCTTTTCTCCCGTTATGCCAATATCGGGTTCGTGGAGTATACGACCGATTTGAAGATGGAGAAGGCGAAGGCTCTGATTGCGACAGGAAATTGGAAAATCTATGAGCTCGCTTGCCAGCTCGGATACGAGGACAGCTCCTATTTTTCCAAGGTGTTCAAACAGCGTGAGGGAATGAGCCCCCGCGAGTACGCCCAGAGCAGGGGAGGGTTGGTGGATGAATCGTAAACCGCTGCCAAGGATTGAGGTCGACCCGCGCAAGGCGAAAGAGGCGGTCGCGCTTGCCTGCAGGAATCTGGAGTCCTGCTACCCGAAGCTTGATCCGGAGAGCTACGCCGCCTTTTCCAAGACGGGAGACCGGGTTTCCTATGAGGAGCCCTATTTCCAGCGACGGAACCTACTTCTCACCTTCGCGATCGCCCAGTGGCTCCAGCCGCGAGGGGAGTTCCTGCAAAAGGTCGAGGAGGGAATCGACCTGGTGCTTGCCGAGCCCAGCTGGTGCCTGCCTGCCCACAACACCTATGTCAGGGACGCTCCCGTGCTCCCCTTTCCCGATCCAGAGCGCCCGGTCATCGACCTGTTCGCCGCCGAAACCGGCGCCACGCTCGCCATCATCCAGAGTCTGGTTTCCTTGAGTGGACCACGATGGGAATGCCTGGAAGCGGAGCTGGAGAAGCGGATCAAGGTCCCGTATTGCTCCACCCATTTCTGGTGGATGGGAGATGGGGATGAGCCCATGTGCAACTGGAGCCCGTGGTGCACAAGCAACGTGCTGCTCGTCTTCCTGCTGACCGGAGGAACTATCGACGAGCGGGATTTGGCGAACAAGGCGATCTACACGCTAAAGTGCTTCCTCAAGGATCTGGGAGAGGATGGGGGATATCCCGAAGGAGTGGAATACTGGACCCACGCGACGCTTCCCCTTGTGGTATCCCTCGCGTTACTGAAGGAAATGGGCTGCGAGGAAGCGAAGGAAATGGAGACATCGAAGAAGGTGCAAGCCTTGTTGGACTTTCCATTGTCGATGTGCGCCGAGAAATCCTGGTATCTGAACTGGGGGGACTGCTCGGCCAAAGCGAGGGTGGGCGATGTTAGGATTACTTTGAGCGGGCGTTCCTTTCCCTGCGAAGAACAACTCACGGCAGACGGGGCGCACGATGGCCTGATCAGATATCTTTCCCTTGGAACGTATCAGGTTCATGGAGCAAAAGTACCATTGCCCTACTATCACTATCCATCACTCGGGCTTTCCGTCTGGCACAAGGACGGGTGGGACATTGGGGTACGGGCCGGTTCCAACGGCTTCAGCCACCAGCATAATGACCTTGGCTCCCTGACCCTGTATCGGAAAGGAAAACCTTGGTTGGTCGACATCGGGGTGGAGACGTATACCGGAAAGACCTTCAGTCAGGAACGGTACACAATCTGGACCATGCGCAGTCCCTGGCACAATACAGTCAACCCCCAAGAAGGGGAACAGAAAAGCGAAGGGAAGGCGCGGGTGACCAGAAGCGACGGACAGGGCTTCGAAGGAATATTCGATGGGGCCTATCCCCCGAAGTGGAACTGGAGACGCGCGTTCTCTGTCGGCAGGGAAATTTCTGTCCAGGATACGTGCCCGCTGGGTTCCGTCTTGACTTTGGTCAGCCAGACGAAGCCCGAACCCGAAGGTGGTGTCATCCGCTACCCCGGATTGGGGCTGATCCGCTTTCAGGAATCCATCACCGTTATCCTTGAGGAGCTCCCTGTCACCGACGCCCGCCTGCGTCTGGCGTGGGAGGGGAGCCTTTGGCGCCTACTGGTCACCGGAGGTCCCTTCTCCTGGGTCATCGAGCCGACAGACGGAATGTGAACGACTCTCCTTTCTCCATCGAGAATAGCGCGTCCTCGTGTGGCGTGGCGCCCCAGCTGTTGTCCCCACCGATGCCCAAGGTGCCCTTGCAGATTGTCACCACCGTTTTGGTGATGGGTGGCAGCTCGTCAGGATGATTGGCCTGCTCGATTTCCTCGGCCGTCCAGGGGAGGACGTTGGCGAAACAGGGCGCGGACTCCAGGACAAGCGAGCCTCCTACCTCCATATGTGTCGTCTCCCATCTTCCTCCTTCCTCCTGCGGCCGGACATAGTGGGGCAGGTTGTCCTTCACGTTGAAACGGAAGACACCCCAGCGCGCGCCATAGCGTCGGTCTGGATAGGTCGCTTCGGGCCCGAGGCCGGTATATACGACGTCGCCCGCAGCAGCACCAAGGGAGAGTTCCAACCCGAAACGCGGCATTTCCATCGTTTCTCCCAGCCAAGTCATGGTGACGGTCAGAGCACCTTCCTCATCAGCCTGATAGGTTATCCGCACGTCGCTTTCCAAGATTGGCAGGGTCAGCAAAGACTGCACGCTCGTTCCGTCCCATGCCACAGCCCGGCAGGTGGGGCAGGAACCGGTGATGAAGAAAGGCGCGTACCGTGCCATCATCCCGCAACCACGGTCATTGTCCGTCGTCGCTCTGGAGAGGGAAAGCCGGGCAGGGCCAACCAACAGCTCCCCACGACCGGAACGCAGCGATACCAACATGCCGCTTTCCCTGCTGACCAAGCTGTGAAGCCGGGAGCCATGGAAACCGTAGTTGACGTTTCCTTCCACCAGAGGAGCTCGGGTAGTTGGTTCCAGATTCTTTGGTCGTTCTTGATGCTTCAATTCCCCATAGGCAATCTCAAAGCCTTGCTCTGCCCATGCGGTCCGCTTTCTGAGACGGATGCTGCAGCTCTGGCAACCCGGCAAGGGCATGCGCTCGCCAGGCTTGAGGGCAAGATTCCTGACCTCTTGCCTGCCATCGATTCCTTCTATCATCTGGTATTCGGAGAGGTCGGTGAAGAGATGCTCGTTGGTTATCCAGAGCGTCCTGTCTATCTCTTGGAAATAGAAAGGTTGATAGCATCCCTTGACCTCCTGGACCTTCGGGGTCATCGTCCGGTCGGCGGCGATGATGCCGTTGCAACAGAAAGTGTAGTCGGTGGGTCTGTCGCCCCAGTCGCCACCGTAGGTGAGTTCCTTGCCCCTGAAGAGACCTTGGTCAATCCAGTCCCAGATGAAACCGCCTTGGAAGCGTTTCTCCCTGCGGTGCAAATCCTGGTAGTCGGTCAGACCTCCTAGCGAAGTGCCCATCGCATGGCTGTACTCGCACATGATCACCGGCTTTTCGGGCCGGTCCTTGAGCAGTTGCTCGACGTTCACGACCGGGGTGTACATCCTGCTTTCCACATCGCTGGTGTCGAGGTAACGTCTGTCGCGGCCCACTCCTTCGTAGTGGACCAGTCGTGAGGGATCCTTGCGCTTGGCGTACCGGCTCATCTCCCAGAGGTTCTTTCCTCCGTAACTCTCGTTGCCGAGGCTCCAGAAAAGGATTGAGGGGTGGTTCTTGTCCCGCTCGATCATGGCATCCAGCCGGTCGAGCACCAACGGCAGGTATTTCGGGTCGTCTCCGGGGAGCGTGTCCTCGTCGGGATCGACCTTCCCCATTTTCTGCCAGGTGCCATGGGTCTCCAGATTGGTCTCGTCGATTACGTACAGGCCGTATCGGTCACAGAGGTCGTACCATTTTTCTTGGTCGGGGTAGTGACAGGTGCGTACCGCGTTGATGCCCATGCGTTTCATGGTTTTGATGTCCCAGAGCATGTCCTGCTCGGTCACCGAACGGGCGCGACGGGCGTCCCACTCGTGGCGGTTGACTCCTTTGAACACCAATCTTTGCCCATTGAAGGTGATGATACCGTCACGAATCTCGATTCTGCGCCATCCGATGGAAAGGGGAATGGTCTCCAGGATGGTATCCCCCATCAGTAGCGAGATGAATCCTCTTTCCAATTTCGGCTTCTCGGCGCTCCAGAGAGGCGGATGGTCGACGGACAACGCAAGCCTTCCTCTCGTAATTGGGGATTTGGTGGCCGCTTTTCCATAGGTAAGGGCGATTTCCATGCCTTCTTCCGGGTGCGCGACCTCCACGTCGACGGAAAGGTTCCCATGGGTCAGGCTCTCGTCCAGGTCGGCGTGGACGAACCAGTTCTGGATATGGGTTCGTTTCCGGGGAATCAGATAGACACTGCGGAACAGACCCGGCAAACGCCAGAAATCCTGGTCCTCGAACCAGCTGCCCAGAGAGAAACGGAAGACCCAGACGGTGATGCGGTTGCTTCCTTTGTGGATGAACGGGGTCAGGTCGAACTCTTTCGGGGTGAAGCTGTCGGTCCCGTAGCCGACGAATGTTCCGTTGCAGAAGAGGGCAAGGGCGCTGTCGGCTCCCTCGAAACGGATGACCAGTTCCTGTTCGTCCTTTTCCTGTTCGATATCCCGCGCATAGACGCCGACCGGACTGTATTTGGAAGGAATCTTGGGAGGATGGAGATCTTCCTGTCCATCCCATGGATACTGGGTGTTGACATAATGTGGTTTCCCATAGCCCTGCAGGGCGTAGGAAAGGGGGACCTCGATGGTGTCCCAAGAGGCAAGATCCTCGGACGGGTCGTTGACGGACAGAGGCATCTGGCCTACCGTTGGCGCGTATCTGAACGCCCAACTGCCGTCAAGGGAAATCCAATCCCTCCGTAGCGGGAAGGGAAGGGAGCTGTGATGGGCAAGAGCCCCTACGCGAAACGAAGCCGGATCCTCGAGCATCGACAGGGAGAATTCCATGGTTCACCTACCTTGCCCTTCAGCGTATCACAGATTGCCATGGACTAGATGAAAAAGGCTCAATACAGGTGTTTGTGGGATGAAGCGGAAACGCAAGAAACCATAGGGATAGAAACAAGGGAATGAAGTCCCAAGATTGCAAGTAACGACACAAACAAGGAGAGGCAACATTCCCTATGGCGGCAATTGCATGCGGCAAGCTCCGCATCCGGCCGCATCTGCGCGCGAACCGATGACTGCACAGAAGGCATCGAAGACGTATTCAGGACCGATTTGGATGCAAGGATATCCCGTGCTTCTTAATGATGGTTTGAAACGGTCTGTATCGGCCTTGCTCTGTCCCATTCTCGCTGTCGGGGACAACCCGATGTTCCTCAGTCTAGCACCTCTTCTTTCCAGTCCTGGACAGTGTGCCCCGTGGAGCTGAAGGCGATGCCCAAGAGGTGGATCGTCTTCCCCCTCTCTAGGCGGAACTTGTCGGCATAGTGTTTGTCCTTGATCTGCCTCAATGCTGCCTCGGCACTCTTGTCCGCCTTGAACTCCATCACGTACACATGCTCCCCCGCATCCACCGACAGGTCGATCCGCCCCTCGCTCGTCTGGTCCTCCGCCACGACCTTCACCGCCTTCCCGCACAGCAGCATCACCACGTCCACCACCTGCGCAAAATCCGGCTCCTTCTTCCCCGCTCGGTACGGCACCGACGCGAAGATTGCCGTCAGCGTCCCCATGTACCCCTGCGTGTCCCCCTTCCTCAGGGCGACCACCAGGTCCTGC
>JAQYHB010000040.1 GCA_028722305.1 Spirochaetales bacterium
GCAGGTGGTGGACGTGGTGATGCTGCTGTGCGGGAAGGCGGTGAAGGTCGTGGCGGAGGACCAGACGAGCGAGGGGCGGATCGACCTGTCGGTGGAGACGGGAGAGCATGTATACGTGATGGAGTTCAAGGCGGACAAGAGTGCGGAGACTGCCTTGAGGCAGATCAAGGACAAACACTATGCCGACAAGTTCCGCCTGGAGAGGGGGAAGACGATCCACCTCTTGGGCATCGCCTTCTCCTCCACGGGACACACCGTCCAGGACTGGAAGGAAGAGGTGCTGGCCTGAGGGGAACATCGGGTCGCCCCCGCCAAAGAGCAAAGAACAGCGACAAGACCGATACAGATCGTTTCAAACCATCATTTTTCCGGATAGACAAAAAAGCAAAAGCACTGGGTATCCTGCGTGTGGCCTTGCCCCTGTGTCCGGTGTTTTCCGCCACGGGCATCGGTTGCACACAGATGGAGCTGGACGGGCGCCTCGAAGCTTGCCATGATACTTGTCGTTCATAGGGAATGTTGTCTCTCCTTGTTTGTGTCGTTACTTTGCAATCTTGGGACTTCATTCCCTTGTGTTTCCGCTTCTTCCCTCAAAAAGCTGGATTGAGCCCCTTTTTCGTCGCATTGCAACCCTGCAGGTTCAAAGGATACAATGGCTGCGGAGGAGTTCCGTATGGCTGATATTCGCTTTGGAGAGGATTACCGTTTGAAGAGGTTCTGGTGGTACGTGGCTTCCCTCTGGCCTCTGAAATGCCTGAGAGGTGAAAAGCTTGTCCTCCACAAAGCAGAGAAGCGGATCAAGGGACCTGCGATAGTCGTCGGCAACCATGCGTCCCTGTTCGACTGGTGGTTCGCCTGGCTCGTGCTCAGGAAACCCAACCTAACTCCTGTTGTCGCAAGATATTTCTTTTCCGATTCCTTCAACGCCTATTGGCTGAAGCATGCCGGATGCATCCCCAAGTCGGTCTTCTCCGCCGACAACAGCTCTGCGATTGCCATGATGCGGTGCCTGAGGCACAATGGTATCCTCCTGCTGTTCCCCGAGGCCCATACGGGAGCCCTGAGCAAGAACGAGCCTCTTCCCGATGATACCGCGCTTTTCATCAAACGCATCGGTGTCCCTGTCTATGGGGTCCATGTCGAGGGAGCCACGCTTTGTTTCCCAAAATGGGGAAAGAAGCATACCGGCGGACGCATCGAGGTGACAACCCGCCAGCTCTACACCAAGGAGCAGTTGAAGGCAATTGACAAGGATGTTCTTGCCAAAGAACTCACTGATTACATAGCTTATGACGATTCAAAATTCCGAGAAAGGAATGAATTAAAAACAAAAAATCCTGCCGAACATGTGGAGAATGCCGCATGGATATGTCCTGCCTGTGGAAAGCAGGGAGGACTTTCTTCCCATGGAGATGTCGTTTCCTGCTCTTGCGGATGGCATGCCAAGATCGACGGCAACTACCGCATGTCCAGTGGCTACGCGACGGTGCAGGATTGGATCAGCGATTGCGTGGAGAAACTGAAGAACGCGGCGAAAGACCCTTCCTTCGAGATACGCGATGACGTGACGCTGAAGCTTCCGACCCACCAGCATGACGGGGGCCAGCGCGATGCGGGAAGGGGAGTTTGCCGCCTGAACCACCAGGGACTCTTCTACAAGGGGACGATGGATGGCAAGGAGGTGGATCTTTCCTTCCCGATTTCCAGCATGTTCCTCCTTCCCTTTACCGCGGGAAGGAACTTCGTCATCTACGAGAAGGAACAGTGCTTCATTTTCTGTCCCGCGCATAAAGAAAACTGCACCCGCTTCAGTTATGCGAGTGCAGTCCTTACCGGTGCGATGTAACTCTCAGACAAGCTTCTCGAACTCATCGAGCAAGGCGGAGAAGCGTGAGACCGCGGCGTTGACCGCGTCGGGCTTGGACATGTCCACACCCGCGAGCTTGAGGGACTCCATTGGGTACCGGCTCCCGCCGCTCTTCAGGAAGGAAAGATAGTCGCTCTGTTCCTTCTTTCCGCCTTCGAGGATCTTCTGGCTCAGCGCGATTGCGGCGCTGATGCCGGTGGCGTACTTGTAGACATAGAAGGCGTTGTAGAAGTGGGGAATCCGTAGTCCTTCCATGTCGCTCAGGTCGCTGAACTCGACCTGATTCCCGAAGTAGGCGACAAGCAGCTTCCGGTAGATGCCGCGGATCACGTCGATCGAGAGGGTCTCACCGCTTTCCGCGATCTTGTGCGCCTGGTCCTCGAACTCGGCGAACATAGTCTGGCGGAACAGCGTCGCGACGATGTCGTCAAGCTGCTTGCCGATGATCGATGCGCGCTCGTCCTTGTCCTTTGCGTGGTCGAGCAGGAAGCGCGCGAGTAGTTGCTCGTTGGTGGTGCTTGCCACCTCGGCCTCGAAAATCGTGTAGTCGTACTGGAAGAACGGGTTGTTCTTCTTGCTGTAGTAGCTGTGCATCGAGTGGCCGCCTTCATGGATGATCGTGAAGAGGTCGTTCAACGTGTCTCCAGTGAAGTTCAATAGGATGTAGGGCTTGCTGGTATAGCAACCGCTGCTGAAGGCTCCACTGCGCTTGCCTGTGTTCTCATATCTGTCGACCCAGCGCTCGGTGGTCAATCCGGCACCAAGGATGGAAACGTATTCGTCCCCGAGGGGCTGTACGGCCTTGAGCACTGTATCCACCGCGGCGTCGTAGGTGGTGTGGAAGGGTTTCTGCTTGACGAGCGGCACGTAGACGTCCCAATGGGCAAGCTTGTCCAGTCCGAGGACCCTGCGCTTGAGCTCGTAGAAATGATGGAGCGAGCCAAACCCTGCATGGACGCATGACACCAGCGTGTCGTAGACGGAACCATCCACCTTGTCCGGGAAAAGCGCGGCGTCGCGGCTCGACGCGTAGCCTCTGACCTTGCTCGAGAAGATATCCTGCTTGACCGAACCCTCATACAGTCTGGCCAGCGTGTGCTGGTGCGCCCCGTAGACGCCGTAGAGCTTGTCGTAGGCCTCTTTACGGATTGCGCGGCTGGTGCTTTGCATGAAGGTGTTGTAGGTGCTCTGCGTCAGAGGCTTGCCCTCGACCGTGCCGAAGTCCATATCCACATTGGTCAGGTCGCTGAAGGTCAGCTCGGAGGTCTGGGCGCTCTCGCTCTGCAGGGCCATCAGCCGTTCTTCGCCCTCGCTCAGGACGTGCGCCTTGAAACGACGGCTTTTCTGCAGATAGACCTGGTACTCCTTGAAGTCCGGGTCCCGCAGGTAGGCTTGGTAGGTCTCTTCGTCCAAGGAAAGCAGTTCCGGGTCGAAGAAGGCGAGCGCCGCCCCAAGGGAGGCGAGTACCTGGCTTGCCATGCCGTACTGGCGGATGTTCTTCGGGTCTGATGCGTCTGCGCTGTAGTTCAGCATGGCCCAGCATCCCACCCGTTCGGCGAGGATGTTGGTCTCGCCAAGCCACTTCAGCAACTTGAGGAAGGATGCCTTTCCTTGCTTGATGGAGCCCTTGAAGGAAGACGCCTGGCTTCCTAAGCGCTTCAGGGTTTCAAGGGCATCATTCCACTCTTCGCTGGAGGCGAAGAGACTGGAAAGGTCCCATTTGCTTGATTCTTCGATTTCAGAACGTTTTCGTGTTTTCACGGATTTCCTCCAGCAGTCTCGAAAGATGTCTCAGTGCCCGGCCCCGGTGGCTGTAGCGGTCCTTCACCTCATCGGATGCGGCCGCCATGCTCTGCCCGATCTCGTCACAGATAAAAATCGGGTCATAGCCGAAACCACCTTTCCCGTAGGGACTGAACGCGATATGTCCGTCGACCGCTTCCTGGACGACAAAGGTCCGGTACGGGTCGACAATCAAGGCGATCGCGCAGACGAAATGCGCCGATCTCTGGCTCATCTCCCTGTAGGACTCCATATTCTTCAGCAACAGCGCGTTGCGTTGCTCGCTGGGAAGCTCTTTCCCTCCGGGCTCCATGCCGTAGCGGGCCGTGTGGATTCCAGGCTGTCCGCCAAGGGCGTCCACGCAGAGGCCAGAGTCGTCCGCCATGACCAAGGTGCCTTTCGGCGCGACGCTGAAGAGGGCTCTTGCCTTGATCAGCGCGTTGTCAATGAAGGTGGTACCATCTTCATCGCAGGAGAAGTCGATTCCCCTCTCTTTGGGAAGCAGGACATCCCACGAGGGAAGCATTCGCGCGAATTCCGCGCGTTTGTGGGCATTGCCACTCGCTAGCATGATTTCCATACGTTACTCAAGATAGTCCTTTGTCGTGGACGCGTCCAGTGCATCCCGCATGGCATGTCTCCATGCCGTGATGTTGTGGTGGATCGAGCTTGTCGGCAAGCCGAGGATCTGGCCGAGCTGTGATTTGGATATGAAGATTTGCTTCCGTTTTTCCAGTTCCTCAAGATCTTTTTCCCAGGTCGACACGTTGAACCGGTACCGGGTTTGGATTTTTTTCCGGGATTTCTTCCTTTTGGTCTCGGTGATTTTCCTTCGGTAGCAATTGATTTGGAAGAAACGGAAACCAATCCGTTCAAGATGGGCGTTGTATTCCTGCCGCTTGGTGAAAAGCAGTTGGTCGAACGAGGCGAGGAAGTCAATCAGTAGGTGTTCCTCGCATCCCAAAAGCCTGCTTATCAGGGCAGTGTGATGCTCGAGCGCGTAGGAGGGATCCATGACGCTGGAAAGCAGCAGGCCTCTCCTGCAGGAACCCCGGTGGAGGGCCCTCAGCAAACTCCTGATGGCGGGGTGTCGGCCCCGCGCGGTTGTCGGTCCTTGGCTGAGCAACGTCTGGTAGACGGCAGGAAGCTCGTCCTGGCGATACAACGCTCCACCACAAAGCTCCTCCGCTTGTCCATGGTATTGAATAGGGGAGGCGGAGACAAACATGACGCTACGGTTTCTCCCTTCCTCCTCGTGCATCAATTGCTTGAATGGGATGATGCGCTTACGGATGATGCACATGATGTAATATCCGTAGTTTGACATCGGAACGAACATGTCGATATAGCGGTCAATCGAGGCCTCGCAGTACAGCAGGAAGGAGGCGCAGTGTTCCTCCTCTATCAGGTGGTATTTGTTGGGCAGACGATAGAAAAGCTCCATCGTCTTCTGGCGAACCTGTTCACGCAATGCCTCGTCCTCAGGGTGCTGTTGGCACTTGAGGACAAGCTCGGAAAGTGCATCCATAGAAAACCTCCAGGTGTCCTATGGATTGCAACGGTGATGCCAATTAGTTTTTGAGGAACAACTCTACTTGCCGCAAGAAGTTGTCGCGGGTGGTGAAAAGATCGCCCTTCACGGTGAAACCGCTTGCGTGCACATGGCCGCCGCCTCCGAAGAAGGTGGCGATTTGTCCCACGTCGATGGCGCTGTTATGGCTGGCCCTCAGGCCGGCCTCGATTGTGCCGTCTTCTTTCTCCTTGAAAAGGGCGACAGCCTGTACGCCGGCGATGGAAAGCATCTGGCCATAGAACAGGTCGCTCGGTTTGTCGCAGAGGAACTTTTCCTTATCCTTCAGCCAAGTGTAGGTGACCATCACCTTGCCGTCGAGGTAGGATTCCGCCCGGTCTATCAGGACTCCAAGGTATTTGATGAAGGAAAGGCTCTTGCCTCCATTGATCTGCATGTAGACCTGGTTGGGAGATGCTCCCTTGGCTACCAGACGGGAGACTGAATCGAGCGCCTCGGCCTGATTCGGCTGCAGGAAGCGGAAGAAACCGGTGTCTGTGGCGAATCCAAAGAAGAGTTCCTTGGCCGCCGTTTCCGGAATCTCGACCTGAAGCGTCTCAAACAGATGCTGGACAAGCAACGTGGTGGAAGGGGAGTCCGGGACAATATACAGTTCCTGTCCCCAGCGCGTCCCGCTCGCATGATGGTCGATGACAAGGACGCGTAGCTCTTTCACCTGCTCGTACAAGCTGCCGATCCTGTCGCTGGTGGAGCAGTCCACAATCACGACAGTCGGTTTCCCCGCCAGATACGCATCCGGTATGTGGTCGACAAACCGGCTACGCAAGGACTGGATCTCCTGCCGTTCGAAAGGACCGGCGTTGGCAAGCAACACCTGCTTGCCGAGCGCCTTGAGAAGGAATTCCATCCCCAGCTCGCTGGAGATACAGTCCCCATCCGGACTCTTGTGTCCGATGACGATGAAGGAACTGTCCTCCTTGAGATGGGTGAGAACCCCTTGCGGGATAGGTGGGAAAAGGCTCACAGAGCAATCTCCTTCCCATCCGTTCCGATAATCCGAGGATTCTTGTGGTCGAGGACCGACTCTCGGGAGACGATGACCTGCTTCACATTCGGAATCGACGGAATCCGGTACATGATATTCATCATCATCCCTTCGACGATGGACCTGATGCCACGGGCTCCAGTGTTCTGCTCGATCGCCTTCTGGGCGATCGCGTCGACCGCGTCGTCCTCGAAGACCAAGTCGATGCCGTCAATCTTGAAGCTTTGCTGGTACTGCTTGAGCACCGAGTTCTTCGGTTCGGTGATGATCCGCTTCAGGTCATCCTTGTTCAGGTTGTCCAGTGCGACATGGATGGGGAGCCTGCCGATGAACTCGGGAATCAGGCCGAACTTGATCAGGTCGTCGGGAACAAGCTGCGCGTACAAGTCGTGGAGACTACGTTTGGAAGTATCTTCGACAGTCGCGCCAAAACCCATGGAATGGGTACTGACACGTTTCTCGATCACCTTGTCCAAACCAACGAAAGCTCCTCCACAGATGAAAAGGATGTCCTTGGTGTTGATGCGGATCATCTCCTGGTTCGGATGCTTGCGTCCACCCTGGGGAGGAACCGAAGCAATCGTCCCCTCGATGATCTTCAAGAGCGCCTGCTGCACGCCTTCGCCGCTGACATCGCGGGTGATGGAGGGGTTTTCTCCCTCCTTCTTCGCGATCTTGTCAATCTCGTCGATGAAGATGATGCCATGCTCCGCCGCGGCGACGTTGTCGTCCGCGTTCTGGATAAGCTTCAGCAGGATGTTCTCGACATCCTCGCCAACGTAGCCGGCCTCGGTGAGCGTGGTGGCGTCTGCGATGGCGAAAGGCACCTGGAGCTTGCGGGCGAGGGTCCGGGCGAGCAACGTTTTTCCGGTTCCGGTCGGTCCCACCATCAGGATGTTGGACTTCTCCATCTCGGTATCAAGCTGCTTCTCGTACTTTACCCGCTTGTAGTGGTTGTAGACCGCCACGGCAAGAATCCGCTTGGCTTCGTCCTGGCCAATCACGTACTGATCCATGAACTCCTTGAGTTCCTCGGGAGTCGGGATTTTGGCGGGCAGGGTGTCGGCGCCTGACTCTTGCATCGCGGGATCCTCGCGGAGCATCTCCTCGCAGATCTTCACGCATTCGTCACAGATGGCCACACCTGGCCCATTGATCAGACGTTTCACGTCCTTGATGCTCTTTCCGCAGAAAGAGCAGACTTGCTGGTTGCGTGCCATCAGTTCCCCCTACGCATGACGCTGTCGACGATACCGTACTCGACGGCATCCTGGCTCGTCAGATAGAAGTCCCTCTCCGTATCCGCCTGCAACGTCTGAAGGTCCTTGCCCGTGTGGAGGGCAAGGATGTCGAGCGTAAGGCGCTTGATGCGTTCCATTTCGGCGGACTGGATACGGATATCCGTCTCCTGCCCCTCGACGCTTCCCCAAGGCTGGTGGATCATCACCCGCGCGGAAGGGAGTGCATAGCGTTTGCCCTTGGCCCCACCCGCGAGGAGGATGGCCGCCATGCTGGCGGCCTGTCCCATGCAGATGGTCTGGACGGGGGACTGGAGATATTGCATGGTGTCGTAGATCGCCAGTCCTGCCGTCACACTGCCTCCAGGGCTGTTGATGTAGAGACTGATGTCCTTCTTCGGGTCCTCGGACTCCAAGAACAGCAACTGCGCGATGACCAGGTCTGCCGTGGCGTCGTTGATTTCCCCGTCGAGAAAGACGATGCGATCCTTGAGCAGGCGGCTGAAAATGTCATACGAGCGTTCTCTGACACCGTTCTGCTCAACGACCATCGGGATGTACGATTGCATCCGTTCCATTGCTTCTGTGGCTCCTTATTTCGCAGCTTCCGTTTCTACCTGTCCGTTGACGTAGGCGTCGAAGCTCATTTCCTTGTCCGGGGTGAAGGTGTTGTTCGCCTCGAGGAAATCGCTGACCTTGTTGAACTTGAGGTCCTCTTCGAGCAGAGTGCGGTAGTACTTCTTCTGATTTTCGTCAGAGATATCCTTCAGCTGGTCTTTCTCGGCCTTCTCAAGTTCCTCCGGAGAGACGGTGAAGTTCTCCTTCTCCTTGATCTTGTCCATCACCAGCTGCACGCGCAGGGTCTTCTCTGCGTCGGCCTTCCACTCGTTCTGAAGCGCTGCCTTGTCCTTCTTCTGGAAGGAGAGGAACTTCAGGACCTGGTCCTCGGAAAGGCCGGTCTGCCTGATGTAGTTGCTCCAGTCGCGGTCCAGCTCAAGGTCGACCATGCTCTGAGGAAGGTCGATCTTGACGTTCTTTGCCAACTCGTCGGCAATCTTGTCGAACTTCTCGTCGGAAAGCTTGTCGGCAAGCTGCTTCTCAAGCTTCTCGCGGGTGGCCTTGGTCAGGTCGGCGACGGTCTTGTACTCTTCCTTGATGTCCTGGGCGAACTCGTCGTCAAGGGCGGGAACGTCCTTGACCTTGACGCTCTTCAGCGTGACTTTCAGGGTGACGGTCTTGCCAGCCAGGTCTGCGGTCTTGAACTCTTTCGGGTAGCTCTTCTCGATGGTCTTGGTCTCACCGACCTTCATGCCGGCGACTTCCTTGTCGATCTCGTAGTAGTTGTATCCCGAGCCGAGGGTGAAGGTGAAATCCTTGCGCTCGCTGGCCTTGACTTCCTTGCCGTCCTTGTCCAGCTCGACATAGTCGATGTTGACGATGTTGCCGTCTTCTGCGACACCATCTTTCTTGTCGACGACCATGGCGTTCTGCTCACGAAGCTTGTCCAGCTCCTTGCTCACGTCAGCGTCGGTAACCTTGACATTGGGGATGGTGAGCTGCATGCCGGTGTACTGGGGAAGCTCGAACTGCGGCTTGACATCATATTTGACGGTGAAGGTCACATCGGTATCCTTCTTGAACGGCAGCAGTTTCTCCTCGTCCTGCAGCACGGGAGTGCAGTAGGGAAGCGGCTTCTCGGCATCGTCCAGCTTCTCCAGTTCTTCCTTCAGGAAGGCCTCCATGGTGTCGAAGGTAGTCTCGGTGCGAAGAGACTCGCCGAATTTCTTTTCCAGAACGGAAGCGGGGACATGGCCTTTGCGGAAGCCCGGAATCTGCGCGTTCTTCACATACTTGGCCAAAGACTTCTGATAGTCTTCCTCGATTCTGGCGGCGGGAAGGGTCAGCGTCAGCTCAACGCTGGAATTCTCAAGCGCCTTGATGTTCTTTGCATCGCTCATATTCATTTCCTTTTGTCTCACTATCAAGAGACGATGAAATTTGGTGACTCATTTCAGATGCGTGCGCACACAAACGCACACTACTTCCACGTGAGTGTAGCGCTACCCATTATATGGAAGTGAAATGGCCGTGTCTACAATTGATTTTGCCATGTACGAGTGAAACACTCTTTTCTCTTTTCCCTCGCATTCACGCAAGCGAATCCAAGATCCGGTGACGCGTCATGGCTTTTCCCGGATCAGGCAAGAAAGTCCTTCCGCATCGGGGTGAAGACGTCGAGCAGTTTGGAATCTTCCAGGGCTTTCACTCCGTGGACCGAATCGGGCTTGACCAGATAGCAGTCTCCCGCCTTCAGGACCTTCGTCTCCTCGCCTTCGGTGACCTCGAAGGATCCGCTGATAACGTAGCCGATCTGTTCGTGGGGATGGTGGTGCGGCGCGCCCACAGCGCCTTTCTTGAAAGTCAGTTCACAGACCATCATGCCCTCGTCGTAAGCGATGATCTTTCGTGTCACGCCACCGCCAAGATCCTTGAAAATGGCATCCTTGTTGAAACACAGCATGTACTACCTCTTTCTGAACGAATGGAACCAAGTATACTCGAAAAAAATCCACCGGGAAAGAGATTGTCAGGGCAGTTGGAAGAATACAAACCGAAACCTTGACAGTGCATAAAAACGTAATATGCTGGCGTACAGTAGGTTCTTATGAAGAAATATTATTCTCTTTTCGCATTCATCACGCTGTGCGCATTGTTTTTCAGCGCGTGTACTTCTGATGTCGGTTCCCCGGAACATAAGGCAGAAGGAACTGGATCTCTTACCATTTTGGTGCCGCAAATCGCATCAACAACTATATCCAAGTCTACGTACGCTCCATCTGCCGGTGATCTCACCATTAATCATTATACCGTAGAACTCTCCAATCCAGGGAATGCGAAGATTGAGGATTGTTACACTTCCAGCCCGATCATCATAGAAGGAATCCCTATCGGGACCCAGACGGTCACGGTTACCGGTTACAACGCCTCAAACGAGATGGTGGCAGACCCGCTTTCCCAAGCTGTGAATATCAATAAAGGAACAAACAATTCGGCTACATTTTCCCTCACGAAAGTTACTGGGGGAACAGGCACGCTCATCTGGTCTCTTTCGTGGAATCCTGACATTGAACAAGATGTTCAGTTTTTCGTAGTGTCACTGCAGAAAAACAATGAAGAAAAAACTCACTCCGTCACCGTTGCTCTTTCATCCGGAACCCCTGAGAATGGAACAAAGACTTTTTCCATCACCGACTCCGACATGACCGCACTGGAAGCTGGTACCTACACATCAACCATCACCTTCTATAAAGATGGTACTAAAGAAAACCCGCAAAGCGAAGTGTATTTTGCCCTCCATGACGTCGTTCACGTCTATGCAGGTCTGACAACGCATATTGATATCACTATTCCAAACGAATACAGGCAAGTTTCTGCTCCTACTGTCGATGTGACAGGCGATGGACAGGTGACAATCAAAAACAACACCGATGGGGCCGATGTGTTTTACACGTTCACACCGGAAAATGGTATAAAGTCTGAAAATATCCAGTATTCCGGCCCATTCTCAGTGAATCAATCAGGTACCCTTGTTGCGTGGGCAACCGTCGCTGGATTCAAAATCAGCTCTCTTCCAGTTGAAAAGCAAATCAGGCTTGTTTCTGCTGGTTCGTTTTCCATCATCAACCCGAAGACAGTGGCCGATTACACCATGAACGTAGCAAAACCTGCTAACTGGAACGGTATCGTAGAGAAAGGATCATTGCTCTCCTTTTCTGCTTCCTTCCTTGGGACCCCAGCAGAGACTTCTTTTTCTTATACGTTGGATGGCGGTCCGGCAACGGCAAGTAACGGCGGCGCCTACACCATCAATTCCTTAGAAAAAGGTGTTCATACATTGATCGTGGATGGAACAGCCGATGGGTTCGCTTACTCTGAGACTATTATTTTTACTGTAGTTAACGGTATCGGAAGCGCAACCTTGAGCCTCGATACGGATGGATTGATGTTGAAGGATGACGACAAGGATTTCGCTGTTACCGTTGTCTTGGGCAATGTGACCACGACCCTGAATGCAGTGAACCCTGAAATGACGCTTAATCTTGCCGAAGGCGCCTATACCCCGCAGGTCAATCTTTCTGGCCTTGATGGCTATCAGCTTTCCTTTGGTGAAAGCATTGTCGTCGAGAAAGGCAAGGCAACTTCCTTCGTCGTTACCATCAGGCCTGATGATGCAACGCATTATACGCAGGAAGTTTCCTTTGCGTTTGCGAGCGGATCTGGTCTTGACCCCACGAAGAGGGTAGTGTTCCATGCTTCCGCCAACGGAACTCATTATGATTCCCTTTCCTATCCCGCAGATGGTACGAGACATTCGTTCAAGATTCCTGTCCTTGGCTCCGGCCACTATCGGCTTACGGTCAACTATGTAGGGGATGACACCTTGCAGGAGGAAGCGTTCTATGCGAATTCAAGAGGTGTGTTCGATACGGCTACGCACATGGGATGGGGAAAGGCCACGCTTCGTTGGAGACGCGCTGACAATGATACATCAGATAGTTTGTCCGTATACATACATGACACTGCGAAAAACCTTACCGGCACGTCGAACGTCTATCAAGCAGCAGCAGGAAGCACGAGTACCTATCGGTACATCACATTCTGGGCCGCACCGGACACTTATCAGGTCACCGTTACTTGTAGGATTGATGGAATCGAAAATGATTATATCGGGAAAGTAACAATCGACACATCTGGAAACCCAAATGTCATTGAAATGACCAAGAAGGATTCCTCCTCCTTGGGAACGCTTGCCGTAGCATTGGAAAGCACGTTGATTCCAGACGATGTCCGAAATGACATAGAAGTCGATGTGTTGGTTGATGGTCAGGTACAGGGGTCTGTCAACTATTCGAAGCGGACCCTTTCTTTCCCGGTTGGGCTTGGTGCGCATACAGTTTCCGCACTGATAAAAAATGTGGGAGAGATTTATACGATTACAGAAGGAACGGGAACCGTTACGGTTTCTTCTCCTGGCGAGGTCGTACAACGTACGTTATACTTGGATTACGACAGTACAAAATATCCCAATCTCGCAACGGTAACAGTGGAATTTCCCACAGACGCAACAAAAGGGTGTCGGTTCCGTTTGAGAAAGTATATTGGCAATGGTGATCCAAAGACGAGTTCTGGATATCGTACGATCAATCCGGTCAAGAGTACGCGTGTGTTCCACATCCCTGAAGGTAATTGGTATCTTCCTGAATTCAAATTCTCTAACGACGGAGAAGCCTATTTCGCTGTAGAAAAGACCTCTTGGAATAGTACGGATGAATCGAAGCGGTACACACCTGCTGATTTTTGGACACTGCGCAGCATTTCGAAGGATTCCCCCATCACGTATCTTGCCCTCAGTACACGATTCCTGGGAAGAAAGAAAGTCACCCTTCATTATCCGAAATCATACAGTTCCTCATTTCCTAGTGCAGGCGGGTATGCAGAAGGAGATATGAATGTCAGATGGGTTGGCTACGCGACTAAAGAAACAAGCGATAATGTCCAAGTTTTTGGAGCCGGTAGCAAAGACCGCAAGATCTATTCTGAATTCTCATGGTTACCCAATGGAGTGTATTATCCATCACTCCATTCCCCTACTACAGGGAAATACTATGTCATTGTCGGTTCTGAAGGATCTCTTACCATCGATGATTCAAAAGATGCGTATGAGTTCGACGTAAGAGCCATGGATCCAAATATTGACATACCTGCAACGGTAGTTTTTTCTTTAGAAAACTTCCAAGTTCCATGGCAATCAAGTCTTGAGCTTCGTGGCATAGATGGAATTGAACCGTATTCTTGCGATTTGCCCAATACATTTTCCAAGAATCCTGATGGCAGTTATACACTTAATTGCTCGGAAACCTTGAGTTTGTATCCTGGGAGGTATGAAGTAGAAGGAAACGGGACTGTATTGAAGGTATTCTCTGTCACCAAGTTTGGCGAATCCCTCATCATAGACAGTCTGGATTATCCTACGACCAGTAGCGGGACTTCGACAGGTGATTGAACACCTGGCAAGCAAAGAGAGGATGATACGCAATGCAGAAGGGAAACCGGGACTTGGATTTTCTGCAATGCGGCCAGCACTAAGGCAAGCGTAGTCTTGAAGCGGCATCCTGCTCATGGACGGGTACAGAGGTAGAACGGGATATTTCGTGGTGGCCTGAAGGAGAGCGTGCTGAGAGGACGGGCGAGTAGCCTTAATGGGTTTTCTCGTTGCCGTCCCTTTCGAATCCATGTTGGCGTCCTTAATTGCCGGATGCATGCGCGATGACAACGAAGTCATCGCTAAAGTTTCTTGCGTTCAGAGGGGGGGGAATGTGCTTTTCCTCCAGATCAGCAGTGTTTTTATCCCGTTCTTCGAGGTTTGTGACGTAGCATTCGGCGCAGACCGTGAGCGACTTGCTGTTTCTTCTGTCTCACGCACTCCTTTTAGTGGATTTATTGCAAGTAAATGAAGACCTAAACCCATTTCACCCTTTTTTCATACATTCCTTTTCATTTCTTGAAAGAATCTCCCTATCGTTTGGGCAAACACAGGAGTGAAAAAGAAACATGCAGAAGAAAGTACATGCGATTTCTTGGTTGCTGATTCTCGCGGTCACCGCGGTCTTTGCCGCGGGAACGAAAGAAAACGCCGCTTCCCAGAAAGTGGCCGTTACGAACTATACCTTCGGCGGATCTTCCACGGTTGCCCCGATTATTGAGGCTGCCATCGAGCCTTTCGAGACCAAGAATCCCGACATGAAGGTTTCCTATGAGACGCTGGGTTCTTCCGTCGGTTTGAAAGGCCTGCAGTCCGGCACCCTTTCGCTTGCCGGTTCCAGCCGCGAGCTGAAGGCGGACGAGGTTTCCGCAGGTCTGGTTCCGACCACCATCGCTCTGGACGGGCTCTCGGTAGCCGTGCACGGTGATGTCGGGGTGAGCAACCTGACCATGGCCCAGCTGGCAAGCCTGTTCGCCGGCGAGGTTACCAACTGGAAAGAGCTGGGTGGAAACGACGAGGCGGTCAACCTGATTGTCCGTGACGAGACCAGCGGTACCTACGGTTCCTTCAAGGAAATCGTTCTTGACAAGGCCAAGAAGGAGCCGAGCAAGAACGCGATTGTCGCCAAGGAAAATGGCGAGCTTGCCGCCAAGGTCGCTTCGACCCCGGGTTCTGTCGGTTACATCGGTATGGCCTTTGGACAGATTGTCACCAGCGCCGGTGGCAGGGTGCTGACCATCGACGGAGTCGCTCCCACGGCCGAGAACGTGAAGAACGGCAGCTATCCGATCAGCCGCGCCCTCTATCTGGTCACCAAAGGCCAGGCGCAGGGTGGGGAGAAGCGGTTCATCGACTACATGCTCTCTTCCGATGGTCAGGCCTTGGTTGGAGAGACGGGCTTCATCCCGGTCAATTGACGATGACACTCGTATCGAGGAAACGTGCCGACGGTGGGCTCAGGGCGATCCTGTTGCTCACCGCCTTTGTGTCGCTTGCGGCAGTCATCCTGATTACTCTGTACCTCTTTTCCGAAGGCCTGCCCGCGTTCCGTACGATTCCGGTTGGCGAGTTCCTGCTGAGTACGGATTGGAGTCCTTCCGCGGAAGTCCCCCATTACGGGATAGCCACCTTTGTCAAGGCAAGCTTCGTGGTGACCCTGCTCGCCCTTGTCATGGCGACGCCGTTCTCCCTGTCGGCCGCCATCTATCTGGCTTTGCTCTCCAAAGGGTGGAAGCGTGATGTGATCAAGACGGGAGTCAGCCTTCTGGCCGGAATTCCTTCCGTCATCTACGGCCTTTTCGGTATCGCGGTCATCGTGCCGATGGTACGGAGCATCTGGGGTGGTAGCGGATACTCGCTGCTTTCCGCCGCTCTGATTCTGGCAATCATGATCATGCCCACCATCATCAACGTCACCGAAGTGTCACTGGCAAGCGTGGACCATGCTCTGCATGAGGCTTCCTATGGCTTGGGCGCAACCAGGACCCAGACAATCTTCAAGGTGATTATCCCGGCCGCGAGGCAGGGCATCGTCTCCTCTTTCCTGCTCGGATTGGGAAGAGCGGTCGGAGAGACGACCGCCGTGTTGCTGGTGGGTGGCAACGCGCCCCTTGCCTTCCATCGGCTTACCGACATGGGAAGGACGATGACGATGAACATCGTCACCGATATGGGCTACGCCGAAGGAACCCACATGCAAGCTCTTTTCGCCACCGCCATGTTGCTCTACCTCTGCATCCTGGTCTCCAACGGACTGGTGGTCATCATCGCTCGGAGGAAACAATGAACCGGAAGACATCCGACAAGGCCATGATGCTGACCATCCATATCTGCACATGGCTGACCGTCAGCCTGCTTGTGCTGATTCTTGGATATGTGACATTCCGGGGAATCTGGAAGCGGTCCAGCGTCGAGGACGACATGATCCCGGGCACCACGAGCGGGTTCGTCGTGGCCAGCAATTTCGGGAAGGAAATCTCATGGTCTGACCTACGGCGTGTCGCGAGGGGACGGGTGAGCTCGTGGAGAACCTTGACGGGGAACGACCAGGCGCTTTCCCTGTTCATCGATGATTCGGTTCGTCCCGCACTGGCAAAGGCCTTGGACTTGAAGACCAGTGAAATCGTCACTACCGAGGCTTCTCCCGCACATCCACGGAAAGGTAGCCTGGTCATCGCGTCTTCGGTGCCCAAAGGCTTCCATCTCGTGTCGGTAAAGAACATGGTCCTTGCCGTCAACCCTGCCGTTGCCGCCCTGCGGGGCAACCAGCAACTCAGGGCCGTAGGCCGGGAAGAACTGGAGAAGCTGCTTTCCGGAAGTGTCAGGTCCTGGAGCGAGGTTGGGGGTCCTGATACGCCGGTCGTCAAGGCTGAGAGCTTGGATTTCCTGATTGGCGACGAGGGAGCGTTCATGATGATGGACGCGGCCTCCTTCACCGGCGTACCCGAAGGATTGGTCTCTTCCCTAAAGGTTCGGGAAGTCGAGTCTGGACCAAACCTGACCGCGTCATTCCTGCTGGAAGATACCATCGAGTCTGGCAAATATGGTGGAATCCGTACCATCCTGCTGAACACGATCATCTTCATCCTGCTGGTGACCTTGGTCTCGGCGCCACTTGGCATCGCGTCGGCGGTCTATCTGGAGGAGTACTCCAAGAGAGGAAAGATCTATCAGGTGGTCTCAACCGCCATAGACATCCTCAACGGTATTCCTTCAATCATTTTCGGCCTGTTTGGCATGCTGGTCTTCGTCGAGAAGTTCCACTGGAGTTTCTGTCTGGCAAGCGGGACCCTGACGGTCAGCCTGATGGTGCTGCCCACCATCGTGCGTACCAGCCAGGATGCGATCCATACGGTCTCCCGCGAGTTGCGGGAGGGTAGCTTCGCCTTGGGCGCCACGCGGATTGAGACAATCTGGAAGGTTGTGCTCCCCGCCGCCAAACGGGGCATCGTCACCGGCATGATTCTTGCCATCGGCAGGGCGGTGGGAGAGACCGCTGCCCTGATCTATACCGTGGGAAGCGGAGCTGCTCTGGCAACCAATCCGATGATGCCGGCGCGCACGCTGGCCATGCACATCTACCTGACCATCACCGAAGGACAGGGTATGGACAAAGCCTTCGCCACCGCCTTGGTGCTGATGGTCCTGGTATTCGTCTTTGATATTGCTGCGAACCGGCTGGCAACCGGAAAGGAACACACATGAGCGACACGGTGTTTCATGTCACCGATCTTGGCGTATGGTACGGGGAGAAGCATGCTCTGCAAGGCGTGACGGTGGACATCCCGACGCACGCCATCACTGCCTGCATCGGTCCATCGGGTTGTGGGAAATCCACCTTCCTGCGCGAGCTTGACCGGATGAACGATTTGGTCGACGGGTGCCGTCATGATGGCTCGATCGAGCTCAATGGCCAGGATATTTTCGAGGAAATCGACGTGTTGGAGCTCCGCAGGAGGGTCGGCATGGTCTTCCAGCGTCCCAACCCGTTTCCGATGTCGATTTTCGACAATGTCGCCTATGGGCCACGGCTGTACGGTCTGAGGAACCGGAACAAGTTGATGGATCTGGTTGAGCAATCGCTACGCCAGGCGTCCCTGTGGGATGAGGTCAAGGATCGCCTGAAGGATAGCGGTTCGGCCCTGTCTGGTGGTCAGCAGCAACGCTTGTGCATCGCGAGAACCCTAGCCGTCAAGCCGGAAGTGATCCTGATGGACGAGCCTACCAGCGCCCTGGATCCGATCGCCACCAGCAACATCGAGCGTCTGATGACCGAGCTGAAGAAGAATTACACGATTGTCGTGGTGACCCACAACATGCAGCAGGCAAGCCGCATCAGCGACCAGACATGTTTCTTCTTGCTTGACGAGCACCGGACAGGGTATCTGGTCGAGCATGGCCCGACCGAGGAGCTGTTTTTCCGCCCCAAAGACAAGCGGACGGAAGACTATCTCAGCGGACGCTTCGGTTGATAAGGAGGGAAGCGATGGCTAAGCAAATGACGAGACTGGACGAGAAACTGCAACTGTTCTCGAAACTGGTCGCGGAGATGGGCCTGCGGGTGAGCGAGGCCGCGGGTCAGGCTCAACAAGCGGTTGCCGACAACGACCTGAGCCTGATGGCGAAGATCGTCAGTGATGACGCCTTCATCGACCAGTTGCGGAGCTTGGTCGAGAGCGATGGAGTGCGGATCCTGGTCAGCGAGGCTCCGTATGGCAGGGCCATCAGGACCGTGGTGGCAGGCATGAAGATCGTCACCCATCTGGAACGGGTGGGGGATATGGTGGTCAAGTTCTCTACGCTCTGTGGGGTCAAGAGGATTCCCGAACTGTTGGAGGGATGCCTCGCGATGTTGCAGTATGGCCGGCAGATGATCGATGGCATCCAGGAACTGCTGGATGAGCCTGACGAGCAGAAGGCGGTCCAGCTGGCGAAACTTGACGACAAGGTGGACGCGCTCCGGGAAGAGCTGGACCGGAAGCTTTTGGCCATCGAGCCAAAGGATGCCGCCGACCGCGCCGCACTTTACCAGTACTACGCGAGCATCAAGGAGCTTGAGCGGCTTGGAGACCACATGACCAGCGTCTGTTCCTGGATCGTCTATATCGTACGGGGAGAAAAACCAGATCTGAACGAGAAGGCCATGTGTAGCATCTGACAACCTCGTATCACCGCAGTACAACGGAAAGGGAAGGCGAGCCGTCTGCGCGGCGTCGCCTTCATTTTTCTCTCGACACGTCCGTACCTGGTTGTGGGAGACAATTCGATAGCTCAACCAAGTTCGCGGGGAATGACCAAGGTGAAGGTGGAACCGGCCCCTATGGCGCCTTGTACCTTGACCGAGCCTTTGTGGATCAGCATCACGTGACGGACGATGGAGAGTCCGAGTCCGGTACCTCCTTGCGAGCGGGAGCGGGCTTTGTCAACCCGGTAGAATCGCTCGAAGATACGCTTCTGGTCTTCCGGGGAAATGCCATAGCCGTGGTCCGTGACGCAGATCATCGTGTTCTTGGCATCCTGCTTCACCTCCACAAGAATTTCGGTTCCTTCGGGACTGTAGCGGATTGCGTTGGAAAGAAGGTTGGAGATGGCCTCCACCATCAGGTTGCGGGCGCAGGTCACCTGAATTCCCTTGGAGTCGCCGATGACAAGGCGCATCCGCTTCTGGTCACAGGCAAAGCGTACCGACTCCCTGGCGTCGTCGACCAGGTCGCTGACCTCGACCTTCTCCATCGGGAACTGCTTGCCCTCGGTCTCCAGCGAGGAGAGGGTCAGCAGGTCGGTGATGATGCCTTGCATGCGCTTGGCGCCTTTGAGGATGATGGTGGCGTAATGGATGCGCTCTTCCTCATCCAGATGCTCTCCCGCCAGAATGTCGGAAAAGCCGAGGATGGAGGTGAGCGGGGTCTTTAACTCATGGGAGACATTGGCGACGAAATCCCGGCGCACCTGCTCGAGGCGCTGGATGCGGGTGATGTCGTTCAGGGTCACCACCGCGCCGCTGACCTCATTGCCATCATGGATTGGCGCGGTGGTAATGGAAAACACCTGGTCCTCAACCTGGATGATGGGGCTTTCCACCACGTCTGCCAGCATAGTGTGCCTAATGGTCTGGGCGATGGCGGTGTTGGTTAGAAGCTCGTCCCCGTGGAAGAGTCTCGCGGCGCGGTTGGAAAGGACCTGGCGCCCTTTCCCGTCCACCAGGATGACACCCTCGACCATCGTGTCCAGGATTGACTCATAGCGCAGCCGCTCGTTCTCGCTGGCTTCCATCCTTCGGGCGAGGTCCCGGGCCTCTTGGTTCATCGTCCTCGCCAGAATCTGGAATTCTTCCGGACCCTCCGGCTCTAGCTGGTGGGTGAGCTTCCCCTTCCCCCAGATGGCCGCGGCATCGGAAAGCTGGGAAAGGGGACGGAGCAGATGGGCGACATAGAGGATGCAGAGGACCAGGAGAATAATCAAGAAAGGAATCAGGGTGGGGATGAAGATGGAGAAGAAGTTCTTTCTCCAGGTTCCGACAGAGGAGATGGGAGCGGCAAGACGTACCACCAGCTTGCCCTGGCTCTTGGCGACGTAGACCATATCGGTCCGCAGGGTCTTGGAGTAACGGACCGCTTTCCCATCTCCGAGCGCCATCGCACTTTGGATTTCCTCGCGCAGGGCGTGGTTATCCATCAGGCTAGGGTTCTCCTCGTTGTCGTACAGCACGATACCGTCATGATTGACCAAAGTCAGCCGCACCGCGTGGTCCCTCGCGTAGGTGTCCAGAAACGCGCTGTCGATCCCGTCTTTCTCAATCTGGCCGGAAAGAAAGGATGCTTCCCGTTCCAGCAAGGACTGCTGCATGCTGATATCGGTCTTCTGAAAGGCATGGTTGGCGACCAGGAATGCCCACAGGGCGGAAAGCATGGCTGAGAGGGAGAGCATCAGCACCAGATGGGTACGGAGCTTCATGGGTTCAGTCCTCCTGGTATTTGTAGCCGATCCCCCAGACGGTCTTGATGGCGTTCCCGCAGCTTTTCAGTTTGCGCCGCAGGGTCGCGATCTGGACATCGATCGATCGCTCGGTGACCGGATAGTCGCTCCCCTTGGTGGTGGAAATCAACTGGCTGCGGGTGAATACCCGTTCCGGTTCCGAAGCCAGAGCGGCTAGGAGCGAGAACTCGGTGGCGGTCAGCTCGATGTTGGCTCCATCGGCCAGGCAACTGTGCTTGTTCTTGTCCAAGGAAAGGTGCTTGGTGGTGACCACGTCGTCTGGAGCCTTGTGGTCATTCTGGACGCGGCGGAAAAGTGATTTGACCTTCGCCACCAGCACGGTGGGGCTGAAGGGTTTGGTGATGTAGTCGTCGGCGCCCAGCTCGAGGCCGGTGACGATATCGGTTTCCTCGCCACGAGCGCTCTCGATGATGATGGGAACGGTACTGCGCCGGTCGTACCGGATGGCTTTCAGGACTTCCAGCCCGTCGATCACCGGGAGCATCACGTCCAGAAGGATAAGGGCGGGATGGGCAACGTCGAATTGTTCCAGAGCCGCCTTCCCGTCCATGGCGATCTCGGTCGCGTATCCCTGCTTTTGCAGGTGGAACCGAATGAGTTCGGCGATGTCCTCATCATCTTCCACAATCAGAATAAGGTCATTCATGCACTTTCAAACTACCATCCCCACAGGTCATGCTCAAGATATGTTCATTCTTATTCATGCTTTTTTCATATTTCGAGAAGACTGTTGCCGACGGCCAACGCATAGGAGACAGCCGCCTTGCGGAGAGAGGAGGGAAGCCTGGCGTTCTCCTTCATGCATTCAAAGGTCAGGTCCCCCTGGTATCCGATTTCCTCCAGGGAACTGATGACCGATTTCCAATCGATGGTGCCATGGAAGGGGAGCAGGTGTTCGTCGGCGCTTCCGTGGTTGTCGGCGATGTGGGTCGCCCAGAGTTTCTTGCCGTAGGTACGGATTTCTTGTGCCAGGTTGAGGCCTCGCATCCATGCGTGTCCGGTGTCCAGGCAGACTCCCACCTGCCGGCTACCTAGGCGGCGTACCAACTCGAGCAGGTCATCGGCCCTTTGGATTTCCCCAGTTCCCTCCAGGTTCTCCAAGGCGACGCGCACGCCGGTCTGTTCGGCTTTCTCCACGAAGGGAGCGAGGAAGGAAAGGTTGTCTTCAATAGGGTCGTGGTCGCTGGCAAGCGGGTGGATGACAATCAGGGGAATACCCAGCATGACATCCAGGTCGAAGCACCGGAGCATCCGCAAGTCGTAGCTGTGGTCCCCGATGTGCCTCGCGTAGGGCGCGTGGCTTTGGTTGAAGGCAAGGCGATGTCTGTCTTTGGCGTGGAGAATTCGTTCGGCGTAAAGACGCCAGTACTCGCCATTGAGCTCGCATTTGGGATTCATCATCTCGCACCAGTTGAGGTCGAGCAGGGTGAATCCCGCTTCCGCGTAGATAGGAAACAAATCGACCATCGGGGTCTTTCCGCCGTCAGGCCGAAAACTGACAAGATTGGTGCTTGTGGCGATTCTCATGCCCCAATGGTACCATTTTTCCCGGTTTCGGTCATCTTTTCCACATTGTTTGGCCGTTTCTTGCGTTTTATTTTTCGGAGAGGTGTTTGACAGCTTCATAGGTTGTGATACACTAGTGGGAGTTTTGATTTTTCTTGTGTTTCGTTTATGGAGGATTCACACATGAAGAAAGCTATTGCTTTGTTGGTGTCCCTGTCGGTCATGGCCTCGGCCTTGTTCGCTCAGGGTGGTGCTGAAGCGGCCGGCAGCTCGAAGAAGGCCGTCGACTATCCGAAAAAGAACATTACGATGATTTGCCCGTGGTCTGCCGGTGGCGGCACTGACGCAGTCCTGCGCGCGCTTTGCGGAACCGCTGAAAAGTATCTCGGTGTGGGAATCACCGTCGAGAACAAGACCGGTGGCGCCGGCGCGATTGGTCACGCAGCCATCAAGAACGCCAAGCCGGACGGGTACACCGTCGGCATGATCACCTTCGAGTTGAACAGTCTTCCCCAGCAGGGCCTGATCGACTTCACCTATGCGGATTTCGATCCGCTCATCCGTGTCAACGCGGATGCGGCGACCCTGACCGTCAAGGCTGACGCCCCGTACAATTCGGTCAAGGAGTTTGTCGACTACTGCAAGGCCCATCCCGGCGAAGTCTCCATCGGAAACAGCGCTCCTGGTTCTGTCTGGCACATTGGAGCCGGTCTGCTCGCCAACAGCACTGGCATCGATGTCAAGCATGTCGCCTTCGAGGGCGCCGCTCCTGCCGTTACCGCTCTTGCCGGCGGACACATCCAGGCCGTCACCGTCAGCCTCGCCGAGGTCAAGAGCCAGCTGGATGCCGGCAACGTCAAGTGCCTCGGCATCATGGACAGCAAGCGCCCGGCCGCCTATCCGGACATCAAGACCTTCAAGGAGCAGGGCTATGACATCGAATACGCCACGTGGCGCGGTCTTGCCCTCCCGAAGGGGGTTGATCCCGCAATCAAGCAGATTCTTGTCGACGCCTTCACCAAGGCCGAGCAGGATCCCCAGTTCGTCGAGGCTGCCGGCAAGCTGAACCTAAACCTCGCGTATCTGAACCCCGAGGATTTCGCTGCCTTCCTGAAGCAGAACTTCGAGGATGTCACGACGACCATGAAGGCCCTTGGCCTGGTTGACTGATTGGTATCGATTCAGAAGAGGGCAGAGACAACTCTGCCCTCGCTTTGTTTTGTTGTAAGGAGATAATCGTGAAAAAAGCGAATCTCGTTTCGGCAATCATCGGAATGGCTTTTTCCCTGATTTGCTTTCTGGACACGTTCACTTTCAAGAAGTTCAAGAACGTGCCGGTCGGACCAGAGGTGTTTCCACGCGCCCTTGCCGTGGCTCTTTTCATCTGCTGCCTGGCCCTGTTGCTGACCAACCTGCACACAACCGAGGAGAACAAGGACCCGGCTCCTACGTTGAGCCTGAAGGACACGTATATGCGCCACGCGTTGCTCGCCACGCTCGTCATGGTGGTGTACGCGATGCTCTGGGAGCCGGTCGGCTTCCTGATTGTCAGTCCCTTCGCCCTGTTCGCGCTCATCTATCTGATGGGAAAACGGAATTGGGGAAAGATGGCGGTCGTTTCCGTCATTGTCCCGATTGTGGCGTGGGGAGTGTTCCGTTACCTGCTCGGAATCACGCTTCCGATGGGTTTCCTGGATTTCCTGGTATGAGGAGGGGAAAACATGCAGCATATGGCAATTGATTGGAGCCTTCTCCTTTCCAGCTACGGCTCCGTCCTCGACCCGATGGTGGTCCTGTACGTCTTCCTCGGCGCGATTGGCGGCGTACTGATTGGTTCGATCCCCGGTCTCACGGCAACGATGGGCATCGCCTTGCTCGTCCCGTTCACCTTCGGGCTGGAATTCCTGCCCGGCGTCGCGATGCTGCTGGGCATCTTCTGTGGAGGCATGTATGGTGGCTCGATCGCTGCCATTCTGATCCATACCCCCGGAACTCCCGCCGCCGCGGCTACGGTCCTTGACGGATATCCGATGGCCCAGAAGGGAGAGGCCGGGCGCGCCCTGTCCATCGCGCTGTTCGCATCGTTCTGCGGTGGCATCATTGGCGCGCTATTGATGACGTTCCTCGCGCCCCCGATTTCCACCCTTGCCCTGAAATTCGGGCCTGGGGAGTTCTTCATGCTGGCCATGTTCGGTCTGTCGGTCATCATCTCGATTTCCGGCAAGAGCCTGGTCAAGGGTCTGATCATGGGTGTCTTTGGACTGCTCATCTGCACCGTCGGCATGGACAAGAGCTGCGCCTACATCCGCTTCCTGAAGTTCCAGGGCTTGTATGACGGCATCCCATTCATCCCCGCCCTGATTGGTCTCTTCGCGGTCAGCGAGGTAATCGCCAACTTCGACCACCAGATTGTCAAGAGCAATGTGAAAGCCGCAAGGATCACCCACGTGTGGCCTTCGTTGGACGACCAGAAGCGTGTTGCCAAGGCAGTCATCATGGGTGGCCTGATTGGCGCCTTCATCGGGGCCATTCCGGGAGCTGGTGGTGATATCGCTGCGTTCGTCAACTACTCGGAACAAAAGCGGGAGAGCAAGCATCCCGAGCTTTTTGGTACGGGTGTTCCCGAAGGCGTCGCGGCAAGCGAATCGGCCAACAACGGTTGTTCGGGCGGCGCAATGATTCCGATGCTCTCGCTGGGTGTCCCCGGTGACTCGAACACTGCGGTCCTGATGGGCGCCTTCATCATCCATGGCTTCCAGCCTGGTCCGATGATGTACGTCGAGCACCTGGACATCGTCTACCAGGTCTTTGCGGCGATGATCGTCGCCAACATCGCCTTCCTGATTGTCGGCCTGCTCGGCATCCGCCTGTTCGCCAAGGTCATCACGATCCAGCGCTACTTCCTGATTCCGTGCATCCTGCTTCTCAGCCTGGTAGGTGCCTACGCGATCAACCAGAGCATGTTCGATGTCTTTCTCTGCCTGGTCTTCGGCGTGCTTGGCTATCTGTTCCAGCGCTATGGATTCCCACTTTCTCCGATTCTTCTCGCCCTGATCCTCGGACCGATGTGCGAGCAGAACCTGAGACGGTATGTCCAGATCAACGACGGGTTCTTCTCGATGTTCACCCGTCCGATCTGCCTGATTTTCTTCGCGCTTGCGCTCATCTCGCTCTACAGTGCGTTGCGCAACCAGAAGCTGATCAAGGAACGCGAGGCGGAAGCCGAGGCAAACGCGGCCAGAGCCGACTCAGACGCGCGGCAATGACCTGCTTGCAGGCTTGTAAGCGGAGGAGGGATGTGGCAAGTCCGCATCCCTCCTGTTGTTTGCTTGCCTAATGATACTTTTCGGAGGATAATCAAGTCATGACCGAGAAACTTGGAATTTATGTCGCCCTTGTCACACCATATGGCAAGGATGGCAAGTTGAATCCCGCCGCCCAGGTAAAGCTGATGGAGCGGAATTTGCGTGAAGGAGCCAGCGGCTTCTTCCTTGGGGGCTCGTCTGCCGAATGCTGGCTGCTCAGCCATGAGGAACGGGTCGAGATCTTCAGGACGGCGGTCCCGTTCCTGCAAAGGACCCATCTGATTGCCCATGTTGGCGCCAACTCCACCTGGGAGGCGATCCAGTTTGCCCAGGAGGCGAAAGCCCTTGGCTACACGATGATTGCCGCCACCCCGCCGCAGTACTATGGCTACTCCTCGAAGGAAATCGCCAGCTACTATTACGACATCTATCAGGCCACCGGGCTACCGGTGATGGTCTACAACTTCCCGGGCAACACCCACAGGGATTTCAACCTGGAGGATCCCGTCTATAAGGAGCTGTTTTCCAGCGACGCCATCTGGGGTGTCAAGCACACCAACCAAGTGGTCTACCAGCTGGAGCAGTTCATGCGCCTCAATCCGAGGCTCAAGCTGTTCAACGGTTACGACGAGACAATGGTCGCGACGATGGCATATGGGTGTACCGGGTCCATCGGATCCACCTTCAACTGCCTGCTGCCTCACTTCGAGAAAATCTACCACGCATTTGACGAGGGCCGTATCGAGGAGGCGAGGGAGCTACAGCACAAGGCGAACGCAATCATGCAGGCGTTCTGCAAGGTGGGCCTGTTCCCTGCCGTCAAATATGTCTGCTCGACCCTTGGGGACGACGTCGGGGTTCCCCGCAGGCCGTTCACCCCGCTTACGGACGAACAGAAGCGGTACATCGACGACGTGATGAACCAGTACTTCGTCCGCTGAGAAAAATCACAACCACCGGCAAGCCGGTGGTTTGCTCCAGCCCTATAAGGGCATGGTACCGGCCAGGCTTGCGCCCACGAACGTTCCGCCTCTCGCACCACTTCACCAGCCTGCTGCCAAGGCAGCTTTTGGATTCGGCCAATC
>JAQYHB010000041.1 GCA_028722305.1 Spirochaetales bacterium
CCGCGCCCGCCCCAACCGGCGAACAGCTCGTGACTATACGCCTTTCCCGCCTCCTTGTCCAGCACTTTCCCCCCGATTTTTTCCCGGCCACCCCGGCAAAACACTCTATCTGCTTGCACGGATTGCACTTCCGTCGCAAAAAAAATTTTAGGGAATCGCCTCCTTGGTCATCGATATGCGATACCTTTGCGTTCTGATGTCCTTTTCAGCACAATGGCAAGCACCAACACCAAAGACTCATACAACCCAAAGGTGTGCCACACGATGGCGCTTCCGAACACCATGGGCAGCAACGTGATGACGAGGGTATTCACCACAAGGCTACGGACCGTATTGAGGATGATTGCCTGTGTGGAGCGCTTGGTAGCATAGAAATATGCAGAGAGCATGGAATTGACACTGCCGATGATGAAGCCCCAGCAGTATTCCCACATGTGAAAGGCGGTAAAGTCTGTCGTTTCCGTATCCGCGCCGAACAGAGCGCACAGCACATGGGGGAAGATTACATAAACCGCTACGCAAAGCGTACTGCCGATGATACTGATCATCTGCCCGACACGGTAGTAATATTTCAGATTATCTTCCTTTTTGCCTCCATAAGCCTGTCCGAATAGCGGCTGCATTCCCTCCGATGCACCGAAGAAGATGGACATGGTGAAGGAGGACAGATAGGAGATGATCGCAAAAGCATTGATACCGATGTTGCCGTAAGTCGCCATCAGGGAACGATTCATGCAAAGGGTTGTAACCGGCGTAGAAAATTGAGCGATTCCTTCAGGCAATCCACGGAAAAGAATTTTGCGGAAAAGTTTACCTTGCAGCTGATAGCTCCTAATCCGCAGGTCGCCTTTCTTGAACACATAATGGGTAAGAACCACCAGAAGTCCCACTGTCTGGGAAATGCCGGTGGCAACGGCTGCACCCATGACACCCTTTTGCAGCGGGAATACAAACAGCCAGTCAAGAAAAATATTGACACAAGTGCTGATGACGTTCGTAGCCGCCACCAGCCCCGGCGAACCATCATTGCGACAAAAAGACTGTAAATTCAGAGACAATGCGTTGGGAATGGCAAAAAGCACATACCAGAAGATGTACTGCCGCACCACTGGCAAGTATTCTTCCGCCGCGCCCAACAGGCAACATACTGGATTTGTCAGTAGAGAACCCAGCAGCGTCATCAGTATGCCAACGGCAAGGTTCAATGTCAGCGAGTGCATAAACGCGTTTTGCGCACCGTCTTTGTCTCCGCGTCCGAAACGGATTGCAGTAATGGTCACACCACCGATACTTGCCATGGCGTTCAGCGCTTGGGCCAACAGCACGAAGGGCAATGCCAGATTGACCGCACCCAGCGCCTGACTACCTGCACCACGGCCAACAAAAATACCGTCTACAACCGAGAAAAGGAATACGCAAGCGTTGGCCAAAATAGCCGGTGCAACATTATGAAGCACCAATTTCATTCTGGAAAAGATCAGTGCTGTCGCCCCCAATCCTCACCGAACCAAAGCCTTGCATAGTCCGCAAGCGCAGGAATCAAGTTCTTGATTTCTTTTCCTGATGTGTTGATGCATAGATGATATGCTTCCTTTTTGCCCAATCCGACTCCGTAAACAGTCCCCGATAAACGGCACGGCCCTTGTCGATTTGCTTCATTCTCCGCAGCAATTCACGCTCCGGAAGCTGCTCTCCGGCCTCGGCACGTTGCTGACAGCGCACCAGCTTGCTTTGCGTATCCGCATAGACAAAAAGGTTCAAAGGCTTTTGCTCCCGCGACACCACATCGGCGCAACGTCCGACAATTACGCAATCCCCCTTACTTGCCAGATTTTTCAGCAGCTCCTGCTCTGTCACCGCGACAGAGACGGGCTGTTGCATCACCGGATGGGGTGAGATCAGGCGGTGAGCGATGGTTGTAGGATAAAACATACGAATATCCTTTTCAGAAACATGCGCCACATAGTTTTCGTCCAAGCCAGACTTCTGTGCCACCATTTCAATGATCTCATGGTCATAGCACGGAATGCGCAGTGCGTCAGCCAAACGCTTTCCCAGTTCTCGACCGCCACTGCCAAATTCTCTGCTGATAGTAATGATCTTCATAGCGGAATCCCCCTTAAACAAAAAATTGCGCCCGGTTACTTTCATAACCGAGCGCACCCGACATCTTTTTCGACCTTACAGCTGCGGCTGTAGATCCTCCGATGACCATGTATGTATGCATGCTCAAAAATGCAAAAAGGGCCAGATAAGTACAGGCGTCTCAGCCTGTTGCCTTATCCAGCCCATCATTTCCAGCGAATGATTTGCCCTCCGAGCAAGCGAGGTCGCTATAGTCGTTTCAGCAGGGAAGGTCAAGCCTTTTTTCGCATAGCGACTTCACGTCGCATTGGGATTCAAGGATAGACAGGAATATCCCAGTAACCGTCATAAGGAATGAAATCTCGGTTAGCACCCAATAGGAATAAGCTGTCGGACCAATCCTGAAGGAGTTCTTGTCTTTTGTAGTCCTTCCGTCCTATCCTCGCCTTCGTTTCTCCTCCAGTTTGTATAATTCTCTCTCTCCCTGGATACGGAAAGAGCTGCCCCAAAAGCATTCTTTCTTTTGAAGCAGCTCCCAATCGACCACGAAAAGTTTTTCAGAATGTGACCAACAACGAGGCCAAACCGCCAATCGCCTGCGCCTTTTCCTGGTTTTGCAGGCTGTAGCGATACTGCCCTTCGACTCCCATATAGAGGTGGTCGGTGAAATGGTAGCCAAGCCCGAGGCTCGCCTGCATGCCATAAGCGATGTCATCGAAATCGGTTGTCATGAACATGCCGCCTCCCAAAGTGACGAGAGCTTTGCCGAAGTTCAGGCCGACGTTCAGTTCGGCCGAACCATCCATCCAGTGGTCCCAGTTGGTCGAGGACTTGAACGCCTTCGACCAACCACGGTCGGTCTCGGGTTCCCAGGCTGCCTTCACGTCAAGGCCGAGGCCGAACACTTCGCCGGAAAGGATATTCTCCATACGAAGCTGTCCACCAAGAGCCGGTTTCCAGCTGTGGATCGATTGCAACACCGTATAGTCGTCATCCAGATTGTATTTCGCCGAACCATAGACACCTAGGCCGAAGCGGAACGGAGCCCGTTCTTTCTTTGCGACAGAAACCGTCGCAAGCTCAGAACTTTGCTTCTTTTCGGCCAAGGCAATCGCAACCGGTTCCTCCTTGGCAGTTGTCACAGGAGCCAGCTGTTCCTTTTCTTCCGTTACCGGTCCGGCAGAGGCAACCGGCCTCTTCTCGCCAACCTTGCTTCCGTCAGGATTCAGCGCCAAAACGGTCCCGTCAGTAAAGACCAACTGTTTGGAACCATCGGGGGCAAGCTGGTACCTAGCGATATCGCTGGTGGTGATCGTCTCGTCTCCGTACGTGGTGACCAAGCCCGTCGAGTCAAGCTTGACTCCCGCATAGTTCGGATAGAAGGCAGAGGCGGAACCGTCGTTGCCCAGCGTGGCGACCATACCGTCAGCGTAGAAGACCGTACGGCCATCGGCATCATAGCTGAAGTCCACAATCGGGCTACGGCTGACCACGAGGTCACCATACTTCGTGATGAAACCATCCGGAGTACTGGCAATCTGCACTCCGTTAGGCAACGTCACGGCAACCCATCCCGCGGCATCGATATCCAACACGGTTCCATCGGCGTAAGTCAACCTGCGGGCACCCTTGTCGTACGAATAGTCCGCGAAACCGGCATCGCTGACCACGGCCTGTCCGTACATGGTGCCAAAGTGGACGCCATCGGTCGCAAAGACCAGACCGTTGGAGAGGGCCAAAGCGGTGCTTCCGTCCGGAAGGACTATCATGACCGTGTCGTCGGCGTAGTGCAACGCATGTTCCTTAGACTGCCCCATCACGACCATGTCAACGGGACTCTCGCTCAGCGTGTACTGTTGCCAGAACGTACGCATGTCACTGCCACTCTGGGCGGCAACTGTCAGGCCGTTGGCGAAGGTCACGGTAATCGGACCCGCGTCATCGCTCTCCACCTTCATGCCATCAGCGTAGCTCAGGTAACGCTTGCCATCGTCGTAGCGGTATCCATCAATCGGCTGGTCGTTCAGCAGCATCCCCTTCACTGTCGTCGCGATTCCCTCGGGGAACACCGTCACCCCAAGTCCGTTGGGAAGCTGCACTCCCGCGAGTTCGTTGCCGATGACCATCCGGGTTCCATCCAGGTAGGTGAGGATGACGGCTCCTTCCTCAATGTTGAAATCCGCAATCGCCTTTTCACTGATGGTGAAGCCCAGGTACGTGGTCTTGGCGCCCTCGCCGTTCAAGGCGATTTCCACCCCTTCGGGCAGGGATACCGTCACATCCCCGTTGGCGAAAAGATCCAATCGCTTGCCGCCGGCATAGACGAGGTGTTTGGTATCCTCGTCATCCAGCTCATAGGAGGCAATCGGGCTTTCCAGCAGGTCGACGCCCGCAAAACTGGTCGTCGTATGCTCGGCATCCATCGCGAAGGAGATGCCGTTTTTCAACGCTATGGAGGCTCCGGACAAGCCGATGGCCGCACTCATGCCGTCGTCATATCGCAGAGTCACAACCTCGCCATCATAATCGAATCCCGCCAAGGCAGCGCGGGTGATCGGCATGCCCATGAAAGAGGTAACCATGCCGCTATCAGAGATTGCGAGGGTAATTCTCTGCATCGTTATCGCGGCCATCTGTTCGCTCGCGTCGATGACAAGACCAGCAGCATAGTGGAGAGTCTTTACTCCATCATCCAGCGAATAGCCGACAATCGGACTGTCGGTGACCAGTTTGCCCTGCCAGGTGGTCGTGAAGCCGCCAGCGTCCACCACGACGACAAAGCCATGACCAAGGTCGATGACCGCGCCGGTAAGGGATATGTCTGCCTTGGTGCCATCCGCATAGACCAGCGTCGCCTGTCCTTGGTCTCCACCCTGCAGGTCTACCACCTGGGCATCCTCGACCAACAGGTTGCCGAAGAACGTCTTCATCGAACCATCGGGATAGACGACCAGTCTGACACCATTGGCAAACTGGTAGCTCTGCGTGCCATCACCCAACATTGTCGCCTGGGCTTCCGGAAAAGCCTGCTTTTTTGGTTCGGGCTGCACGTTGGCTACCGTAGCGGAAAGCCGCACCTGCATCACCGTAGGAGTGGCAACCTCCGCTTTGGCAGGTTCGGGGACTGCCGGTTGCGACGCTTTCGCCGGCTCGGACGGAGCGCTTGCCGCCTTTGCAGGGGCCGGAGCAGCAGTCGCCACCGGTTCGGAGACCTGTTTCTCTGGCTCTTCGGACTTACCGCCAGAACAGGCACGGACAGCAATGATAATGACGACAACCAGGACGACAAGCAAAATCCACGGCAGAATTCTGCCATGTTTCCTCGGTCCGTCCCCGCCATTCGAGGTGAAAGTTTGCAGAGGGACCTCTGCCTTTTGTTCTTCCTGAGGGGGTTCATCCTGCGAGGGCGCTGGCTCCTGGCTTTGGGGCTCGACTGGAGGAAGCTGCTCATCGGCAGGATGCTCCATAGGTAGAGGATTTGTCTTTTCAGCTTCCCCTGCCTTGGGCACAGGTGCCTCATCGGCGGCAATGGTCGTATAGTAGCCCTTCGCCTCCAGCAGGCGCTTCAGCTCCTCAATATCCTGCTGAAGATCTGGATCGACCGGCTTGGTGCGGGGCTGCTTGCGGAAGCCAACCGCTTTGCCCGACTTCCAAGAGGCAACGGCATCGTAGATGTCACAAAGTCTCTCAATCGGGTCGATCTTGCTGGTGGCGATGGTAAGGCGACGGGCCAATGCATCGCGTTCCTCACGTAGCGCCTTGCGCTTGTCGTTGTATTCGTCACGTGTCGCTTCATCAGCGTCTACGGGTGTCTTGGCAGAACGAATTTCCTTCTTTTTCTCGTCCAGTGCCTGCTGCATCCCATCCAGCTCCACCTTGATTTGGTCGTAGGATTTTGCCGTCTGTCTGGCAAGGTAGAGTAGTTTTGACATGGTGATATGGCGAACGCGGTGATAGACTTCCCTTGCGCGCTCGTTCTGTATTTCTTGGTCATCAAGTTCTCCAAGCGCCACCTTTTCGTCTTCTTTGCCTTTCTGGAGTTTCTCCTGCCTGGTCGCCACGTTGCCCCTCCTGACGGTATGCGATAAAATTGCCCATAAATAATCAAGAATATGATACGAGCCGTTTTGGGCTACCGTCAAGGAAACATTTGTTGTAACTCGTTGTTTTTGAAGGTTTTCTCATAATCGCACGTCGACAACATGGTGGACGAACTGTCAAGAGTTGCGCAGACAGGAATCGGTTTCCGCTCCTGTTTGCCCTTTTGGGTGAATAAAAAAACCGAGTCAGTCTTTCGACCAACTCGGTTCTTTGAACTAGGCGAGAGAGACGGGACTCGAACCCGTGACCTCCGGCGTGACAGGCCAGCGCGATAAACCAGCTTCGCTACTCCCCCGTGAGTTACAGAGAGGAATTTACAGATATTCGGTTTCTTTGTCAACTCTCTTGAAATAATTTTTTCAACGCACTGGGAACGATCAAGCAGGAAAGTGCCATCCAACGGGGAACGTTTCCTTGTTTCTGCGCTTCCAAAGCAACAAAAAAGAGGAAAGGACTAGACACGGTTGGGATTTTCCAGTAGTATCACTCTTGCTGTTGCGAGACAGCGTCGGATTTGCGGTTGTAGCTCAGTGGGAGAGCATCACGTTGACATCGTGGGGGTCATAAGTTCAATCCTTATCAGCCGCACAAGAGCCAGTTCCTTCGGGGGCTGGCTTTTTCATAATCCATGCCCACCTTGCGTATTCGCTTCACCATTCAAGAAGTCGTACAGAGCCAACATCCACATGGAGTCAGCTGGATCATCCTCCTCTACTCCTTCAACTTCTTCTGCCTCTTGGGCTTCTTCGTCCGCCTCTATCTCCGGCTCTAGAGAACCTGTGTACTTTCTTTCTTCTTGTTCTTGATTGAGCGTACTCATATCTGAAAACAACACTCCTTGATCGATACCGATGACTTCAATCCATCAATCCCTGTGAACATTGTATATCCTTTCTTGCGTAATGCAAAACATTTGTCGGAATACGAATATGGGCCGTTTTTGCATGGACATGAATAATCCCCCGGCGAACCGGGAATCGGGGTCAGTCCCAAGAGGCAGTGAAGACTTTCGCCTTCTTGAGTATTGCGAAGGTTTCTTTATCCGGCAAAGGAAGCTCCTTTATCTTACCGTCCGCTTTTGACACTCCTATGTACTCTCCATCTTGCAATGGAATCACACCGGGCGGCAAGGGACGATAGAACCCGAAAATCCACATGGAGTCGGTTTCCCTCGCCTTGGTGTCTGGATCAGGAAAGACCGAAAGCTTTCTTGCTATCTCTTGTGCTTGCGTGAGCGTAATCATACCGGGAAGCAACGCTCCTTTATCATTTTGGATGGTATCAGCTTATCAATCCGTGCATATATTGCACTCCCTTTTACCAGGGGAAAAAGTATTCGCGTGCGTCCTTTTTTGGATTCTAAGGGTCATAGAAGACTGTCTTGCCGTCAATCTGCTCGGCACAGAAGATGTGGCCGTTCCTTTCGTCCCATGCCACACAGATCTCACATCTTGCCCCAGCTCCCCATTCCGACATGCTTTTGATTATCTCGCGGAAATCATCCTTGTCGTATGGAATTTTCTTCCAAGCTACATTCTCGAAGACATCTTTCCAATCGTTTGCGACCCTGTCAGTTTTATCCAGTATCGCCGGCTTCGCTTGCGCATCGTATCCTCTTCTTCTCATCCCGTAGGCAGGAACGCAACGCTGGCAATTCATCCGCCAGTTCTTGCCATCATTATAGTGTGGATTGACCTTTCTGGCTGCCTCCTCCGGGAATCTCCGAAAGACCTCGATGCTTCGTTTCCAGCCGGTCTCATCCTTCGGCACTGCATTGAACGCATCCTGCTCCTGTTTCCATTCCTTGTAGGTGTACTGCGCATTGCTGGTTTTCTCGTCTTGTAGGCACTTCACCCTCGCGGTAACCCGGCACCGGCAGTTGAGGTCGAATGAAGGGTCGCCACTGTGGAGCGGGACTGGAATGTCGTGGTCAGCCTTGGCACAAACCAGTCCCAAAACCCTCTCACTTTTCGATTATAGAATGCAAGCCAAAATACGTAGGTTTACTATATAGTTATAATACGATATCATCTAGTATATATGCGAAGATTCGGTGCCGTACTTGCCCTATTTCTTTTCTGCCTGTCCTCCGCGGCAGCGGAGGTTACCTACGGATATACCCCGGAAAGTCCGCTGACATGGGTGAACGGAAAGGACCAAGGAAACTACTTCGACCCGGGAAGCCCGGATGTTTCCCAAGACCTGGTGAAGATGCTCAAGGTCGGGATGTTGCAGATCGACGGAATGACGACGAACCAGGACAACGGGACCACCATCATGGTGGTGACAAGCGGTTCTCCCATCACGATAACGGGATTGTTCCCTGGCCGGCAACCGACCGACATCAGGCTTATCGGCGAGTATTTCCCCTATAACGGACAAAGAACGCTGATTGACCTGACACATGCCGGAAACTCGGAAATCCACCTCTTTCCCGAGTACAAGAAAACCTCCCTCACCATGACCATCTGGCTGGTCATCGCCAATCCCGTGCAAATGGTGCCAGGCACCCCGTACCTTGTTTCCAACCTTGCCGATTACCGGTTCGAGCTGCATGAGGAGACTGCCGGGGGCGATCCCATCACGGGAGAGCTTATCAACATTTCCAACAATCCATTCACCTCGGGGTTCACGGATCCTTTCACCAACACCGAGGGTCCCACGCAGCCTCCAGCCTTGAACGCGTCGCTTGTTTTGCTCAGCCACCCAGGGAGAACAGTTCTGGGAAACGATCCGGCAATCCAGTTGCCGGCATCCATGGACGAACTGCAAAGCGGAGTACGCCTGCTGTACCTGCAGGTGTCGTTTGACGCTTCGAACGGAAATACCGGGATGACCAAGAACCTTCTCGTGGAAATCCTGCATGACAAACTCCATGACGCCCAGAGCGAACACCTGTACAGCTATCTGCTTTCACTCGTCCATGACACCAGCACGGGCAGCGTCGTGACGGACAGTACGTATGAAGAAGACAGTTCAGGGCTTCTCACGTACACATTGAAGAACTCCTCAGCCGGCGATGTGGATGTGAAACGGCTCGACTTCAGGCTTCCTGACGATTCTTTCGCCACCGCACCCACCGGAGAGTACACGTCGACCGTCGTGGTTGCGCTTTCCGTGTACTGATGGACTCCGGTTCCGACGGAATTCTCAGCGCAGTTCTCCCATCCATCTGCGCAAATCCTCTTCCGACACTCCCCCGCCAAAGCGCCTTCCCTCCAGCCAGTCGCCCCCGTTGGCCCTCACGGCAAGATGCTCGGCGCTTTTCCCGATGCCACTGCTTGCGGAGGTGCAGAAAGGAATCACCGACGCATAGCCAAACGCATTGCTTTCCACGAAGGTATCCATGATCCTTGGTTCCTCCCTCCACCAGATCGGGTACCCCAGAAAGATCCGATCATAGCCGGAAAGGTCGACAGGACCACCCGCGATCGCAGGCCGGATAGAGGAATCGTTCTGTTCGCGCGACGAGCGGCTGTTCCGGTCGTTGAAGTCAAGGTCCTCCCTGCTGTAGGGAACTTCTGGAACAATCTCGTACAGGTCGGCATGCTCGATGGCGGCAATCTTCTGCGCGACCCGTCTGGTCGTACCGGTGGCGGAAAAGTACACAACCAAAACGTGTGCTTTTTTTGCAGGAGAGGCGCCCAGAAAGCCCGCCAACAAAAAGGAAACAAGAATGGCAGCAAGTTTTTTTCATACGCTTATCTCAGGTATTGGTGGAAAAACTCTTCGAACTTATCGAAAGGAATCGCGTTTTTGCCACCACCATCATACAAGTCCGTATGGACAGCGCCCGGGATGAGCAGCAACTCCTTGTTCTTCGCATACTTGCCATCCTTGACCATCGCCTTGTAGGCATCCTTCGAGAAGTAGCAGGAATGGGCCTTGTCGCCATGGACCAGCAGCACGGCGCTGCGAATCTCGCCACTGTACGCGAGGATGGGCTGGTTCAGGAAGGACTCGCACCCCGTCACATTCCAGCCTCCACTCGAGTTCAGCGAACGAGGATGATAGCCACGGGGAGTCTTGTAGTAGTCAAAGTAGTCCTTCACGAAGAACGGAGCATCGACAGGAAGCGGGTCGACCACGCCACCGGCAAGCTTGTAGGAACCGGTCAAGTAGTCGGCGGTACGCTGGGCGCACATGGTTGCCCGTTTCCGGTACCGGGCCTCCTCGTTGTCCTCGGAGTCGAAATAGCCGTTGGCGTTGACCCGGGACATGTCGTACATGGTGGAGGCGACTGTGGCTTTGATGCGGGTATCCAACGCGGCGGCGTTCAAGGCCATGCCTCCCCAGCCGCAGATACCGATGATGCCAATCCTCTCGGGGTCGACGGTTTCCTGCACCGAAAGGAAATCCACCGCCGCCATGAAGTCCTCCGTGTTGATGTCAGGGGACGCCATATTGCGCGGGTTCCCACCGCTCTCCCCGGTATAGGAAGGATCGAAGGCCACCGTGACCCATCCCCGTTCCGCCATCGTCTGGGCGTACAAGCCCGAGCATTGCTCCTTGACTGCTCCGAAGGGACCGCAGACAGCGATGGCCGGCATCCTGCCGGATGCCCCCTTGGGCGTATACATGTCGGCGGCAAGCGTGATGCCGTAGCGGTTCACGAAGGTTACCTTCCGGTGGTCGACCTTCTCACTCTCGGGGAACGTCTTGTCCCACTCCTTGACCAACTGCAATGCTTCCGTTTTCATCATACTCTTTCTTCCTCATGGGCGGCCATCGTCCCAACCTGCCCAACTCGTACGATAGACGCTTGTGAAAGATGTTACTACCAGCAATAATGCATATCGTGATATTCTCTTTTAGAATAGTTTCAATCGAGGAGGCAGGGTTGGATATCAAGACGCTTCGGTACTTTCTTGCGGTGGCGAGGGAAGAGAACATGAGCCGGGCTGCGGCTTTCCTGCATGTCTCGCAACCGACGCTCTCCAAGCAAATCAAGGTCCTGGAGGACGAGTTGGGAAAAATGCTGTTCGTCCGGCACAGCCGTAGCATCAGTCTGACGGAGGAAGGCATCCTTCTGCGCAACCGCGCGCAGGATTTGGTCGGCATGGCTGACAAGATCGAAAAGGAATTCCTCCTGCTTGACGATATCACTGGTGGAGACCTGTACCTCGGGCTTGCGGAATCAACCCAGATCAAGTATCTTGCACAGGCCATCAAGGCCTGCAAAGCCAAGTACCCCGATCTGCGCTATCATATCACCAGCGGAGATACCGAGCAGATCGAGGAAAAGTTACGGAATGGCCTGTTGGATTTCCTTGTCCTGGCTGAATGCCCGGACAGCCATTCGTACGAGTACCTCGAGTTCCCTCAGGCAGACACCTGGGGCCTGGTGATGCCCGAAAACGATCCGCTTGCGCGAAAGAATGCCATCACCGTCGACGACCTGAAGGGTCTTCCCCTTTTCTGTTCCGAGCAGGCATGGACCGGCGATGTGGAACGATGGGCGGGAAGCAGCTTCCCTTTCCTCCGGCTCGAGGGCACCTTCCGCCTTTCGTACAACGGCTCGGTCTTCGTCCGGGAGGGGCTTGGCTACCTGCTTACCTTCGACAGGCTCGTCGACACCTCGAAAGAGAGCGGGCTTGTCTTCCGTCCGCTCGCCCCACAGCTGGAAAGCAAGCTCTGCATCGCATGGAAGCGGTATCAGTCCTTCACGCCGATCGCCGAAAGGTTCCTTGCTCAATTGAGGGAAACGTTCTCCTCGTCCTCCAGGGATTCCACAATCTCCGTCTCCTGATACCGAACGGGATCGTTCAGATAGGCAAGATAGGGAAACAACGACGGCTCGCTCTCGCCGATATGGGAAAGGTAGCCGGCAAGGGCCACATGGCTGCAGACCCTGCCCACGCTCTCGCACTGGTCGGCAAGGAAGGCCTGTTGCAAGGGCGGGAAGGAAGACCATTTCTGGCGTACGGTTCCCGTCGCGTCGCTGAACCAGGAAAGCAGCTGCTCGACCTTCCAGACACGGCTGGAGGCAAGCTCACCCTCCAGCTCGTCATCATCGTCCCAATCGCCATCAACCAAGGCTTCAATCAGATTCTCGTCGCTCATAGGGCCTATCGTACTCCAACTTGACCGTCCTTGCCATCACGGCCGATACTGTCACCATGCAAGCATCCATCCTTTTGTTCTTCCAGGAACATGCGAACCCGTTCCTGGACTGGGTCTTTGAATTGATCACCATGTTCGGTGAGGAGGGAGTCATCCTTCTCATAGCCCTTGCCATCTACTGGTGCGTCGACAAGCGACGTGGTTTCTCCATCGCCAGCTGCCTGCTCTTCTCCCTTTCCTGCAGCATGGTCGTCAAGGCTATCGTACGCCTGCCACGTCCATTCCAGGTGCTCTCCTCCATCAAAGGCAAGCGTGTGGAGACCGCTACCGGCTACTCCTTTCCCAGCGGCCACAGCACCGCGGCAAGCGCATTCTATGGCGCGACCGCTTTCGCCTTCCCGCGTCCGCTCCTCATCGTCTCCTGTTCCCTGCTCGTCATTCTGGTACCCCTCAGCCGCGTCTATCTTGGTGTCCACTGGCCACTCGATGTCATCGGAGGCATGATCATCGGGCTGGGAACAGTCCTATGCAGTTATCGGACCTTCTCGGCCTTGGAAGGAAAAATCCTTGAGCGCTTCACCTTGACCATCGGCCTCGGGACCCTTGCCGTCGGCCTCGCATCCGGCATCCTGCTGCAGGCAGGCGCGGCCGACCCGGTCGCCTTCGGAGACCTGGTCTCCACCTTCAACCTGTTCTCCGGATTCTATCTGGGAGTATCCCTGGAGAGCAGGCATGTGGGCTTTTCCTGCGACTGCAAAGCAACTACCAAATTGCTCCGCTACCTGGGGGGCGTCGCGGGAATCCTGCTGATCATGGCTTTGAAGAAAATCCTGCCTGCGGAAATCTATGCGCTAGGCAAGATCCTCCGGTACCTGCTGCTCGGGCTCTGGGTAACATTCCTGTGGCCGCTTTGGGGAAGAAAACTCCGGATTTTCTGAGACTTGGCCGACAGCCAGCTGTTTGGGGAGATACCCTTTCGAGACAAGGAACCTTCTCAATTCCCGGACATCGGAGAGATGGCCTCCGCACTCGCGGTGAAGCAGCTTCCCGCACATCAGCGCGTCGTCCAACGCATGGTGGTGGCGCAGATCCTGCAGCTCCAGATAAGAGACCAGAGAGGAAAGCGAATAGCTGGACAGGCCACGCCAGAGGCGGCGGGCGAGATTGCAGGTACAGACATAGGTGATTGGATCGGAAAAGAGGCCATAGACTTCGAGCGTGCGGGCAAGCACCCTCATGTCGAAGGCGGCATTGTGGGCGCAGACCAAGTTCCCATGGATGAAATCGCGGATGGAGCCCCAGAGCTCAGGGAATGACGGGGCAGCAAGGCAATCCTCGCTTTTGAGCTTGTGAATCTGGCTCATCCATGGGTCGAAATAGGCGACCCGCGGGCATAGGAGCGAATAGAAGCTATCCAGCGGGTTGCCATCCATGTCGAAGCGGACCATGCCGATGGCGCAAGCGCCACCGCTCTGATGGTTCGCCGTCTCGAAATCCAGCGCGATGTACTCCATCACACTCCCGTGGTGGCGCTGTAAAGCGTCCCTTCGACCTTGACCTGATAACGATCGGTCGAGGCGCTCTTGACCCAGCACTCCCCCTTATGGATGGTCTGCCACTCGGCGCCGCTGGAGATTTTCGCCTTTCCCTCCGTGCAGAAGAAAACCTCCACACTCGGCTGGTCCACGTGGTACAGTCCTGACGGGAGGACATAGAGCGCGAATTCCTCGGTCGGAGTCATGACCCGCTTCCTTCCATCGGCCATCACCTGCTTCTCGCAGAGCTTCTGTTCTCCGCCGGCAATCTCCAGCAGGCTGAGCAGTTCCGGCACGTCGACCTTCTTGTGGGTCAGGCCACCACGCAGGACGTTGTCGCTGGCGCTCATCAGCTCCAGACCCACGCCCCGGGTATAGGCATGCAGCGTGTCCGGCCTAAGGAAGACCGCCTCGCCGGGGGCAAGGTGCAGGACATGGAGCAGGAAGGGACAGAAGAGGCCCGGGTCGACAGGATACGTCTTCGCGGCCTCCAGGACGATGCCCTTCGGCTCCAGGAAGGGACCGCTACGCAAGGGCAGGTCGCTCGCCGCCAAGTTGGCCAGATACTCGTCGATGCAAAGCTTCAGCGATTTCTTGTCCAGCAGGTAAAGGCGGGAGAAAAGCTCCGAGAGCCCTTCATCACCCTGATGCTCGGGGTGCAGGTATGTCCGGTAGCCCTCCGGCATCAATCGCTCCAGGTCCCTGCGGATTTCCTCAAAGGGACGGAACGAGCACATGGCGGTCACCGGTGAAAGGGCGTAGAGCACTTCGGCTTTCCGGTTGTCATCCTGGTAATCCCAGTGGCTCGGGTTGGGATCCTCAAGGCGCAGCCGCTCCTCTTTCTTCCATCCCGCCTTCGCTTGCTCCGTGGTCGGATGGCATTGGATGGAGAGGGGCCTGGCGATGGCAAGGACCTTGAACAGGAAGGGGAGCTTTACCCCGAAGCGCTTGATATGCCCTTCCCCCAGCCAGACAGGGGCGCGCCTTTCCAGAAATTCGGAAAGCCTGGTTCCGTCGTCCAGCGTAGCCTCACCCGACGGGTGGGTCCCCATCCAATATTCAGCCTGGGGCTTTCCATCCGCCGGATATCCAAGCAACTCGGGAATCGTATCGGTCGTCCCCCACTCGTAATCCTTCACCACACCATGCACACGCACTAGAGCCATGACGAATCCTCCATTCGGAGCTAGTATAGCGTAAGCGCTCCCCTTTGTCAGAGCCCATCCTTTTCGTGTATGGTTGGGAGGGAGGATACCCAGCATGAAACGATTGGTGATGGACGTGGATACCGGCCTTGACGACATGGTCGCCGAGCTTATCGCGTTCGGGAGCGAAGAAGTCCAGGTGGATGGAATTGTCGCCACCTATGGGAACAAGCCGATCGAGCGCACGCTTCCCAACACGCTCAACGTCGTCCGATACCTGGGAAAGGATGTCCCGGTGTACGAAGGCAGCCATCAGCCCCTCAAGCGAGAACCGGTCGTCGGAGGGAACATCCACGGAGCCGACGGAATGGCCTGCTTCCCCTTCCCGCACTACCAGGACGCCATCAGCAAGGGAGACGGCATCGCCTTCCTGAAACGGCATGTCCTGGAACATCCTGGCCAGATCACCGTGGTCGCCACCGGCCCATTGACCGACGTCGCCAGAGTGATGCAGGAGGAACCTGCATGGAAGGATTCCGTAGGCGAGCTGGTCGTCATGGGGGGAAGCCTGAGCGGAGGGAACATCACCCCATACGCCGAGTTCAACAGCTACGATGACCCGGAAGCCGCGGACTACGTGTTCCAGAGCGGGGTCAGGATGGTTCTGATGCCCCTGGATGTGACGACACAGGTCACCTTGAGCCGGCAGGAGCTGGACAAGCTGAAAACCTTTGGTGGCAAGGCCGCAAAGCTCTTCGGCCACTGCATGGAGACCTATTACCAAAGCTGCACCAGCGTGATCCGCGAGTGTCCGGCGATGCACGACCCGTGCTGCATCGCCTATTTGCTCGACCCGCTCATGTTCAGCGGAAGCTGGAAGAGCCTACGTTGCGTGACTGACGGAACAAGCGAGCGCTACGGCGAGACGGTGGACACAGGCAAAAAAGGCAGCACGCTGGTGATGCAGCATGCCGACCAGTCCCGTTTCTGGCCTCTGGTGGAACAGGCCATCAGAACGCTCGCCTAATCGAAAACCACCAGCTGTCCCAAGGGCTCCCTGAGCTTGGGGGTCTCGGGACAGGCGGCATACCCGAAGGGAATGACCAGAGCGGGAATCCACTCGTTCCCATCCAACTCCAGAACCTTGAGCACGGCATCCGCGTCAAATCCCTCGAGGATCACGCTATCGATGCCAATCGTCTTTGCTCCCGTCGTCATGTTGCCGGCGGCAATATAGCACTGGCTGCGCGACCACGCGTCCAGCTGGCCCTTGTCGCGGAGCATCTGGTAGAATCCACGGAAATCCTCGATGGCCGCCTGTTCGTCCCACATGCGGCTGGCCCGCTGGTGGATAAAGGGACCGTCGGGGTCGTAAAAGGAGGCGGTCCGGGCAAGCAGGACGATGGAAACCGGCGCCTGCAGGACACTTTCCTGTCCAAAGGACGCCTGGCAAAGCGCCACGCGCTTCTTCCCTTCCACCACATGGAAGCTCCACGCTTCCCACCCGAAGGAAGTCGGAGTCAACCTCCCCCACTCCAGGATCTGCTCCAAGTCTTCCTTGGGAATCTGCTTGTCCTGATAGACACGGCACGCGAACCGGTGCTCCATCGCCTCAGAAAAGGTCATGGGCGACCTCCAGGGCTACCTCGATCATGCGCCGGTTCCCTTCCATCCGCTCCTCGTCCTTGAAGCTCTTTCCGGTGACCACGTTGTCGGTCATGGTCAGAATCGAGAGGGCGCGACGCCCGAGGAAGGCGGCGTTGCAATACAGGGCATAGGTTTCCATGTCCTGGACCAGCGCCCCCACCCTTGCCCAATCCTTCCAGCTCTCCGGTCCTTGGGCATTGTACTGGGAAAAATACTCGCTGGAGAACACCTGGCCGGCCCTCATCGGATAACCAAGCTTGCGGGCCGTATCCATGGCCATCGACAGCATCTGGTAATCAGCGCAGGGGCTGAAGCTCCCGTCCAGGCCGTACTGTCTGGCGTACCCGCCATCGGTCGAGGCGCTCATCGCGCCAACCAAGTCTCCGACATGCAGTTCCTTCCGCAGGCCTCCGGAGGTGCCGATGCGGATAATCGCCTGGACGTTGTAGAATGAAAAGAGCTCGTAGGAGTAGATGCCAATCGAACCCTCCCCCATGCCGGTGGCCATGACCGAGACCGGCCGTCCTTTGTAGAAACCCGTGTAGCCCGGAATCCCGCGCACGTCGGTGACAAGTCTGGAGCCAGCCAGGTAGTTCTCGGATACAAATGTGGCCCGCTGGGGGTCCCCCGGGGCCAAGACGACAGGGGCGAACGCCCCTGCCTCTGCATGGTTGTGCGGTGTCATCAGGATGCTCCCTTGGTATACGGCTTGCCGACGTCAAGCGGCGCATAGTTCTTGCCGCTGGTGAAGATCAGCGCGATCAGGGTAATGACATAGGGAAGGATGTTGAAGAAATCGCTTGGCAGCACGCGCAGCGCCCCGAAGTTGGTGGCGATGACGCTGAACGCCTGGGCCGCCCCGAAAAGCAGGGAAGCCAACGTGACGCCAAGCGGAGTCCAGCGGCCGAAACTGACAGCGGCCAGCGCGATGAAGCCCTTGCCGTTGATTGTGTTCGAGGTGTACTGGATGGTCTGGGTCAGCACGCAGCAGCCACCGGCGAGCCCACCGAGGATTCCGCTGACCAGGACCGCTTCGTAACGGATGCGGCGCACATTGATGCCCACCGACTCAGCGGCGGCGGGGTGCTCGCCACAGGCACGCAAATGCATGCCATAGGGCAGCTTGTAGAGGACGAACCAGGCGAGCAGCACTACGAGGATGGCAATATAGGCAGTCGGATAGATGCCCAGACGGTCTGTCTGCATACCCATCTGGAACTCCTTGGTGCGGTCAGCCTTGAAGAAGATCTGGCTGGCGAAAATCGTCGCACCGTTGGCAAGCAGGTTGATGCCGGTACCGCTGATTGTCTGGTCGGCGCCCAGGTCGATGGCGGTATAGGCGTGGATCAGGCTGATCAGGCCGGCGATGACCGAACCGACGCAAAGGGCGGTCACAATGGAAAGGCTGTGGTTGACACCGGCAAGCTCGAGCAGCTTGTGGGTGATCGCAGCCGCACAACCGCCAAAGCAGAGCAGGCCTTCGAGGGCGATGTTGGTGACACCGCTGCGCTCGCTGATCATGCCGCCGATGGCGCAAATCAGAATCGGCGCCACCATCATGAGAATCATGGGAATCATGCCAAGAATAGTGCTCATTTGGATGCGATCTCCTTTGCCAGTCTGCGTTTCTCCAGGTTCTGGCGAATCAGGACGACGCCGCTACGCAGGGCGATAAAGACGACAATCAAGCCCTGGATGATGAAGGTGATTTCCTTCGGGATATTGCGGGACTGCATCAGCGGCTGGGCGTTCTTCAACAGGCCGAAGAGGTAGCCAGCCACCATCGTCCCCAGCGCGTGGCAGTTCCCGACGAGGGCGACGGCGATACCGTCGAAGCCGTAGTTGTCCATGCCGCTGATGACACGGCCGTAGCGGAACGAGCCAAGGGCGACGATGCCGCCGGCAAGTCCGGCGAAGGCTCCGGCAATCGCCATCGAGAGGGCGATGCTCCGGGTGACAGGGATGCCGCTCGCCCTCGCGGCCTCGCGATTGAAGCCGGTGGCCCTCATACCGTAGCCAAGCGAGGTCTTCTCCATGATGAACCAATACAGGAGCACGCAGAACAGCATGAAGAAAAGCCCGTTGTTCAGCATCGAGTGGTTGGTCACCTTGTCGAACAGGGAGTTGAACAGTAGCGCCGTCTCCGGATAGTTGGCGGTCTTGTAGGTATTGGCGCCAGGCAGGCGCAGGCAGATGATACGGGAAAGATACAGGGCGGTATAGTTCAGCATGATCGTGCCGACAACCTCGCTGACCTCATACTTCGCCTTCAGGACGCCGACCACCCCGCCCCACAGCGCGCCTGTCAGGGTTGCCAGGAGCAAGCAGGTAAACCAGTGAAGTCCTGGAATCTGCGGTCCGAGCAACGCGAAGACCTCCGCGACGGTCATGCCCATGATGTACTGTCCCTCGCCGCCGATGTTGAACAGGCCGACACGCTCGGCGAAGCCCATCGAGAGTCCGCAAAGGATGTAGGGGACCGCGTAGTTGAAGGTCTCGAAGACATAGCGGACATTCATCTTTCCGTTATCCATGTTGTAGCCGCTGAGCGCCTGCAAGATGGCCTTGTACATGTTGCCCGGATTCCTTCCGACCAGGAGTACCAGGATGGTACCGGCCAAGAAGCCCAGGATGACCACAAGGACCGAGATGAACCCGTTGGATTCAAGGAGGCGGAGCGCCAGGTCCTTCTGATTACAATCGCTTTTCTGCATCATGCGCCCTCCTTCTTGCGGGAACCAGCCATCATCATACCGATATCACGCTCGGAAACCTCGCCAGCCTGATAGGTGCCGACCAAGGTGCCCTTGCTGATGGTGGCGATTCGGTCGCACAGGTTCATGATCTCGTCCAGCTCGAAGGAGACGAGCAGTATGGCACGGCCCTTGTCACGCTCGTCAAGCAGGCGACGACGGATGTACTCGATCGCCCCCACGTCCAGGCCGCGGGTGGGCTGGGCGACAAGCAGCACCTTCGGGGAAAGGCTGATCTCGCGCGCGACAATCACCTTCTGCTGGTTGCCACCGGAAAGGGAACCGGCGGGAGTCTGGGCTCCCTCGCCGGCACGGATGTCGAACTGCCCAATCAGGCTCTCGGCGTTCTTCGTCATCGCATGATAATCCAGGATGCCCATCTTGCCCGCATAGCGCTTGTAATAGTCCTTCAGGGCGCCATTCTCGCTGATAGTGAACTGCTGGACGATGCCGTGCTTCTGGCGGTCCTCGGGGATATGTCCCAGACCATGCTCGATGCGCTGCCGGATTGTCATGTGGGTGATATCCTGGCCATCAAGGGTGATGGTGCCGCTCGCCACCGGCAGCAGGCCAGTCAGGCCGTACAGGAGCTCGCTCTGGCCATTGCCGTCGACGCCGGCGATACCGAGGATCTCGCCTTCCCTCACGTCGAAGGATAGGTCGTGGACTTTCCTGTTTCCCTGGCTATCATGGATTTCCAGGTCATTGACCGAAAGCATCACCTTTCCAGGCTTGCAGGGAGTCTTCTCCAGCTCGAACCTGACAGCCCGTCCGACCATCATCTCCGCCAGGTCTTCCTCGGTCACCTTGTCGACATCGACGGTGCCGATCACCTTCCCGCGGCGCAGGACCGTGCACCGGTCCGCGACCGCCTTGATTTCCTTCAGCTTGTGGGTGATCAGGACAATCGTCTTGCCCTCACCTTTCAAAAGGCGGATGATGTCCATCAACTCGTCGATTTCCTGGGGGGTCAGCACCGCGGTCGGTTCGTCGAAGATGATGATGTTGGCGTTGCGGTACAGCACCTTCAGAATCTCGACGCGCTGTTGCTGGCCGACGGTGATGTCATCGATGACGGCATCGCAGTCGACATTCAGGCCATACTGGTCGGTCAGGTCCCGCACGCGCTTTTCCGCGCTTTCCAGGTCAAGCAGGCCGAACTTGTTCCTCGGCTCCATGCCGAGAACGATGTTCTGGGTGACCGTATAGTTGTGCACCAGCTTGAAATGCTGATGCACCATACCGATACCCAGTTCTGTGGCTACGTTCGGGTTTTTGATCTGGACTTCCTTCCCGTAGATCCTGATGGTTCCCGCGTCAGCGCTGTAGGCGCCGAAGAGGATCGACATCAACGTGGATTTTCCCGCGCCATTCTCACCGAGCAACGCCAGCACCTCGCCCTTGCGCACGTCAAGCGTCACATGGTCGTTGGCGACGATGCCCGGGAAGGTCTTGGTGATCCCGTTCATTTCAATCGCGTATGTATCTGCCAAACTGAGCTCCTTCTACGTAAGGCACTCGACGAATACCTTAGATAAAAGGGCGGCATGCAACCGCACGCCGCCTTCTTGCAAACACGGGGAATCAGTCGTCCTTCGCGGCGAGGCCCTGAGGAACGGCACCGGCAGCCAGAGCTTCCGAGTACTTGCCGTAGATCTTGATCTTGCCACTGATGATGTCGGCCTTGGCGGCATCGACCGTCTGGGTGACGCCGCTGGACAGGGCCGCGTTAGCGGAGGAGTAGTCCACACCATTCTCAGCCATACCCATATGCATGACCTGTCCCTTGAACTGCCCATCCTTGACCATGTTGAGGGCAAGCTCGGTGGCGGTCTCTACCTTCTTGACCATGCTGGTCAGGACAGCGGACTTGCCATCAGCATACAGGCCGTCCTCGTACTGGTCGGAATCAACGCCGATTGCCCAGACGTTCTTGCCCTGCAAGCGGTATTCCTTCGCCTGCGCGATCGTGCCGTTACCGCTTCCGCCGGCAGCGGAGAAGATGCAGTAGACGCCGTTGTCGTACCAGTTCTTCGCCTGAGCCTTCGCCTTGTCAGGAGCACCCCAGTCGTTGGTGTAGTAGTCGACGATCTCGGCGTCGGGATAGACGGAGCGGATACCCTGGATGTAGCCCATCTCGAATTTCGTGATGGTCGCGCCAGGAACACCACCGATAAATCCGAACTTCGGAGCAGTGATGCCATCGGCCTTGGCCTGCAGCGCGGCGACCATGCCGACCAGGTAGGAGCCCTCTTCCTCGCGGAAGATGAACTGCAGGATGTTGTCGCCCTGGAGCCAGTCGACATCGACAATCATGTAGTTCTGGTTCGGGTTCTGGTTCGCGACCTGCTGCAGAGCATCAGCAAAGGTGAAACCGGTGGCGCAAATCAGGCTGTAGCCCTCGTCGGTCGCCTGCTGCAGGTTCGGGATGTACATGTCCTGGGTCTGCGCGGTCACGACGTCATACAGCTTGCCCCTGTTCTTGGTGTTCTCGACAGTGTCCCCGTAGAAGTGGACGATGCCCCTCCATGCGGCGGCGTTGAAGCTCTTGTCATCGATACCTGTGGCATCGGTCATCAAGCGGATCGTCACCTGGTTGTCTTTCTTCGCCTCTGCTTGAGCGGCGGGTGTTGCCGTTTCCGAGGCACCACCCGCGAACAGGCTGGCGGCAAGACCCATGGTCAACAACACAGAAGTCAGTCTCTTCATTCGTTTCCCTCCATAAGAAGATTAACCTTTGATTGCACCAATTGTATCATAGATGTACCGTTATCAAAACCCTTTTACAGCAGTTGCTTTTCAACAAATAGTCTTATTTGAGACGATTTATATTGAAAAAGAATGGATTTAATTCTATAGTCTGGCCATGGACCCCACGCAGAACTGGCTTTTTAGCCTTTGCCACATCTCCCCATCGGAAATTCACATCTCCACACTGGCCCGTGGCGAGCGCACCAGCGACCAGCTGGATGGCAAACCGCAGGTTGCGTTGGTATGTGATGGTTCGGTCAGGGTCTCCTCCGGAGTCGCGACCGGCGGAGCGCTCCTGATCAACCAAGTGGGCAAAGGCGGCCTGTTCGGCGTCTCCAACCTGTTTCTTGAGGCCAATCTCCCCACCACCATCCAGGCAAGGTCGAAGACCACGTTGGCGTTGGTGGACAAAGAGCTGGTACGCCAGCGCCTTCTCGAGCAACCGAAAGCCATGGAGGCCTTCGCGCGGTTTTGCAATGAGAAGCTACAGTTCCTGTTGGGAAGGCTGAACTCCCTCAGTGGTCCCGGCGCCCACCGCAGGCTCTGCCTGTATATCCAGGACCACCAGAACCAAGGCAAGGTGGTTCTCCGGAACAAACAGGCGCTCAGCAGCGTCCTGGGCATGAGCCGCGCGACGCTCTTCCGGGAACTTTCCAATCTGGAGAAGTCGGGCATCCTGAAACAGGAATCCCCGAAAACCTATGCGGTGGACACGACCGCGTTACAAAACTATTTGGAGGAATCAACCACATGAAAAAGCGTTTTCTTGTTCTCGTACTGCTTTTTTCCCTCATCGTGCCGGTCTTTGCGAACGGTACCAGGGAGGAAGGCGTCGCCTATGCCACCGAAGAGGTGCCGGTCCGGGTCCTCGCGTTCAAGGGGCCTACCTCGATTGGCATGGCAAAACTGATGGACGAGGCCAAAAACGGTCCGGTAGACCATAACGACTACAGTTTCCAGTTGCTCGGCTCTCCGACCGAAGCGGTCCCGCTGATCGCCAAGGGAGCGGTCGACATCGCCGCCATCCCGGCCAACCTGGCCAGCGTGCTGTACAACAACACCGACGGCAAGATCAAGGCGCTCGCCATCAACACCCTCGGCGTCATCTACGTCGTCGAGAACGGCGACACCGTCAAGTCGGTCCAAGACCTGAAAGGGCGCACCATCTATGCAAGTGGGAAAGGCGCCACTCCGGAATACGGGCTGAGGACCATCCTGGAACAGAACGGACTGGATCCGGACAAAGACCTGACCATCGAATGGAAGAGCGAGCACGCCGAGTGCGTCGCGGCCTTGAAGCAGGTGGAGGATGGAATCGCCTTGTTGCCCCAGCCCTTCGTCACCGTGGCGCAGATGCAGAATCCCGGGCTGAAGGTCGTGCTTGACCTGACCAAGGAATGGGAGGCCAAGAGCGAAGGGAGCTCGATGATCACCGCAGTCGTCGTGGTGCGGAAACAGTTCCTAGAGACGCACCCCAACGCGGTCAACCGCTTCATGAACAGCTACAAGCAAAGCGTCGATTTTATGACCGACCCCGCGAACATCAAGCAAGCCGCGGCTCTCACCGGCAGCTTCGGCATCATCCCGGCCAAGGTGGCCGAGAAAGCGATTCCCCACTGCAACATTGTCGACATCACTGGCAAAGAGATGCAGACCAAACTGTCCGGCTATCTGGACGAGCTGTACAAGCAGAACCCGAAAGCTGTAAGCGGGAAGGTCCCCGACGCGTCCTTCTATGTTCTCTAAGGGAAAAACCAGGGTCACGGCGGTTGTCGCCGTGGCCTTCTGGCTGGTCGTCTGGCAAGCCGCCAGCGCCCTTGTCCATGAACGCGTCCTGCTTGTCGGCCCGGTCACCGTCCTGACGCGGCTGGCCAGTCTCGTCGGGCAGGGTGAATTCTGGTACTCGATTCTCAACACGCTGAAGCGGATTGCCTTGGGCTTTCTCCTGTCGGTCCTTACCGGCATCATCCTGGCGGTTCTCTCCTACCGGAGCCGGGGCGTCAAGGCCCTGCTCTCCCCTCTGGTGAAGACCATCAAGACGATTCCGGTCGCCTCGTTCATCATCCTGCTCCTGATTTGGATTCCCTCGAGGAACCTCGCAATCGCGACCAGTTTCCTGATGTGCTTCCCGCTGGTCTACGCCAATGTGCTGGAAGGGCTGGAAAGCACGGACAAGCAATTGCTGGAGATGGCGGACCTCTTCCAGATCCCCCAGCGGAAGCGGATCGCCAGCATCTACCTTTCCCAAGTGATGCCCTTTTTCCATAGTGCCTGCTCGCTCGGGCTCGGCCTTGCCTGGAAAAGTGGCATCGCCGCCGAAGTGATCGGATTACCGGACCACACCATCGGCGACCATCTGTATCAGGCGAAGACCTATCTGGATACCGCCAGCCTGTTTGCCTGGACGCTGACCATCGCTCTGATCAGCGTGCTCTGCGAGCATCTGGTCCTCGGGCTGTTCCGAAAGCTGGCCCGCAAACTGGAGGTGGCAACATGACCATCTCCCATCTGTCGAAAAGCTACGGCAAGCACTCTGTCTTTCAAGACCGGACCTTCACCATTGAAGAGGGAAAAATCAATGTCCTTGTCGGCCCTTCCGGGAGCGGAAAAACCACCCTGCTTCGGATCATCTGCGGTCTCGAGCAACCAGACTCGGGAGACCTCTCGGCTCTGAGGGGAAAGCGCTTTTCCATGGCCTTCCAGGAGGACCGGCTCTGCAAGAACCTTTCCGCGAGCGCCAATGTCCGGCTGGTCTCCGGCCCGGAGACAGCGGATCGGATCCTTACAGAGTTGGGACTCGGAGACAGCCTGAAACAGCCAGTCAAATATCTTTCGGGCGGGATGCAAAGGCGCGTGGCGCTCGCCAGGGCTCTTGCCGCACAAAGCGACATCCTCCTGCTGGATGAGCCGTTCACGGGACTGGACGACGAGACGAAGGAAGAGGTAATCAGGCTGTTCCTGGAACTCGCCCAAGGGAAAACCACCATCCTCGTCACCCATGACACACGCGAGGTAGCGCTGATGGGTGACGTGAGGATGATCAGACTATAATCAGCCCTGAGCCCACTTCCGGGGAAGGATGGCCAGCGCAAGGGCAAAAACGACCAGAGTACCAATCCAGGCGACAATCTCGTTCAAGAAAACACCCCCGAGCAGGTAACCGAACGATGCACAGAGCACCACCGTCACCGCGTAAGGCATCTGGGTCTTCACGTGCTCCAGGTGGGGACAACCAGAACCGACCGAGGAGAGAATCGTCGTATCGCTGATTGGCGAGGCATGGTCGCCAAAGACCGCTCCGGAAAGCACTGCGCCCACGGCAATCAGGGTAGCGTTCAGCGTGGCCGCTTCACTCAGCCCCTTTGCCTCGGCAAGACCTACGGCAATCGGCATGACAATGGGAATCATGATGGCGAAGGTCCCCCACGAGGTGCCGGTGGAAAAGGAAATCAGAGCAGAGAGGGCGACGGCGATGATGGGGACCAGCTGCAGGGGGAACCCGCCACCGACAACGGTCTTGGAAAGGAACGTGGCAAGGCCAAGGCCACCATCCTCCGGGCTACTCTTGATGATTGCGCCAATCGTCCATGCCATGGTCAGGATGATCAGGGCTGGAACCATGCTCTTGATGCCGTCGACCAACGCGTCGCTGGCAGTTTTCGGGGTGAACAATCCGCGACAAAGATAATAGATGTACGTAATCACCGTGGTGAAAATGACCGCGTAGAAGAGCGCGCAAGATGCGTCAGTATTGTTGAACGCGTCAGCCAGGCTCATCGAGCGCATGGCGTCGGCAATCGTGACGGTTGCCACGCCATCCCGTGCCTGCATCCAGGTGGTCACCGGGAACATCAGGACGGCAATCACGATCAGGACGATGATGGGTAGCAGCATGTCGATGGCGCGGGCACGGGCGGAGCCTTCCTCCACCGAAACCTCGCCGGGAGCCTGGCCGTAGGCTTCGTTGTACAGCTTGCCTGTGCTCTTGGCGTACCGGATGCTTGCCGCCATCGGTCCGAAATTGAGGTTGGCCTGGGTGGTGGCCAGCACCATGACCAGGGTCAGGATCGCATAGATGTTATAGGGTATGGTACGAAGAAAAAACGATAGCTCGCTGATGCCGAACTGCTCGAAACCCTCGCTCCCCTTCACGATCGACATGACTGTGACGACCCATGAGGAAATCGGCATCAGGATGCAGACCGGGGCCGCGGTGCTGTCGAGGATATAGGCAAGCTGGGCGCGGGGAATCTTGTGCTTGTCGGTAATCGGCCGCATGACCGTCCCGACCGCAAGGCTGTTGAAATAGTCGTCGACGAAAATAAGCAGGCCGCAGAACCATGCCATCAGCAACGAGGACCTGCCGCTATGCAGCTTTTTCGCCGCCCATCGGCCGAACGCTTTGGCACTGCCGGTACGGCTCAGCATGCCGACCAGTCCACCAAGCATGGCGCAGAAAAGGAAGATACGGATGTTCCATCCGTCATTCAAGCTTCCGGCGATCAGGTCGACCAAGTGCGTCATGGCGGCAAAAGGATTGCCTTCTGAGACAATCAGCGAACCCGTGAAAATACCCAGAAACAAGGAAACCACCACGTCCTTCGTCACAAAAGCAAGCGTGATGGTCAGAATCGGGGGAATCAGTCCCCAAGCACCAAAACTCTCCATATATACCTCTTGAGAGAAAGTGGCACCAGTATGGCACGTTTTCCATACAAAGTGTAGCGATTTCGCACAGCAAGTACCGAAATACCCTAGGAAAAACCCTCAAGGGGACCGAAAACACCCGTTGCGCGCGCATGCGAAAGGGCTGGCCACATCGGCCAGCCCCTCGAGACCGCGCAACTGGCTGGTCAGCGGGTAAGCAACTGGAAGCGGAGCGTCAGCGCGTCGATACTCTTGTCCAGATAGTCCTCTCCGTACTCGCGTCTCCAGTAGGAGGCATCGATGTGGAAGACCAGGACGTCAAGTCCGACACCCACGCTCTGGTAACCCTGGGCAAGGCCGCAGCGCACATCCAGGAAATCGAACAGGGTGACCTGCGCTCCCGCATACAAGCTGCTGAGCAAATCTTCCTTGCCGCCGATATCGCCCACGTCCAGCACGTCGACCGAGACGGTTGGGCGGAAGAGCTTGTTCAGCATGGGAAACGGCGAAGTCCACATCGCCCCCACGTCAAAACGGACACCCGCGTCGTAGGAGAAGTCCTCACCCTTCAGGCTCTTGCCGAAGTCGAAGTCCTTCGCCTCGGAGAACAGCTGGTAGCGGAACTTTCCGTTCAGGTTCCGCACCACGCCACTGGCACGGAAGCCCAGCGGCAGGTTCAGGTTGGCCCCGGCGGCAAACGGTATGGCCCAGCCTGCCACAAGCGGGAAGGTGGGGTCGCTTTGGTCGTCGATAAAGGCGTCGATTGTCGCCTTGTCGATCGCCTGGGTGTAGAGTTGATAGAGGAACTGGGCGTTGGCCCCGATATCCAGGGAAAACTGGTCGCTGAACAGCGGGAAGCGATAGCCGAAACCGACAGTCAAGGCCGTCGTGTCCTCAAGGATGTATTCGCCGTCCACGTAGCTGGAGGTATTCAGGTTGGCAAGCATCCGCTCCCTGGTGTTCAGGGCAACCCCTACGTGACCGAACTGGCCGTTGATGCCCAGGTCGACGCGTTCCAGCTCGTTCATGCCGTAGGTCAACGTGCTCATCAGATCATCAGCCGCGTTCACCCAATCGGCGTCCTTCACGTCATCAAAGAAATCGGTGTCGTTGATTTTCCTAGGATTGAATACCGTCACGCTGATTGTTGGAATCGACAGCCGGAAGCGAGACTCTCCCAAGGCGGCGGGATTGTAGAGGAACGCGTCCGAGTAACCGGTCATTCCCAACCCCGCGCCTCCCATGCCGGTGACGCGGGCGCTCGTCGGACCGAAAACCTCGCCACAGAGCGTATAGGGGACGGAACTTGGCGAGACGTCGGTTCCGAAAACGGACGACACGGCTGCTATCAAGGACAATCCTATCAGAATACGTTTTCTCATCTGCTATCCTCCTCAGCCTTCAAGCTTGTCGAGCAAATCGCCGATCTTGAAATCGAAGAAGCCTTTGGTGCTGCCGTCCAGCTCCCCCGCGACATTCTGGATGTTCTGGACACCCGAAAGCAGGTCCTCGGCGACCTTCACCGGGGAGACGTCGGTGCTTCCAGACGCGGCTTGGGCCACATAGGTGGAGATGGTGCTGGAGATGACGTTCGTGGTCATCTGCAGGACCAGCACGTCGCCCTGGGTGATGGTGGCGTCCTCGATGGTGGAAAGGGAATCCAGCACTTCGGTGACCACTTCCTTGATGGAATCGTTTTTATCGATGCCCATCGCCGTCCATACATCGTCCGTTTTGACAGCCTCGACCACCTTGTTGAGCAGCTGCAGGCTCTGCTTGGCGGCTTGCAGCGAGTCGCCAGTCGCCTCCTTGCCCAGCTGGTCCACCAGTTCCTTTTTCGCCGCCTCGGAGGCAAGCGCTTTGGAAACGCTCTTGGTCAACGCGTCCGCGGCTTCCTGCTCTTGCGGGGTCATGACTTTCAACGACCCAAGGCCTGCCTCGTCGAGCACGTTTTTCAGCGAGTCGAAAATTGCCTTACCATCCCCGCTTTCCACCGAGTACCCATACTGGGCAGCAATCTTCTCGATATCGGCCGTATTCGATGTGTCGTATACCGTGAAAGCGGTAAGGCCTGCGACTTGTCCCGCCACATCGTCAGCGCTCGAGGTGTCGGCGCTGACAAGTCCAGACTCTTCATACAGGTTCTTGCTCATGGTATCCATGGCAGAATCCAACGCATCACAACCAATGAGTAGCAAGACATAGAGGATGGCAGCCATCGTGATGCGTGCGATCGGTTTCCGTTTCATGAACGATCCTCCTACTAGCGTAAAATTAGCATAGGATGTTTTTTTTAGCCATAAATTTTTCATACCTTCAGGTCCCCCAACCAAATACCACAAAACTCCATTCCTGCATTTCTTGTTCCCTCATAGGATTCTCGTTACTATGGGAACCATGGCCAAAACAACCCAATCACTCGACATGCTTCGGAAAAAGGTGGTTCTCACCTTGTTCCTTTCGTTCTTCGCGGTAGCATTTGTCCTGGCCGTTTCCTATCTTTTCCTTTCCTACTTCAGCTTCCAGGAACGGGCGAAGATGAGCTTGATGACCTACTCCCGGCTGAGCAACAACGCGCTGGAGGGGGAAGATGGCGACGAGGTTCCTCCGGGGCTTTCCTATCTGGAACAGGAAGATTTCGCCACCATCGGAGTCTCCCGGACCCGGAAAGTGACCTCGATCGAGTACTCCGGCGAGAACAGCTTCCTCACCACCATCCAGGCACAGGCGATCGTCGATGCCAAGGAACACGATGGAATCTACCAGAACTTTCTGTACCATGGCGATGTGGGCCAGTGGGGTGGCTTCTATATGGTCATGGACCTTACGGTTGTCAAGCGTGGCATGACGAGGTTGGTCATCCGTACCTCGCTGATTCTCCTGGTCTCGGCGCTCATTTTCTTCGTGCTGGCCCGGCGACTTGCCACCATCCTGCTCAAACCCGCGGAAGAAGCCTTTAAACGGCAACAGCAGTTCACCGCCGACTGCAGCCATGAGCTGAAGACCCCGCTTGCCTCCATTCGGGCCAACGCAGACCTGATTGAGGCCAAACTAGGGCCATGCAAGGAATTGGATGTCATACAGGAAGAGTCTGAGACGATGGGGAACCTGATTGGGGAACTGCTCACCTTGGCGAAGCTCGACGAGGTGGACCAGAGGGCTTCGTTCGTCACCCTTGACCTTTCGGAGATGGCGTCAAACGTCGCCATGCTGATGGAGGCCTTGCTCGAGGAGAAAACTCAGAAACTGACACGGGAAATCGAGCCGCACGTGATGGTGAAAGGATCCAAACGGAACCTGCAGAAGCTGATTTCCACGCTGCTGGAAAACGCGGCAAGCCACGCTCCCGAACAAAGCACCGTCACCATCATGGTGGGCTCCCGGCATGGGCATGCCCTCCTTTCGGTGGCAAACCCCAGCGAAGAGCTTTCCAAGGAACAGCTGGAGCACCTGTTCGACCGATTCTACCAAGCCAATCCTGAAAGCAGTTCCAACTCGAACTTCGGTCTGGGGCTGGCAATCGCCAAGAGCATCGCCGAAACCCATGGCGGCGCCATCGCGGCCACCTGGGACGACGGACTTCTGACCTTCACGGTCACCTTGCCGCTTCAGTCCTGAGCGGTTCGGTCACAACGACGTCGGCGTTCTCTCGCAGCTCCTGTTTCACCTTGTTGCCCAAGGTGAAAAGATAGACCTGGATGCCATGCTCACGGGCAAAGCGCAGGGCTGGAGCGAAATCGGTATCACCAGCGATCAGGAACAATTTCCTGACAGTCCGTTCCTGGGCTGCCTGCAGGATATCCATGGTAATCAGGGTATCGATCTCCTTTTGCTCGAACTGGGGAAGAAAGCAGGAATCATCCAGACGTGGAATCGGGTTGGAAAAGTCCCGGTCATACACGTCGCGCCTGAGCTGCCACCCTTGGAAGGAAAGCACCCCTTCCCTCACCCAGACATGGTCCAAATCCTTGAGCTGGTTGAGAAAGAGCATCTGCTGGGCGTATAGCGGGTCCTGGCTGAACCGGTGGATCTCGCCGGTGACAGGCAACTGCACCTCCTGGGCGAAAGGGGGACAATCGTAGTAGTAGATCCGGAACAGCTCCTGTTCGGCCCCTTCCCGTTTCATCAGTTGTTGGGCGACATAGGGGATATCTTCGGCCCGGAGCTTGGTGCGCAGCTCACGGCAGCGCTTGCGGAGGAACCCTCCGTCAATCAATACATAGGAATCCATATCTCAGAAGCTAAAGTTTCCGCCCATCCCTGTCAACGTGGCCGAAACCGGATTCAGACCAGCAGGTCGAGCGGAACCGAGGTATTGCTGGTCGGATGCATCTCGTGGAGGATGCCGTACTCCTCAAAGATCTGGTCCGCGAAATACTCCGAAACGGCGGCATACAAGTCGCTGAAGGCGATCCGGGAATTGTCCGCAAGCAACGAGGTCACGGTATGGGTGAAAAACCCGTACTCCGAGTTGCAGAAAGACTTCTCGTCAGCGGCCGAGGCGGTCAGGACATAGATGTTGGAGCTGCCATGGCTGGCAAAGAATCGCTCGAGTCCCTCGGAACTGTGGTCGGCCCATTCCTCCGCCAGACTGCCGGAATAACAGGAGTCCATGACCACCAGTTTGTCCCCAGCGATTGCGGACAGCTTCGCAAGCAGGGTATCGATACCCAACAGCTTGCCCATCACGTAGGTATTGCCCGGAACCGTCCGGGTAGTCCCATCGGTCAGCGCCAGCGATCCGTCGCCGTACCCGTGACCGCTATAGTAGAAGATTGTCAGGTCCGAATCCTTGGCTGTGGAAGCCACTGAGTCCAGGGCGGAAACACAGAGGGAATACGAATCGATGGTCCCGTTCGCATCGGTGATATAGGTCAACGAGCTGTCTCCACTATAGCTGGTGAAGGAATCATAGCCCCTCGTCGAGAACCGGGCATAGACGTTTGCGACATCATTCAGACAACTTGGGAGCACTGTGCCCGATTCCGTGCCGACGGGAATCAGGACTCCGGATCCAGCAGTACCCGATGACAGCTTATAGGACAAGCCGACACCGACAAAATGGACGTTGCGCTTCGGTTCCTCCGTGACGAGCTCGCACCCGGCACACAGCAGGGACGCCACGCAGAGCAACACCAGTAACAGCCTTTTTCCCGTCATCTCAGCCTCACGTCATGATAGTAGGTCACCCCGACGCCCAAGGTGGGGGCGACCACATCGTCCCTGATGTCAAGGCCCACCGGCACCGAGACCACCACGCGGTCGGACCGACCGAGCTGATGGAGGAAAAGAGGCCCTGTTCCTATGGTGAACGAAGCGAATTCGCCGTCATCGGCGCTCATGTACAAACCTTGGTTGGCCGAAACGGAGAGCATCGCTCCGACCACGCCGGTGAAGAACCACTCCCCCCTCATGCCGAATCCCGCCTTCATGCAGGGCTTCAAGCGTTTGTCGTTGAACTCCATGGATGGGCTGGTATACGCGACGGGCACATACGCGTACAAGCCGCTGTTCCCGAACTTGAGGCCGATGGTCGGAGCCGAGGAGAACTCCGCAGCCGAACGGAAGAGAAGGTCCGCATCATCCTCGACATAGGCCTGATACCAGGCGGCCGAAACCCCACCCCCAAAACTGATACTGGTCCCCGCAGCCAAAGGAGTGGCGCAACAGGCGGTTGCGACAATCAGGAAGGAAAGTCGTTTCATTCCGTGAAACATACCGTACTTTTCCAACAATTGGAATGGTTTCCATGTGTTTTCCGTGTGAATGGATTCTAGACAGAACGCGAATAACCGGCTAATACCAGAGACATATGCAGCAAGACATGACCACGGGGTCGGTGGCCAGACACATCTTGGACTTCACCATCCCCATCGCAATCGGCAACGTGCTCCAGCAGGTCTACAACATGACCGATACAGCCATCGTGGGCCATACGCTTGGACCGCAGGCCTTGGCTGCCGTAGGATCCACCGGAACCATCATGTTCCTGGTCACTGGTTTCGCCCAAGGCCTGACCAACGGGTTCGCCGTCCTGACCAGCCAACGTTTCGGGGCTGGAGACCATGAAGGGGTCCGGCGAAGCGTCGCGAGCGGAATAATCCTTTCCCTGCTCTGCACGATCGGCCTCACTGTCGGGTTTTCCGTCTTCATGCGGAAGATGCTCACGATGATGCACACCCCGGGCGACATCTACGACATGGCCTATGCCTACATCCTGATCATCGCCCTTGGCATCGTCACGACGATCTTCTACAACCTGCTTTCCGGGTTCCTGCGAGCGGTCGGCAACAGCCGTGCCCCGCTTGTCTTCCTGATCATCAGCGCCACGCTGAACACCATTCTGGATTTGTGGATGATCATCGGGCTCCATATGGGGGTGGCCGGAGCCGCCTGGGCGACCGTGATCAGCCAAGGCATCTCCGCCCTCCTTTGCCTGGTCTTCCTGGTGAAGAAGGTCCGCATGATCATTCCCCAAAAGGATGAATGGTTGCCAAAGCGTGGGCATGTCAGGTTCCAGATGATCATGGGTATGCTGATGGCGATGCAGTACGGCATCACCGCCATCGGTACCATGATCATGCAGGGGGCGATCAATCTGTTCGGCTCCACGGCCGTCGCCGCCTTCACCGCGGCCAGCAAGATCCAGAGCATCGTCACCCAGCCGATGCCGGCCATCGGCACCACCATGGCGAACTTCTGCGGCCAGAACTGGGGAAAGCACACGCTTTCCAGGATCAAGAAAGGCGTCAGGACCGCGACGGCAATGATGGTCGTCTATTCCGTGCTGGCAGCCCTGCTGTTGAAGAGCATGCTTTCCGCGATGATGGGGTTGTTCTTCTCGCGCGGGACGGACATCCAGAGCATGATGCCATGGGCTGAGACCTATATTTTCCTTTCCATGCTTTTCTTCATTCCGCTTTCGATGATTTTCATCTGCCGCAACAGCCTCGAGGGTTGCGGGTACGCGACGCTCACCGTCATCAGCGGCATCGTCGAGCTGGCCGCAAGATGGGTCATGGCGACCATCGCGACCCACACCCACAGCTACCTGCTTTCCGTCGCGGGCGACCCGGCTGCGTGGTTGGCCGCAGGCATCTACACGACGGTCGCGCTACTGATCCTGGTCAAACACCTTGAGAAGGAACCTCTGGTGATTTGACGAGCCTGCTCTGGACCCATGGGGTGAATCTGCCGATAAGGTGGCGGACCTTCTTCACGTTCAGGTCAGGAACCGTTGCCATGATATCGTACAGACCGCTATAGTCCGCCAGCTGCCACCCGGTCTGGACAAAGCCATTGCGCAAGTAAAAGGCAATCCGGCGCTGACGCTGCGTCCGATTGGCCGCCTGTATGTCGTCACTTTCCGTAATCAGGGCGGTACGGGGGCGAAGCTTGCACAGCTCTTTCAGAATCATCGCCCCATAGCCCTTGCCCCGGTCAACTTCAACTACAGCCAAGTAGTAGATCACCGACATGCTGTGACGCGTCAGCGTATAGGTCAAACCGATGAACTTCCCGTCGATGTACCAGGTCCGGAAATGGAACCCTGGAAGGTAGGCTACGGCACAAATCAACCAATAGGGAAACCGCTCCACCTTGGGAAAGGAAGACACATATAAAGCTTTTGCCCTAGGCTCGAATCCAGCCCAGCGGCTACTGAGTGTACCAGACATATGTCTCATCATGCCAAAACCAGCGGCAGAATGCAACAATGCAAAACCTCGCTTGTCATTTCCGCCTGATTGTGGTATTTTAGCCTCTAGAAACATTGCGCTTGTAGTCCAATGGTTAAGATACGAGCTTCCCAAGCTTGAGATGCGGGTTCGATTCCCGTCTGGCGCTCTAAGCAAATTGTTGGCATTCAGTAAACGCCAATGAAACGCCTATTCAACGCTCCGTAAAGCGTCCACCCAAGGGTGCTTCCGGTGACGGCTCTTGGTTGTCAGTCATGCACTGGAAGCCGATTTCTTGATTCAGGATTCTCATTCAACTCCCCACTTTTCAGGGCTCGGCCATAACAAATACCACTGCCATCTCTCATACCATTGGGTGGCAGTCTTGTACTGGGAAGAAGGAACAATCCGTGTGGAGGTGGAATATGCGGGTAGTGGAGAAAGCGCACCATATTGACGTCTCGATCTTCGGCGAGGGAGCGGATGTGATTGCCGACATCCTCCGGAAGAACATCCCCGGAATCAAGATCACCCCGGCCCCTTCTGCCGACGATGACGAGCAGTACGAGGAAATCAAGGATTCGGACTGGTACAAGCGGATAAAGGGACTGACGAGACCGGGCGACGTCCTGCGCATCCGCCGGGAGAACGCGGACATGACCCAGGCCCAGCTTTCCGAGAAGTCGGGCGTGGCCATCCCGAACATCTCTCTCATGGAAGCAGGCAAGCGCCCTATCGGCCCCCGCGTGGCAAAGAAGCTCGCAGGCGCGTTCGACATCAACTACAAGAAACTGCTCTGACCTTTTTCGGAAGTGTCATACCCTGGGAGGTCTTCAGCAAGGCCTCCTTTTCGCATGGGCATGAAAAAATCCCCGGAAAACCGGGAATCATGGCTCATCGCTCTCTTTTGTCAGTCCCAATGGAGATGTATGGTTCTTGACCGGTCAAGGAGAGCAAAAGCTTCTTTGCTTGGCATATGTATGTCTGTCGCCTTCCCGTCAGCCTTGTCCACACTGACATACTGATAACATCCGGGACCTGGCAGCTTCCCATCCGGTCCTGGAGGAAGACCGAATGAAAAAATCCAGCAATCGTCCGTTTCATTGCCTAAATCATCAGGATACGGGAAAATCGTGAATTTTCTTGCAATGGCCTGAGCCTCTTCAAGCGTGATCATAAGGGAAGCAGCACTCCTTTATCAGTTTGGTCGGCTTCAGCTGGTCGACCCTTGCAAACATTGTACACCCTTTCTTCAGTTTACGGAAATATTCTGAGGTATCCGCATGGGAATTCTGCGGATCGATGAAGACGGTTTCCCCGCCGATCTGCTCGGCACTGAACACATGACCCCTGCCGTTTGGCCAGGTGACGCATATTTGAGAGCGGGAACCGTCTCCCCACTTCCCCATCTGCTTCTTGATCTCGGCGAGGTCGTCCTCATAGATCCCGATCTGTTCCCACGACGCGTTCTCGAACACATTCTTCCAGTTCTTCAGGACTGCGTCGTCCATGTCCATCCGCCCATGCTTGTCCAGAGTCATCGGCTTTGCCTGCACGTCGTATCCTCTTCTTCTCATCTCGTACGCCTGGACGCACCGCTGGCAGTTGTTTTCCCATTTGGCACCCTCTCCGAAATGCGGGTTGATCTTCCGTGCTGCCTCCTCCGCAGGTTCCCGGAAGACGTCGAAGCTGCGCTTCCACCCGGTGTCATCCGAGGGAACCTTGTCAAACGCTTCCTGTGCCTCTTTCCATTCCTTGTACGTGTAGGCTTCCCCGGCGCTTCCTTCCTTGAGATACTTCACCCTCGCGGTCACCCGGCAACGGCAGTTGATGTCGAACGAAGGATCCCCGCTGTGGAGAGGAGCGGACACATATCTGCCAAGCCTCTTGACGTACCATCCGCCATGCTCCTCGTCCTTCACCTGCTGGTCCAGTACGACGTGCTCCGGCTTCCTCTTCCGCTGCGTTTTTCATAATCTTCGTCGATGCGCCTCTTCCAATCCGCACCGATGGGTGCTGCGGCACCCCGCATCTCGCAAACGGCATCGGCCAACACTTCGTAATTCAGTGCTGTTCCCACGTGGTCACTGTTATAGTTGGCCGCCCGGTCTGCTCTGATGCCCAATCGCCCGGCAGTCTCGATGGCATCGATATTCGCCCCCAGGAACAGGAACTCCCAGCCATACTTTTCTTTCTGACGTTCCACCATCTTCTTTACCCGGCCGTAGGAGTATTCTGTGCTGGCATTCTCCAAACCGTCCGTGGTGATTACAAAGATGGTCTTCTCCGGCCGGTCTTCCTCCCGAGTCTTCTTATGGATTTTTCCGATGTGGTGGATTGCGCCGCCGACCGCATCCAGCAGCGCCGTGCAACCGCGCACATAGTATTCTTTTCCCGTCATCTGCGGTATCTTGGAAAGCGGAACCCGGTCATGGAGCACCTCGCTTCGGTCATCGAAGAGCACCGTGGAAACCAGTACTTCGCCCTCCGTTTCCTTCTGCCGCCGCAACATGCTGTTGTAGCCGCCGATGGTGTCGCTCTCCAGACCTTCCATGGAGCCGCTTCTATCCAGGATCATCACCAGTTCTGTCAATTTCTTCTTCATCTTGCAAGTCCTCCTTGTCATCGTTTTCCTTTGATGATGCGAGTATAGAGGGTTTGCAGATGGACGTGGTCGCTTGCAAAGCGACAGTGATTATCCCAGAATCGGCTGATGGTATTTGAACAGCAGTGCGTTCACCTCGAAGATGTCATAAATCTCATTTTCCAGGCAGAATCTCACGATCACATCCGCCTTGCTGTTGTTGGTCAGCATGAGACCAGCGCTGGCCAGCAAGTCTTTGGCCTCATCCAGGCTTAGCCTCAGCGCAATCGCAAGGGCGACGATGGTCTTTTTCTTCGGGATGTAATCCTCACTGCACCGGATCTTCGAAAAGAGCTTGCGGTCTACATTTGCGCGCTTATAAACCTCCGGATCGGTCATCCCCCGCTCGCCAATCATACGAAGCAGCCTTTCCTGAAAGCTTTCACCCAAGTTGCCTATCGCGTCCTCCAAAGAAGTCTTTTCCGGCTTCGGAGCAGGAGAAGGAAGGGCAACTTCCGCAACCGGTGCGTAAGACACATCTTCCCCTCTGTCCTCCTCCGTCAGATCGGCCATCGACGAGGCCATGGCATCAGAGGGGAGCGTATCCAGATGCACACTTCCCAGATAGGTTCCCCGCTTCCAGTGTTTTCTCCGCCGTCTAGATTCGGAAAGGCCTTTGAATGCGCCGCCAGACTCTTCCGCGGTACGCTCGGCAACGTAGTTTTCGTCAATGAACGCGTCAATACGCTCCACCAGTCCGGAGGCAATCTGATAGGAGCTCCGCCCGGACACGACCAGCGTCACGTCTAGGTCAGAATCCTCCAAATGCTCCCTGATGACGGACAAAGCGATCTCCAGCGCCCGATCCTTCGGAAAGCCACAAACACCGGTGGCGATCAGAGGGAAAGCGATGCTTTCACAGCCCAGCTGGTCGGCCAGCAGCAGCGACTTCCGGTAGCAAGAGCGCAGGATGTCGTATTCGCCATGATTTCCGCCTGCCCATGCCGGTTCCACGGTGTGGATGATGTATTTTGCAGGCAATGCGAAGGCGATAGTGGCTGCAACCTCTCCCGGCGCGATTCTGCCGATCTTTTTCCGTTCTGCCAGAAGACCATCTGCCCCTGCCGCTTTGTATATCGCCGCATCTGTTCCACTGGCAAAAAGCGGCTCCGGATTCGCGGTATTTACAATGGCGTCGGCTTTGACCCTCGTGATATCGTTTCTGATTATTTTGAATGGCATGCTGTCCGTACCTCCAGAGGATTTAATCTATCCGTTCAATCTTGAAAATGACCGGCCTCGCTCCGTCCGAGCAACATGCGGTCATCTCGTTTTCCCGTTCCATCCATCCCTTCAGGATGGAGCCACCCTGCAGGCCGGTATAGATGTGTCTCCCACACTTCCGAACAATGCGGCTTCAGGAAGAGAGCATATTCTCCAAGGTTGGTTGAATCGTCCAGCCCCTCAGCCTTCTCTTTTGCATTCCCGAGCGAGTACATCATGGCGGTTGGCATTGTCTTATCCAGAATTCCATCCTCCATCTCTCCGCTTCCAAGGTCAATCTTTGGCAGAGGGAAAACCAGCCTGTCCGAAAAAGCTTTCTCTTTGCCGATGGGATTGCTAAGGAAAAAAAGGATACTGATACCAATCACATCTGCTGTACTTGCCGTCTCCAGAACCGGACGAAAATCAGCTCTGACAGCGCAGACGCCGTTTGCCTTTACTCCCTTCAGCTTACAGGCAAAGCAGCTCTTCCATCCATGGTATCTGCCACACCGTCATGGCGCTATCCAGCATATCCATAGTGTTGCCGTTCTTGCGATGGTCACTGTGTATCAGAGAGTGTTTCGCAACGTTGGAATGATGTTTCGACGTAGCCCACGACGGGAATTGTCTCGAGAACCTGATTCCAAGGCTTGACGTTTTCCATCTGGCGTTTTTACCATCTTTTAAAATGTGAAACAGAGGATTTTACCTACAGAAAAGTTGTAGGGAGCATTCTCTCTTAGAAAAGAAAACCGACAAGAGGAATTTTCTATGGAAATTTTGCATGTAGTCGCTGATCTTTGTTCGATCGGGACACTCATCTGCCTGCTCATCATTGCCAAAACGATGAAATGAACTGAAGTTCGTACGTGTGCAACCTTCCCTCGGACACACAAGGGAAGGTTTTGGTGTGTTCATTAGACATTCCGGATTCACTCCGATGGAAGGATGGGCACCATCGTCTCCTGTCGTGGTTGCTTCGCCCCATGAAAAGGACGTGAAAAATCCCCGGAGAAACCGGGGAAAGCAACAGTCAGCTCCAGGAGAGCTTTACTGGTTTTGATCTCTTGAGGAGAGCGATACCTTCATGACTTGGCATCTGCATTTCCGCCACCTTCGTCAGATGGGTATGGAAAATAAGCAATCCCCTTCGCAATAGCCTAGGCTCTTTCAAGTGTAATCATAGGGGAAAACAGCACTCCTTTTATCTTTTTGGATGGCATTTGATTGTCAATCTGTGTATTCATTGTATTCCCCAAATATACAAAAGAAAAGAAATTATCGTGCTCTAGTTCCTTGTGATGTACGCCAGTACGGCCCTGTACCAGCCTTCCGTATCGGTGGCCGTAACGCCAAACACTTGCCGAGTCTGGTAGCGCTCTACCCGCCAAACAATCAGCTTGCCATAGACGATACTGCCGTTGATGTCCCCAGTGGGGGCGTTCGCTTGGGTGTTCCGGAGATAATGCCGGTAGTCAATGTCTATCTAACTAAAATGCAGGGCTTCGCTTCACATCGTACCCCTTCTTCTCATCTTGTAGGCGGGAGTATAACGCTGGCAGTTCCTCGGTGATCCGATACCCTTGCGGTTATTGGGGAGAACGTAGCCTTGGGCGGTCGCTTTCACCCTCAGCTGCTCGGCTTTCAAAGAGTCTTGCTCCATACCCAGTCTCACAGCAATCCGCAAGCAAGGCCTCCGCCGGGGCATAACCGAGCTCTACCGCCCTCTCGAGCATGGTGAGATCCCGTCCCCCTTCGCCCAGGCGAGCAATGCTTGCCCATACAGACCGACCTTCGTGTTTTCCAGGTCCATCGCTTCCTGATAGGCAGGGTCCGAAAGCAGGTCTGATATGGAGAACAGCACCGTAAGGCTCAGATTTCTCCCTAGAGCCCAGGGATGCATATTGTAATGGCCCAGCCGGAGTAGTCCAGATACACCATCGGGGTTTCCGACGTCGGCTGCTTTCTGGTACCAGATACGCGCAACGTCATAATCCCGCGCTCCATCCATACGGGTCTCATACAGGTTGCCCAGCGACGCCCAGCCTCCCGAGGCGATGAGGTCACCACGCTCGGCAGAAATCGTGTAGAGCTCCTCGGCTTTTGCGTAGTCCTGCGGCACGCCGAGTCCCCGTTCATAGAGCGATCCGAGCAGGCAGTTCACGGTGATGTCCCCGCGGTCAGCCGCCAGTTGGTAATACTCGGCCGCCTTCTGGTAGTTGATTGCAGTTCCGATTTTCCAGTTCGTAGTGGAAGCCACCCTTCATGTCGCCGGAATCAGCCGCCGTTTGAAACCATCGGGACAGGCCTTATCATCCTTTGGCGCCTCAACGCCAAGGATATACAAGGCCGCAAGCTCATCCACCTACCTGCCCCCCCCCCCGGGATCCTCCACCTTCAGAACTGGTATGTCGCTTTCGCGTACGCCATGGAATAGTCTCGATACGTGCCGTATGTCCCTGTTCTTTCGGGTCCTTCCAGGAACAGATACCAACCGCCTTCGATGGCAAGGTCGTCAGTGACGTCATACGCCATGCTCGCATGCCAGACGCTGTCAAGGTCGTTCAGGCCGGCCGCCGCCTCCAGCGAGAGATCGAGCAGGTCGTCGCAAAGCGTCCGGGAAAGCGAGATGGTCGCCTTGTGTTCGTAGCGCTCGTGATTCAGCCCTGCTGTCTTCCCCAGAACCAGATCACAAGCATACTGCAGGGTCAACGACCAGCCACCTTGCATCCAGTCCATACCTGCCAGAGCTTGGACCTGGTTCCTCCGCTCGCTACCTCCAAGGTCCTTCCGCTGGAGCGCCTGCCAAGGATACCAGGCACCTTCCATGCGAAGGACGAAAGAACCGACCGGCATGTCGGCGTCAAAGCCGACCATGCCCATACGCTCGTACACGGCCATTCCACGTCCGACATCCACGACTGGCAGGTCGTTGTACCCCCAGTACCCGTACAAAGCGTAGTCGACCAACGATGTCTTACTGGCTAGCCGCACCGCGTAGGAACCACAGGCAAGTTCCCGTTCAGGTTCCTGCCGGTCAAGAAGGGAAAGGATACGATAGGCATCAAGTTCAGCCAAGGGGTTGTCATCCTCGGGAAGCCGGGCGGCGCGGAACATGGGAATCCAGTAGAAATCGAAGCTATAGCTGGCCCAGGAGCCGGTCAGCCTGAGCGCATCGATGGCGAGCTTGTCGTCCCGATAGAGATTATGGAGATCACGAGAGGAAAGCACATCGGTGATCCTTACCCCGTCGGCCTCGCCCCAGGCGACAATCTGCCGTCCGACACGGAAGGAGAACCAGCCCTCGCTGTAGTCGAACCATGCCTCCCTGACCTGACCGTCCGTCTGGTTGGCCAGCGCGTCCACCTCGAGCGACCCATCCCCATAGAACAAGGTCTCCTCTGAAGAGATGCGAAGCTCTCCTTCCAGGGAAAGGAGAGAGGACCGGATCTTTCCCTCCTTTCCCGCCGCCTGCACCACCTCCACCTTCCCCTTGGGAGCCATCCGGAGGGGGAAAAGGGGGAAAGCAAGGAAAAGATTCCCCAAAAGCAGCAGGACGCGTCTCACAAGAGGTTTCCCCGCTCGATTGTCGCCACCGTGAACAAGGAATCGTCCAGATTCCGGTCATAGGCGACATCAGACATTTCCAGGATGGTCTTGTGGCCGGTCTGCACATTCTGGATCGTCATTTTCCCTATGGTCGGGTACCCGTCGATTGTCTGGATATCCTCCGAGACCATCACCCGTTCCAGCATGTCCTGGCGGTCGTAGAGCTCCACCTTGAGCAACAGGTAGTCGCTGGTACGGAACCACTCGATCCTGCGGGGATTCCGTTCGGTATTGTCCTTCGCCACCGCCTGGACCTTGTAGCAGGATTGTCCGTCGACATCCTCCTCGCCGAGCAAGGTGAAGACATCCTTCTCGACACCCCGGTCACCCATGTCGTCGTAGGTAAAATCGGTCCCCATGAAGTCCTCCTCCTTGCCCGAGCCACTGATTCGCCTGACCTTTTTCATGGCAGGAAGATAGAGCCAGCAGTCGTCGTCCCTGCCCTGGCCGTCCCACTCGAACATCAGGTAAGCCACTCCAGCCACGTCCTTTGGCTGGGAGAAGACCAAGACGGACTTCTTCACCTCTCCATAGTCCTTGGTGGACATCGAGATGACCCGCACCCGGCTCTTCCCTTTTTTGTTGACCAGTGTCATCGTCGCCGTCTCCTGGCAGGTCGTTCCTTCAGGAATCCCGTCGGAGCGCTTGGCGATTTCGTATCCCGTCAGGGATTCCGCATGGGCCAAAGCGCTTCCGATGAAAAGCAAGGCAACTACCAGCATGGTGTTACGCATTTCTTCGCTCCTCCCTCTTCCCTTTGTTTTTGAAAAGCAAATTGACCAATACCGGCGTCAGCGTGTAGTCGGCTACGAGGGCGGATCCAAGCCCTATGATGGAAAGGACGCCGATACGGAGAAGAGCCATCATCGGGCTGAAGCAGTAGACGAGGAACATCGAGCAGAGAATCAGCGTGGTCATGCCCATCGTCTTGCCTATTTCCCGGAACGAACGCTCCACCGCCATGGCGCTCGTCGTTGTCCCATCCTCCATCCCGAAGCGGATGCGGCTTGTCAGATGGATCGTGTCATCAACGGCAATACCGAGGATCATCGGCATGATGGTCATGGTCATCATGTCCAGCGGCGTGTTCGTCCACCCCATCGCACCTCCTACCAGCAGGACCGGAACGATGTTGGGAATCATGGCGACCAGACCGGTCAGGACCGACTGGAAGACCCACATCAGCAGGATGGCGACAACCACCAAGGACCCGCCAAAGGACTTGAGCTCGCCACTGACCACCTTGCCGTTCATCGCCGCGTACTCGACCACCTGCCCGATCACCGAAATCCGGGCTTCCGGGAAAAGACTTTGTCCGTAGCTCTTGGCACTGGATATGTCCTTGAGAATCTGGTTGGCATCGTACCCATTGAGCTCCACATGGATATGCGCGTACCGATAGTCCTCATCCAGCTCGTCGAACAGGGTTTCGGAATCTGATATCTCGTACAAGAAAAGTTCCTGCGCCAGCAGGCCATCATCCTCTGGAATCGCGTAACAAGCCTCATCATCCCCGTTCAAAGTCCTGTGCATCTCTTTGACCAGACGTACCACGCTTGCGGTACGGGGCTGACCGTCAGTGACCTTTGTCTGGCTCAAAGTGCCCAGATAGCGCTCAAACCGGTCCAATGCCTCCATCGTCCCAGCCTGTTTGAAAGCTCCCTCCTGAGGACATTCGACCAGCACATCGTAGCTGTACTGGCTCCCCAGTTTGGAATTGAGGATATCAAGCATCCTCGCGACATACGGAATCCGCTTTCCCATCATCTGCGTATAGTCCATGTTGACGCTCATGCAAGCCAATCCAGGAACAGACCAGGCAATGACCGCTATGGAGATGGCGATGACAAGCGGACTCCTCGCGATAACCATCCGGCCAAACCGTCCGAAGAGCAGGTCGACTCGGATAGCTCCCCGGGCTGCAACCGCTTTTGGACTTGGTTCCCTGTCCCGACCGAAGCTCATGAAGATCGGCACCAACACCATCACGAACAGATAGACGGCAAGAACCACACCCGCGGATATGCAGCCGAGCCACCGTATCGGCTTCATGTCGGCAAGCAGGAAAGAGAGCAACGAAACCATCGTCGTCAGCACGGTAAAAAGGATCGGCCACCCGCACTCGCTGACGGCGTCTACCGCCGACTGGCGCCGCCTGCCACTTTGTCGGAAATGGGTGTGGAAGGCATCGATCAGATGGATTGCGTAGCCGACCGAAAGAGCCATCCCGAGTAAAATCGGCAGGGTCACCAGCGTGGAGTTTCCCTCCACCCCCAGCCAGCCGGAAAGGCCGAAGACCGAACCAATGCCAAGAAACGTGGCAAGAAGGGGAACCACCACACCCTGGAGCGAGCGGACAAGGATGACCAGGCAGAGCAGCATGACGCCAAAACCACCCATCACCCTGACCTGCGTCTCATGGTTGACCACGATGTTCTCTTCCGCCTCGGTGTAGGACATCCCGGTCGCCTTCATCGTATACAGACTGCTCGTATACCGGCCCGACTCAACCACACCACGTGCCGCGTCGCCCACCTTGATCATCGCCTCCTCGGTTTCGGTATCGTAAGGCAACAAGGAAAGCACCACCCATGTCTGTGTAGCGTCGCTGCTGACCAGATGGTCTTTCAGCGAGGACTTGCCCAGCAGGAACGCCTTCTTTTCCGCCAGTTGCTGGGGGTCGTCGGGTATTCCATCGGCGAAAGGACTGGAAACCTCAAACCCATCTTCGGTTCCGATAGGCACCGACACGGTGGTAAGGCTGGTCACCTTGTCAGCGTAAGGAACGGAGGCAAGCAACTCATCCCCCAACTGGTCGATTGCCTGGAGAACCTCGGAGGCGAACACATCAGGGGCCTGCACCAGCACCATCACCGAGTCGTCATTTCCAAAGATATCCTTGAAATGGTCGGAATCGACCTTCACCTTCTCGGTGTCGTCAAACCAATCGTCGGACTGGTTGGAGAACTTGGTACGGGGGATGCCAGCAAGGCAGAAAAGCGAGATAAGAACGGTAGCAACCAACAGAGGCCAGCGATGGGCCACCTGCCACATCCCCACGCTCCGGAAGACACCATTGATGCTTGTAATCCTCATAGACCTCCAAGACCATCAGGTTGCGGGAATGCAAACTGACTGTCCCTTCAGTATAGTTAGGAAACACTAACCACATCAAGATGAGATTTTCTTCCAGATGCCACGAGCCCAAAAGCAGAGAAATCCACCGCCGACCCGAAATAGGACAAGCGGCATTCCTGTCGGAACGCCGTCGAGAAGCCTATCGGTACGAGACCGTTTCGGAGAGCGGTTTCCGGCTGGCGTGGTTCGCCAGCGGCTTGGCTTCGGCGGCTCCGTAGCCGAGGTCCAGCATCATCACCACATCCTCGTTTGTGGGAAGCGCGAGCACTTCCTTTACCTTCTCTGGGTCGAAGAAGTTCACCCAGCAACTGTCCAATCCTGCGTTTGCCGAGGCCAGAAGCATATGGGTGGCGACAATCGCCGCATCCTCCACTCCCGAGTCGCGCTGGCCGCCAGGATAGGTGAAGACATGGTTTTTGTCATAGGTGACGACCAGACAGGTCGGTGCGCCATACCGGCACGGAGTGACGCTGTCGATTTTCGCGAGTTCCTCAGGAGACTGCACGACATAGACGTGCTGCTCCTGCAGGTTCTTCGCCGTAGGAGCCAGCCGTCCGGCCTCCAGTACCGCCTGCAGCTTCTCCGGCTCCACAGGCTTGGATCCGTCATACTTCTTGCAAGAAAACCGATTGACGATCAATTCCATGAACTGCATGGATTCCTCCCGGCTCGCCGATGGGCGGCCCAACCTTTCCTTTTCCATCTTGCCACTCGCATCATTCCTTGTCGATACTCCGGGTGGCAATCACGTCGCTCCCAAGGCCCAGCACATTGGCGATCAGCACCGCCCCAGCCTTGACCGGAGCCTGGACCCTCGCCTTCCGAATCTGTTCCATCACCGGAAAGATCTGTGCCTTGGGAATCGGCTTGCTCAGCCTGACGCTGACCAGCGGCTGGTCGCCACCCTCCACAAGGATCGAGGAAGCGATGGTGCGCATCGGCCCGAGCAGTTCCTCCCTGGCGTACTCCGCCCCTTTGGGACAACAATTCCCGCTGGTCCCGGATGACCGGGTGTCGATGGTCACTTCGCACCCATTCGGGCAGCGGATACAGGTAAAGGTCTTCAGCATGTCAGGCTCACCTCCACATCCCCTTCCTTCTGGAAGGCTTGGCGCTTCACCGCCACCTCGACCATGACGGCGGGAAGGGCTTTCCTCAGGCGCTTTTGGTACAATACCTTTCCATTTTGCGTCACCCTTAGGATTCCGTCGGCGAGCTTTGCCGACGGACGCATCGAGAAGGTGACATCCTCGTCACCGGAAATCGATGCCGGCAGCACATGATTCAGCCCGGCCCCGGCCTTGACCCGAATCGGGCAAGCAGGAAGACTTCCCTCCCGGACGAAACGGGCTGCTGCTCTGGCGGTCTTTTCCGCCTCAAGCGATACGAAATCGACCAGGTCATGGACGTGCAGCACGTTGCCGCAGGAGAAAAACCCAGGCCTGTCGCACTGCATCCATTGGTCGACGACCGCACCATGGGTACGCCGGTCCAAGGCGATGCCGGCTTTCCGTGTCAGCTCGTTCTCCGGAATCAGCCCGGCGGAAAGGATCAACGTGTCGCAGGGAACCTCCTCCCCGGTGCCCTTGATTGGTCTGAGCTTCTCATCCACCTGACTGACCGTCACGCCCGTCAGCCTCGAGGCTCCGTGGATATCCGTCACGGTATGGCTGAGATAAAGCGGAATCCCGTAATCATCCAGACACTGCTGGATGTTCCGGGGAAGCCCGCTGGGAATCGGCTGGATCTCATAGACACCTTTCACGTGGGCTCCCTCCAGCGTCAGGCGACGGGCCATGATCATGCCGATATCCCCGCTACCGAGGATGACCACCTCTTTGCCGACCATCTTGTTCTGCAGGTTGATAAAGTTCTGGGCGGTTCCCGCAGTGAAGACCCCGCTGGGACGCTCTCCGGGGATGGCGAGGGCTCCACGAGGTCGCTCGCGACAGCCCATGGCGAAGATTACCGCTTTGGCTTGGATTGCCTCCACTCCCGATGGCGAGACATAGGTGGCCTGCCGCTGGGGCGTCACCTCGGTGACGGCGGCATCAAGCAGGTAGGGAATCTTCCTTTCCACCACCTCGTCGATGAAGCGCTGGGCATACTCGGGCCCGCTCAGCATCTCCCCAAACCGGGTCAGTCCAAAACCATCATGAATACATTGCCGCAGGATTCCGCCAAGCTGTTTCTCCCTCTCGACAATCAGGATCTTCCGGATGCCTGCCTTGTCCAAGGCGACTGCCGCGGCAAGCCCCGCTGGCCCGCCGCCGATGATCAGCACGTCGACCTCTTTCATCGCTCCCCACCTCTCACGTTTCCCGTGAACAACCACGAACCTGGCCTTTCGTAGGTCAGCTCGGTATCCTTCAGATGCGCCTCTTCCTCCAGCAGACGGGCAATCCGCATCTGGCAGTAGCCTCCCTGGCAACGCCCCATCATGGCCCGGCTCCGATACTTGACCGAGACCATGGTCCGCGCGCCAATCGGGTTGTGAATCGCCCGCAGGATCTCCGCCTTGGAGACCTGCTGGCAGCGGCAGACCAGTTCCCCGTAATCTGGGTTTTCCCGGACCGCCTCGGCCTGCTCCTCCCTCGTCATCAACCGGAAAGGCTTGGGCACCTTCCGTTCCGGGATGAAAGCGGGGTTCCGCGCCAAACGCTCCCGCTCCTTGATCATCCCCACCACCATTTCCGCAATCGGGGTGGAAGCGGTAAGTCCCGGAGACTCGATGCCGATCAGGTTGACGGCATGCGGAGCCTGCTGGTCCCTGATCTCGATCTTGAAATCCTGGATCTTTCCTTCCTCGTCGACCAGTTTCGGGAGGATGCCCGAATAGGTGCGGATATAATCACCCCTGGTGAAATGGGGCCAGAGCGCCATGGCGCTCTCATAGAGCATGTCGATGTTCTTCTGCTCCGTCCCATAGTAGGAGAAGTTGTCCGACGTCTCGGCGGTGGGGCCGAGCAGGATATTCCCGTCCGTGGTACAGGTAACGTGGATGCCCATGTAGGTGTTGCTCGGCACGGTATAGATGGGCATGGGCACCAATTCTCCCAGCCGGTTGTCGAGGATGATGTAGTCGTCCTTGCTGGCGACCACATGATAGCCGGTGATGCCGAGCAGGTCGCTGATTCGCTTTGCCCCAAGGCCTGCGGCATTGACGACCCAGCGGGCCTGGCAGCATATTCCATCTCCAGCCTCGACATACCAGCTGCCATCGGCCCGATCGATGTTCCGCACTTCCCGTCCCAGGAAATACCGGACACCGTTGGAAGCCGCGTTCTCGGCCAAGGCGATGGTCAGCCCGAAGGGGTCGACGATGCCGCTGTTCGGGGAATACAGGGCGAAACGTCCCTCGACCGAGGGCACGAGCGCATGGAGCTCCTTCTCGTCCACCATCCGCAGCCCTTCCACCCCATTCTTTTCTCCCTGATGTAATGTACCTAGCAGGGATTGATATTCCGCTTCCGTGTTGCCAACCAAGACCTTGCCGCTTCTTCGGAACACGAAGCCAAGCTCCTCGGAAAGATTCCCCATCATGCGGTTGCCCTGCACGCAGAGCTTTGCCTTCAAGGACCCGGCATCGTAGGCGAAGCCTCCGTGGACCACCCCGGTATTGCGGCCGCTGGTCTCCATGCAGACATCCAGGTTCTTCTCCAGGACAGCGATGGACAGCTTGTAGCGGGCCAGTTCCCTCGCGATGGCGGAACCGACCACGCCTCCTCCGATAATCACGACATCAAACTTCAGGCTCACTGGTATCTCCAAACTAATATATCGGTTGCATATTGCTGGTTTCCGCTATATCATCCTCTTGGGAAGTTGTCAACGATTTCCGGAGGTCCTCGATGGCAGTCACACGGAAGGAAGAAGCATACGCGCTGGTCAAAGGCCAGATTCTCGATGGCACGCTGAAGCCTGGAGACATCGTCAGCGAACGGGCATTCATCCAGACGCTCGGGTACAGCCGTACCCCGGTACATGAGGCGGTAACCCAGCTCGCCGAGGAAGGGCTGGTCAAGATCATGCCCAGCAGGGGCATGGTGGTCGCCCCAATCTCCGTGGGCGACATCACGATGGTCTATCAGGCGCGTAGCGTCATCGAGCCAGCGATCGTCCGGCTGCTAGCGGAAACGCGCGGCCTCGCGGTCAAGGACGAGGTAGAGGAAGCGATGAAGCGACAAATGGGCGACGAGGACAGCGCGTTCCACTGCGCCCTCGCCCAGCTGGCAGGAAACAGCTATCTGCTGGAAATGGAACGGAAACTGATGACGCAATGCCAGAGAATCCGGGTTCTCTCGAACAAGGAGGATCCCGCACGAGAGGCCCTTGCCCGCAGCGAGCATCAGGCCATCCTGGAGGCCATCCAGCAAAAAGAGGGAGGGCTCGCCTGCAAGCAAGTCCTCCACCATCTCAGCCGCACAGTCGGCGACTATCAGCACATTTTCTCGACGAGCACGGCAATCCAGCTGTGACTTCCCCTACTTCGTCTGGGACAGAATCCAGTTTCTCACCGCGGAGAGCTTGTAGCCGTAATCGAAAGAGGCCATATGTTCGCTGGTGATGTTGCTGGAGACACCCTGCATGACGGTGCCAGAAGCCCAGGTGATGAAGTTGATCGCATTGCCTTCGTCCAGCATCGCCTGCACCTGATCGTTCAGCGTGGCGCGATCGGCTTGCGCGTCCACATCGGAAATCTCGCCATAGGTGACGCCTTTCTCCGTCAAGTACTGCTTCAGCTCCTCCTGTCCGGCGGCAGCCTTTTCATCACCACCAGCGGCCACATAGATGATACGCTGGCTGGCGACTTCCGGAAGCTGGTCGACCGGCCACTGGCCGTCGACAATCAGGACAGCGGCGTACAGGTCGGGATAGTTCGAGGCGAGATACAGGGTGGTCATGGCGCCCATCGACTGGCCGGTCCCATAGATCCGGTCCATGTCGACCGAATACATCCCCGCTACCGCGGCAATCAGCCTGGGAGTCAGGTTCACATAGTCGGTGACGGTATAGGCATCGTGGTCGTCGATGACGACGTCAGGATAGACCGGATTCAGGATGATGCACCCATCATCCTGGTTGCCGCCCGCCCAGACCAAACCACCCCATCCTTGGGTAAGGGGATAGTCCATATCGGTGCCGGCAGTGGTGGCGTCGCCGATGAAGACCACCATCGGATAGCTCTTGGATGCATCGTAATCGGAAGGCAGGTAGATGTTGTAGGGAACGGTCAGGCCGGTCTCCTCATCCGTGTAGGAACCCCTGGCGAACCCGGGCTTCACGCTGGCAATCAGCTCCTGCAACTCGCTATCGGCGCTCTTGTCCGGATGCTCGCCGGTCGTTCGTGCGAAAAAGGCGATGTTGCTCACAGGCTCTTCTGCATTCTTGCTTGTCGCGCAACCTGCCAACGCGAGCGCCACTACGGCCAGGCCCAGCATGATGGTTGTTCGTTTCATGATGATTCTCCTCCATGCGTGTTTCTTTACTTGGGGTCTTTTTTAAAGCGAACCACCATCCGCTGGTTGGCTCTATCATTATCCATCTCCCGAACAAAAAGAAACCGGGTTTTTGTGTGGATTCGTGGAGTTTCATCACGCCCATCGGAAGCCGCTCACTTCTGCCGTTGCACTAGCGAGCGATAGAACGCGGCTTGGGCTTCCTGCCAGTAGGGAACGAGATATACGAGAAGGATTCCACAGGTCAGAAGGGACAGCAGGAACCACCCGAGGAACGAAAGGACGAACAGGAAGAATTCCCATTTGTGTCCCTGCATCATTTTCCTGCTTGCGCTGATGGCTTCGCCAGGCTCCATGTCCGGGTGCTCGGCGAAGATGTACAAGGCCTGGCTGTAGGAGATGGACTTGACGACGCCGGGAATGATGAAAAGGCATCCCCAGAGGCAGATGTACAGGGTCCTCAAGAAGGCAAGGCCCACACACCGCCAATACGGCCTGAACCCTTCCGAAAGCAAATCCAGCGACCAGCGTCTCTGGTCGAAAAGAGCGAGATAGATGTGGATGCACCCCAACTCGACGCAAGGAAGCAGGAACAGGACGGCCAGCCACCCGAGGAACGGAGACCAAGCGTAGCACAGCATGGAAAGGACCGAACACAGGGAGAGGGGGAGCAACTTCAGAATGTTGCCACGGATGCGTTCCTTGGCAAGACGTTTCAACGCGCCCCTTCTCGAAGGGACCTCGCTCCCAGGTTCTTCCATCTTCCGCTGGAGAGAGCGGGGAACCAAGGTAAAGCGGCCTCCTTCTTCCCGGATTTCCACCTCCATCCCCACCTGGGGAACGAAATCGCAAAGAGCCTTCGGAATGGATTTGCTTGACCCATCGTCCATGCAAAAGACGATATCCGCCCCTTCGAAACCGACAATACGCGCCATGAGGATGCTCCTTGGTGCAGCCACCGCCTCCATCATACACCTGGGAAGAAAGGAAAGCCACCCTACACCCGGAATTCCCCTTCAAACAAGGGCAAGGACAATTTTCCGCCTAGGGGCTTGCATGAGATGCGCACTCTCGCTAGGATAGTCAATCGTTGCGGGCCGCTAGCTCAGCTGGTAGAGCAACAGACTCTTAATCTGTGGGTCAAAGGTTCGATCCCTTTGCGGCTCATTCGCATAGCAACCTCACGTCGTCCGCGTGAGGTTTTATTTTTTTTAGGACATTGCAATGGTACACAAGGCGTGCTACTTTCAAGCCGACACAAAAAATTCCTTATGGCCAAGAAGTGCTGGGAAAAGCTCAAAACAATGTCGGCACAGACGTTCATTTTAATAAAACAGAGCAAACGGCAGCTGCTTTGTTGATCAGTAATCCCGAGATGACATCAGTTACACTTGCAATGCTACAGGAGTGGTATCTCCGCTTTGCATCATTGTCGTTACTACGTACAAATGTACGGGCAGCGGCCCCTTTCCCATACTCTTGCTAGAGTCGGGAAACTATAACCCACGGTTAAAGTTACCCGACCGTAACACGTATGATTCCTTGTGTATCCGCCTCGTTCCACAAACATGTGTCGTGAGCCTTTTCCTATCGGTTCACCGCTTGGGTTCAGAGGATCCCAGGCCTTCTTTCGCACACGGTTTCCCATTCTCCTCCATCTCGCACATGTACTCGATGGGGACACTCCGGTCATTCCAGTCACAGGCCACCCAGTAGGGACAGGTGGCGCATTTCGTCTGTTCCATGCCCGCAATCCTATTCCCACGTTCCGTTTTGCTCAAGCGTGGAGGATTCCCTTGCCGCTATGCTATACATGTGATAAGGTATCTTGCATGGATCATATCTACCTCTGCATCGACCTGAAATCCTTCTATGCCTCGGCCGAGTGCGTTGAGCGGGGACTGGATCCGATGACGACTGACCTGGTCGTCGCCGACCCTACCCGCACCGACAAGACCATCTGCCTTGCCGTGAGCCCCTCGTTGCGGGCGAAAGGAGTGCGGAACCGATGCAGGGTATTCGAGATTCCCGGGCATCTGCGCTATGTGATGGCCAGGCCGAGGATGAAGCTCTACATGGAGTATTCGGCACGGATCTACGGCATCTACCTCTCCTATGTGGCCAAGGAAGACATCCAGGTATACTCGATCGACGAGGCCTTTCTGGATGTGACGCACTACCTGTCCTTGTACGGGAAGACACCAAAAGCGCTGGCCACCGAGATCATGCGGTCCATCCTGCGACAGACCGGCATCACCGCGACCTGCGGCATCGGGACCAACCTCTATCTCGCCAAAATCGCCTTGGATATCACCGCCAAACATGTCTCCGGCCACATCGGCATCCTCGACCAGCAAAGCTACATATCGACCCTCTGGGACCACAAGCCGCTGTCCGACTTCTGGAAGATCGGGGCGGGAATCGCGACCCGCCTCGAGCATATGGGAATCAGGACCATGCGGCAGGTCGCGCTCTGCGACCAGAAGCGGCTGAAGGAAGCCTTCGGCGTGGATGCCGAACTGCTGTTCGACCACGCATGGGGTCGGGAATGCTGCACGATTGAGGACATTCATTCCTACCGGTCCAAGACCCACTCCTTCTCCACCGCGCAAGTCCTTTCCCGAGACTACTCCCGCCCCGAGGCGCTGCTACTGGTCAAGGAGATGGCCGACACCCTTTCTCTCTCACTGGTGGAAAAGCATTTGGTGACCGAGACGGTAGCGCTTTCCCTTTCCCTCGGGAACCACTCCTTCGCGACCATCGGCGGAAGCGAGCACCTTTTCTCCCGTACCAATTCGAACCGGCTGCTTATCGAAGCGACGGGCAGGCTCTATGAACGCATCACGAAAGACGGCATGTCCATCCGCCGTATCGGCATCGTCTTCAGCGACGTGGTAGACGAGACGAACAGCCAGTCTGATTTGTTTTCCGACCCGCGGCAGGAAGAAAAGGACCGCAGGCTCCAGCTCGCCTCGCTCGCCATCAAGCAGCGCTTTGGGAAAAACGCGATCCTCAAGTGCATGGACCTGGAACAGGGGGCGACCACACGCGAGCGGAATCTCCAGATAGGAGGGCACCGCAGTGGTGACGAATGAGCGGTTCTGGGAGCAACTTCCCCGCATGGAACGGAAGGAACGAGCCAAACAATTCATCCCCTTCTCTCCGCTCAGAGGCTACGAGGATCTTCTCCGAGCCAAGGAGCGAGAGGTGGAAGCTCAGGCCAACTCCCCTTCCCAAAATCCAAAATCACCCACTTAATTTCATATAAATGTCAATATATAAGTCCTTTTACGGTAGTATATTTTTGGATATTGTATATGTTCTATATGCACAATATGACAAAAATTGTAATTATGTCTAGTTGGCAAACCTGTTTCGGCGCGGTATGATGTGCTTGTTATCTTGACACATTTACAAATTATGGAGATTTGTTATGACTAAACGCACGAAGTTCGTCGCCGCTGGCGCGGCCCTGATGCTTGGCGCAACTACCCTTTTTGCGGGCAGCATCGACGCCAAGTCCAACCTGAGCACCGGTTACCTGCGCAATCCGAGCCGGAACACCGAGGATTCCCGTCCGGAGGCCGCGCTCTACAACCTGGCCGGGACCGGCTTCCTGAAGCAGAAATTCTCCGCCGAGGTAGGGAACCAGTTCGTGTTCAAGGAATATTCCCACAAGGCGTCGGATGCGGCGACCCAGAGCGTCATCGGCACCTCCACGTACAAGGACGAGAAGCCGGTAATCCTCTATCCGAACGTCGACATGGTTTATCGCTTCGGCGATTTCGCGGTTTCCGCCTCGTTCCACATTGCCGCCGGCGGCGGTTCCCTGGATTACAAGAAGGGCACCGGATTGACCAAGGCCCTGTTCCTGGGCGCGGCCCAGCGGCAGGCGGCGGCAGGCAACAGCGCTGCGGCGGTTGCGCTCCAGGCCATCGCGGGGGACAGCCATGAACTGGAAGTGACCAGCGTGACCTACGGAGAAACCATCGGCCTTGCCTACAACTGGAACGATACCCTTTCCGTCGCGGCGGGCATCCGATTCCTCGAGGCCACCCAGAGCATGACGCTCTCTTCGGACAACGCCTACTGGACAGGCGCCATCAACGGACAGAGCGACGCGGGCTACGACGCGTTCGGCTGGGGTGTCGGCGGCATCTTCGGCGTGCACTACAAGCCGATCAGCAAGCTCGACCTTACCCTGCAGTACAAGACCATCACGAAGATGCGGATGGAGTTCACGGATGTACAAGGATCCGCCCTCTCCGCCATGCTCGGAATCGCGGAGGGCGACAAGTTCGACAACGACCTGCCCTCCGAGCTCAACACCGGTATCGGCTACCAGCTGCTTGACAGCCTGTACCTCTCCACCAGCTTCAACTACTATTTCAACAGCCATGCCGACGTCAGCTCCGCCTTCAGCCCGGACAAGAACATCGACTGGGACGACAGCTGGGAAATCGCCTGCGGCGCCGACTGGCAGCTGTCTCCGAAGGTGCTCCTGAGCACGGGAACGCTGTACTCCAGACAGGGTAGCCAGGACGACGTGAACAACGCCCTCAGCCCGGTGCTGGACAGCCTTTCGTTCGCGGTTGGCGTCGAATACCAAGCCATGAAGCAACTGACCATCACCTATGGCGCCATGTACACCCTGTACAAGGAGGCGGACTACACCGCCAGCGGAATCACGTTCGAGCTCGACAAGACCGTGTTCCAGATGGCGCTCAGCGCGACCTACGCGTACTGAACCGGTTCCCTTCCATTGCAAAATATATCCCCTTGCCCGGCGGCAAGGGGATTCTTGTCATTACTGGTTGGCAACCTCTTTTCCGCACGGCGCGAAACGGAACCCGCCTGAAATCTGGTTGCACTGGCAGAACCCCCGCATCAGGTCCATCAGGGAGAACCCTTGCCGCAAGGTGAGCGCGTACGTGTAGGCCTCGTTCCAATCCTTGCAGGAATAGAACCGGTCCCTGACGACGGCGTCGCTCTCTAGTTGCTCGAGAAAAGCCTCGACGTTTCTGTTCATCGTACCCTCACAGCCTATTGTATTGCCTCTATGGCGCCGGTCAATCGATCATGTTTGACATTCTCCCCACCTTATTGCTCTTTCTTTTCCGCAATAGCAAGCAATTGCTCTTTCATTTCCTGAACCAGCGGCAGGTCCCGGTCCCAGACAAACAGGATTTCAGTGGTCAATTCCGGAGCCACGACCGGACGCGCCGCGATTCCAGACGCGGCGCCGCCCATGGTGGAAGGAATGACCGCGTAGCCCAAACCGGCGCGAACCATGCTGATTGCGGTCCTGGCGTCGTCGCACTCTCCCACCAGCTTGAGCTTCAGGGCGTGATGGCTGAAGGCGTCGAGGATGAAGTCCCGATATCGCCGGTAGAGGATCAGGGGAAGAGGGGAAAGAACTTCGAGCCCGACAGGGCCTTCCGTCCGGCCGCCGGGGGAAAGGAGGAGCATGGAATCATGGGTGACGGAAACCTGGTGCAGGTTGCCGGCGCTGCAGGGGGTACGGATGACCGCGGCGTCGACCAGGCGGCGGGCCATCAAGTCGAGCAGCTGATAGGTGGAACCGTCGTGCAGGTCGATACGGACGGCTGGATCCTGGTTCCGGATCGCTTGGAGCGCAGGCATGACCAGCGGTACGGTCGTCGGAGTCACCCCAAGGTGCAGGGTGCGTTCCCTCCGCATTTCCCGGATCTCCCTCGAGGTCTGCAAGGCGAGCTCCACCAGGTTCTGGCCTTTCTGGTAAAAGGCCCTTCCCGCCTCGGTCAGGGTCAGACGGCTGTGCCCTCGGACGAACAGCTGCGCCCCGAGTTCCTCCTCCAATTGCCGCATCGCCAGAGAGAGAGGCGGTTGGGATATGTGGAGCCTTCTCGCGCCTTCGCTGATGGAACCGCCATCCACCACCGTGAGGAAATATCTGACCTGCCGTAACTCCATGGGCACCTCCATACTTATAAGGTATAGATACTATCTTATTATAATATTATTCATATACAACGCCCTTGTGCTATACTCCCTGCGATATCAATGACAAGGAACGCGCAATGCGAGAACTATTTGAGCTGTTTGTGGTATTCGCCCGAATCGGGGCGGTGAATTTTGGAGGCGGCTACGCCATGCTGCCACTTTTGCAGCAGGACTTGGAGCAGAACCGGCACTGGGTCACCACAGAGGAGTTGATGGATTACTTCGCCATCGGCCAGTGCACTCCTGGCATCATCGCCATCAACGTCTCGACCTTTGTCGGCTACAAGCGCAAGGGCATCCCGGGTGCGATCGTCAGCACCCTCGGCTTCGTCTTTGTCCCGATTGTCGTGATCCTGGCGATCGCCATGTTCCTCCGCAACTTCGCCGACCTTGAGGTGGTCAAGCACGCCTTCGCGGGAATCAGAGTCTGCGTCTGTGTCCTGATCGTCCAGGCGGTCATGCGGTTGTGGAAGAAATCGGTGGTCGACCTGAAGAGCTTCCTGCTCTACCTGGCCATCTTCCTGCTCGCCTTGTGCAGCAAACTGCTTCCCGTCTCCATCCCGACCGCCATGCTGGTCCTGCTGGCCGGCTTCTTCGGGATTGTCCTCGGGAAAGAAGGAAAGGAGGTGTCCAAATGATGAGCCAGATCCTTCTGCTTGCCGCCCTAGCCTGGGAGTTCTTCAAGACGGGGCTCTTCTCCGTCGGCGGCGGACTTGCCACCCTTCCCTTCCTCTATGAGATCTCGGACAAGACCAGCTGGTTCAGCCACGCCGACATCGCCGACATGATCGCCATCAGCGAGTCCACCCCGGGAGCGCTCGGCATCAACATGTCGACCTATGCCGGCTACATCACCGCTGGGATCCACGGGGGCATCTGGGCGACCCTGGCCTTGGTCCTTCCCTCGGTCATCATCATCATCGTCATCGCCCACTTCCTGGAAAAATTCCGGGACAGCACGCTGGTAAAGAACGCCTTCTACGGGCTGAGGCCCGCCTCCATCGCGCTGATCACGGTAGCCGGCATCAACGTGGCCAAGACGGCGATCATCAACATCCCCGCCTTCCAGGCCTCCCACCAGATCGGCGATTTGCTGCTGTGGAAACAGATTCTTCTCGGTGTGGGAATCTTCCTCGCCAACCGGAAGCTGAAGATGCACCCGATCTTCTCCATAGTGGCGGCGGCCGTCATCGGCATCGTCTGCAAGTTCTGATTCCCTTCTTGCTTCTATGCAAAGGCCGAGGAAGGATGGTATTCTTGCTGCCATGAGAATCGGAATCATCGGGGCCATGTCCATCGAGGTGAAGGACCTGGTCTCTGCCTTGCGGGAAGGGAAAAGCCAGTTGCTCTACGGACTCACCTTCCACACCGGCCTCCTCGCCGGCGTGGAGGTCGTCATCGTCCAAAGTGGCGTCGGCAAGGTCAACGCCGCCCTGTGCGTCCAGCAGCTGGTCGACCGTTTCCAGGTCACCGCCATCATCAACACCGGCATCGCCGGAGCGGTCGACACGCGCCTGCATGTAGGCGACTTTGTCGTCTCCACCGACGCGATCCAGCATGACATGGACGCCACCTATTTCGGCTACCTGCCGGGGCAGGTGCCGGGAATGGGGCAAGACGGATACCATGCCGACGCCAAGCTGGTGGAAGCGCTCCAGGAAAGCTACCGGCTGCAGGGCCGCGCGTGGGGCGGGCAGATGTTGGCAGGCAGGATAGCCAGTGGAGACCAGTTCATCAGCGAAAAAGCGAAGAAGCAGGAAATCAGGGATACCTTCCACCCGCTCTGCGTGGAGATGGAGGGAGCCGCGATCGCGCAGGCCTGCGTGGTCAACAACATACCCTTCGCCATCGTGCGTTGCCTTTCCGACACCGCCGACGAGTCAGGCAGCAGGCAGGAATATGATTTCAATGAGACAGTGATGGCGGAGCGGTCGGCAAGCCTGACCAAGGGAGCCATCGCCATCCTCGGGAGGAACTAATGGACAAAGTACCCAGCTTCAATCTTGACCATGACAAGGTCAGAGCACCTTACGTCAGGCTTTGCGACCGGATCGGGACCCCGCACGGGGACATAATCACCAAATTCGATATCCGTTTCACGCAGCCCAACATCGCATATCTTGACTCCGCAGCGATGCACACCATCGAGCATATCGTCGCCGAGCTCTCCCGTGACTATTGGCCGGGCGAGGTGGTCGACTTCTCCCCGATGGGTTGCAAGACCGGCTTCTACCTGACGCTGCAAGGCGAGCACTCCGCGATGGGGGTCGCCGCGAAGATGGAGGCCATCCTCAAGAGGCTTGCCTCGTGGGACCAGCCGATTCCCGGAGCCACACGGAAGACCTGCGGCAACTGGCAGTTCCACGACCTGGAGAAAGCCAAAGCGGCCGCCCGCGCATGGGTCGAGGGCATCGAAAAAAAGAGCTACAATCCTTTCATCGACTGATTCCTTCCCGAAACGGCGGCTATCGCAATGATTTTGAGCAAACCATATCGTTTTTTGATGTTTCCCGGTCCACGGAGGAAACCGTCTGAAAAAAACGTTTGACAATCGCTTTTCGCGAGCGCTACGATGGATGCATAACATAATCATGGAGGCATTATGGCCACTGTACAGCTTAAGAACATCTGTAAGGTGTACGATGGTGGAGTAAAAGCCGTAGACAATGTCAACATCGACATTGAGGACAAGGAGTTTGTCGTCCTTGTCGGCCCTTCTGGCTGCGGTAAGTCCACCACGCTTCGTATGATCGCCGGTCTTGAAGACATCACGAGCGGCGAGCTCCTCATTGACGGCAAGCTTGTCAATGATGTTCCCCCGAAGGACAGAGACATCGCGATGGTATTCCAGAACTATGCTCTGTATCCCCACATGACTGTCTATGACAACATGGCATTCGGTCTCAAGATCCGCAAGTTCGCGAAAGAAGAGATTGACCGCCGTGTACGCGCGGCAGCAGACATCCTCGAGATCACCGAGCTCCTCGACAGAAAGCCGAAGGCCCTTTCCGGTGGTCAGAGACAGCGTGTCGCAGTCGGAAGAGCCATCGTGCGCCAGCCGAAGGTCTTCCTCTTCGACGAGCCCCTCTCCAACTTGGATGCCAAGCTTCGTGTCCAGATGAGAGCTGAGATCTCCGCACTGCACCACAGACTGCAGGCAACGATGATCTACGTCACCCACGACCAGGTCGAGGCTCTGACGATGGCGGACAAGATCGTTGTCATGAAGTTTGGCGTCATCCAGCAGATTGGAAAACCGCTCGAGCTGTACAACGAGCCGCAGAACAAGTTCGTCGCCGGCTTCATCGGTTCGCCTCCGATGAACTTCCTGGAGACCAAGGTCGAGGCGAGAGGCAACGACATCTACATCGTCGAGGTCGCTCCCGAGAACGAGAAGGAAGAGACCAAGCAGTTCAAGCCGTTCGACCTCAAGGTGCTGCCCGAGCAGGCGAAGTTCCTGAAGCCCTACGTTGGCAAGGAAGTCATCTTCGGCATTCGCCCCGAGGACGTCGAATTCAGCAAGGAAGCCCAGGAAGGCGTGACCATCAATGGTCATACCACCGTTGTCGAGCCCCTTGGTTCTGAGACCCACGTCTACGTGGCCACCAAGAACGGCCAGGTCATCGGCAAGATCGATCCGAAGCACACCGTCACGAGCGGCGTCCGCATCGCTCTGGTTCCGGATATGACCAAAGCCAAGTTCTTCGACCCCGATACCGAGCTGGTGCTCGGCAGCAAGGTGCCCTTGATGGCCCCTTCCGCTGTCGGCCAGAAGAAAGAGGACTGATTCGTCCATCTCGACTCAGGATAGATTATTGAGTTACGACACCAGGCTGGTTGCGTGAGACAGCCTGGTGTTTTTTGCGCGACGCGAACGGACCGATACGGCATGCAGGATCGCTCCCTCTCCTTCGGCCATCAGACAGCGACAGCTTCAGAGACGACCGGGGCATCGATGGAGCCGAAGGCAGGAACTTGGATATCCTCCAGAGACAAAAAGACCTTCCCTTCCGGGAAGGCCAGACAGGGAAGAAAGCCCTGCTCAAGAAATCTTGAACTGCTTCTCCAGCTCGGGAATCGCTTTCTGGGCAGCTTTCGCGAACGCGCTCTCGTCAGCCCCTTCCGGCAAGTCCTTCTCGATGGTCTTGTCGATTGTCTCGGCCTCGATCATCGTCACTTCCAGGCCATGGGAGCGGAACAATTTCTGGATTCCCTTTGTCTGACCACGGCGAGCCATCAAAACCTTCACGACCTTCTGGTCATTCAGGAGTTCCTTCATCTTCGCAGTATCCATACGATACCCTCAGGAGATGGGGCGGTGTTCACTCGGATGGCTTCAGCGAAGCCGGAAATGGAATGATCAGCCTTGCCTCGTCCCTTCTTCCAAGATACTCATGATTTGTGTGGATGGAGTGCATTTCTGTCACGGATAATTGGCGAATGTGCCGATTATGAAGACGGGTCTGGCACCAGATCCGTCGACACACTGAAGGAACAGGAATCAGAACCCAAGCGCCTTGGCGAGCACTTTCTGCGCCTCCACCTCGGTTCCCTCCGGAACGCCGATCAGCATGCTGAGATCGGAAGCGCCATAGTTGATGAACACCGTCCTGATGTGGTTCTCCTGCAGGCAAATCGCGCACTTGGAGACGATTTCCGGATGGTTGGGAAGCCCTTGTCCGACCACGCCGACGATGGAGAAGCCCTTCTCGACGAAAGCCTCCTGCAAATCGAACTCGCTTTTCAGACGTTGGCACATCATCTTCAGGACGCTGTCGCTGGCAAGCGAGGCGTCAAAGTACCAGACAATTGAGTCGATGCCGTAACAGCTGAAGGCGGGACGCACGCCGAAGACCACCATCATGGTTAAAAGCGCGTGTCGGATGCCGCGTTGCTTGAACAACATCAGCTTGCGGACCGTAATGCGGTTGTACCCTTTCTTGGCAGACAGGCCGACCAAGTTGTCGCCTACCCTGCTGGGCACAATCATCGTACCGGCATCCTCAGGCCTGTTGGTATTCCTGATGTTGATGGGAATCTGGGTACCGTAGATGGGGGCGATCGCCTCCTCCTGGAAGACTCCCGCGCCGACGCCAGAAAGCTCGCGCACCTCTCCGTAGGTCATCTCTTCCACCGGTTTCGCCTCTTCCACGATGGTCGGATTCGCTCCATAGACTCCGCTGACGTCCGTCCAGTTCTCGTAGACCGTGGCGCTCAGGGCCTGGGCGAAAATCGAGCCGGTGATGTCGCTGCCGCCTCGGGCGAAGGTCAGGATTTTTCCTTCGATGTTGGAGCCGTAGAAACCGGGCACCACATACTTCTTGCCAGGCTTGTAGGCACGCTTGATGTTGTCGTAGGTACGGGAATCAATCGAACCATCGGCCTTCAGGATGACCAGGCTCTCGGTGTCGAGGAACTCGAATCCGAAATATTTGGCGATAATCCGGGCATTGAGGTACTCGCCACGGCTCGCGGCATAGTTGGGGCCGCTACCGGCATCGATGTGCAACCTGACGTCATCAAGGATCGGCTGCAGCCAGCGGCTCTGGATCTTCAGTCCGGAGATGATGTCATGGTACCGTTCCTCGACCTTGCTGAAAATCGGACGGCAGGAGGATCCAGCGCGCACCGCGTCATTGCACTGATAGAGCAGGTCGGTGACCTTGGTATCTTCCTTGAAACGCTTGCCGGGAGCGGACACCACAACCACGCCACGCTCCGCGTTGGCATCGACGATGGCTTTGACCTTCTTGATCTGACTGGCGGTCGCGACCGAGCTTCCTCCGAACTTACACACGATCATGAGCGTACTTCTCCTACTTAAGCGGCTGTATTGTAATGTGTCGGGCTTTCGCATGTCCACCTGTTTACCAACCGTGACGTCTCATCTATGATAGCCACCTATGGAACATGCAGAAAATCGGATGGGAGTCCTTCCTGTTCCCCGCCTTGTCGTATCCATGTCCTTGCCGATCATGGTCAGCATGCTGGTGCTCGCACTCTACAACATCGTCGACTCGGTTTTCGTCTCCATGTACAGCGAGACGGCACTCGCGGCGGCCAGCCTTGCGTTTCCCCTGCAGAACCTGATGAACTCAGTCGCAGTGGGAACCTCCATCGGTGTCGGCAGCCTGATCGCCCGCAATCTCGGGGCCAAAAACCGGGAGGGCGCCGAGCAGGCGGCAAGCCAAGGACTCACCCTGGCTTTGTTCGGATGGGCGGCTTTCGTCTTGATCGGACTGTCCGTCTCCCGCCCGTTCTTCAGACTCTTCTCCGACGAGGCGGAACTGGTGGAAATGGGAACCGTCTACACCCGCTGGTGTCTTGTGGCGAGCGGGGCCATTTTCATTGACATCACGCTGGAACGGATCATGCAGGCCACCGGGGATACGGTGCATCCGATGATCGTCCAGCTCGCCGGAGCGGCGACCAATATCGTCATGGACCCGGTCTTGATCTTTGGGCTGGCGGGATTTCCCCGCATGGGCATAGCAGGCGCGGCAATCGCCACGGTGCTCGGACAGCACGTCTCCGTCGTGCTCAGCTACCTGTTCGTCAAGAAGAACCCATATGTCACGTTGAAACCGGAGAACAGGAGACTGCACGCCCAAACCGTCAAGGAAATCTACGCGGTGGGGCTTCCTTCCGTTGTCATGCAATCAATCGGAACGGTGATGACCAGCGGAGTGAACAAAATCCTGATAGCCTACGGCATGGCTCCGGTTTCCGTCTTCGGCGTCTACTTCAAATTGCAAAGCTTCGTCTTCATGCCGGTTTTCGGCCTGAACAGCGGCCTGATTCCCATTGTCGGCTACAATTACGGTGCCAAGGACCCCCGGCGCATGAACCAGGCGATCCGTACCGCTGTCCTTATCGCCACTGCCATCATGTGCCTTGGGACCCTATGCTTCCATCTCTTCCCAGACTTCCTGCTCGCCTTGTTCAATGCAGGAGAACAGATGCGGACCATCGGCGAACATGCGCTGCCGATACTCTCGCTCTGTTTTGTCCCCGCAGGTATCTCCATCTGCCTGATGGGACTTTTCCAAGCGGTTGGAGACGGTATCCTCTCGATGATAGTCAGCCTGACCCGCCAGCTGGTCGTGCTGCTTCCCGCCGCCTGGATGCTTGCCCGGATCCAGGGTCTGCACGCCGTCTGGTTCGCGTTCATCATCGCCGAGACCGCCAGCCTCATGCTCGTCTGCATGCTCTTTATCTGGGAATATCGGCGCAAAGTAAAACCGTTGTTTAAATAAAGGAAATCCGTTACTACAAAGGTATGCAGGCAGCATCCAACCGCATGGGCACGGAGAGGATTCCGGTCCTGGTCCTGAGACTGGGACTCCCCATCATGCTCAGCATGGCCCTCGAGGCGCTCTACAACATCATCGATTCGCTTTATGTCTCCCGGCTGGGGGACGGTCCTATCGCCGCGCTGAGCCTCGCCTACCCGATCCAGCAGCTGGTCGTCGCCCTGACGACCGGTCTGGGACTTGGCGCGAGCGGGGCCATCAGCCACCGTCTGGGGAGCGGAGAGCAACAGCAGGCCAACGAGGCGGGCAACACTGCCCTGTGCATGAGCTTGGGAATCTCCCTGTTCTTCTTGGTTTTCGGTGGCCCGCTGGTTAGCGCCTACGTCCGTTTCTTCACCGACAATCCGTCGCTTACCGGTTTTTCCCTTACCTACATCGGCATCAGCATCATCCTTTGCGGTTTCCAGATTACCAGCGGAGTGATCACCTTCATGCTGCAGGGTACCGGGGAAAGTATCTATACCCTGCTCTGCCTGGCGGTGGGCGTCGTCTGCAACCTAGTCCTGGATCCGATCCTGATGTTCAGCCTGGACATGGGGGTCGCCGGTGCCGCCTGGGCCTCGATCATCGGACAAGCCATCAGCTGCGCCATCGCCACTGTCCTGCTCGTCCGTAGCGACAAGTTCACCTGCCTGCAACACGGACAACGGATATGGAGGAAAAGCGCCGCAGGAACCATCCTCGCCATCGGGGTGCCGACCATGCTGCTGCAGGCAAGTGGCTCGATCAGCCTGACGCTGGTCAACAAGATCCTGATTGGATTCACCCCGCTTGCGGTGACCGCCTACGGACTGTACATCAAAGTAGAGTCATTCATCTTCCTGCCGATGCATGGCATGTCGAACAGCCTGGTTCCGATCACCAGCTTCAACTACGGTGCGAACAGGATCGACCGCGCCCGCAGCGCCTACCGGTGGTCGCTCTTCTTCACCTATCTGTACATGCTGGGATTCGGCTTCCCGCTCTTCCAGCTACACCCCGAATGGCTGTATGGCATGTTCCACCCAAGCGCGGAGCTGGCAAGGCAGATGGAGATCGCCTTCCCACGGGTCAGCCTGTGCTTTATCGGCGCCCCACTGCTCTATCAGACCGCGGCTTACCTGCAAGGCTTCGGCAAAGGAGTGCGCGCCGCGCTGATCACCCTGAGCAGGCAGGTGCTTGGAGTGCTCCCCGCAGCCTACCTGCTCGCCCATTTTGTCGGGCTTTCCGGGGTCTGGTACTGCTACTTCTTCGGCGACCTGGTCGGACAAACGACCGCCATCATCCTGCTGGTCTGGCTCCACCGGGAGCTCAATACCCGTAGCGGGGCCGTTGCCACCACAGGCACAGCAAGCTCACTGTCAGGGCCGCGCTCTCCGCGATGACGGTTGCCGCCCATATGCCATTGAGCCCCAACGCCAGCGGCAACAGCTCCACGCTTCCCGTCTCAAAGACCAATGTCCGGAGAAACGAGACTAGCGCACTCACCCCTCCGTTGTTCAACGCAGTGAAGAACGAGGAGGTGAAGATATTGAAACCACCGAGCAGGAAGCTAAACGAGTGGATTCTCAGAGCCCCCACGGTCATCCGATACAGCCCTTCGTCATACCCCACGAAAAACCGGCAGAGCAGAGGAGCGCTCAGCGAGGACAAGGCCCACATGCCGATTCCCGACAAACCAATCAGCAGGAGACTCCTGTGCAGAAGGTTCCTCAGTTCCTTCTTGTTGCCGGCCCCGTAGTGGAAACCGATTATCGGCGAGACTCCGACAGCGTAACCGATGAACATGGCGCTGAAGAAGAAGCTGATGTACATCAGCACTCCATATGCCGCCACTCCGTCAGGCCCCGCATAGGAAAGCAGCTGCCAGTTGTAGAGCACCGAGACGATACTGGCGGCTATGTTGCTCATCAATTCCGAAGACCCGTTGAAACAGGATTGCACAAGGACTCTTCCATACCAGTGGGTGCGACCCAGCCGCAAAAGGCTCGCATTGGGCCTGAGGAAATAAAAGACAGGGCCAAGACCGCCGACAATCTCGCTGATGACGGTAGCCCAGGCGGCGCCGGCAAGCCCCCAGTGGAAGACAACGACGAACAATGCGTCAAGAAGCATGTTGGAAAGACCGCTCGCTACTGTGAACGCAAGGCCGAGTTTCGGCCGTTCGGCGGTGATGCAGAAACTCTGAAACAGGTTCTGCAACATGAAGAACGGCATGCCGCACAACACAATCCGTCCATAGAGCACCGCATATTCCAAAATCTCGCCGCTCGCGCCAAGGAACCGGGCGATATGGGAAAGCGAGGCGTATCCCACAAGGAAAACCAGCAGGCCCAAACCCATACAGGCCAGCACCACGAACGAAAAATAGCGGTTCGCCTTCTCCCTATCCCCCTCCCCCAAGGTCCGCGCCACAATTGCGTTGCCCCCGGAACCCAGCATGAACCCAACGGAACCAAGGATGATGAAGAGGGGCATGACCAAGTTCAAGGCGGCAAACGGCACCTTGCCCACGTAATTGGAAATGAAAAAACCGTCAACGACCGAATAGATCGAGGTGAACACCATCATGATGATGGGGGGAAATGTGAAACGAAGAAGACGCCCATAGGTAAAATGGTCTGAAAGCTGGATACGCATAATGCTGTGAAATATAGATGTCCAAAGAAGATATGTCAATACAAGAGCGGCCGCCCCGAAGGACGGCCGTTCACGCAAACCAGGAGATACGGAATCAGAACTTGTAGACAGCTCCCACCTGGACGAAGGAATTGTCCTTGAAATCGTAGAACTGCCCGTTGTCACCCGAGTAGATGTAGAGACCGGCCAACGAGACGTCCAGGCCCTCCATCAGCTGATAGGAAACCTGCGGCATGACGACCACGTCTTCCAGCTCGATGTTCCAGACCAGCTTCAGCTCTGGCTTCAGCTTCTCATGCATCCAGCTGTCGGTGATATCCAGCACGAGGCGGTTCTGCACCCAGGCCTTCTCCCCGTTGTAGTCCACATCGCCGACCCCGTTGTCCTTCACGTCATCCCCGTGCAGGATATACTTTCCCTGGGTCTGGATGTTGACATTCAGGTTGTTCCACGGCAGGTCGCGGTCGAAGCCGAAGACCCACTGCAGGCTGTTGTTGTGCACATACGGATCGTCGCCATCGACATCATCGGTCAGATAGTAGCCAAGTTCCGCGCGGAAGTTGAATCCTCCAAGGACGGTAGCGCCCTCAAGCCCGAAGACCTGCATGCGGTCGTAGTCGTACAGCTGGCCGACAGGCACATTAGCGGAAGATCCCGCATTCAACAGCATCTTCACCAGCTCTGCGGAGTGGATCGAGGAATCCTTCATCCTCCCGTAGAAGTAGGAGGCGCCCCAGTCGAACGAACCAATTGTACCGGTAGCGCGGAAACCGAACTGGCCGTATTTCAGGGTGCGGGTATCCGGCAGGTTGTCCTTGTAGAACCCGTACAGGCTGCTAGCGCTGTACTTGCCAAGGAAGGAACCCAACATAGGTTCGGAATATACCCAGCTATTCGTCATCGCATAACCGGTTGCATTGACATTCGCCATTCTATAGGCGGAGAGCAACGTATGCTCGGGCACCCATGGGCCGCTGGAGGCGTAGCGGGTCGGGACCATGTACGGGGTGTAGGCACCCTCAAGCCTCATGCCGTTGTCCATGTTGTAGGCGACGTGCACCATCGGCACGGCGATGCGGCGGTCGATGTAGTCCGGGAAGATGAAGTCGGAATAGTCGTCGCTGTTGAAGTTGTCCAGGACATGGACCTTGTCGCCCTTGCCCCAGACCAGCTTCATCTTGCCAGCCTCGAGGACGAAATCGCCCAGGTACGCGCGTAGCGTCAACTCGTCGATGACATCCTCGGGATTGTCCTTCAGAATCCGCTCATTGACCTTCAGCTTCGCCTCCACCTCGCCGATGGAACCGCTGTAGGAGAAGTTCAGCCGGAAATAGGGATCCATCTGGACTGCACGGTCCTCGATGTCGCTCGCTCCGGCAAGGAACCAGCGGGACGAGGCTCCACCCTCTCCGCTGATGGCCAAGGCGCTGGAAGCGGCGCCAAAACCCGAACTGGAAGCAGAACCCGAATCGGACCCGAAACCGGGAAGCGAGCCACTCTCATCGCCAAAGCCGGGAATCGAGTTGTCGCTCGGGGTATCGAAAGACGGAAGGTCGTCAGCCATCACGGCCGTGGTGGCAAATGCCGCCAAGGCTGCGGTCAGCAGTACTTTTTTCCACATAATGCTCATCTCGTCCTCCTTGCGCTTTTATTTGCCGGTATTCAGGAAGTTGGTCGTGAAGATGCGGTCAGGCAGGGCAAGGTCGACCTTGATCTGCTTGATGGCCAGCTTGGTGCTGTGGCCGGTCTGCACGTTGCGCAGCTCGTTCAGCATCGGAGTCTGGTAGCCGCCAACCACCTGCAGGTCCATCACCTCAAGCTCCTTCAAGAGCTTGCCGTCCTTGTCGTACATCTCCGTATAGACGGGAACGAAGGTGTCATGGTCGATCCAGGTAACCAGCTTGGAATACTGGCTGTCCGTGGTCGGCTTCGGAGTGCATTCGACCTTGTAGGTAGTCCACTTGCCCTTCGGCTCGCTCTCGGAAAGCAGCTCGTACTCGTAGTCGTCCAGCTCCCGGCCGGAAAGGTCGTCGTAGGTGGCGTCGCTGCCCATGAAGGACTTGTCGCCCTCGCTGGCCGCGATACGGCGGGTGCTGCGCAGGCTCGGCATGTAGATCCATTTGTCCGAACCGCCTCCCTCCTTGTCCTTCTGCAGGAAACGGGTGTCCTTCACGCTGGCGGGGCTCTGGAAGATGATGACAATATCCTTCAGGTCCTCCGGTTCCCTGCCGTACTCCAGCATCATGCGGCTCTGCACCGTGCCGTTCTTGTCGACCAGGTCCATCTGCACCTGGCTCATGCTGGTCTTCGGTTCGGGGACAGCGTCCGCCTTCTCCATGACCTCGCGGCCAGTGATTGCTGCCAAGGGGCTTGCCGCCAAGGCGGCCAGCAAACTTACGACAAACGCGTTTCTCATTGCTTTCATAGTGTTTCTCCTTACCCGAATCAGTTTTTCTTCGGTTCTTTTTTCTTGTCCATCCTGGTGATGAACTTCGGATGATGCGCGTTGAGCAGCCCGGGGATGATGGTCATCGCCAGGAAGCTCGAAGTGAACATGACGATCGCGATCAGGATGCCGATGTTCTGCAGGACCACGAACTGGGACAGGCAGAGCACCACGAACCCGAGACCGACCGCCATTGCGTTGGTCACGATGCCGCTGCCGCTCTTCTTGAACGTCTCGCGGGTAGCGACCTCGTAGTTGACATCCTCGCCATGAGATTTCTCCTCCTCGTACTGGGACTCCTCCTTGAAGGTCTGCATGAAGTGGATCGTGTAGTCGATGCCGACACCGACCGCGACGCTGGCGATGATGCTGGTGACCAAGTCCAGATTGATGCCCAGGAATCCCATCAACATGTAGTTGAGCAGAATCGTGAAGGCAAGCGGGACAGCGCCCAGCAGGCCGGCCCACAGGCTCTTGAAGGCCACGGTCAGGATCACGACGACACAGACAAGGCTGAAGATCAGGCTCTGCACCTGGCTGGAGATGACCATGTCGGTCATCGCGCTCTCGATTTCGCCCGGCCCCTCGGCGTCGATCGTATAGCCCTCAGGGAAGTGCAGCTTGGCGAACTGCTCGGCATCCTTGATGATCGCCTTGGTGATCGTGGTGCTGTGGGTCTTCAACTGGACCTGCATGCGGGTCGAGGTCGGCTCGTTCGGATCGTTGATGAACTGGTCAAGGTCGCTGCCGATCATGGTCAGGTACTGGGCGACGACAAAGGAAAGGTCCTCCCTGGTCGTGGCCGGATACTTCGTCATGTCGTTCGGCACCTCATAGTAGCTCATGCCTTTGTAGTTCACCGACTTCTCCAGCTCGGAGATCATCGCCTCGACCGTCGCGTGGCGTCCACCGGCCTTGATGTAGGCCTCGTGCAGCAGGTCGAGCATCTGCTCGGTGGTGCTGGTGGTGCCCAGTTCCTTTGCGTACGCGATGTTGGGGTCGACATAGGCGCTCTCCTCCTCGGCGCCGGCAGAAACTTCCTCGTCGCCGAAACTCGGGACAGCCGCGTCATCCCCGAAGCTGGGAATCGCCGAATCATCATCGCCAAAGCTCGGAATGGCGCTGGCGTCATCGAAACCGGGAATCGCGCCGCCATCATCATAGACCATGGAATCATCCGCCGCGTCGGCGACAGGATTGACCACAGGCGCATGCATGACTTGGTTCATCTTCTTCACGAAAGTGGAGAAGCTGACAGTCTTGCCGATCTGGGGATACTTTCCCTCGAGATAGGACTGCATGTTGTCAAGAGGCTGCAGCATGTCGACGTTGTAGGCCTTCTGCCCTTCGGGGGCGCGGACCGTCAGGTAGACGCTGTTGGTTCCGGCAAAGTTGTCGTCGGCGAACGCGATGTCCTGGCGGACCTTGCCTTCGGCCGGGAAATAGTTGACGAACGAGGTGTCGACCACCAGAAGCTTCAGTCCGATGACGCTGACGATGACCATCAGGCCGACAAAGACCGTCATTCTGGTGGAATTGCCGGCGAAGAACTGGTACTGGCCGTACAGGAACCCGCCGTTGTTCAGCTTGTGCCCGCTTGCCGCCTGCTTGTTCTCCAGCCGTTTGGTGAGACGGTTGAAGATCTTCGAACGGTCACCCACCTTGGAAAGCGGCTTGACCGCCAGATAGCAAGGGATGAAGGTGATCGAGAGCAAAAGCGCGAAAGCGACACCGAGAGCGGTGAACAGCGCGAAGCTATGCAACGGCTCGATCGGGCTGGTCATCATGCTGATGAAACCGGCGATCGTGGTCACACCTGCCATCATGACGGCGGGCATCACCTCTTTCAGGCTGCAGGCAATCAAGTCCAGGTAGTTGTCACGGGTGAGCGGGACGCTTTTGTCTCGGTCGTCGAGAGCCACGTAGTAATGGGTCAGCACGTGAATACCGTACGCGGAACCGACCGCGATCAACGCCACAGGGATGATCGAGCTGACAATCGTGAACGGCATGTCCATCATGGCCATGATGCCGACGGTCCACACGGTGCTCATCAATACGGTGAGAAGCGGGAGAATCGTGCCGTCAAACGTATGGAACGAAAAAAGCAACGACAACAGCACGACCAGGACGACCAGAGGAATGAGGTTCTTCAAGTCCATGATCATCATCACCTCGGCCTGCTCGTCGATGATCGTGTCCCCGTACATGCGGTATTCGAAGTGGGTCCCGTCGGTCTCCTCGTTCAGGATGGCGCGCAGGTCCTTCAGCATCTTCCGCTTTTCCGCTTTGGTGGCGCCGGTCTTCAGGGTCACCTGGATCTGGGTGCTGCGGTCATTGTCGCTGATGATCACCCGGTCATACAGCTCGGACCAGTCGGAGACCTTGTCGCGGACATTCTCGACCTCGGCGTCGGTACCGGCAAAATCCTCGTCCAAGAGCGGTCCGGCGACCAGAGTGCCGTTGTCATCCTTCAGATAATCGATGTTGGTGAGGGACTGGACATCGCTGACATTCTCGACATTCTCCATCCGTTTGGTGATGGCGTCGATCTTCTTGATGTTGTCCGCAGTGAAAATGGTCGGATCGCTGGTCTCAAGCGATATGCCCGTCACCACAGTACTTCCGAAGACGTCTTCGGTCTCCAGCAAACGCTGGTACGACCCCGATTCGTGCGGCATGTACTCCCTGATATCATTCTCCATCCGTAAGTTCTTCAGCTGGATAATGAAAAAGACCGTCAACGCAAGGATCGCGAGAATCACGACCTTGGAGGCTTTGAGCATTTTCTTCATTACTTCGTTCCTTTCCTCAAAAATATTCCATCTTTCAAAAGTTTATCCGATTGAAAGTTTAATCATTCGTTCGTTTAACCTCTTGAACGGTTTAAACTATATGAATATACTAAAGAAGCGTCAAGAGTTCCAAACAAAAAAAAGGAAACACAGTCATGGGAATATTGAGGAAAAAGAATGATGAACAGAAGACATCGATTGGGCAGGAGGTCTCCTATGCCTTCTCCCAGTTCCGGCTCGCGAGCCCGATTCTGTTCGCGCTGATCGATCAGGCAAGGCAGGAAATCATCATCCAGCTCTCCAGCGCGGGCGAGGGGGGAATGAACGTCACCGACCTTGCGTCGGACAGCGGCCTTTCCCGTCCCGCCATCAGCCACCACCTGAAGGTCTTGAAGGATGCCGGTATCGTCTCCACCAGAAAAGCTGGCACCCAGGTCTTCTATCGGCTGGATCTGAAGGAAAAGGCGATCCGGCTCCAAGGATTGGTCAAGGCCCTGCAGATCATCATCGACCAAGCGACCAAATTCACGGAAAAAGCCGGAGAATCGTCAGAAACCAAGTAACGGGGAGATAGTTATACCACTTGCACGAAAGAGGGAGCCGGCAACTCTCTCTTTTTCATAACATGGAGATACAACCAGGGGGAAAAAGAGACACCTCAACGGACAGCGCTTCTCAACCACGCACCTCTTCCTTCCAGTCCTGAACGGTATGCCCCATGGAGGAGAAGGCGATGCCCAAGAGGTGGACCGTCTTGCCCTTCTCCAAGCGGAACTTGTCGGCATAGCGCTTCTCCTTGATCTGCCTTAATGCTGCCTCGGCACTCTTGTCCGCCTTGAACTCCATCACGTACACATGCTCCCCCGCTTCCACGGACAGGTCAATCCGCCCCTCGCTCGTACGCTCCTCGACGACCACCGCACCCACCTGCCTGCGCATCAGCCGCGCCAGCGCCGCAACCACCAGGGCGTAGTCAGCTTCCTTCCTCCTGCCGTCCATGTACGGGATGCCGGCAAAGAACGAGGCGAGGATCTCCATGTACCGCCCCGTCTCCC
>JAQYHB010000042.1 GCA_028722305.1 Spirochaetales bacterium
AGGGCACCAACAACATGATCAAGACCACACGCAGATGCGCCTACGGTTTCAGGGACACCCAGTACTTCTTCTACAAGATCTACGAGAACTCCCGCAAGCCAACTCAAAACTGGCTATCCCACAAAATTCTGATTTGAACCATCAAAAATTGTCCACACAGGGGAAGGAGAAAAGGAGTATCAGGACACGCCCTTCAAGGATTGAAGTTCGGATCCGCACAAATAAAAACGCCCACAAGCTTGCACTCTTGGGGGCGTTCCGCATATATGCGGGGGAGGTTTTCCGCTGCTACCTCAAAAGAACTGAGGGGAAAAACAACAGGCGGAAAACAAAGATGGAACCGAAAAGAAAGATTTCCATCGTTATCTCCACTATATCAACTTCCTCCAAAAAAGGGAAGCCCTATTTCGAAAAATGATGAGGGATTCCGTTTGGAGGGACACACGGCGTTGCTGGAGAAAGGTTTGCCAAGCCAATGCAACAAACACCCACAACAGCCGAAAAAGTTGTGGGAGAATGGCGTCTAACGGAGCTCGAAGACAACGGTAACCTCTTCGGAGACATCCAGAGTCCCGCGTTCGATGGCGGTCGAATTATCACTAGCGGCCATCGGCGCCGCCAGCTTGTAGACCGGCATGGGCATGACCTCCCCGCCTCCCGCCGCAATCGAGCGGGCCTTGCCCACCCGTAGGGAAAGAGGAGCCGCATAGGCCACTGCCTTCGCATAGGCGTCACGTACAGCCTCTTCCCGAGCTTTGGCATAGGCATCGCCCTTGTCCTCCTTGTCGAAGGCAAGGGAGGCAAGAGAGATAGAGTCGACCGAACCAAGTTTGTCGACAACGGCACCCAACTGATCCAAATTCCGGACCTTGACCGCTATGGATTGTTGGGAAGACTGCCCTACCAGCACCTGGGCGTTGTTCTTCCACTCGTAGGAAGGAGAAAGGCGGACGCTCTGGGTGGCGATATCCTTGCTTGCAATGCCCTGATCTTTCAGGATCTCAAGCACTTGGGCGACCTTCCTGTTGGCGGCGGCAAGCGCCTCGCCGGTAGTCGGACGGGTCTCATCCACCTGTACTAGGAAGGTGGCGATATCGGGAACCACTTGGGCGCTTCCCGATCCGGTGACGGTGATTGTCCTGCCATTTGAGGTCAGGTTCTGGCAACCAATCAGGGAAATCGAACAGACGGCAACCAACGCAAGAATCCATCGCTTCATATCCGGCTCCTTTCGTCTGGAACATCCCTGAGTCCGGGACGCTTGGCGCACTCCTTCAGGAAGAAGCAGGCGGCCATCAGCATGATGCCATTATCGTACATCCCCGTGCCGATGTCACGGAGCACTTCCTCGACAGGGATGGAAAGGACGTCCAGCTGTTCGTTGGGATCAAGCTTCTGTCCCTCGACGTGGCGTAACCCCTCGGCAAGGTAGAAATGGGAACGGTTGCCCATGAAGGCGCTGTTGGGACTGACATTGCCGATCTCCTCCAGTTTCTCCGCCTTGCTGCCGGTCTCTTCCAGCAACTCCCGGGCGGCGGCCACCTTCGGATCCTCACCCTTCTCCACCAGGCCGGCGGGGAATTCGCGGGTGACAGTGGCGCTGCCGTGACGGAACTGTTGCTCCATCACGAACATCGCCCTGCCCTCCTCGTTCCGGTACCAGGGAATCACGGTGATCCACTCCGGGCTCTCCACACGGCAGAAGTCTCCCGTCCTGCCGTCGGTCGAAGACCGCTTGACAAGCGTGACATCGAAAATCGGACCGTGCCAGGCAAGCTTTTCCTGCCCGTCATCCTTCCAGACGAGATGGTCCGGGTGAAGGGGATCCCCCATGAGAAACGGGTCGTTCACTTGAGCTGTGCCTCCATCTGTCTGGCAATCGCGGCAAAGGCCTTCGCCGAGGCGCTCTCCGGATGGGAAGCGATCACGTTGTCCCCGGCGTCCTCCTCCTGACGCAGGGCCGGCTCGATGGGAACAAACCCAAGGAAGGGAACTTCCATCTCTTTCGCCATCTTCTCTCCACCACCCTTGCCGAACAGGTCGATCTCCTCGCCGCAATGGGGGCAGACCAGTCCGCTCATGTTCTCGACTACGCCGAGCACCCTGACCTTCATCGCCTTGGCGAAATTGACCGAACGGCGTCCATCCAGGACAGCCACTTCCTGTGGCGTGGTGACGATGACAGTCCCGTCCAAACTCTTGATCGTCTGGCAGACAGTCAGTTGCTCGTCGCCAGTTCCCGGGGGAGAATCAATCAACAGATAGTCCAGAGCGCCCCAGTCGCACTCGGCAAGGAATTGCCTGATCGCGGCCTGCTTCATCGGTCCTCTCCAGACAACCGGCTGGTCCTCGCCGACGGCGAAAGCCATGCTCATCACCTTCAGCCCCTTGCGGACCTCGAATGGCTCGAAACTCTTGCCACCATCGTTGCTGACCAAAGAACCATCCTCGCAACCCAACATCTTGGCGACGTTCGGACCGTGAAGGTCGGTGTCCAAGACACCTACGGTCTTGCCCATGGACACCAACGCATTGGCCAGATTCACCGTGACGGTCGTCTTTCCGACGCCCCCTTTTCCGCTCATGACCAGCACCTTGTGCCTGATCGCTTCCATATGGGCCTTGATCGCGTTGTCCTGCGCGATCTGGGCCTCGAAATCAATACCTTCACCCATGTGAGAACACTCCTTTCTGAACCATAGTCATTTCCGCCCTGACAGACAAGCGACCACCCCGGGAAAATCCATTTGTAAAGCATTTGCTTTACTTTGATTCAAACAAACTAAATACATATGTCAAAAACAGTAAAAAGAGATGGAATAGGGTTTCAATTCTCCTTGATACTTTTGCTTTCTTTGCGCATAATACGATGCTGGATGCAAATCGCATCCAGATACTCTTAAGAGAAGGAGTTCCATCTATGTTCTTCGAAGCAGCAAATCAGCTCGTGACGAACCTGCAGAATGGCCTTATTTTGCTGGTGCTCGGCATGGGTACTGTATTTGTATTCCTGGCAGTCCTGATCTTTGCTACCAAGCTCATGGGAAAGATTGTCAAAAAGTTTGTACCGGAAGTACCGGAAACAAAGCAACCTGCGGCGAGCGCTGTCGTGACAGCCCCTGCAGCCAGCAACGACGCTGAAATCGCCGCGGCGATTTGCGCAGCAGTCGTCCAGTCCCGAAAATAACCAATGGAGGAAGTCTTCAAATGAAACAAGTCAAATTCATGTGCACAGCCTTCCGTGACGGTTTCCAGTCCGTCTACGGCGCCCGTGTGTTTACCAAGGATTTCATGCCGGCAGTCGCCGCGGCCCGCGAAGCCGGCATCACCCATTTCGAGGCTGGTGGCGGCGCCCGCTTCCAGAGCCTGTACTTCTACAGCAACGAGGACGCCTTCGCCATGATGGACGAGTTCCGCAAGGTCGCCGGCCCTGATGCCGACCTGCAGACCCTCTCCCGCGGTGTCAACGTCGTCGGCCTGGATTCCCAGCCGAGGGACATCATCAAGCTACATGCGCAGATGTTCAAGAAGCACGGCATGACCACCATCAGGAACTTCGACGCCCTGAACGACGTCAACAACCTGATCGATTCCGGCAAGGCCATCCATGACGCCGGACTCCGCCACGAGGTCACCATCACCCTGATGAGCCTTCCTCCGAAGGTCACCGGTGCGCACGACCCCGACTTCTACGAGAAAGTGCTCAGACAGATCCTGGATGCCGGCATTCCGTTCGACTCCGTCTGCTTCAAGGATGCCTCCGGCACCTCTACCCCGGCATACGTCTACGAGACCGTCAAGAGAGCCCGCAAGCTGCTCGGACCTGACATGACCATCTCTTTCCACAGCCATGAGACCGCCGGCAACTGCGTACTGCAGTACTGGTCTGCCCTGGAAGCCGGCGCCAACAGCCTGGACCTCTCGATGAGACCGGTCTCCGGCGGTACCTGCCAGCCCGACATCATCACCATGTGGCATGCCCTTCGCCATACCGAGTACGACCTTGGCATCGACATCCACAAGGTACGTGAGGCCGAGGATGTCTTCATGGACTGCATGAAGGACTATTTCCTGCCTCCCGAGGCACAGAAGGTCAACCCGGAGATCCCGTTCTTCCCGCTCCCCGGTGGCGCTCTTACCGCCAATACCCAGATGCTGCGCGACAATGGCCTGATGGACAAGTATCCATTGATCGTCGAGGCCATGGGCGACACGGTCGCCAAGGGTGGTTTTGGCACTTCCGTCACCCCGGTCAGCCAGTTCTATTTCCAGCAGGCTTTCAACAACGTCATGTTCGGGCCGTGGAAGAAGATCGCCGAGGGCTATGGCAAGATGGTGCTCGGCTACTTCGGCAAGACCCCTGTAGCCCCGGATCCGGAAGTCGTGAAGATCGCCAGCGAACAGCTGCACCTTGAGCCGACCACCAAGAAGGTTGTCGACATCAACGACGCCGACCCGAAGAAGGGTGTCAAGGCCGCGACCAAGATGCTCGAGGATGCGGGTCTTCCCGTCACGGACGAGAACGTCTTCATCGCCGCCAGCTGCAAGGAGAAGGGCATCCTGTTCCTGCAGGGCAAGAGCCATGTGAACGGCATGAGGAAGGCCGATCCGAAGGAAGTCGCCGCCAAGAAGGCTGGCGAGTACACCGTCACCGTCAACGGCAAGGCCTATGGCGTCAAGCTTTCCGCCACCAGCGCCACCGTCAACGGCCAGAGCTATCCGCTCAGTGTCGCCTACGGTATCGATGCCGAGGCTGTCGCCAAGACCCAGTCCACGGCTCCGGCTGCCGCTCCCGCCGCCAGCACCGTTCCCGCAGGTCCGGGAACCGACGTCAAGGCGCCGATGCCGGGCCTCGTGCTCCGCATCGAGGTGAAGGAAGGCCAGCAGGTCAAGAAGAACCAGCTGGTCCTCGTCATGGAAGCCATGAAGATGGAGAATGAAATCTACGCTCCGTGCGACGGTACGGTCACCAAGATTTCCGTCCAGCTGCAGCAGCAGCTCCAGGCTGGCTCCGTGCTCATGACCATCGCGTAAGGAGATCCGCAATGATTGGTGAAATTGGAGAAGGTTTGAGACAGCTGTGGCAGTCTACGGGCATCGTGGGCTTCGCCGGGCAGGTCGAGGGTTTCGGCCTCGGCAACTTGGTGATGATCTTCGTTGGCTTCCTGCTGCTGTATCTCGCAATCAAGAAAGGGTTTGAACCGTTGCTTCTGATTCCCATCGGGTTCGGATGCTTCCTGTCCAACATCCCTCTCGCCTACATTTCCGGCGTCGACCCGTCGACGGGCAACGCGGGATTCATCAAGGTGTTGTTCGACGCGGGTATCGACCCGAAGACCGGTATCTTCCCGATCCTGATCTTCATGGGTGTCGGTGCCATGACCGATTTCGGACCGCTCATCGCCAACCCGAAGACCCTGCTTCTCGGAGCAGCCGCCCAGCTCGGCATCTTCGTCGCCCTTATCGGCGCCCTCTTGCTGTCCTTCATCCCGGGCTTGAACTTCACGTTGCATGACGCGGCCGGTATCGGCATCATCGGTGGCGCCGATGGACCGACTTCCATCTTCGTCGCCAGCCGTCTGACTCCCAACCTGCTCGGCTCCATCGCCGTGGCCGCCTACAGCTATATGGCGCTGGTTCCTATCATCCAGCCGCCGATCATGCGGGCACTCACCACGGAAAAGGAGCGCAAGATCAGGATGGAACAGCTACGCCCGGTCAGCAAGACCGAGAAGATCATCTTCCCGCTCGTCGTGCTTTTCATCAACGCGCTGCTGCTTCCTTCCGCCACCCCGCTGCTGGGAGCCCTGATGTTCGGCAACCTGCTCAACGAAAGCGGCTGCACCAAGCGTCTGAGCGATACCGCCCAGAACGCCTTGATGAACACCGTCACCATCTTCCTCGGCCTCTCTGTCGGCTCGAAGATGGAAGCCTCCAAGTTCCTGACGCTGAACACCATCGGTATTCTCAGCCTCGGACTGGTCGCCTTTGCCTTCGGCACTGCCGGTGGTGTCCTGATCGCCAAGCTGATGAACGCCGTTGATCCGAAACATCCGATCAACCCGCTCATCGGTTCCGCGGGAGTCAGCGCGGTTCCTATGGCCGCCCGTGTCTCCAGCAAGGTCGGTCAGGAAGCCGACCCCCAGAACTTCCTGCTCATGCATGCCATGGGCCCGAACGTCGCTGGCGTCATCGGCTCTGCCGTCGCGGCAGGCGTGATGCTCGCAGTCGTTCCCTTCATGGAAACGCTCTGAGGTTTCTCGATGATACGCATGGCGGAGAGCTCCGGCCCTCCGCCATGTTTTTTCCTCCGCAACTCTTTTAATTCTCAAGTCGGACAAAATTGATGTGTGGCCGCCATTGAAACCGGCCTTCCAGCAAATCGGAACGACTTCTCTTGCATGTTCCAGATTTTCCGCACATCCTTTTCATTTCTTCTCTCTTTTATTACAGTGTGGAAAATGAAAAAACTGAAACCTGCTTCCTGGCTGATCATCATCCTTGTTTTGCTTGCCATCTTTTTCTGGTGGGCCTGCGCTTTACCTGGATGGAAGGATCCCTATACGGAACCTCTTCCTCCGACCAGTCTGGAAGAGGTCTTCGATCCCTCATGTCTGCCGGTGGAAATCAGGCAGGGAAGCGATACCGCCCTCTTTCTTGTTCATGGACTGAACCACAGTCCCCAATGTTGGGAACAGTGGATCCCCGACTTCCAAGCAGCGGGCTATGATATCTACGCCCCGTTGATCGCTGGTTTCGGCACCTCGATCGAGGACTATGAGCACAGCTGTTATCCCCAGTGGTACCAGTCCCTGAAGGACCAGTATCTCCAGGTGCGCTCCCGGTACAAGCATGTGGTCTACATCGGCCATTCCCTGGGGGGAATGATGGGGTTGCAGCTGGCCGAGGAAACAAGTGGCACGCCTTTGAGCCCTGATATCCTAGTCACCATCAGCGCCCCGGTCGTCTGCAACTCGCTCAAGGACCGCGCCATCAGCCAGCCCCTGCTGTTCATCGCCCGTCCGCTCAGCCTCATCACGCCGCACACACCGTTCGCCCACCTGCAGTCCCGTAGGCCTGCCAGGCACAATTCGGATGGCCATGAAACCTGGACCGGCTATGACGGCACCTTCTTCAAGCAGGCGCTCAGCACGGTCTTCCACATGCCAAAGGTGCGCGCCGGCCTGAAACGGATTACCATCCCGGTCCTCTCGATCCAGGACAAACGGGACCGGACCGTCAGCTCGAAGAATCTTTCCATCATCCAGAACGAGATAAGTTCGGAGGAGAAGGAGATGCTGATGACCCACCTTCCATGGGGCTACTGGCACACCTATCACTGCCTCCCCTTGTATCATGCTCTTCATGCCGAGCTGGTTGATGTTATACTGTCCTTCTTGGAGGCACATCATGAGTGACAAACGAACCGATTATCTGTCGTGGGACGAGTACTTCATGGGCATCGCTGTCCTGAGCTCCCTGCGCAGCAAGGACCCCCACACGCAGGTAGGCGCCTGCATCGTCAATCCTGACAAGCGAATTGTCGGCGTGGGATACAACGGATTTCCCCGTGGGTGCAGCGACGACGCCATCCCTTGGGGACGCGAAGGAGACTGGATGGATACCAAATATCCCTACGTCTGTCACGCCGAGCTGAACGCCATCCTGAACGCCAATGGAAACTTGAAGGGTTGCACGCTGTATGTGGACCTCTTCCCCTGCAACGAGTGCGCCAAGGCAGTCATCCAAGCGGGTATCACCAGAGTCGTCTATCTTTCGGACAAATACAAGGATTCGGATACCACCAAGGCCTCGAAACGGATGTTTGACGCCGCCGGCGTCTCCTACACCCACCTCGAGGTGGCCCACAGGACAATCACCCTGAACCTCGCCAAGGAATAAGCAACCGTCTCTTCCCCTCCCCACGGCAAGTCCATGATATCTCCTTGACAGTCGAAAATAGACAATGGACAATGTTGGCATGACCTGTATCATCAACGGTAAAACGGTCTCCTACGAGGGACCGGATATGAAATTATTGCCGTTCCTACGGGATCACCTGCTGCTGACCGGAGCGAAAGACGGCTGCAGCGAAGGCGCTTGTGGTGCGTGCACGGTATTGATAGACGGAAAGCCTGCAAAGGCCTGCGTCTTCTCGTTGTCTCGGCTAGAAGGGAAAACAATCACCACCATCGAGGGCCTTTCGGAAAAAGAGAAAGAAGTCTATGCCTACTGCTTTGCGGCCAGCGGAGCCGTGCAGTGCGGTTTTTGCATACCCGGCATGGTGCTCTGCGCCAAAAGCCTGCTCGACCAGAACCAGAACCCCAGCCGGGAGATGATCAAGAAGGCGCTCAGAGGCAACATCTGCCGTTGCACCGGATACCAGAAGATTGAAGACGCGATTCTGATGAGCGCGACCTATTTCCGCGAGCACATCCAGGTGCCTGAGAAGGTGCCCCTTCCCGGTGTGGGGGGGAACATGCTCCGCGTCGACGCCAAGGAAAAGGTGCTTGGCTCAGGCCAGTATCCCGACGACCTGCATCTGCCAGGCATGGCCTACGGGAAGGCGCTGCGTAGCCGCTATCCCCGTGCCAGAGTGCTGGGCATCGATGTTTCCAAAGCTCTTGTCCATCCAGACTGCGTCACCGTGCTGACGGCAAGCGATGTTCCAGAAAACATGCTCGGGCATCTGGTCCACGACTGGCCGGTCATGATTCCTGTGGGTGGCATCACCCGGTATATCGGTGACACCGTTGCGCTGGCGGTCAGCCGCAGGCAGGAATCGCTCAAGGAAATCCTTGACCTGATCCAGGTAGAATACGAAGTCCTTCCAGGGGTCTATACCCCCGAAGAGGCCCTCCGGGAAGGAGCCCCGCTCGTCCATGAGAGCGGAAACCTGCTGGATACCGAAATCATCAAGCGCGGGGACGCGGAAGGAAAGCTGAAGGACTGCGTCCATGTAGTGCACCAAGTGTTCCACACCCCGTACACCGAGCATGCCTTCATGGAACCGGAGTGCGCCGTCGCCCTGCCCGAAGGGGATGGAGTGAAGGTCTTCACCGCCGGGCAGAGCGTCTACGACGAGCAAAGAGAAATCAGCCGCATGCTCCACCTGCCGCTTGAGAAGGTCCATTGCCACTCCTTGCTGGTGGGTGGTGGCTTCGGAGGCAAGGAGGACATGAGCGTCCAGCACCACGCCGCTCTCGCGGCTTGGAAATGCAAGATGCCGGTCAAGGTCAAGCTGACCAGGCAGGAGAGCATCAACATCCATCCGAAGCGGCACCCGATGGACATCGACCTGACCATTGGCTGCGACAAGGATGGATTCCTCCGGGCCTGTAAGGTGAGAATCATCGCCAACACCGGCGCCTACGCTTCCCTTGGCGGGCCTGTCCTGCAGAGGGCCTGCACCCACGCAGCAGGACCCTACAACTATCAGGACATCGACATCATCGGCAAGGCGGTCTACACCAACAACGTGCCTGCGGGAGCCTTCCGCGGCTTTGGTGTCACCCAGAGCTGCTTCGCCGTCGAGAGTGCGATCAACCTGCTTGCCAAGGAATGCGGCATCGACCCCTTTGTCTTCCGGGTGCAGAACGCCCTGAAACCAGGGGACACCATGCCCAACGGGCAAATCGCCGGCCCGGATACCGCCGTGCTTGAGTGCCTGGAGGCCGTCAAAGGCGCCTACTACGCCAACAAGTACACCGGTATCGCCTGCGCCCTGAAGAACAGCGGCCTTGGCGTCGGTGTCCCCGATTGGGGGCGCACGATTCTCAGCGTAGAGGGAGGAGCGGTCCACATCAGGACCTCGGCGGCCTGCATGGGACAGGGAGTCGCGACTATCGCCACCCAGATTGTCCGCGAGACGCTGTGGCCCTATGAGGCCCCGATTACCGTCGAAAGGCCTGATACCGTTCGCACTCCGGATTGCGGCACCAGCACGGCAAGCCGCCAGACGGTCTTCTGTGGCGAAGCCACCCGGCGCGCCGCCGAACGGCTGAAAGAGGCGCTGGACAGCCATGAACTCGACGAGCTCGAAGGCAAGGAATTCCTTGGAGAGTTTTTCGGCAAGACAGACCCGCTTGGCTCGCCCAAGCCCCACCCGGTCAGCCATGTCGCCTACTCCTACTCCGCCCAGGTGGTCACCTTGGACGATGAGACGGGAAAAGTGAAAAGCGTCACCGCCGCCTGCGACGTGGGAAAGGTAATCAACCCCCTTTCCTGCAGCGGACAAATTGACGGCGGTGTCGTCATGGGCCTCGGATACGCCCTGACCGAACGGTTTCCTGTCAAGGAGGGAGTGCCACAGGTCAAGTACGGCACGCTTGGACTCCTCAGGGCGCCTGACGTGCCGCCAATCCACACCATCACCGTCCACGGCAGCGGCTCCTACGGCTTCGCCTATGGAGCCAAAGGTGTCGGAGAGTTGTGCACGATTCCCACCGCACCCGCCTGCCAGCACGCCTATTGGAAGTGGGACGGGAAGTTCCGCACTTCCCTCCCCCTCGAGGAGACTCCGTACTCGAAAAAATAACCGGCTTGTGCTACCCTCGTTGCTATGGAAATCAGGAATGTCGCCATTATCGGTGTCGGTGCGGTCGGTTGTCTCTTCGGGGCAAGCATCAATGACACGCTCGGAAAGGAACATGTACAGGTCATCGCTTCAGGTTCCCGACTTGCACGCTACCGTTCGCAGGGTATGTTCCTCAACGGGAAACTTGTGAACTTCGACTATGTCGAGCCGGAACATCTCCAGATCGCGGACTTGGTCATCCTTGCCACCAAGAATCTCCAGCTTGAAGAGGCCAAGGAACAAATTGCCAAGGCAGTCGGTCCCGATACGGCAATCCTCAGTCTCCTCAACGGTACCGACAGCGAGGAGGTCCTCGCAAAACGGTACGGAGCGGAGCATGTGCTCTATGCCTTTGCTGTCGGCATGAGCTCCGAGCATAGCGGCAACCATATCGATTTCACCAGCGCAGGACAGATTGTGTTCGGGGAAAAGGACAACTCAAAGAGCCCGCGCGTGCTCGCCATCGCGGACCTCTTCAGGCGTAGCGGCATCGCTTACACCGTGCCTAGCGACATCCGCCAGGCCCAATGGAAGAAATTCATGCTGAACACCGCTTTCAACACCCTCAGTGCCATCACTTGGTCGGGCTACGGAGATTTCACGCAACCCGCCCTCATCCAGCTGGTACGGGATGTCTCGAACGAGGTGATCGCCGTCGCCAAAGCCGAGGGGGTCGAGTTGACAGAGGCGATGTGCGAGGAAAACATCAAAACCATCGACTCCCTGGACCAGAACGGAATGACCAGCATGTTCCAGGACATGGTCGCCGGAAGGAAGACGGAGAACGAGTATTTCACCGGAACCGTCGTCCGCCTTGGAGAGAAGCACCGGATTCCGACGCCCGTGTGCCGGGTGCTGCATCTGGTGGCGCAGGCCTGCGAGGGCTCCCGGGCCCGTGCCGTCAGGGAAAAAATCGTGCGTGATCCCGAAACCAAACGGTAAGAAGTCAGTACGCCTTCCTTGCTTCCGAAAGCTGCCGCTCCAATGACGCAAGCACCTCGGGGTCCTTCGTCACGTTCGCATAGGCTTGGGGGTCCCGTACCGATTTCTTGGCGAGGTCGGTCAGAACCCGTTTGTCCAGGATCCTCGAGGCAGGGACATTGCGCCTGCGCGCGACATCATCCCTGGCGATAAACAGGTATTTCGCATAGTGTTGCTCGGCCGGATTCATGTACCGGTAGCCGGGAAGCTTCGTCCACCCCGGCTGCTCAGGGTGCTTGGCATCTGCGCAGGTCTTCATCTGGTTCTCCACCTGTTTGGAAAGATGTCGCTCGGACACCTTCTCCCGCAGGATTTCCTTCAGCGCCAAAAGCTGCGCCACATCCCCCAGAGCATACTGCACCTGGTGCTCGTCCAGCGGACGGCGCATCCAGTTGGTCATCTGGTTTTTCTTTTTGTTCTCCAACACATGCTCCAGCCCGTACAGGTCCATCAGTCCGCTCAGGTTGCCCGTGTATCCAAGAACCAGTGCCTGTACCCGCACATCCCAGACACCTGCCAGCTGGATGCCATAGACCTTGCGTATCAGGGCGGCGTCGCTCTCGCAGGAGAACATCACCTTCTCCAGCTCCCCGTCGGTGAAGAAAGGACCAAGCGCCTCCTTGGAAACCTTGAAAGGATCGACAAGAAAAAAAGCGCTACCATCAAACAACTGGATCAGGCAGAGGTGTTCCCCATAGACATGCAGGTTGAACTCACCCTCGAAATCCATGGCGACAGAGGAGACTTTCCCTTTCTTCCATGCCTGATACTGGCCTGTGAACGCCTTATCGCTGGCGAGCAAGGTATAACGATACATAACACTTCGACTTTATCCGAAAGTGCAGAGAAAGGTACAGACGCATGAAAAGCCGGCAGATATCTGCCGGCCAAGTGTTCCCGAGGTAATAGAGATTAGAAGATATGCTTGGAAACCGTCCAGCCGGGTACCTTTTTCTGCATTTCGATTTCATCATTGCGATCTTTGATGCCACACTTCAGATAGTTCCGATGGAGAATCTCAAGTTTCTCGTGATCCAGCTCTACACCAAGACCAGGTTCGTTTCCAACAACAATCGCCCCCTCGTCAAACTTGACCCGACCACCCTTAATGACGTCCTCGCACTGCCACGGGTAGTGGGTGTCCATTGCATAAGAAATCTCAGGGACGGCAACTCCGACATGTGCCATCGCCATCATCGAAATCCCGAGGTGACTGTTTGAGTGCATGGAGAGCTTGCGACCAAAAACGCTGCAGATTCTGCCAAGCTCGATTGTCGCATCCATACCACCCCAGTAATGGGGGTCGGCGAGGATGATGTCAGTTGCACCCTTCTGGATGTCGCTAGGAATCTCCTCGAAGGAGGTAGTGCACATATTAGTCGCCCGGGGAATGTCGCAGACATGCCCAAGCCTCGCCATAGCGTCCTGCCCCTTGCAGGGATCTTCATAATATTCGAGATACTGTTTCAGCAAGGGAGCGTATTTGACCGAGGTTTCATAGGTCCATACAGCATTGGGGTCGATGCGTAGCGGATACCCGGGAAAAGCTTCTGCCAAAGCCTTGATGGTGTCACACTCGACCTGAGGAGGCAGGACGCCTCCCTTCAATTTGATGCTCTTGAACCCATATTCCTTAATCATTGCCCGTGCTTCCTCTACCACGGCTTCTGGGGTAAGGGCCTCCATTTCCTTTGCTTTGTCCCAACCGCGGGCGTCGGGATTGTGTCCGAACCCCCACCTACCTCCTGCGCCCTCGTATTTATAAAAGAGATAGGCACTAAAATCGATCCGGTCACGGACCTTACCCCCAATTACGTCGCATGCGGGACGCTCGATTGCCTTGCCGATTAAATCGACTAGGGCGATATTGATTGCACTGTACATGCGCCGCGCCGCCCCTTTGTGGGCATAGCCAATGTTCAGGGAATCGGTCAAGTTTGCAAATGTCTTGTCGATGGCAATACGAATCTTGTTCCTTTCGAACGGGTCCATTCCTACCACCACCTTGCGAGCCTCTTCCAATCCCTTCAGGACGGAGGAGCCCCCGGCAATCTCTCCAATTCCAGTGATGTGCTCATCAGTCTCAAGCTCCAAGATGATGCGTAGCGCATAGGGGGCATGGAGTCCCGCTGCATTGAGCAGCGGGGGATCGGCAAACGCGATTGGAGTGACTTTCATATCAGTGATTTTCATATTGTATACCTCGTTATTGATACGTCTCAGCTCTTTACTCCTCCGGCTGCAAGACCACCGACAAGGAATCTCTGCAGGAAGAAGAAGACCAGAATGACAGGAACCGCGCTCATGTTGGCAGCCGCCATCACACCGTTCCATGGCGTCTCGTCGCCACTAATCAGTGACAAGAAACCAATGGAGACCAGCTTTTTTGACTCATCTGTGATGAAGGAAAGTGGATAAATCACATTGGACCAGCCAAGGACGAAAGTGTAGCAAATCGTTGCGACGATGCCAGGAAGCGCCAGTGGTAGCATGATTTTGATTACCGCCTGCAGGCGATTGCACCCATCCACCATCGCAGCCTCTTCAAGCTCTCCGGGGAGCGCCTGGAAATACGAACGCATCATCCAGATTGAGTACGGGAGCGAGAACGAGCAGTAAACAATAATCAGCGACCAAAGCTTGTTGTACAGTCCGAGTTTGATCACCAGGACAAGCAACGGTGTCGTCAGAATCATTTGCGGAAACATGTAGACGTATAGGATTCCTTGGGCGATTGTCTCCTTGCGTTTGTAATGAAAACGGGCGAGCGAATACCCTGCCAATGTGGCTAGAACGATACTGATTAGTGACGAGGTTAGGACGACGATAAAGCTGTTTGCCAGATAGGTCTTGAATTTCAGCTGGCTGGCAAATCCCGTACCCTTCCAGACCTGCACATACGCGGAAAAATCGAAATCCTTGATTAACAATGAAACATTGCGGGTCAAGATATTGGTCGTGTCGGTCAGAGAGCACTTAATCATCCAGTAAATGGGGAAATCAAGAATCACGATGGCAAGGACCAAGACTGTGTAGAATGTGGCCCCATGAATGCGACGTTGGACTTTCATGGAATGCATGTCAATCCTCCTGTTTCTGCATCTTGGTGTAGATGGCCAAGAAAATGGCCAGCATCAAGAGAATTAAGACGGACATGGCTGCGCCGTAGTCGTAACGCATGTTCACGAAGCTGAACTCGTAGGCGAGTGTATTCATCGTATGGGTGCCGCTACCGCCGCGAGTCATCAGCCAAATGACATTGAATGAATTGAATGTCCAGATGATGGAAAGAATGATTGCCATCTTCAGCACTCCCGCAAGCGAAGGAATGGTAATCTGGAAGAATGTTCGCACTGGGCTCGAACCGTCGACCACTGCGGCTTCGTAGATATCCTTGGGAATCGCCTGCAAACCGGCAAGCAACATCATCATCATTTGAGGATATCCCATCCAAATGCCGACCATCAGCACGCAGGCGAGGGCGGTTCCCTTCTGGCCAAGAAAGTTGACATACTCGTCAATTAGGCCAAGGCGATGTAAGATTACATTGATGATTCCGTACATGCCATCAAACATCCAGTTCCAGCCGGTAACACTTGCCGTAACCGGAATGACCCATGGTAACATCAAAAGAACACGAGCTACTCCCCTGCCTTTGAATTCCCTGTTCATCATCAGCGCCAACCCGAGACCGATGATGACCTTGAAGCAGGCACCGACTAGGGCGTAGATAAAAGTATTGCGGATAGACAGCGCAAAACGGCTGTCGATGATAACGCGAACGTAATTCTTCAAACCGACGAAATGGCGGTCAAGATCGATGGGGACCCATCGATGAAAACTCATGGTAAAGGAATATAAAACGGGGTATGCGACAATGACCAAAAGCACTAGGATGGCAGGTGCGAGGAACGCGTAACCCACATGGTCGTCCCGCTTTTCCAAAGAACGAAAACGGCGGGGACTTGCCGGAGATGCTACTTTCATACATTCTCCTCAACAGAACACAGGTCGGATACGAGGACGGGCGATCCCCCTAAGAGGAGGACCGCCCGAGCAAGAAAATCAATCAAATAGAGTCTCTTTTGCCTTCTTTTCCATGTCGGCGATAATCTGGTCATCAGTCCAATTATCTACGGCGATGTGGGAAAGAATATCATCAAAGAGGAATGCCGAATACAGCGCGGAAAGTTTGGCGTTCGGCTCTCCCGGGAAGGAGGGACCGACGGCATTCAAGGAATCCTGCATCAGGACCTTCTGATTATCGGTAAGGTTGGCGAATAGCGAATCAGCAGCAGTGCTTTTCTTCAGAGGGCTGTAGTATCCGAAACCCATGGTCTTGAACATCTCGACCTGAGTCTCAGTCTGTAACAGGTATTTCGCAAATTCTTTGGCCCCAGCAACATTTTTGGTATTAAACACCGTAATCGACTCTGGGCTAGCCTCGACATAGGAACCATTTGGCCCCTTCGGCATTGGAATCATGAGCAAGTCCTCAGGCTTACAACCGGTAGTTTCGTTCAATTTGCCCATGATGGAGTTGGAGTTGAGACACATACCAATATCTCCGCCTATGAAATAGTTGTTGTTGGAGTTCCCATCCCAAGTTGTTGCCGACGGAGGAACCGCCCCACTCTCCCACATCCTGCGCAAAAAATCGATTACGCTACGCATTTCCGGAGAATCGATACACATGTTGCCTTTCTCGTCGATAATCTTGGCACCGTAAGAGGCGTACACAGAGAAAACGAAACCCGCAGAATCTCCGAAAGCCTTGCGGGAGTACCCAAACCCAAGACCATATTTGCCATTGGAGGCATCAGTAATCTTCTTGCCTGCCTCTACCAAGTCATCCCAAGTCTGGATCCCCTCAATGTAGTATTTGCCATTGTCACCGGTTTTGAGAGTGGTATCGTAACCTGCAGCCTCCAACCAGTCCTTGCGGGCATGGATACCAGCGGGACGAACCATGAACGGTGCCTCCAATAGTTTGCCACCGACGGTAAACATCTTCAGGGTACCCTCAGAGAACTCTCCACGTCCGATTTCCTCAACCACATCATCCATCGGAACAACCTTACCGGTCGAACTGAACTCAATTCCAGGGGAAGAGTTCCAAATAATCACATCAGGAAAAACACCAGCAGAGACGCTAGTGACAAGTTTGGTATGGAAGTCATTTGTCGGGGTACGAATGTAGTTGACTTTCACACCTGTCTTAGCCTCGAAAGCCGCCCCTACGTCATCGTATGCCTTGATGATGTTCTCGTTTGGGTTGTTGATGCACCAAACATCAATCGATGAGGAAGACTGTTCGTCTGGACAACCGGCTTTGATCCCGATTCGGACGATCCTTGGGAGAAGACGGATGCCATAGCGACCATTGCCACCGCTACCAAAGAAAGACTTTTTTTCATATTCTCTCCTTTAAAAAGATGTGATATATTATCTGTAATCACAAATAACGTATCACAAAAATTCTGCTTGTCAAGCAAATTCGCGTGTACTGTCCTTCCAAGAGGCAAACGATTTGTTATACTGAGGGAAATAGAGGAACGGAAACATGCTTTTCGCAAAAAGTTTGAAACCCATCAACCAAATCCCCACCAACAATCGAATTGCTGCGACAATTCGAAGGGCAATCTTCACAGGGGAGTACAAAGCCGGCCAGAAACTGACCTTGAATGAACTGGAAACGACTTTTGGGGGATTTCGCACTCCTATTCGTGAGGCCTTAGTCATTCTGGAGAGCCAAGGACTTATCGAGCATGCACATAACCGCATTTCACGGGTAGCAAAGATTGACACCAAGTTCATTAGGGACACCTATGATATCAGGGAAATCCTCGAGGACGAAGCAATACGCAAATGTTGTTCCCTTCCCGACTTTCAGGCTGACCAGCTTCTCAAGTTGCAGGACTCGGCCGAGAAAGCAGTCGAGTCGATGAGTTTGGAGGAGTACGTCAACTATGACTTGTTTTTCCATTCGGAAATCTGGAGACAGGCTCGGAACAAAAAACTGATTTCTTTCATTACCCAAGTTTGGAACGGTCCTTATGTTGGAAGCGATGAGAAGGAAGTCGCACTCTGGAAAACCGCCATGAAAGAGCACCGAGACATCCTTGAAGGCATCATCGCCCATGACACAGAGAAGGCACAGCTAGCCCTGAACACACAAATCGAGCGCAGCAGAGAACGTACCATACGGGCAATTCAGAAGACGCTCGACGGAGGCACTGCATGACCGTCACCTTTGAAACAGTCCCGCTCAATCAGCAGGTGGCCAACGAGCTACGTACCGCCATCATGCGTGGCGACATCAAGGATGGACAACGCCTGCAACTCGCTGAACTGGAAGCAACCTTCCATATCTCCCGAACCCCAATCAAAGAAGGGTTGATGATGCTGGAACATGAAGGCTTTGTCCAGCATGAAAGGAACAAGGACTTCATCGTCATCGGAATGAGCGAGGAGTATATCAACGACTATTATGACCTACGGAAGGTGTTTGAAGCCGCTGCCATTAAGAATGCCTGCAAGCACAAAGAAGACCTCTCCGCTATTCTCTCCTTGCAAAACTCTATCGAGGGAACTTCAATAAAAACGCTGACTGTCGACCTTTTCAAGGATTACAGTGCAAAATTTCATTCCGAACTCTGGAAGCTCTCGGGCAATACCCGTATCATTGGTTTTCTCAATTTTCTGTTTGAAGGCCCTGGAGTCGAGATGTTTGAGAATCCCTTCAAACATTGGGAGAAAACAATCAAGGAACACCGGGCTGTGCTCGATGCCATACAGCAGGGAAATTCTGCGAAAGCAGTTGAACTCAACAATGCGCATCAGGAGCGTTGCAGGAGTCGTCTACTCAAAGCTTGGAAGGACAAACAGGCTCGGGAGAACCAGGAGGAGGTCATGCATGGACAAGCGTGAAGCGTTCAAGATGTATCTGAAGCCGGGCATGAAGGAAGAGTATAAAAGACGTCATGCGGAAATCTGGCCTGAAATGGTCAAGCTGCTCAAGGACAGCGGTGTCAGCGATTACGGCATCTACCTTGACGAGGAGACCAATATCCTCTTTGCCTTCCAGCACACCAAGGGAACGGGAAGTCAGGCCACCGGGGCTGCCGAGGCGACCAAGCGATGGTGGCATTACATGAAGGACTTGATGGAGACCAATCCGGACGAATCTCCTGTCTCAATCCCGCTGGAGGAGATGTTCTACCTCCCCTAACCTCTTCTCCAATACAGAAACTACCCCTACGGTTGCTTCCAACTCGTGGGGTAGTCTTATGCGTCCTAGTGAATCGGCTTATTTGCCTTCCTTGGGAACAGGCAGGACCAAGTTCAGGATGATGCCGACCAAGGTGGCAAGAGCAACGGAACCAAGGCTGAAGGTCAAGGATCCGCCGAGGGCGAACTGCAGCATGCCGCCACCGATACCGATGGTGAGGATGACGCTGCTGATGGTCAGGTTCCTCTTGTCCTGATAGTCGACACCGCTCTCGACCAGCGTGCGCAGGCCACTGGAGGCGATGATGCCGAAGAAGAGCATCGAGATGCCACCAAGGACCGGGCTCGGGATGGTGTGGATCAGGGCCCCGAACTTCGGGAAGAAGGAGAGCAGGATCGCGAAGACCGCGGCACCACCGGTCACGTAGACGGAGTAGACGCCCGTGATGGCAAGCACGCCGATGTTCTCGCCATAGGTAGTGTTCGGAGGACCACCCCAAAGCGCGGCCCAAGCGGTGGCGAGACCATCACCGGAAAGGGTCCTGTGCAGACCCGGGTCCTCGTAGAAGTTCTTGCCGACGACCTTGCTGACCGTCAGGGTGTCGCCAAGGTGCTCACAGATGGTGGCGAAGCTGACGATGACAAAGGTCAGGATGGCAACCAGGTTGAACTTCGGCATGTGCATGCGCGGCAGTCCGAACCAGGCGGCATCCTTCACTCCCTGGAAATCGATCAGATGGTAGGCGGGGAAGAAGTTGCCCATAATCAAAGTGAAAAGATATCCAGCCGCCAAGCCGAAGAGCACGGGAATGACGCTGATGAATCCCTTGCCGTAGATGTTGACGATGACCGTGACGGCCAGGGTGACCATGGCAACCGAGAACAGTACCAGAGAATACCCCTGCGAAGCGTCGGAATTCGGATACATCGCCATGTTCAAGGCGGAAGGAGCCAGACTCATGCCGATGACCACAATCACGCTGCCGATGACAACCGGAGGCAAGGCCTTGTTCAGCCATCCGGTTCCCGTCTTCCTGATGATGGCGGCGACCACAAGATAGGTGATGCCACTGAAGACCGCGCCACCCATCGCGTAGGGAAGTCCGTATGCGGAACTGATGGTGATCAGCGCGGGAATGAACGCGAAGGAGGAACCGAGGAACACCGGCACCTTCGCTCCTGTGCATAGGATATAGATCAACGTACCGGTACCCGCGGTGAACAGGGCGGTGTTGATATCCATTCCCGTGAGAATCGGAACCAGGATGGTCGCGCCAAACATGGCGAACACATGCTGGATACTCAGCGGAATCCACTTCGAGAGAGGCGGTTTGTCCGCAGGACCGTACAGCATCTTCGTACTCATGATGAAGAGCTCCTTAAGGAATGCAAAATATGACTTTTCTAGGGAAGTCCCTTTATTCTATCGAAAATCCTCCCGTCGTGGAAAGGGGGGAAGCTTCACTTCTCTATTCCTCTCTGGACCGCTTCCGTTGCTTTTTCCCGGTTCTTGGTCTAGGGTTGAGGCATGACAGAACTGTTACTTCCCGCCGGCAGCATGCAGGCCGGCCTCGCTGCGTTCGAAGGCGGCGCAGACGCGATTTATCTCGGATTCACCCGTTTCTCCGCCCGCAAGGAGGCGAAGAACTTCACCTTTGACGAATTCAGACGGATCACAACCTATGCCCGCGAGCACCAGAAGAAGGTCATCATCGCCCTGAACACACTGCTGAAGGATGACGATATCCCGGCAGCCTACGACCTGCTCAAGCAAGCCTCGTTCATCGGCTGCGATGGCATCATCATCCAGGACCTCGGTCTCGCGCGGCTCTGCCAGCGGGATTTCCCCGACCTTGAGCTGCACGCCTCCACCCAGCTCGCCGTCCACACTGCCGAGGGTGTGAAGGAGATGCAGAGCCTCGGCTTCAAGCAGGTGGTGCTCAGCCGGGAGCTGACCATCGAGGAAATCGGGCGCATCAGGGAAGCATGCCCGGACGTGAAGCTCGAGGTCTTCATCCACGGAGCCCTCTGCTACGGCTTCAGCGGACTGTGCATGGCCAGCGCCAAGCTCTGTGGACGAAGCGCCAACGGGGGAGCCTGCGCCCAAATCTGCCGATCATGGTTTGAAATCGAGAGGGATCCTCTGCGTCCTGCAGAGCTCAGCCCAAGGCCGACGCAACGGAAGGCCTGGTGGCTCAGCATGAGCGATCTTGACGGCACGAAGGCCGTGAAGCGCCTGCAGGACATGGGCATCGACATGCTGAAAGTCGAGGGCAGGATGAAGGCCCCCGCCTACACGCTCGCGGCCGCCAAGTGCTACCGGGCGGTGCTTGACGGGCAGGATGACACCTCCCAATTGAAGAAGGAGCTGGAAACGGTCTTCGCCCGCCGCATGACCGGTGGCTGGCTGACCGATTACGGCCGTACCGAGCAGGATTTCACTCCCCGCTCTGTCACGCTCGGTTCGACCAGCTACCCTCGCCACCGTGGCATCAAGGTCGGCAAGGTGCAGGAGCTGACCCGCTATGGCGCGGTAGTGACACTGACCGAGCCGGTCGCGCTCCGCGACGGCATTTCCTATTTTACCGTCAGCGACAAGGAGCCTGTCGGAGTCGTCCAGTTCGGCTTGTCGACCATGCGCGACGCCTACCGGAAATACATCCAGCAGGCCGAACCTGCCCAGACCGTCATCATCCAGATTCCGGAGGGACAGCCGGAGCCGAAGGCCGGCCAGGACATCTACTGCATCAGTCGCCATGACCAGACCCTTCCGGTCACCGGCAAGGAGCTCTCGCCCGCAACGGCCGGACTGGAGACAACCCTGCGCCTCGAAAAGGACAAGCTCAGTGTCGAGGCCCGTCTCGGTTTCCTCGGCAAGAAGGTCGTCAAGCGCTACCCGATCGCCGCCAGCCGGGCACAGAAGCCAAGGGAGCTTCACAAGGAAATGGCCGAGCTGTTCAGTCAGAACGACAAGAGCTATTTCTCCCTGAAGTCCCTGACCATCGACAACCAGACTGGCCTCCAAGACCATGAGCTCTTCTACCCGCTCTCGCAGATGAAGACGATGCGGAGGGACTGGTACAAGACGCTGGACATGCTCCTTGAGCACTACTTTGCCGAGCCGCTCGAGAGGAAGACCGGGAGGATGGAAACCAAGGAACTGCTTCCACTGAGGAACATGCTGAGCGACCGGAATCAGGTGCCTTGGCTGGACGTGATGGAGCTCTCCAAGGAAGAGGAACCCGAGAAACGGATGTACATGGTCCTTTCCAAGTATTACCTTCCCCTTTCTCCGGTGATGTTCAAGGAAGAGGAATACTACCAGGCACTGGATGGCATCGTCGAGAAGCTCCAAAAGAGCGGCAACCTGGACAAGGTCCGTTTCGGCCTGAACAACATCGCCCAGGTACGGTGGGCGAAGCGGCACCCTGAATGCAAGGTCTTCTGCGACATCTATCTGTATTTGGCGAACAGCTTCACCGCCGAGTCGATTCAGGAGGAATTAGGGGACGGCCTGGTTGGCGGTTACCTCTGGCTGGAGACACAGTCCTTCACCAAAGGCTACTGGCCCTTCATCCCGACAGTCGTCCCGCCCTCGTTCAACATTCCCCTCTTCATCAGCCGCTCCTGCTTCCGGCATGACTCGCTGCTGCTCGAGTGCAAGAACTGCCCGCACCGTGGTTCCTGGTATCTGGAACAGATGGACCGCAGGCTGCACGTGATGGTGAAGGACTGTCTCACCGTCATCACCCAGGTCTGAGACGGCAAACAAGGGGACCTGCCTGCGAAGGACAGATCCCCTCTTCTTTGCTCAGCCTGATCAGAAGCCCAGAATCTCCTTGCCGCTCTCGTTGTCAAGGAACAGCTGGGCATCCGCATGCAGGCGGAGAATCGAGCTCGGGCAGCTCTCCGCTACCGGTCCAAGGACCGCCATGCGGGCGGCGTGGGCCTTCGTGGCAGCGGGAACCGTGCAGACGATATGGTTGGCGGAGAAAAGCATTGGCACCGTCAGCGTCACCGCCTGACGAGGCACATCCTCGAGTTGCTTGAAGCAACCATCGTGTACCTGCTGGTTCCGGCAAACCTCGTCCAGACCGACCACCTTCACCGCCTTCGAATCCTTGAAGTCCGCTACCGCGGGGTCATTGAAGGCGATATGTCCGTTCTCGCCGATGCCCATCAGGCAGATATCGATCGGGGCGGCCTGCAGAAGCTTCGCGTAGTTCTCCAGGCTCCGACCGACATCACCTTCCGGACGCAGATAATGGACTTTCGCGAATGGAACCTTCTGAAAGATATGGGTGTCAAGGAAATTGCCAAACCCTTGGGGTGCATCCTTGTCCAGCCCGATATACTCGTCCATGTGAAAAGCCTCGATGCGGGACCAATCGATCTTCTTGCTTGCGACCAAGTAGGCCAGAATCTCGTTCTGGCTTGGCGCGGCAGCGAAAATCATGCGGACCAATCGGCCCTTGACTTGACCCAACGCCTGGATGATCAGGCTTTCGGCGGCTTGTCCAGCCGCCCTTCCCATAGCCTCGCGGCTATCCAGAATCTCACACGTAAAACCAAGATGTCTTGCCATGTTATCTCACCGGAAACGCATTCGCGCTCGAATCATCATCGATGAAGAGGTACCACTCGGGGTGGGTCTTCAGGATTGTCGCCGGGACCAGATTGGTCACAGACTTTCCCAATGTCATTTGAATCGCATCGGCCTTCACCGCATGTGGCGCGGCCGTGACGATCACCTTGCAGTTCATAATCTGGGATACGGTCATGCTGACAGCCTGTTTGGGCACGTCATCCACCGTCTTGAACCATCCCTCATGCACCTGCTGCATGCGGCATTTCTGGTCCAGGTCGACCACGATATAGCTTGCTTTGGTCTGGAAATCCGCGGGGGGATCGTTGAAGGCGACATGCCCGTTCTCACCGATTCCGATGACCCCGACATCAATCGGCTTCTCGGTAATCCGCTTGGTCAGCTCGGCGATGTTCTTGAGCACATCGCCCTCTCCATTTACGAAAACCGCCTCTTTCGGATGGACGACATCGACGAACCGCTCCTTCAGGTATTTGCGGAAACTGGCGCCATGCGTTTCGGAAAGGCCCACGTACTCGTCCAGATGGAACATGGTCACCTTGCCCCAGTCGACATCCAGCTTGACCAACGCCTTCAGCGTCTCAAACTGACTTGCGCCCGTGCTGAGCGCAATGCGGCAGTATCCTTGCCGGGAGATGGCCTTGTTGATCTCGCAGGCAATCCGTCCGGCAGCCGCCGCTCCCAACTCCTCGGGAGTATGGAACACATTCACGGAAAACATTTGTTTCCCTCCTTGTTTACACCGATGACGAAACATAGATACCCGGCCCCATACGCCCGACGTAGAACGGAAGATTGCTTCTGAGCACAATCGAGACGGGAACCGAGAGCACTTTCGCTTTCGGCATTTCTTTCTTCAACAGGTATTCGAACAAGAGATGCATGCCCAAATATCCTCTCTGGAACGGATTCTTGTCGATGATGCCCGAAACCAACCCCCGCTGCAGATTGGAGACATTTTCCGGGCAAAGCTCGGTGACCAGCACCTCGGTCTTCCGTTCAGGATGCCTGAGCGCCACTCGGGTGATCGCCTGACAGTTCTTCTCGCGGACCGAGTAGAAGGCGACAGTCTCCGGATGGGCAAGCAACGCCTGTTCCAGTTTCTGCTCCAGCAACGGCTCGTCGTACGGGTCGTCAACCACCAACGTAGTGAACGGCAGATGGTTTTCCTCGATGTAGGAGGAAAACCCCCGCACGTTCTCCTGGTGGGTCTTGCTGGTCGCATCCCCCATGGCGATGATGATCAGTCCGGGATCGCATACCTTGCACAGGTACTCCGCCCCCAAACGCCCAATCAGGTCGCTTCGCGGGGAAATGCAGCAAAGACTGTCCAACTGGGGGATCCGTTCATCCAACAGGACGACGGGAATCCCTTTCGCGATCAGCTTCCCCATCCGGTACACCAATTCGGATCCGGTATTGGCAGGAAGCACGACGATGCCGTCATAGGGACGGGTGTCGGCGTAGAGCTTGTCCAGCACCTCGCACTCGGCGATGGCGGCGCCATGCCCGTAGGGGACCACCAGGTCGTCGCAGCTACAGTTCAGGCCAGCAAACTCGTCGAACGCCGTGTGCACTCCCTCCAGCATGCTGGCGTGGTATTCTCCCGTGGAGCGCGCGGCCTCCCCAATATACGCCACCCTGATAGGATTGCGTTTCAGAGCGGAAGCTGCGAAGTTCACCTCGTAGCCCATGGCCTTGACAGCCTCGAGAATTTTCGTCCGTGTCTCCTCGCTCAGGCCCTCCTTGTTATGGATGGCCCGATGGATGGAGATCTGGGAATACCCAGTCGCTTGCGCAATGTCTTTCAGGGTGATGTTGTTGGATGTCATAGCAACTACGCAATATACCCCAACGCGCGCGGAAGACAAAGGGTCAGAGCCGGGCATAGGATGATGATTGCCAACACCGCCATGTAGGTGAAATAGAACGGCAGGAAGCCTTTGATCGATTTCTCAATCGGAACTCCAGCAATCGAGCATCCGGCCCACAGCGAGGTGCCTACCGGCGGGGTCAGCAGACCGAGACCGAGGGTCAGGACCATGATTAGGCCGAAATGATACGGGTTGTAGCCGAATTTCATAGCCACCGGATAGAGAATCGGCGTCAAAAGAATCAGAAGGATTCCCATATCCATGAAGCAACCAAGGACAATCATCATGAGGATCATCAACAGCATGGCCACCGCGGGATTGCTGGAGACCGCCATCAGGCTGTTGGCCACACGGGTAGGCACCTTCAGGAACGCGAGCACATAGCTGAAGGCACTGCTGGTGGCGATGATCGCCATGATCGTCCCGAGTGTTTTCAAGGACTGACGCAGGCATTTCATGAACTTCCTGAAGTCCATCGTATGATAGATGCAGGTTGTCACGAACAATGCGTAGACGGCAGCGATGGCTCCCGCCTCGGTCGCGGTGAAGATGCCGGCGAGGATGCCGACGGCGACAATCAGGATGGTGACCAGACCCAGCAACGCCTCACGGATGATCACGATGTTTTCCCTCCAGGGATGCCTCTCGCTGATCGGGTACTTCTTCTTCACGGCGATGATGAAGGAGCAGGCGGACAACGCCATCGTCAGAATGAACCCAGGCAGGTATCCGCACATGAACATCGTGCTGATCGAAAGTCCGCTTCCAGCGGCGACGATATAGAAAATCATGTTCTGGCTCGGAGGAATGATGATGCCCTCGACACTGCTGGTGCAGGTAACGGCGATGGTGTAATCGGCGTCATATCCTTCCTTGATCATGGCGGGAATCAGGAACGAACCGATTGAGGAGACATCCGCGATCGAGCTACCGGAGATTCCGCCAAAGAACATGGAAACCAAGCAGTTCACGATGGCGGTACCGCCCCGCATACGCCCGATCAGGACATTGCAGAACTTGGTAAGCCGGTCGCTGATGCCACCATCGGTCATGATCTGCGCCATGATGATGAAGAACGGCACGCACATGAAGGTAAAGCTGGTGATGCCGGTCGACATCTTCTGGAACAGATTGAAAAACGGAATGCCTAGATAGGCGGCCGTGAACAACGCGGAGACCCCAAGGCAGAAGGAGATGGGGAATCGGCAAATCATCAGCACGACCAACGACGCGAACAAAAGCAACGTGCCCATTGCCATCTGGCTCATACACTGCCTCCTCTTTCCTTGTTCAGCTCCTCGGCAGTCTTCGGCTCGTCGGAACGGACATACTCACTAGTCGGCTTGAGGATGGTGTCCACGAAGTTGAAGCCGGCATACACGACCATCAGCACACCGCCAAGGATGAGCGGGGCGAACAACCACCCCTGGGAAAAGCCCGTGGCGGGCTGGCGCTTGGGGATGGCGAGCCGGGTGATCATGGTTCCATATTTGACCATCTCGGCACTGAACCAGACCAGGATTCCGTGACGGCCCAGGTCGAGCAGTTTCTTTCCTTTCGGGGGAATCTTTCCATACAGGAAATACAACGCCGCGTGAGAGTCGGTATAGATATCAAGAGGAATGCACAGATATCCGAACCAGACCAGCAACATCAGCGTGGCCTCCTCAGACCAGCTAAAGGGATGTCCGAGAGTGCGGAGCACCACCTGGACAAAGGTGATGGCGACCTCGAGTATCAAGTCGTAACAGCATAGAGTACGCTCGAATTCCGTGGCCTTATCCAGGAAGGAGCGCAATCCCGCCAATCGTTGTGTTTTCATCTTCATTATCAGGGGTTAGGAAATGAAGACTGCCCTGCCGAGGCAGGACAGTCCCGAAAGAGCAGTCTTAGTTGACAGCCTTGATTTTCTCGATGACGTCCTTGTACTGGGGATACATGTCGTAGATAGGTCCGACAGCGTTCTGGAATTCCTTGGCGTCAACCGTGTAGATCTTGCTTCCTGCCTTTTCGACGGCCGCGCGGCTCTCGTTCTGGAAATCGTCCATTGCCTTTCTCTGCCATAGCGCGGCTTCCCTTGCAGCCTCGCGGATTGCCTGTTGCTGGCCGCTGGAAAGTTTGTCCCAAGAGGTCTTGCTCATCAGCAGCATGGCCGGAGGAGCCATATGGCCGTCGAGGGTATAGTTTTTCGCGACCTCATAGTGGCCGGAGGTGTAATAGGAAACGAAATCATTCTCCGCTGCGTCGATAACACCGGTCTGCAGTCCCTGATAGACCTCGCCGTATGCCATCGGAGTAGCGGCTCCACCGAGAAGCTCGACCATCTTGATGGCGACTTCCGACTGTTGGACACGGACTTTCATGCCCTTCAGGTCTGCGACACTTGTAATCGGCTTCTTGGTCGAATAGAAATTGCGGCTTCCCGCTTCCCAATACTCCAACCCAATCATGTTGTACTTCTCAATCTGTTTGACGACTCCCTGTCCGATCTCGCCATCCAGAACCTTGTACTTCTGCTCCGTGCTGGTGAAGATGTACGGAAGCGTGAAGACGCCAACCTCGTCAGCCGTCGAGGCCAGGGCCGAGGTATTGATGCGCGCGAAGTCAAGCGTTCCTGCCTGCACCTGGTCGATGGTTTCGTTTTCGGTACCAAGCTGAGCGTCAAGATACACATCAATCTCCACGCTTCCATTGGTCTTTTCCTTCACCAAGTCGGCGAACTTCTGCATCCCTTGGGAAACCGGGTTGTTCGCGGGCTGGTTTTCGGCCAGTCTCAGCTTGATGGTCTTGCCGCTTGCGGAAGAACGGCCGGACTCGCTGGAGCCCTGAGCGAATGCGACACTTGCCGCGATAACAGACAGCAACGCCACTGCAAATACTCTCTTTTTCATCGGTGAATCCTCCTACGAAAACGCTAACGTTAACGTTTGACTTAATTATAACTGGGATTATACTGTTGTCAACGAGAAATCTTGACAGCCGGGTACTTGGACCCAAGGACAGGTTCCCGCAAGAAGGAGTGCTATATGCTGTTTACCAACGCCAGACTCGTACTGGAAAACCATACCGTCAACGCGTCGCTCAGGACGGAAGGCCCGCAAATCAAGGCCTATGGAGAACATCTTTCCGCGCTTCCCGGGGAGGAAGTGGTCGATTGCACGGGGTTGTACCTGGCCCCAGGCTTCATCGATATCCATTCCCATGGTGGCGGCGGCCATGACATCATGGACGGAGAGGCCGAGGACATCGTGCTGGCAGCCAAAGCGCACCTGAAGCACGGCACCACGACCTACTACCCCACGACCATGACCAACACGGACGAGGCGACCCTCCATACTTTCGAATGCTTCCGAGAAGCCAAGAAATATGGAGACGCGATTCCCCATCTCGAAGGCATCCATATGGAAGGGCCCTACTTCAGTCCTGCCCAAGCTGGCGCCCAGGATCCCTCGTTCATCAAGACCCCGAGGCCAGACCATTACCGCATGTTCCTCGAAAAGGGTGGCGACGTGATCAAGCGGTTTTCTTTCGCTCCCGAACTGCCCGGCGCCATCGAGATGGCTGACGCGCTTCGGGACACCGGCATCGTCCTGGCCGCCGGCCATACCAACGCAACCTACCAGGAAATCAGCCGCGCGTTCGACCACGGCGTGACCCATCTGACTCACTTCTACTCCGGCATGTCCACCATCCATCGCGAAGGCGGATTCCGCATCCTAGGTGCGGTCGAGGCGGGATACCTGATTGACGGGCTTACCATCGAGCTGATTGCCGACGGCATGCATCTGCCTCCAGAGCTCCTCAAGATGATCCTGAAGCTGAAAGCCCACGACCATATCTCGCTCTGCACGGACAGCATGCGCGGGGCCGACATGCCTGAAGGCCCGACAATCCTCGGACCGAAAGTCGGGGGCGTGAAATGCTTTGTCGAGGGAGGCATCGCCAAGATGCCGGACCATCAGGCCTTCGCAGGCAGTGTGGCGACGACCGACAGGCTGGTCAGGGTCATGCACCAGAAGGCAGGACTACCGATTGCCGATGCGGTGGCAATGATGACCATCAACCCCGCCAGGGTGATGCACATCGACGGGAAGACAGGCTCGATCGCAGTAGGAAAGCAAGCCGACCTGGTGCTGTTCGATGAGAACATCCAAGTAAACGAGGTTTACGTGTCCGGCAAACGCGTCTAAGAAATCTTTCGCGACCCCCTTGCAATTATTCTACGGAAAAGGTATCGTTTCTTCTGCAACGGGGGCTTAGCTCAGTTGGCTAGAGCGTCTGCATGGCATGCAGAAGGTCGTCAGTTCAATTCTGATAGCCTCCAACAACAAGGCAACTTGCCACAATGTGGCAGGTTGCTTTTTGTATGCCTACTGGCTCATGGGGAACGGCACAAAGAGGCGGGAAACCGCCGCACACAAAGCGATTTCCCGCCAGAAGAACCAATGGTTCTGTTATTCAACGTCCTGTAGGGCCGCGTAGTCCTCTTCCCCGGTGCGGACCTTGACGACTTTGGCTACCCGGGTGACAAAGATTTTTCCATCACCGATATGTCCGGTGTACAGGGTTTTCTTCACTGTCTCGACCAGACGGTCGACAGGAATCTTGGCAATCACTACCTCGACCTTCACCTTTGGCAGCAGGGTCGAGTCGACGATCGTGCCGCGGTACCGTTCGGTGGAACCCTTCTGGATTCCGCAACCGGAAACCTGCGTCATGGTCATGCCGGTCACGCCTTCGTCGTTGAGTGCCTTCTTCAGGGCATCGAACGAGGAAAGGCGGCAGATGATGGTGACCTTGTACATACCGGTATCCCAATCTGCCGGAATCGTGGTTTTGACAGCGGCCTGTTTCTGGGCCGGAGTGGCCTTCTCGTAGTCGCTCTCGCCAAGGTCGGTGTTCTCGTTGACGTCCAGCATGTTGGCTGAGACGTCGCTGATGGCGAACCCGGAATAGGCGGATGCCAGTCCATGCTCGTGGATGTCCAGGCCGTCAATCTCGACCTCGGCAGGAACACGCAGTCCGACAAATTTGTCGATGATGGAGAATACAATGAACATGGCGACGAGTACGTAGACAGCGATAGAGGAGAAACCGAGGAGCTGGACGAGAAACTGATGGAGACCACCACCGTAGAACAGCCCGACACCTACTCCATCGGCACCATTGGAGAAAAGACCGACAGCCAAAGTTCCCCAGACACCGTTGGCCATGTGGACGGAGACGGCGCCGACAGGGTCGTCGATCTTGGCGACATTGTCGAAGAACTCGACGGAAAGAACCACCAGGCCTCCGGCGACGAGACCAATGAAAAAGGCCCCTACCGGACTTACGCAGTCACAACCGGCGGTGATGGCGACCAAACCCGCGAGAGCTCCGTTCATCGTCATGGAGACATCGGGCTTTCCATATCGGATCCAGGTGAAGATCATCGTCGTCGTGGTCGCGACAGCGGCGGCGAGGTTGGTGTTCATGAAGGCGAGACTTGCGGTTTCCGCGGCTCTAGGCCCATCCATGGCCACGGTGGAACCCCCGTTGAAGCCAAACCAGCAGAACCAGAGGACGAAGACACCGAGCGCGCAGGCGGTCAGGTTGTGGCCGGGAATGGCGCGGGCCTTTCCGTCCTTGTCATATTTGCCGATACGGGGACCGAGCATCTTCGCACCGAGACAGGCAATCAAACCTCCGACCATATGGACACAGGCGGAACCGGCGAAGTCATGGAAGCCAAGTGAACTCAGCCAACCTCCTCCCCATACCCAATGGCCCTCGATCGGATAAACAAGCAGACTGATAGCGGCAGAGTACAGGCAATAAGCCTTGAAGTTGGTCCGCTCCGCCATCGACCCGGAAACGATGGTAGCGGCGGTCGCACAGAAGACGGTCTGGAAAATCACGTAGCACCACAGCGGAATGGTCTGCGGCACGACGCTGTTCTCCGCGGTATAGGCACCCTTGATGAGAGGATCGAAGCCACCAATCAAGGCTCCCGTCCCGTGGAACATCAGGCCGAAACCCACCAGCCAGAAGCATGGGGTACCGATACAGAAGTCCATCATGTTCTTCATCAGGATGTTTCCTGTGTTCTTCGCGCGGGTAAGGCCTGCCTCACACAGGGCGAAACCTGCCTGCATGAAGTAGACCAGCGTCGCGCTGACCAATACCCAGATGACTGTCGAGACATTGATTTCCATCGCATTCCCCCCTAGAAGAATGGAAAGGCGCCAGCGGATTCCACCGTCGGCGCCTTTGCCACGAGCAAATACAAAAAAAGACATCAAGGTTTTTGCCTTGACGTCCTTGTCTTTGCGGATACCCTATTCCAAAAGCATGGCATGAGTCAATGGGGATGACGAAAAATTCCCCCGGAAGGCATGGCTGACACCCATGGCTTCCCTCTTGCTTCTTTCTGCGGGATAGATAGGAAGAAATCGCGGACGCCCTCAAGGAGTGTGCGACTTGGGGCGTCCGCAGGAGAACTGAAGGAACATGGCTTGATGGGAATCAGCCCTCATCTGTGGTTAGCATCTCCTAACCAATTGCCTATGTCAAGTCTTTTCCCTGTTTCCCACACTCATCATTCTCCGAAACGCTGGCGCACCAAGTAGGCGATCAGATCCGCATTCCATCCACGCCCAGCAAGGAGGAGTCGATGGAAAGCTGGTGGTCTGAATCCCCGGGCAGGAACCCTGCGTATTTTTTGTGGTAGACATTCCGGTCCTTGTCAACGGAAAGGACCATACTCATCGAACATGATCAGCAGCTGTTTGGTGCGAAGAACCCGCGCTATGGCGACCCACTGCCGCTGTCCGCCGGAAAGCCGGGCTGGATAGACGTTCGCCTTTTGCTCCAGCCCTACCCGGGGCCAGCGTCAGGTTGCCCATCACCGTCAAATGCGGATAGAGGTTGAACTGCTGGATCACCATCGACGAGTACTTCTTGGCAATCTCCAGATGGGCTTTCCGGAACCGGAAGGGCCGATGATGGCCAGCTTCTCCCCTTCGCCCACCGTCAGGTTGATGTCCCTCAGCACTTCGAAATCACCGAAGTGCTTTTCCAAGTGCTCCATCCGAACCATTTCCGCCATCATGCGTCCTACTTGCAATAAAAAAGCGTTCAAGCCATAGGCATTGAACATCCTTGTTTGTAATGCTTTCGCGCATATCGAACGGGAAAATCCTGTCAACACGCAATGCATAATTATTCAGATTTTTTGCTCTCTCCCGTTACCGGAGGCAGAAGCTCTCCATCAGATAGAACCTTCCGGGCTCGACATTGGCAAAGAAACGCTCCTGCTTCAGGACTCCATTCTCCCCCATGTAGGTCAGGATGATCTCATGGGAACCTTCGGATAGGTCTACCGAGCCGATATAGGCGCGCCCCGGAAAGAAGTGGGACATACGTACATCGGCGCGTTCGGAAAGGTTGCCTGCCAGGTTTGCGGCCAAGGTGGCAAAATCCGCCAGCAACCAGGCGCCACCTGTATCATCCGAGCTGCTGGCCGCCGCGACATGTCCCGCCACGTCTACCACGTCTGTGGCGACCAGTTTCCCGGTTGCCCGGAGTACCGCCTTGGCGTAGATGCCGGATTTTTTCAGCAGATAGGTGTTGATGGCTATTCGGGAAAGGCTCTCCAGAATCTCCATCTGACCGGCCGGGATTCCGTCGACCGTCACGAGGATCTGCTTTACCTCAGACTTCCGCGCCACCAGCTCGGAAACGGCGACCGTCATCCAGTTGCCGCTGGGCATCCATATCGATTCCCGAACCTCCTGCTTGCGTGGCTCGATATTGGTGAAAGCAAGCAGATAGACAGGCGTTTTCCCTTCCTCAAGGCTCTGAAGCGTGGCTGCCTGGGGCATCGCGAACGGGTAGAGGTCCTTCTCATTGTCGAAGGCGTCGGCCACCCTCCGGGCGTAGTACTGGACGTCGTTCTGGTTTCCCAGATGCTGGCTGAAGAGCATGCCGAGCCATTCCCCGAGGGCGCTGTGGGTAAAGGCGATCTTCTCGTCATGCTCCTGGTTGTACGAGCTGTAGAGATCGAGCAGCACCTGTTGCTTCTCGCTGGAACGACGGATCTCCACCATCGAGTCGGCAATCTCGCCCAGACGGGCGTAGTTCAGAGCCTTGAAGATGTTGATGTAGATGTCCTCGAAGTCCTCTCCGGGGTATTCCTTGGTGTTGTCGTTGACGACGAAGCTGGCGGCCGAGCGGCTCACGCTCTTGGTGAAGGCTTTCTCGATCCCTGCTTCCGCCTCTGTCAGGCTGACGTTGGACCCCTGATAGTCACCCGCGTAATGCTGGACGATTCCCACGTCAAGGGCCCGGACAATCGGCCCTTGACGCTTCTCGATCGACACGGATTCCTCTTGCACCTGTTCCAGGGCATGGACATAGTCGCCATGGTAGAGTCCAAGCTCCGTCTTGTGTATGTCAACGGTGCTCGCGCAACCGGCGAGCAGGCAGGTGGCGAGAAGCGGAATCACACCTCTGCGCATGGGAATCCTCAGAACTTGTAATGGTCTCTCTGGATGAGTTTCTTGATGGTCTTCTCGTTCATCCATACCTTCTCGCCAGAGGCGATATCCACCAGCTCGAGGTCGACGTAGTAGGTACGCACGCTCTGCTTGCCCTGCTGGTCGATATTGGTGGAGACGGATCCGAGCAGGATGTAGTCGGCGCCCGTCTCGTTGCCGCTGGCCTTTGCTGTCGCCGCGGATGCATTCTTCGCCTGATAGGCGCGCTCCGCCTCCAAGGTTCCACGCTTCTCAAAATCGTTGACGGTGACTACCTTGCCGCTACTGACCAATGCGGACTCCAGCTTCTTGCCGACAATCGTGGTGTCGATGTGCTCGCTGGAGCGGTTCTCGATTTCGCCGATGACAACCACAGGCTTCTTGCCAACCGTATCCAGCTTCAGCCACTTTCCCTTCAGGCAGTCGTCAATCATGTCGTTGGAGACAATGGTGATGTCCGTGTCGTTCCAGTTCCCGGAGAGATCAATCTTCTTGTCCTCGCTGATTCTCGAAACTTTTGTCGTCGTACAGCCAGTCAAGATGGTGAGGACTCCTACCATCAGCAACAGAAATTTTCTCATTGTGCTATCCTCGCTCGTTGATTTCTTTATAGCATATCCGTTTCCTGAATCCTAGTAAGGAAAATACAAAGGATTTTGTAGCCTTTTCCCTTGTGTTTTGTTTATAGCAGTTGAATGAGGAGAGGAGGTATTCTCTGTTTTTGCGAACAACCTTCTTGCCCATTAATTTCAATACGGTTAGTATGGAAGGTAAGTAGACTTAGTCTGCACCCTTTTGAGGAGATTTTCATTATGAAGAAAACGTATTCTCTGGGCATCGCTACCCTGCTTCTGGTCGCCCTGCTGGCTTCTTGCGCCACTACTGCTTCTCCTGAAGCGGAGCAGATTCCCGCCGCTCCGGCCGCTGTTCCGGCTGCCCCCGTCGAGACTCCAAAGGCCGGGCCGGCTCCTGTCGCCGCAGCTCCCGCGTCTGCAAAGGAAGCGCCCGCGTCGGCCGCCCCTGTCGTCGAGACCCCGGCGCCTGTCGCTGAGGCTCCCGCCGCTCCGACCCTTGCTGAGAGAATCGATGCTGCCAACGCCAGCAATATCACGGTCGACGAGGCCCTGGACATCGCTTACCAGCTGACCAATCCGGCCAACGATCCGGATGGAACTCTGACGGCCAAGGCCCTTGCCAAGGCCGACGAGATTGTCACCAGCCTGATCGATGGCGCCATGAGCGAGGAAGAGATCAACGCCTATATCGACCTGATGAACGAGGGAATGGATGCCTACGGAGACTATGTCAAGGCTCTCGGTATCAACGTCCAGCCTTACTTCGACATGGTCCAGGAGCGCAAGGTCGCCATCGAGGCCTACAACAAGAACAGCTACTACTACTATCTGAAGCAGTACCGCAAGGATGGCCGCTACAAGAAGGAACTGTCCGAGCTGCTGACCAAGAAGAACGCCAAGAAGAACTGACGTATCAAAAGAGTTCTTGCACGAAGGGGTTGCTGAGGCGGCCCCTTTTTCTTTTCCCTCGTCTTTTTCCCCTTTCCGTTTGTTCACCAACCTGCTAAGATGGGTGCATGTTGCAAGAATCTGTATTTGATGGCATGTATGGCCTTTGTATCGGGGATGCGGTAGGAGTTCCCGCAGAATTCATATCCCGTTCCGAGCTCGCCGAACATCCCATCATCGACATGACCGGTTATGGCACCCACTACCAGAGGCCGGGTACCTGGTCCGATGACAGTTCTCTTGCCCTCTGCACGCTGGATAGCCTTGCCGGTGGCATCGATTACCTGGACATGATGGACCGCTTCCGCTCCTGGGTGGAGCTTGGCATGTACACTCCCTATGGAAAGGTTTTCGATATCGGACTGGCTACCGACCAGGCAATCGACCAGTACATCCGCGACGTTCCCGTCCTGCAGTGCGGGGGAACCGACGAATACAACAACGGCAACGGCTCCTTGATGAGAATCCTTCCCCTTGCCTTCTACTTCAAGGCGAAGCAGATCAGCTACGGACAAGCGATGGAGATTACCGCCGACGTCTCGTCCCTGACCCACGCCCACCTCCGCAGCAAGATGGCCTGCCAGATCTACATCACCATTGCCCTCCATCTTTTGGAGGGACAGAGCCTGGAGCATGGCATCAAGGAAGGGCTGGCGGAGGCTAAGGATTTCTGCACCCAGCGCAGCTTGGTCGAGGCAAGCCATTTCCAGAGAATCTTCCGCGACGACTTTGCTTCCACTCCGGCTGACGAGATCAACAGTACCGGCTATGTGGTGGACACGCTCGAGGCTGCCATCTGGTGTCTGCTGAACACCAAGAGCTACAAGGAGTGCATCCTGAAGGCGGTCAACCTAGGGGATGACACCGACACGACCGCGAGCGTAGCCGGCGGCTTGGCGGGAATCGTCTATACCCGCGCCAGAATGCCGGAAAACTGGATTCAAGACCTTGCCCGCAAGGACATGATTGACGAAATCTGCGCCCGCTTCGTCAAACAGAACTTCCCCAACGGTTGACCAGATCCTGTAGTTGCGCGAATTGCTCCCGAACAGCTCTGTAGAAGTTGGGCGCGTCCTTCCAGTTGCGTGTCCGGAGACGGTCCACAAAGAGCGAAAGAGGTTCCAAAAGCGGCGTGAGGCCCAATTTCCGGGCATCGTTCATCAACCCATGACCCAGCGTGAAGGCTTCGTCATAATCCTTTGCCCGCATGGCTATTTCCAGGAAGCGGACACGTGCGTCCCCTGAGAAGGTCCGCACCAGCCCGGCATAGTAACCCTCATCGGCGTACAGGCCGCGCATGGCGCCCTGCACGTCAGCGCCCCAGCTCCCCAAATCTTCCAGAAATTGTCCCATTCCATCCTCTCGGATTCCAAATATACCAATAAGGCGGTGGAAATGCATCGCTTTATTGGCTTATGATAGGGCCATGAGGAAGTTAGGTTTAGCTATCGCGGTTTGTCTGGGGGTCATGCCATTGGGTGCGGCTTCCCTTTCCTGGCGCCTTGGCTATACGGAAACCACCCTGAGCGAGACTTGCCTCGACACCCAGCTGCTCTTCTCCCACGAGGGACTGATTACCGGCGTCCGCTTCCATAGCGCACCTACCTGGCAGGTCGCCTTGGGCTACCGGGGAACCATAGGAAAGCACGTGGTGTGGGAAAACAAAGGAGACGCGCTGGTGGACGCGTACGGCTCGCTGCTGGACTATGAGGCCACCATCGGGCCCGGAGGCAGTTTCCGCCATTTCTACGGGGGATTGACTGTCGGTGCGCAAGGCATGGTCCGGTTTCACGAGGACATGGACAAACCACTATGCAATCTGAACCTCGCCCTCCACCTGTGGATGGGGGCCGTCTACGGACCGGTGGATGTCCGCTTCTCCTACGACAGCTCCACCCTTTTTTGGTATTCGTACCAATGGCTCTCTCCGATTGTCAGCTTGGACATGAGCTACCAGATCAACGACCAGTGGAGTCTCACCCTGACGGAAGCCGCGCGCTTTACCGATGCCGCCCCGAACGAGCTGAAAAGCTGCACGATGGTCAGCTTCAGCGCTACCGCGACAAGGAGGTTCTGATATGCGACACGTTGTCCTTGCCCTGACCACGCTCTTGTTGGCTATCTCCTGTTCGCTCGGCCTGTTGGACCATCAGGACGACAATCTGGAGAAGGCTGGAACCTTTGATGGAATCGATCTAGTCGCCAATGGAGTGGTCTCCGACGCGGACGACTGGTACGCCCTGATCATGACCGACACCCATGTCGGCCGAAAGGCGGAGGACTATCCGGACAACTTCGCATGGTTCCAGACCTGGTACAACGCCAACACAAGCGCAAGCGACGGCATTCCCATCTCTTTCCTCATCCACCTCGGAGATCTGACCGATGCTTCCTACGAGAGCCAGTACCTTGAGGCGAGGCGTGAGTATCTGGGAGACCTGCCAGACACCTACGCCTACTTCATCGGGACAAGCGACAGCAATCGCGACATCCCCTTCTTCTTCACCCCAGGCAACCACGACGTGCGTAAAGACGGCAGGGACCACTTCCTTACCTACTGCGGACCCGGAGAGTGGAGGCTGGTGATTGGGGGTCTCAGCCTGTATGGGCTGGACTCCGGAAGACGGTATTTCGGGGGGACCCAGATCGACAAGCTGGAGGACGCGCTCGAAAAGGACTCCAACAAGAAGATCTTTCTCAGCCACATGCCGCTTTCCGACCAGAACATGGTCTACACCTACCTGACCCTCACCGACGAGGAAGAGCGGGCGCGAATGATCCATGACATGGTCAAATACGGGGCGAGCGCCTATATCGACGGCCACCGCCATCTGCTGGTTGGTCCCTACCATATCACCGACAATCTTCAGGAAATCTCCCTTTCCTGCCTGAATGGACCCGATTTGCTCGAAGACAAGGCACCTGCCTGGTATATCCTGCATTACGCTGGCAACGCAAATCAGGCTACCATCACCCAGTACAAGATTCCCAGCGAGGACAAGTGCCTGAATCCCGAGACGCGCACGGTCATGACCATCAGTTTCTGAACGGATCAGACTTCCCAGGCCTGTCCGCGCTTGTGGACCTGCTCCACGTCCCGGCCCAAAGCCTTGGAGAGTTGTCCGGGAATTGTCCAGTCGTTCTGGAAACCCATCGGGAAAATCTTCCCGATTCTCCGGCCGTCGACAATCTCGCGTGCGCTGGTGGCCATGTGGGCGCCCAAGGCGGGATCGGCCGGGAGAAAGGCGATATCGTAGTCCTGTTCCAGTTTCTCCAGCGCCTTCATGAACTGTCGGTGGGTCCGCTTGCCATCATCGGTCGGCACAAAGACGTCGGCCAAGGAACCCGCATGAAGTACACGGAAGGTGCTGACATCGAACGAATAGGCTACCCCGAGGGCGCCGGTCGGCATGGCATGCAGGTGGAAACGGGCAAGGGAAAAGTCCTCGTCCGGGTGGATGAAGGTCACCAGCTTCTGCCGCTGTTTGGGAATGCGGTTGCCCCCCTCGATATCGGAGGAAAGGAAATAGTAGACGTCGTCGTACAGGTCGTCCAAGCGGAAAATACGCTCGTTGTAGTGGTTCGGGTCCCGGCTGGAGGCAAGCACGTAGATGGGCTTGTCCGTGCGCATGTCGGGAAGCTTTCCCTTCACGTAATCCAGCAGGATCGTGCAGTTCACCGCCTCGATCAGGTAGCCGTAGCTCTCCAGGTAGGTAATAGTCATCATTCACCTCTCTCCCAGCATACACGAAAATCAGACTGACGTCTTCCAGCGTCCCGGACTCGTCCCCATCCCGGCCCGGAAAAAGCGGCAAAAGCGCTCCGGGTGCATGCCGAGTCTGCTGGCGACCACCTTGCAGGCGAGGCCTGACTTCAAGAGCGAGCAGGCAATGGAGATCCGCTCCCTATAGACAATCTGGGAGAAGGTCATGCCTGTCTCCTGGTGGATCAGGGCGGAAAGATAGGTCGGGGTGAGATGGACCTCGTCGGAGAGCTCCTTCAACGAGACCGCTCCCCCGCTCTCGCGGATCCGGGATAGCAGGCGGGCGAGCCGCAGGCTCTTCTCATCGCTGGAGACAAGGGCCTCGTCCGTATGGAAGCCCAACCGATAGAAGAACTCGGCGAGCCGCAACCGGGAAAGCACCCCCTCCGCCATTGCCATCTCCCCGACAAGCGGGAAGGCGTCGGCGCAGTCATGGACCAAGACACATCCCGGCTCTTCGCTTCGGGAGCCTAGCAACTCGAAGAACTTACCCAAAGCACCCTCATGGGTGGCGAACCCAAGGGAATCCCGCAAGGACTCGACGCGGACCAGCACGTTCAGGATGATGGAAGTGGCGCAAAAGACGCCGATGGCATGGTAGGTGCGCGGAGCAATCAGCAATACGTCCCCTTCGTGCATCAGGACATGGCTACCATAAATCTCCTGGCTGCAGGAACCCCGGGCAACCACCTCGATTTCCAGGAACTCATGGTCGTGGGGATACTCGGGCAGGAAGCAGGGGTGCTTGCGCACCACTACATCCCGACCGCAGGAAAACAGCTCCTCCCCGAGGGTCACAGGATTCCCTGCCCCCTGGAGATGCTCCGGCCGCTGGGGCAGCCTACCCCTCTCGAAAAGACGCTGGTAGTGACTCTCCTCTTCGGTAAGAATCGAAAATTGGTCAATGAATCCCTGATAATCCACGCAAACAGCATACCATAATCGTAAGAAAAGACAATCGACTGTGAAATACAGGCAATTGAGAAATAAGGAAACGAGGATGATGATACAGCTATGGAACATGTGACGATTGATATTGGCGCCTCGAGCGGCAAGATTCTGAGCGGAAAACTGGTGGATGGCGGCCTCGAGTGCCAGGTAATCTACCGGTTCCCCAATGGGTATACCGAGAAGGACGGCCATCTGGTCTGGAATGTGGACGAACTATTCCACCAAATCCTGCTGGGCCTGCGGGAAACCCACCGGCAAGGTATCAATCCTTCGACCATTGCCATCGACACGTGGGGCTGCGACTATGTATTGCTCGACGAGCTGGGCATGCGCGTTGGGGACGCCGTCGCCTACCGCGACCACCGTACCGAGCGCATGAGCTGCCCCATTCCCTGGCCCGAGCTCTACCGTCGCTGCGGAATCCAGCACCTCTCCTTCAACACCATCTACCAGCTCCTGGCGTTGAAGGCGGAACATCCCGAGCAGCTGGACCAAGCCTTCCATCTGCTGATGATCCCCGACTACCTCGCATGGAGGCTGACAGGTGTGATGAAGCAGGAATATACCAACGCCACGACTACCTCTCTGGTCGATGCCCAGAGCAGGAACTGGGACATGGGCATCATCGCCCGTCTTGGACTGCCGGGCAGGCTCTTCAAGCCGCTTGTCCAGCCGGGAACCGTCTACGGCCCTCTCTCCAAAGCTGTGGAAAAGGTGACCGGCATGCGAAGCACCGTAATCGCAGCCCCGAGCCATGACACAGCAAGCGCGGTGCTTGGCAGCCCGCTCAGACCTGACAGCGCCTTCCTTTCCAGCGGCACCTGGTCGCTGCTGGGAGCGGTGGTCGACCGCCCCTTCCTGGGGGGAGACGCGATGCGGGAAAACTTCACCAACGAGGGAGGCTACCAAAGCACCATCCGCCTTTTGAGGAACTTGATGGGAACCTGGATGCTGCAGCGCGTCCGAAAGGAATGGGACGAGGAGCTCTCCTTCCCTGCCTTGGCTGACGCTGCGAGAAAAGCCGAGTCTTTTCCCTCGGTGGTGGATATCGAGGACGAACGTTTCCTAGCGCCCGAGAGCATGGTCGGGGAGATACGCCTGGCATGTAGGGAAAGCGGACAGCCGGTGCCGGAGAGCCTTGGTGAGCTTACCCGTTGCATCTACCACAGCCTGGCTGCCGGCTACAGGAAAGCAATCGGCCGGCTTTCCAAGATCACGGGAAAGGAGTTCTCCCACCTCGCCATCGTCGGAGGTGGCTCGAAGGACCAGTATCTCTGCCAGCTGACCGCCGACGAGACCGGTCTGGAGGTGACCGCGGGGCCTGATGAAGGGACCGCCTATGGGAACCTGCTCTGCCAGATGATCGAAAGCGGGGAAATCAAGGACATTGCCGAGGCCGGAAACATATTGCGCAATTCCATAGAGACGAAGACATATCGGAGGAACCAGAAATGAGTCGCTATAGCGAAGCGCGGGAAACCTACGCGAAACTGGGTGTCGACACCGAGCTTGCCCTTAAGCAGCTCGCTTCCATTCCTGTCAGCCTGCACTGCTGGCAGGGGGATGACGTAAGAGGATTCGAGAATGGAGGCGCCGACCTGTCAGGTGGCATCCAGACGACCGGCAACTACCCCGGCCGCGCGCGCACTCCAGAGGAGTTGATGGAGGACCTGTCCTTCGCCCTGAAGGAAATTCCAGGCTCCAGAAGGCTGAACCTTCACGCCAGCTATCTCGTCACCAAAGAGCAGGTGGAACGGAACAAAATCGAGCCGGAACACTACCAGGCTTGGGTCGATTTCGCCAAGGAGCACCAGTTGGGGCTGGACTTCAATCCCACCTACTTCTCCAGCCCGATGGTCAAGGACAACCTGACCCTTTCCAGCCCGGACGAAGAGGTGCGCCAGTACTGGATCGAGCACGGCAAACGCTGCCGTCGCGTGGCGGAGAGCTTCGCGGAGAAGCTGGGCGGCAACAGCCTCTGCAACGTCTGGATTCCCGACGGGTACAAGGACGTGCCCGCAGACCGTCTGGGACCCCGCCAGCGGCTGAAGGATAGCCTAGACCAGATCTTCGCGGAGAAGATGCCCCACGTGGTCGACAGCGTGGAGAGCAAGACCTTCGGCATCGGCCTGGAGTCTTTTACCGTCGGCTCCAACGAGTTCTACGCCTACTACGCAGCCCAACACCCCGGCGTCTATCAGCTGATGGACACCGGCCACTACCACCCGACCGAGATGGTCAGCGAGAAGCTTTCCGCCCTGCTCTGCTACGCTAAATACGTGCCGCTGCACGTCTCCCGCCCGGTACGGTGGGACAGCGACCACGTGGTGACGCTGACTGACGAACTGAAAGAGCTGGCAAAGGAGATCGTCCGGGCCAAGGCGACCGAGCGGGTTCTGATCGGGCTGGACTTCTTCGATGCCTCGATTAACCGCATCGCCGCTTGGATCATCGGCGCGCGCAACATGCAGAAGGCGTTGCTGATCGCCCTTCTGGAGCCCGGCAAGGCGATGGCGGAGATGCAGGATAGCTGCCGGTTCACCCAGCTCTTGGCCTGCCAGGAGGAGTTGAAGACGCTCGACTGGGGCGCGGTCTGGGAGGAATTCCTTTCCAGAGCGGGTATGGCCGGGAGCCTTTCCTGGCTTTCCAAAGTTGAGGACTACGAGAGAAAGGTGCTCGCAAAGAGGAGATAATGGGATGATGACACACGCGATGGAGGGATTCGCACGGCTGTGCGATGATGGATGGCAGCAGGGCTGGCATGAGCGCAACGGGGGCAATCTTTCCTACCGGATGACCGCGGAGGATGTCGCGGAGTGCGGGAAGATGCTGGAAGGCACCAGGACGTTCCCGCTTCCCAAGCCGATTCCCGAGGTGGCGGGGGAATACTTCATGGTCACCGGAACGGGACGCTACATGCGCAACGTCAAAATCGACCCGCTGCACTCCTTCGGCATTATCAAACTTGGCGACAAGGGGGAAAGCTACCAGATTCTCTGGGGGCTCGAAGATGGCAAGCCTACCAGCGAGTTGCCGACCCATCTTCTGAACCACGCCGTCCGCTTCCAGGCCACCGGCGGCAAGTGCCGTGTGATCTATCACGCCCACCCGGCCAACATCACCGCCCTGACCTACACGATCAAGCCGGACGCCAGGATGCTGACCAGAATCCTCTGGCAGAGTGAGACCGAATGCGCCGTCGTCTTCCCTGAAGGCATCGGCATCGTTCCGTGGATGGTACCGGGGGGCACCGAAATCGCCGAGGCGACCGCAAAGCTGATCAAAATCTACCCGGCTGTCGTGTGGTCCTACCATGGCGCCTTCGCCAGCGGCAGCTCCTTTGACGAGGCGTTCGGTTTGATGCACACCATCGAAAAGGCGGCGGAAATCTATTTGAAGGCCAAGAGTGTCGGAATCGTCAACACCATCACCGACGACAATCTCCGGGTGCTGGCCAAGGCCTTCGGAGTGACGTTGAATCCCGCTTTCCTGGACTGAGGACGCAGGCGTATAATGCGCATCATGCTGATGAGGTTCTACGCCGACTCGATCATGATGCTCGCCTTGGGCGGGACTAGTAGCCTGATCGCGCATCGTCCCCTGTGGATGTTGCTTGTCGCGCTGCTCGTCCCGTCCGTCGCGTTGGCCCTGCGGCCACAGGTGGAACGGTGGCTGATTGTGGCGACCTTGCTGATGTCGGTCGCCTACGCCCTCACCCTCAATTCCATAGTGGCTTTCCTTGCCGCTATCCTGGCCTCCCTGACCGCCACGCTTCTGAGCCGGGGAGCGCCAAACGGGGGATTCCTACTGGTGGAGTTCCTGCTCTACGCGGTTTCCCTGACAATCTTCCCGCTGGTAGCGGCCCATAACCTCTTGGCCTATCGGCTCCAGGTGCTTTTGCTCGCCTTGGTGCTGGCAACCGGCTTGTGCGTTTCCCTTCCACACGCTCACGAGCACAACCATCTTCCTTCCCCGTTCCCGCTAGCTCTGGTACTCTGCTGGCTCCTGTTCCAATAATGGCTTTTCTCCTATACTGCAGGCATGTGGGAAATGAAGAAAGTCGCCAACATGGAACGGGTCTGCCGCAGACCCTGGGATTGCTATGTGCCACCGATCAAGATGGCGCCTCACGTCTGGTATGTTTCGGGAAACGATTGGGTGGCAAGCTATCTGATCGACACCGGTGACGGGCTGGCCCTGATCGACACTGCCATGCACGAGTCGCTCTACCTGCTTTTGGAAAACATCCGCAAACTGGGTCGAGACCCCCACGAAATCAAGACCATCCTGCTCTCCCACGCCCACAACGACCATATCGGCGGGGCGCGGGCGTTGAAGGAGCTTACCGGGGCGAAGCTCTATTTGGGAGCTCCCGACTTGTTCTTCCTCCACGAACGGCCAGACCTGATCCTGAGCCAGGGATACACCTGTGGGCTCTTCGAGCCGGACGGACTGTACGATGACGACCATCCCATCACCCTAGGCGACATCACGTTCCACACCGTCGCCACCCCGGGCCATACTCCCGGCTGCACCTCCTTCTGGTTCGACGTGAGGGACCAAGGGAAAAGCTATCGCCTTGCCATGCATGGGGGTCTGGGTTTCAACACGATGAGCGACGACTACTTCGCCTATGCGGGCCTGAGCCCAACCTTGGTCGACGACTTTCTCGCCGGACTGAGAAAGCTGGACACCTGGCAGGTGGACATCACCCTTCCCAGCCACACCAACCAGGCTCCGCTGTTGGAGCTGAAGGACCAGGTGACAGAGTCCTACAACCCGTATCTCAACCCCGAAACCTGGCATGTATTGATGGGTGAACGCATCGCCCGGACCGAAGCGCTGCTTGCGCAAAGGAGGATGAAGGCATGAAAACAGCGACTCCGGAAAGCCAAGGAATCAGAAGCGAGGCCATCATCGACCTTCTCACGGAGTTGGAGGGCAAGGGCCTAGCCATGCACAGCCTCTTGGTCGCGCGCCATGGGGTTCTGGTCAGCGAAAGCTACTGGAAGCCCTTCACCGGAAAGAGCCTGCAACGGATGTACTCGGTGACCAAGAGCCTAGTGTCGATGGCCATCGGCATCCTCGTCCACCAACACAAGATCTCCCTGGATGACCCGGTCTGCGGCTATTTTCCGGAGAAGCTTCCCAAGCAGCCAAGCGAGGCTTTGCTAGGGACCTCCATCAGGGACATGCTCCGGATGGAAAGTTGCCACAAGAAAACCACCTACAAGCTGTACGACAACCCTGACTGGGTCGGAAGCTTTTTCACCGTCCCCGTCGACCACCAGCCGGGCTCCTTCTTCCTGTACGATACCAGCGCCACCCATGTGCTGGGAGCCTTGGTCGAAAAGCTAACAGGGAAAGAGCTGCTCGACTTCCTACGGGACGAGCTGCTTTCCGGAACAGAATTCTCCCGTGAAGCCTGTACGCTGAAGGACCCGATGGGAGTGACACAGGGCGGAAGCGGACTGTTATGCACATCGCGGGACCTTCTCGTCCTCGCCCAGACCTTCACCGACCCCCAAAATCCCTGCCATGACTATTTCCAAGAGGCCTCCAGCAAGCAGGTCGAGACCTGGCCTGATGCCGCTGGAGGACTGAAGGACCTGCAGGAAGGCTACGGCTACTATGTCTGGCGGACAACCCATCAGGGCTTCTGCTTCTATGGCATGGGCGGGCAGCTCGCCCTCTTCGTGCCGGGAAAACAGCTGGTCATCGTCACCACCGCCTGGCTCAAGCACACCCAAGGGGGGCTTCAGGAGCTTTTCGACTCCCTCTGGGACCTTGTCGACTCAATCGGGAATGAACCGCTATCCGAGAATCCTGGTGCGCTCACGGGACTTCGAGCAATGGAGGAGGGACGAGAGCTACGCGTGGCGCCGGGCACCTCGGATGTGGCATGCGGGCTTGGCAGCTACACCCTGCCGGAGAACGAGACGGGAATCAGGAGCGTTGTCGTCACGAAAAAAGGAAACGAGCTTCTGGTGACGGTCAACGACACATACCACGGAATTTTCGGAATCGGTTCCAACCGCGTCGGTCCGTTCCTCTTCAATCCCGAGTGGCAGGCAGCCTGCAGCGCCGCGATGGACTGTCAAAAGCTCCTGCGCCTGCATGTCCAGCTGCTTGGACCGGAATTAGGGGACATGACCCTATTGCTCGCCCCTGGATCTGTCAGGATGACCTACTGCGTGGAGCCTGCCATCCCGGTCCGGCAAGGGGTCTCTTTCGCCACGTTCAGAGAGGAATAATGGACGCGCCTCCCCAAAAGCGTTGGGATTGTCCAATTCGGGTTCGGAAAAATCCCAAAGAGTTTTTTTGACAACTCAAAACGGGGAGATTAGACTTATAGTGTCAACCATCGCGCATGGTTGTTCTTTTGTCTTCTTCACATTCTGCAAGGAGGAATTTATGAAGTTGAATCGTAAGGCATTGGTCCTGGCCACAGCTTTGGCTGCCGTCGGATCTTTCGCATTTGCTCAGGGCAGCTCCGAGTCTGCCGGAAGCAAGACCACGCAGGATGCCGGTCCTGTCCATGTGACGCTCTGGTACCCCGCCACCCAGACCGAGGTCGGACCGCTTCCCAATGACTGGGTCGGCTACCAGATCATCAAGGACAAGTTCAACATCGAGCTCGAGGCTCAGACCCTGCCTTCCGGCACCCAGGACCAGGATGTGAAGATCCAGGCAGCCGCGGCCGCCGACGACCTTCCGGACATGTTCACTGCCGGCCGCGAGGTTTGGCTCCGCTTGGCCAACAACGGCATGCTCGCCGACGTGACCGACCTGTACGCCCGCATGCCGAACAGGACCCAGCTGATGTTCGACGATGGCGCCAAGAAGTACACCACCCTGAATGGCCGCAACTATGGCTTCGCCACGCCGGCGGCGGTCTCCCGCAACGAGGGTCTCGTCATCCGCAAGGACTGGCTGGACAAGCTCGGCCTCGAGGTTCCGAAGACCACCGACGACCTGCTGAAGGTGTTGCACGCCTTCACTTATGACGACCCGGACGGCAACGGCAAGAACGACACCTACGGCTACGGCGCCTTCGTCGAGACCAACAACTACGAAGCCTATCCTGGCCGCAGACTCGAGCCGCTGATGGGCGCCTTCGGAGTCGAGGGAACCTGGAACATGACCAAAGCCGACTTTGGCCTGCAGATCAACAAGCCCGAGTTCTACGACTTCATGGTCTTCATGAAGCAGATCATCGACGACGGTGTCATCGACCCGAACTGGATGGCCTACAAGAAGGATGACTTCCGCGGCGCCTGGAAACAGGGCAAGTTCGGATGCTTCCGTGAGCAGAACAGCGCTCTCCATTCCGAGAACAACTACGCTCCGTTTGACGCCAACTTCCCCAATGGCGACATCATCGTCATCGACCCGGTCACCGGTCCCAGCGGAAAGGCGTCTGTCGGCCCTGCAGTCCGCAACATGAGAGTCTGGTGCATTTCCGCAAAGGCCGCCGAGCAGGGCAAGGCCGAGAAGATCGCCGACCTGTTCGAGTGGATGAGCTACGGCGAAGGCTATATGCTCTGCGGTTTCGGTCGCGAGGGTGTCGAATACACGCTGGACGCCAATGGCAACCCGCAGTCCGTTCCTGGCGACAAGGGTTACAACGGCCCGGTCGGACAGACCTACATCCAGCTGCGCAACATGGCCTTCAACTACACCAGCGACATGGAGCTTGCCAGCCGCTATCCTTCCTACACCACCAAGGTCTCCGGCAAGCATATGTCCTCTCTCGAGACTCTGCACAACATGCAGGGCCGCAAGTGGACTGACGCGGTCGGCATGGAGTCCATGCCGGTTCCGTCGACCGACCTGAAGACTTTCTACGAGCAGGGTCTGGCAGAGTTCTTCTCCGGCAAGCGTGAGCTGACCAAGGACAATTGGAATGCTTTCGTCAAGCAGTTCAACGACATGGGCGGCAAGGCTTGGGAAGAGGAAGGCCGCAAGTACGCAGAGGCGAACGGTCTCCTGAAATAACCAACTGCATCCTCTTGCAAAACCGGGACGGGAAACCGCCCCGGTTTCTCTTTTTTGAGGATTTGGCGTGAATCTTGACAAGCATGCCTCAGACAAATCAAATATCGTTTGGTTTTCTCCAATTCAAGTTCGGTTTATTCAAAATAATTGTTTTTGACAGCTGTACTACCTGAAGTATAGAATTACTATGCTCAAACAATGGGTAGTTTCGTCGTCTCTACGTCGTAAACTGTCATTCTGATCGCATTTCTCACGGACTTGGTCCGTTGAAGATAAGGAATTGACAATGGAACAACAGAACTTCAAAGTCAAGAAAAACATGTGGAAGGAAGTGAAGCGGTTCAGCTCGGTTTATGCGCTGATTGTTATTCCCGTAATCTTCTACATCGTCATGAAGTACACGCCGCTATGGAATGCACAGATTGCGTTCCGGGACTTCAAGTCGGTCCGCTACGGCATCGTGGGAAGTCCCTTCGTGGGAATGAAGAACTTCAGCGAGTTCTTCCACTCCTATTACTTCTGGCCCTTGATCCGCAACACGCTCATGTACAGTTTCGGCAAGTTGCTGATCAGCCTCCCCCTCTCCATCGTGCTGGCGATCACTATCTATGAGTGCCGCCACCGCTGGCTGAGCAAGACTGTCCAGACATTGGCCTACCTGCCCCACTTCCTTTCCTGGGTCATCATGTACGGCATCCTGCTCGCACTTCTCGCCCCGGGCGACGGTGTGGTCAACGACCTGATCAAGCTCGCGGGAGGAAAACCTGTAGACTTCCTCACCAACTCCACCGCATTCCCGTGGATCGTCATCCTGAGCGACGCCTGGAAGGAGATGGGATGGAGCGCGATCATCTTCATCGCCGCACTGATGGGCATCGATGTCTCCCTCTTCGAGGCCGCCATGGTCGAGGGAGCCTCCAGCTGGCAGAGAGTCAAATATATCACCCTTCCTTCCATCAGGCCGGTCATCGTCACCGTCCTGCTCTTGAAGATCGGAACCATCATGGAGGCTGGCTTCAACCAGATCTTCATGTTGTACAGTCCTGCCGTCTACAACGTCGGCGACATCATCGACACCTGGGTGTATCGTCAGGGTCTGCTTGATGGTCGTTTCGGCCTTGCCACCGCGGCCGGCCTGTTCAAAGGTGTCATCGGAATGTTGCTGGTATTCACCTCCAACTACTTCTCGAAGAAAGTCACCGAGAACTCGCTGTTCTAATCGAAGGAGAATGTTGGTATGGCAAAGAAACAGAATTCATTGAAGCCCCAGACCTCGGCGGTCGTCAAACTGTCCAAGGCTGACCACGCTTTCAGCATTGGCGTCGACATCATCATGGCATTCTTCCTGATCGTGATCGCCATCCCTCTCTGGAGCACGATCATGCTCAGTCTCCGTCCTTCCACCTTTATCGGCTCCTACCTGCAGGGCATGGTGCTGCCCCCGTGGAAGTGGTCCTTTGCGGCGTATCGCTCGCTGCTGGGCAACAACGGCTTCCTGCTGGCCTTCTGGAACTCGGTGAGGATCCTGATCGGCGGTGTCGCCTGCGCCCTTGTCCTGAACATCCCGCTCGCTTACGGACTTTCGGTCAGGGGTCTCCCCGGAAAGAAGTGGCTGACCATCTTGATCGTCATTCCGTATGTCTTCAACGTCGGCATGGTCCCGACCTACATCATGGTCGCCAAGTTCGGTTTGACCAACCACCTGGCCTCCGTCTATCTGCCGGTCGCAATCAACACCTACAACCTTCTGATCATGCGCTCGTTCTTTGAGGGAATCCCCAACGAGCTGCGTGAGAGCGCGTCCATCGACGGTTGCAACGAAGTCCAGACCCTGATCAGGATCATCCTTCCCCTTTCCAAGGCGATCATCCTGACCATCGGCCTGTTCTACGGAGTCAATTTCTGGAACAACTACTTCAACCCGATGCTCTACCTGAGCAAGGACTACCTCAGACCTCTTCCAATCCTGTTGCGCAACATCTTGATTGGCGCCAGCATGAACGAGTTCGTCGAGGCCCGCGCCTTCAGCGACGCACCGGTCGAAGCCATCAAGGCGGCCTCTGTCTTCATGAGCGCCATCCCGATGGTCATCGCCTACCCCTTCATCCAGAAGTACTTCACCAAAGGTACTCTGCTTGGATCCGTTAAAGGTTGACGGGTAATTCCGCTTTTCCAGGCTCTGGTTCGCCAGGGCCTTTTTTTATGTCTACATTTCACTAGGAAGAAGTACCGACAGGGGTGATAATGGAAGCAAATCCAGAAGGAGGAACCTGTATGAAGCACCTGCTTGCATTCGCCATTGCCCTGACATTTGCCGGCGCCACACTGGCTGCCCAAGGCTCCAACGAGACGGTAGCCGGCCCGAAGGGAACGGACAAACCGACGAGAATCACCATGTGGTACAATGCCACACAGACCGAGGTGGGGCCGCTCCCCAACGACTGGGTCGGCTATCAGATTCTCAAGGACAAGTTCAACATCGAGCTTGACGCCCAGACACTCCCCTCCAGCACCACCGACCAGGACATGAAGGTCCAGGCGGCAAGCGCCGCGGACGACCTGCCCGACTTCTTCGTCGCCAGCCGTGAGGTATGGCTGCGTCTGGTGAAGAACGGCATGGTGGGCGACGTCACCGACCTGTACGGACGGATGCCAAACAGGACCCGGCTGATGTTCGACGATGATGCGAAGGCTTTCGTCACCGTGGACGGCAGACAGTATGGTTTCGCCACCCCAAGCAAAATCACCAACAACGAGGGCCTTGTCATCCGCCAGGATTGGCTGGACAAGCTGGGACTGAAGGCGCCGACCACCACGGACGAACTGCTGGACGTGATGAGGGCCTTCACCTTCAAGGATCCGGACGGCAACGGCAAGAACGACACCTATGGCTATGGCGCCTTCGTCGAGCTGAACACCTACGAGGAGTACCCCGGCCGCCGTTTCGAGCCGCTCATGGGTGCCTTCGGCGTGGACGGCACCTGGGACATGAGCAAAGCCAGCTTCGGTCTGAACATCAACAAGCCCGAGTTCTACGACTTCATGGTCTTCATGAAGCGGATGATCGATGAGGGGCTGATCGACCCGAACTGGATGGCCTACAAGAAAGACGATTTTCGCGGTGCCTGGAAACAGGGCAAATTCGGCATCATGCGCGAACAGAACGCGGCACTGAACGCCCAGAACAACTACGCTCCGTTCGACGCCAATTTCCCCGATGGCAGTTGGACCGTCATCGACCCCGTCAAAGGACCGAAGGGAAAGGCCTCGGTAGGACCGGCCGTACGCGGACTGCGCATCTGGTGTATCAGCCAGAAGGCCCTGGATGCCGGCAAAGGCCCGAAAATCGCCGACATGTTCGAATGGATGGCCCACGGAGAAGGCTACCTGCTCTGCGGTTGGGGTCGCGAGGGTGTCGAATATCAGATGAAGGACGGGATCCCCGTCTCCATGCCCGGCGAGAAGGGCTTTGAAGGACCGGTCGGACAGACCTATATCCAGCTGCGCAGCATGGCTTTCAACTACGCCAGCGACATGGAGCTGGTCAGCCGCTATCCGGTCTATACCACCGCCACCAGCCACAAGCAGATGTCGGCGCTATGGACGCTGAGGGAGATGCAGAAGCGCCACTGGACCAACGCCAACGGCGAGGACTCGATGCCGGTACCATCCACCGACCTGAAGACCTTCTACGAACAGGGACTGGCCGAGTTCCTGACCGGAAAGCGCACGTTGGACAAGAGCAACTGGGACGCATTCCTCAAGCAGTTCAACGACATGGGCGGCAAGGCCTGGGAAGAAGAAGGCCGCAAGTATGCAGAGGCGAACAACTACCTATATTGAATCCGTCTCCAACACAACGGCAGCTCCGGTTTTACCGGGGCTGTCTTTTATTTGTCTAGAACGTGACCCGCATCTGGTGCCAGACGACACCGCCATGGGTCGATCCGCTGATTCCCTCGTCCTGGAAACCTACCTCATGATAGAAAGGAACCAGCGCTTCCTTGCAGGTCAGGACGATACCCTTTCTGCCTTGGCTCAGGCAGTTTGCGACCACCTGTCTCATTAACAGGCTGCCACAGCCTTTGTGGCGGTAGCTGGCAATCGTGTTGACTCCCAGCACCATCACCCACGCCCCGTCCTTCCTGTGAAGCGTGGCGTCGGTATAGAGCGTGTCGTCCAAATCCTTCCGGTCCCAGGCGAGGGCGTCGACAAAACCCACCAGGACATCGCCGTCGTAAAGCAGCCAGAAGAGCTCCGGCGCGACGGCAAGACGGGAGCGCAGGGCCTCGCGGGAGGCTCCTTCACTTGGAGGGAATCCGGCGGACTCGATGGCGAAAAGCTCGTCAAGCTGATTACTGGTGGCATGTACGATTCGCATGAAACCCACCATACATCATTCCCCTACCCATGGCAACAACCGAGCGAAATCCGTATGATGATGCCATGCAACAGGATCTGACGACGGGACCAGCGGGAAGGAACCTGCTCAGGTTTTCCATTCCCTATCTGGCATCCAGTTTTCTACAGACGTTCTATGGCATGACTGATCTTTTCGTCACCGGCAAATTCAACGGTGCGGAGGCAATCAGCGCCGTGGCGATCGGAAGCCAGGTGATGCACATGCTGACCGTCATGATTGTCGGGCTGGCCATGGGCACCACGGTCAACCTCGGCAAGGCAGTCGGGGCGAAGGACCAGCACCGGATCGGGCAGGTCATCGGCAACTCCGTCTGGTTCTTCGCCCTGACGGGTATCTTCGCCACATTGATCCTTGTCCGCCTGACCGACCCCATCCTTTACCTGCTGTCGACTCCTTCCGAGACGTTTACCGAGGCCCACGCCTACCTCCTTACCTGCATGCTGGGCATCCCGTGCATCATCGCCTACAACGTGGTCGTCGCCCTTTTCCGCGGTCAGGGGGATAGCAGGACACCACTTTTTTTCATCGCGATTGCCGGTGTGGCCAACATCCTGCTCGACTGGTATTTCATCGGACCGCTTGGTATGGGCGCGCAGGGTGCGGCCCTGGCTACAGTCATCAGCCAGGCGCTCAGTTTCCTGCTCGCCTTGGCAGCGATATTGAAGATGAAGCTGCTTTCGGTCAAGGTCTCGGACTTCCGGCCTGACGGCAAGACCATGCGGGCCATCGTCGCCACGGGCCTTCCCATCTGCCTGCAGGACGCTTTCGTGCAGGTATCGTTCCTTTTGATCACCATCATCGTCAACCGCCGTGGCGTCATCGACGCGGCCGCCGTCGGCATCGTCGAGAAGCTGATCAGCTTCCTCTTCCTGGTACCGTCCGCCATGCTCAGTTCGGTCAGCGCGATCGCTTCCCAGAACGCGGGAGCGGGGCACAACGACCGGAGCCTGCGGACACTCTGGTGCGCCATGGCCTTCAGCGCCATCTTCGGGCTGGTGGTCACCGTGATCGTCCAGGTCGCCGCCGAATCGATTGTCGCCCTCTTCACCACCGATTCCCGCGTCATCACACAGGGCGCGGACTATTTCCGCTCCTACGTCTTTGATTGCTTCTTCGCCTCGTTCCATTTCTCGATGAGCGGCTTCTTCTGCGCCTACGAACATGCGGACTATTCCTTCCTGAGCAACGTCCTCTCCATCGTCCTGGTCCGTATTCCCGGCGCCTGGTGGGGTTCCATCGCCTTCCCCAACTCCCTGTGGCCGATGGGATGGGCGGCTCCCTGCGGGAGTCTTTTCTCATCCATTGTCTGCGCCATCCTGATGCGTCATCTCTGGAAAAGAGGTACGATACGGCCATGACCACAAAACAAAACCTCCACACCCACTGCACCTTCTGCGACGGGAAGGACACCATGGAAACGATGGTGAAGGCCGCCATTGACCATGGCCTTGCCTCCCTTGGCTTCTCCAGCCACAACTACACCGGCTTTGCCTGGGACGAATGCGGCATCCGCAAGGACCAGATTGACGCCTATTTCCAGGAAATCGACAGACTTCGGAAAGCGTATCCCCAAATCAAGCTCTACCGGGGCTTCGAGATTGAAAGCCGTTCCCAGGGCGGGCAGATTGTCTTCGACCCTCGCCTGGACTACAGCATCGGCTCCTGTCACATCTTCGCCACCCCGAAGGGGATGATGGAGGTGGATTATTCTCCGGAACGCTTCCAGCAGGCGGTCGACGCCTATGAAGGAAACGTCCAGGCGCTGGTGGAAGGATATTTCCAAGAGGTGGTCAGATACGCGAAAACAGAGCCCTTCTCCATCATCGGGCACTTCGACCTGGTGACGAAATTCTTGGAAAAGAGACCCTTCTTTGACGAACAGGAGAGTTGGTACCAGGATATGGCTATCGGATATCTGGAAGAGGCCGCGAAGACAGGCAAGATCTTCGAGGTAAACACCGGAGCGATCAGCAGAGGCTGGAGACATAGCCCCTACCCTGCCGCCTTCCTGCTGGAACGGCTGCATAGCCTGCGGGCACCGGTACTGATCAGCAGCGACTGCCACAGCGCGAAGGCAATCACCTGCCACTTCGCCGAGACGGAAAACTTGCTGAGGAGCATCGGCTTCAAGGAACAGATGCAGCTGACCGACCATGGTTTCCAGCCGGTCAGCCTCTGATTATCTATTTCTTCAACTGAAGTCCGTCCTTGAAGGCATGTCCGACCACCGGACCGAGGGTGCGGTAGACATGGGTGGATGAGTCGTAGACAATCGGCTGGAGCTTGTCCGTATCGATCTTCCCATCAGTAAGGATGGAGGAGTCGGCGTCAACCTCGACAACCCGTCCGACGACGGTGATGTCATCCGGTCCGACCTGGTTGAAGGAATCGACCTCGCACTCCAAGGTGAGCGGAAGTTCCCGGAACAGCGGGGCATCGACCTTGCTCGCCTTCTCGACGTGCCAGCCGGTGCGTTCCACCTTGTCCTCGACCTTGTTGCCGCTGACGATGCCCACATAGTCGGCAGGAACCACTTGGCTCTTGGTCGCGAAGCTGAGTGTAAAGGCACCATGGAGCTTCATGTTCTCCGTGGTCTTGTGGGGGGCGAGATAGATGACCACCTTCTTGTAGTCGCACTGGATGCCCCAGGCGGCGTTCATGGCGTTGGCCTTCCCGTCGGCATCATAGGTGCCGATCACGTAGACGGAAAGCGGATAGATGACAGGGGTGGCATTACCCAGTTGTTGTTTCATAGGTTTCCTCCTTCTTGAGATGATTTGATGTCCACTTCACTCTTGGAAGAGCGATACCTCTTCCTCGGCTCTGAGCTCGCGCATCTGACCCTTTTCCAGATTTCCAAGGGTAAGGCCTCCCTCCTTGACCCGTTTCAGGTAGGTCACGGACAGGTTCCGCGATGCCATCATCCTCTTCACCTGGTGGTACTTCCCCTCGCCGAGGACCAGTTCGCTCTTTCCTGGCCCCATAGGCCTCAGGATGGCTGGCATGCACTCTTCGCCATCCTTCAGGACGATACCCTTCTGGAACGCCTCCACATCCTCTTGTGTGGCGGTCCCCTCGTGCTCGACGTAGTAGACCTTGGACACCTTCGCCTTCGGGGAGGTCAGCTTGTGGGCCAGCACCCCGTCGTTGGTCATGAGAAGCAGGCCCTCGGTATCCTTGTCCAGGCGCCCCACCGGAGCGAGATCCATCTTTCTCATCTCTTCGGGAACCAGCTCCATCACCGTCGGGTCCTTGTCCTTGGTGCTGGTCACATAGCCAGCGGGCTTGTAGAGCATGCAGACCATGCGCCGCTTCTTCTCGACCGGCTCTCCATCCAGGGCGAGAACCGCTTCTTCCTCCACCTTCAGGGAAGGATCCTTGACCACCACTCCATCGACCGTGATCCGACCGGAACGGATGATCGATTTCAATGCGCTCCGGCTCGCCACATCGGCGTCCGCGAGCAATTTGTCCAAACGCTGCATACGGATATCCTACCACAAAAAGGAATCGAAGGAATGCCCCAAAGCAGGTATACTGCAAGAGGAGGTTCGCTATGACATGGGATGACATTCCTGGCAGAGGGAACGGAAAGGCTGGAGACACCTATGTGGTGCTCCAGGTGGTGCTCACAGAGAAACTCTTCGGAACGGGGTCAGGCGTCACCAGCCTTACCAATCTCCAGAGGGTGATCAACGAGCAGGCGGCGAAAGGATACCGGCTTCACACAATCTCCACCACCTCATCGGGATCCAAAGGATTCCTCGGTGGAGACAAGATCCAGGCGACGATGGTGTTCGAGCGCCTGGAAAGGAAACCAAATGACTGACGCACAATGGGAACAAGCCAGTTCCTTCTGGACGAGGAAGACCGCTTCGGAAAAACAGATGGGCAAGGAAAAGCTCTCTGCCTGGATTGACGCATTCCTCGGCGCCCATAACGTGCTCGCCCTTGCCACCGGATCGGGAGACCACCTCCGATGCACGCCGCTCGAGTACCGCTGGCATGACAACGCATTGTGGATTCTTTCCGAAGGCGGACGGAAATTCAGCGCGCTACGGGAAAACCGGCAGGTAGCCGCCACCGTGTTTGAGACAGACACCACCTTCTCCAACCTGCAGGCGCTCCAGGTGGAAGGCATGGCGGAAATCGAAGACAACACCTCGGAAGATTACAGGAAGGAGACCGCATACAGGCATATTCCCGTTTCCGCTCTCAGAAACCTTGCCGAACCATTGTGGCTGATTAAGATCACCCCCACCTCAATCACCTGTCTGAACACAGGCTTCACGGCGGAAGGGTTCTCCGCCCGGCAAATCTGGCAGGGCTGATATGCCAAGGGCTTTCGCTGGAACTCCAGGAAAGCCCTTGTCTCGTTTACCGCTTGGTGATCCAGCCGGTCTTGTACAGGTACTCCGCCGCTTCGACGCCGCCGCCGGCAGCGCCACGGAGCGTATTGTGGGATAGTCCGACGAACTTGTAGTCGAAGAGCGTATCCTCGCGAAGGCGGCCAATCGAGATGCCCATGCCCTTCTCCCAATCGACATCAAGCTTGACCTGCGGGCGGTCGTCATCATCCAGATACTGGATGAAATGCTTCGGAGCAAGAGGGAGGTCGAGTTTCTGAGGCTCGCCCTCGTAGTCACGTAGCGCCTGAATCAGCTCTTGCTTGGTCGGTTTCTTGTGGAAGTTGACAAAAACCGTGGCGGTATGGCCGTTCAACACAGGGATACGGATGCACTGGCTGGTAATAACCAGGTCCTTGGCCAGGTCAATCTGTCCATCACGATAGGTGCCCAGCACCCTGAGCGGTTCTTTTTCTGACTTTTCTTCCTCTCCACTGATGAAGGGAATGACATTGCCGACCATTTCCGGCCAACTCTCGAAGTTTTTGCCGGCTCCACTGATCGCCTGGTAGGTGGAAACCACCACCTGGTAAGGCTCGAACTTGCGCCAGGCAGCAAGGGCGGGGGTATAGGACTGAATCGAGCAGTTCGGCTTGACGGCGATGAAACCACGCTTCGTACCGAGTCTCTTGCGCTGGTCGTTGATCAGGGCGTAATGCTCCGGGTTGATTTCGGGAATCACCATCGGGACATCTTTCGTCCAGCGGTGAGCGCTGTTGTTGGAGACGACCGGGCACTCGCGTCGGGCATAATCCTCTTCCAGCTTCTTGATATCGTCCTTGGGCATGTTGACCGCGCTGAAGATGAAATCGACGTCACCGACAATCTGGTCCATGTCGTCTTCCAGCTCCTTGATCCGCATGCCCTTCACATACTCCGGCATCGGCACATCAAGCTTCCACTTGTTGCCGTCCAACGCCTCGGCGTAGCTTTTGCCCGCATTCGCGCGGGAAGCCACCACTTCCGTCAGCTCAAACCAGGGATGGTTTTCCAAAAGAGTCACAAACCGTTGACCGACCATGCCTGTGGCACCGAGAATACCGACTTTCAATTTCTCCATCGCATTTTTCCCTTTGCAACCAACAACAAATAGTTAATCGTGATTAAACCCCCTTATCGGGTTTCTATCAAGCCAATATGGAAAAAAAGACGAGGTATTTATTGTCAATGAAGGGAGTTCAACCGCCTTTCCTTCACGCGTCCCACTGAAAGTCCTTCATGAGGACATGTCCCTGCTCATTGAAGCGCACGCCTTCGGCTTCCAAACGGGAACGTTGCGCATGAAACAAGGGGGCAAGCCGGCCCGCGTGGTTGACCACACGGTGGCAAGGATAGTCCCCGTATTGTTCGGCATATTTCAGGATGTTGCCTACCATCCGGCTGTTCTTCGGGCGCCCGACCAGACGCGCGATCTGTCCATAGGTCGCCACCCGCCCCACGGGAATCTCCCCGACGACGGCAAGGACTTCATAGACCAGCCGGTCGTCGTTCACAAGGCAGTTCCCTTGGCAGGAATGAAGAGGCGACGGTCCTTGAGGTTAATGCCCTCCCCTTCGAGCAGGGCCACCTTGCGTTCCAGTCCCCCGGCATAGCCTGTCAGGCTCCCCGAAGAGCCGACGACACGGTGACAGGGGACAATCAGGGAGATGGGGTTGTGGCCTACCGCGTAGCCCACCGCCTGGCTGGACATGGACTCCCTCCCCAGGCGCTTCGCCACCTTTCGGGCGATTTCCCCGTAGGTGGTCGTCTGCCCGTAGGGAATCTGGAGCATGATGGCGCTGACGATGCGGGCGAACTCGCTTTCCGGCACGGCAAGAGCCGGACGGAAACCAGGGTCTTTCCCGGAAAAGTAGATGTCCAGCCATCGTTTGGCATCTGCGAAAACAGGAAGGTCATCCCTCTCCTCCACCTCGTTTCCCAACCCATAGCGGTCATATTTCTGGCCGTCGAACCAAAGGCCTGTCAGCACCTCGCCATCGCTAGCCAAGGAAATTGCCCCAAGCGGGGACGCATACTTCGCAACATACATCATGCCACTCACCTCCGTTGCAGCAGAGGCTGCAGGGTGACGACACCTTCGGGAATGGTGTCCTTTGTGAAGGTCATCGAGCTTTCCCCACGCTCATCAATTCCTCCGAAAATCTCGCGAATCTGGGAGATGTCGGAAAGGACGTCATAATCCTGTTTTCCAGTACGGAAGTGCATCAGGATCGACAAAGGCGCGCCTACCTTCTTGATGAGTTCCTTCGCCTGCTGGGGACCGATGGTGAAGAAGCCTCCGCAGGGAACGAAAAGAACCTGGGCACGGCACAAGACTTCATACTCAGACGGAGTCGGCAACCTGCCATAGTCGCCCAGATGGGCTAGCGTGACATTGCCGCAGGTGATCAAAGTCACTTGGCTCATGCCACGCTTCTGTCCGCCCACCCCGTCGTGGGGCACCTCCATGCGGGTCACAGGGAAAGGGTCCCGGCTTCCCGTCACCTTGACCAGGTTCCTTGCGTTGTGGTCGGCGTGAGCGTGCGAGCAGTAGCAGGCGTCCACCTCGATACCCTCAGGAAGTTCCAGGCCAGGGACCGATTCACGCTGATAGGGGTCGAAAAGCACGCTCCTCCCGCGGAAGGAGACCTGGAAACAGGAATGCCCGTAATAGGTAATCGTCATCTCGTCCATCGTTGCACCTCGCCCCTATTATACACCGGACGGCCGACAAGCACCTGGAGTTTACCGGTACTTCTCCTGATAGAGCCCGACTCCTTTGCGTAGCCGCTCAAGGCCCTCCTCGACCACGGCCCGCGGGCAGGCGACGTTCATGCGCACAAAGCCTTCTCCCCCCTTGCCGTACTGCGGGCCGTCGCTGAGGAACAGGCCTGTCTTCTCGCGCAGGAAGGTGGCAAAGCCCTTGCCTTGGCACGGCAGCTGGCGAATGTCGATCCAGACCAGATAGGTGGCGTTTTCGGGAACCACCCTTAACGCGGGAAGGTTCTGCGCGACAAAAGAAGCCACCAGCTGCTTGTTCGTGTACAGATAGTGGCGCAAGGCGTCGAGCCACGGTCCCCCCTGGGTAAAGGCGGCTACCGCCATCTCCACCGCGAACGAGTTCGGCTCCGCCACCTCGTCGGTGTTCAGGCCGCGCCAGACCTTGTGGCGGAGATTCTCGTTGGGGACGAAGACCGCCGCGCTGTGGATGCCGGCGACGTTGAACGCCTTGCTGGGGCTGACGCAGGTGACGCTGTTTTGCCGTGCCAGATCGCTGACGCTGGCGAACGGAACGTAGGTTGTACCCGGGTCGGTCAAATCGCAGTGGATCTCGTCGCTGACGACAGTGACCCCGTACCGGGCGCACAGTCCGGCCAGTCTTGCCAGCTCTTCCCTCGTCCAGATCTTTCCGCCGGGGTTTTGTGGATTGCAGAGCAACAACAACGTAGCCTGTGGGTCGGACAGTTTTTCCTCCAAGTCGTTCCAGTCGATCATGTATCCCTCAGCGGCCAGTTTCAGAGGGCTCTCCAGAGGAACACGGCCATTGTTCAGTATCGAGTTGAAGAAGATGTTGTAGACGGGCGTCATCACCACCACTTTCTCGGCGGGGGTCGTCAGCTTCCGGACCAGCGAGGAAATGGCGGGAACCACGCCGGTGGAGAATATCAGCCAATCCTTCTCGATGATAAAACCATGGCGGATCTTCCACCACCCGATATAGGCGTCATACCACTCGTCCGGGACGATCGAGTACCCGAAGACCCCGTGCGCCACCCGCTCGGCGAGCGCCTGTCGGATCTCCGGGGCAGTCCTGAAGTCCATGTCGGCCACCCACATGGGAAGCTCGCCCTCGCGCACATCCCACTTGTCGGAATGGGAATGCCTGCGGTCGACGATCTCGTCGAAGTCGTATGGGCCCCTCATGCTTCTGCCTGCCTGGTCATCTGCAGGTGCTTGTGCTCGCCAGCCTCGACCACAATCTTGGTCTTGGAGACATCGCAGTTGTCCTTCTCGATGATGGACTGTCCGATTTCCTTGGCGCGGATGGTGCCGCTGCCGGGGTTCAGGATGGAATCGACACGGTTCGTCACCTCGACATCCATGTTCTCGCTGTACTCGAAGGCGTAGTTGGTGTTGACCAGCTTGCAGTTCACCATCTTCAGGTTTTCGATGTAGTCCAGCCCCTGGTTGCTCTCGATGGTGCAGTTCACCAAGGTCAGGTTCTTGGTATTCCAGGCAAGATACTCGCCGGAGATGTAGGAGTCGTACACGGTGACGTTCTCGCAGTTCCAGAAGCAGTCCTTGGTAATCAGCTTGCAGCCACGGAGCGTGATGTTCCTGCCGCCATCGAAGGCGTAGTTGCCATAAATCTCCAGGTTGCTGGCGGTGATGTTCTGGCTGTTCATGCCAAAATAGTCGCCACGGACCACCACATGGTCCAGGTGGATGCCATTGCACATCCAGAAGGTTTCCTGCGCATTGGGAATCGTGACGTTCTTCAGGGTGATGTCATTGCAACGGCGGAAGTTCTTCGGAGCGCCGATCATGCTGTCCTCGACCGTCATATGGTTGGTGTACCAGACCCCGCTGCGCCCCATCTCCTGCCAGACGCAGTCCTTCACATAGACGTTCTCCGAGTACCAGAGCGGGTACTTCCACTGGAACTCACAGCCGTAGAGCTTTACGTTCCGGCTTTCCTTCAGCGGCGACTCGCCGTCGTGGAACACCGTGTCGTGGATTTCCAGGTTCTCGCCACGGTACAGCGCCCGTTCCCCGCTCAGGCTCTCCTGCACGATCTTCTCGTTCGAACGTCTTGCCGGATTGAATCTCTCCATATCTGCGCTCCTCACATCGTAACTGGCAATGGTATGCCGGATCATGGGAGCAAGCCCCCAAAAGCTGCCGGCCCACGAAAGATAATCATTTTTGTAACATTTTACAAATGGAACCTTTTGCCCTTTTGGCGTCAGGCATGCCACCCATCCAACATACACAGAAAAGGGAAAGCGGGAAACAACCCCATCCCCGCTTTCCCTGAGTTCCTTCCTTTCAGAGCCGGGTTGCAATGCTTCGTTTCCGTATCGTGCCGTCATGGCAGCCCGTTACGGGACCGGTCAGAGAAACCGGCCGGTCAGGCTCTCCCTGGCCCCTCGGATCTGCTCGACCGTCCCCGACGCGACCACACGGCCGCCCTCCAGCCCGCCGCCGGGCCCCATGTCGACGATGTAGTCGGCGTTCCGGATCACATCCAGGTCATGCTCGATGACGATGACGGTGGCGCCGTAGACGATCAAGCCTTGGAACACCTCCAGCAGGGTCTCGACATCCTTGGGGTGCAGGCCGATGGTGGGCTCGTCAAAGACGAAGACCGAGTCTTCCTGTCCGCGGCCCATCTCGCTGGCCAGCTTCAGGCGCTGGGCTTCCCCGCCGGAGAGCCCAGGGGTCTCCTCTCCCAAGGTCAGGTACCCGAGTCCGAGGTCATGCAACACCTGCAGCCGTTTCTGCAACAGGGGAAGCCCCTTGCAAGAGGCAAGCACCTCGTCCACGCTCATGTTCATCAGTTGCGGCAAGCTGTACGGTTTCCCATTTTTCGGCTTCCACACCACGTCGGAGGCTTCTTTCCCATACCGGGAGCCATGGCAGTCCGGACAGGTGATGTCGACATCGGGAAGGAACTGCACATCCAGCGAGATCTGACCAGTACCGTCGCAGGTCGGGCAACGGAGCTTTCCCGTGTTGTAGGAGAAATCGCTGTCCTTGTAGCATCGTTCCTTAGCCATTTCCGTCCTGGCGTAGACCTTGCGGAGCTCGTCGTGCACATCGGCATAGGTGGCCACCGTGGAGCGCACGTTGATGCCAATCGGCGTCGCGTCGATCAGCTTCACCTGACGGATGCCCGGAGCAATGACGCTCTTCACGTGGGACGGCAATTTCTCGTGCTTGATGGAAGCCTCCAAGGCGGGAATCAGGCTTTCCAGCACCATGGTGGTCTTCCCGCTTCCCGAAACGCCGGTGACCACCGTCAACCGGCCTATCGGGATGTCCACTTCAAGCGGGTGGACGGTGTGGATCTGGCTGGTGGAAAGGTGGATGGTACCTTTGAGGAAAAGCTCTTCCATACGCAAAAGAGGGCGCTTCCTAGGATATGTGGCCGGCGCTTCACCGCCCCGCTCCAGTTCCCGGGCGAGATAGGGACCGATGACTGACGCAGGATTGCGGGACAGGTCCTTGACCGAGCCTTGGGCAATCACCGTGCCGCCGTTGGCTCCCGCACCTTTGCCCATCTCGACCAGGTGGTCGCTGTGGACAAGCACCTGGGTGTCATGGTCGACCAGGACCACGGAGTTCCCGTCCTTCACCAAGTCGTCCATCACCCCGACCAAACCCTGCAGATTAAAGGGATGTAGTCCAATCGATGGCTCATCCAGCACGTACAGCACGCCGGTAGTGCGGTTGCGCACCGCCCGGGCAAGCTGGACGCGCTGCCGTTCCCCGGTAGAGAGCGTCGAGGACGCGCGGTCGAGCGAGAGGTAGCCGAGACCAAGGTCGATCAGCCGCTTGGCTGTGTCCAAGAAGGACTCACAAATATTGCCCGCCATCGGCCTCATCTCTTCGGGCAAGGTTTCAGGTACTCCCTTGACCCAGGAAATCAGGTCCACAAGGGTCATCCGCGATGCCTGGTCAAGACCGATGCCCCGCAGCCTCGGAGCGCGGGTAGCCTCGGACATCCGCGTGCCGTGGCAGTCAGGGCAGACGTCATCCTTCAGGAAGCGCTCCAACCGTTTCATCCCCTTGTCGTCCTTGACCTTGGCTAGGGCGTTCTCCACCGTGTAGACGGCATTGTAGTAGGTGAAATCCATTTCGGCGCTTTGCTGGGTTTTGGGATTCACGTAGATGATGTGCTTCTTCTCGGCAGGCCCGTGATAGACGATTTCCTTTTCCCTGTCGGTCAGGTCTTTGAAAGGAATGTCGGTCCTGACGCCCATTGCCCTGCAGACATCCTTCATCAGCGCCCACATCAGCGAACCCCAGACGACCACCGCCCCTTGGTCAATGGTGAGGTTCTCGTCGGGAACCAGCGCTGTCTCGTCGACGGCATGGACCCTTCCGGTGCCGCCACAGGTCGGGCAGGCCCCCCGGGAATTATAGGCCAAGTCCTCGGCTCCCGGTCCATAGAATCTGGCGCCGCAGACGGGACAGGTGATTTCCTGCATGGTCGCGACGGCGAACGAAGGCGGCACATAGTGGCCGTTCGGGCACCGATGGCTGGCCAAGCGGGAAAACATGAGCCGAAGGCTGTTGGACAGTTCGGAGAGCGTGCCGAAGGTACTGCGGATGTCGGGGACTCCGGGCCTCTGGTGCAGCGCGAGCGCGGCAGGCACATAGCGCACCTCGTCCACGTCGGCGCGCTCGGCCTGCGTCATCCGCCTGCGCGTATAGGTCGAAAGGGATTCCAGATACCGGCGCGAACCCTCCGCATAGAGGACACCAAGCGCGAGCGAGGATTTCCCGGAGCCAGAGACACCGGCGATACCGACAATCTGGTGAAGAGGGATGTCCACGTCGACATGTTTCAGATTATGGATTCTCGCGCCGCGCACCTCGATGTTGGCAGGAATTTTCTTGTCAGACTGAGCCATAGCCCTCCTCCATGTCTTGCCTGCGATGCCGGACGCAATCGCCTGGCGGCATGGAATAGGAATACCACCATTGCCTGATGGTGTCCATCGCAGAGCGGGCCTTTTTCCCGATCCTGCGAAAGGACCTGTTGCACCCGACCGGTCCCTCCTTCTGCGGGAAATCTCTTTTGGAACTTCCTCCAGAGCCCGTGTACATGCCGGAACGCTACAAAACCCTATTCGGTCTTTCCCTGCCCGAAAGAATCGGAGACCATCGACCGCATCGCTGATTCGCTCAGTCCGGACTTGATGGTCACGCCAAGAATCTGGTAGAAATCCGTGCGAGGGACGGGAATCAGCACATGCATGAGCCAGGCGTATTTCCCGTTTTCCATCTTGCTCCGGAAATGGCCGGTCAGCATCTGCTCCGCGTTCCCCATCAATCGGTCGCGCAGAGAGACGATGTCCATAAAATCCCGGTAACGTTTTTGGTCTTCGGGAGTTACAAAATGGCTGATCCACGAATCAACGGTGGACTGGATGCCCTTCACCTTGGCGTTGGGCCCCACCGGCTGTTCCGCCAAGGAGGACTTCAGGCTGGACACCGAGTCTTCCTTGAGATTGAAAAGCATGATGTCGTTGCAGATGTAGTAGAGATTGCTAAGATACGCCGCGTTCTGCTGCTGGATATTGTTCCCGTTGATCTGGATGTACTGGATTCCCACTTGATAGATGTAGTGGTTCTGGCAATGGGCCACCACAGAACCGGTAAGCTGCATGTAGTGGTCTCCAGAGGGATAAGCGGTTATCTGCGGCCCTTCCAACTTCCTTAGTTGCTGGTCGGCGAACTGCCTGTGGAAGGTATGGACAGGACTATTCGTAGTGTTGAGCTTTTCTTCCCACATCCTGACATCGTCGACATGGTCACGACTCAGCACCGCTCGATACGCGGCATTCGCGAAGAGGATCCGCATCGTAGTCCCGTCATCCTCCACCACGCACAGGGGCGAGTCGGTCAGATAGTTGATCCTTCCAAGCGCGTCGTAGTAGTCACGCCAGGCAGGCTCCTCAATGGGAATCCGCTTGTCCTCGCAGTGCGGCTGGATTGCCTTGCTAGGCATAGGCTTTCCGAAGTAATAGCCCTGGATTTTCTCGCAACCGATGCCACGCAGGTACTGGTACTGTTCTTCGGTCTCCACCCCTTCAGCCAGGGTCTGGATACCGATGCGCTTCGCCATCCGGACGGCGGATTCGATGATCGTCCTCGCTTTCTCGGAGGAGGTGGACAGGAAGCTCATGTCGATTTTCAGTACGTCGAAGGAAAAGTCTTTCAAGATTCCCAGCGACGAGTAGCCGATTCCGAAATCGTCCATCCACACATGGTATCCGAACTTGTGGAAGTCCTCGATCGCCCTGCCGATGCTCTGCACGTCCTCGATGAAGGCGCTTTCCGTAATCTCGATATTGGCCAACTCCGGAGAAACGCCGTATTTCCGGGAAAGGCATTCAATCCGTTCCACCAGATCCTCATGCATGAAGTCCTTGCGGGAAAGATTGACCGATACCGGCACGATGGGAATCCTCGTCTTGCTCAGTTCCCGGAAGTCCTTGCATACCTGCTCGTACATGTACAGGTCCAACTGGTAGATTTGTCCCGTCTCCTCCAACGCGGGGATGAAGATGCCGGGAGAAATGGTCCCGTAGTCCGGGTCGATCCAACGCGTAAGCGCTTCCACGCCACACAAGGTTCTCGCCATGGTATGCACGACCGGCTGGTAGTAGACACGGATCCAGCCCGCCGCCATCGCGCGAGAGAAATTCTTGATCACGTACGCTCTCAGCGAAGCCTTCTCCTTGATCGCCTTGTCGAAGAACACGTAGGCGGACTCGATAGTGTTCTGCAGGGAGTTGCTGGCAAGCCTCGCGTAGTCGCACGCGGTCACAAGCGGGACCGTATCCGTGCAATCCACGTAGATGCCCACCTTCAAGGAAGGGCTGAATCCATTATGGAACCGCTTGGCTTCCAAAAAAACCTCTTTCAGCCGTTCTTCGATATGGTCCCGGTCCGCGCACACCACAAAATGGTCGCTCTCGAACCGGGAGGACAGCTCCGCGCCAAAGTGCCGGTGGAGCATCTCGCCCAAGGAACGGAGCAAGGCATCTCCCTCCAAAAAGCCGTAACGGCTGTTGAAGGATTTGAGATTGTTGCAATCCAGATACAGGATGACAGGAATCTTGCCCTCTTCCTTCATCTTCTGGATGGTGACAGGAACGTTCTTCAGAAAACGCGCCATGTTTGGCAGTCCTGTCAAGCTGTCATAGTCCTCGCGTTCGGAGGAAAGGAAAGCTTTCAACGAGACTCCAAGCATGTTTCCCGAATCCGTTTCATGGGAAAATGCAGAAGTTTCGTCCGAGTAGGAGATGACCACGAGCCGCTCCTGTCCCACCATGAGGTTGTTCCCGATTGCATGGATGACGTGGTACTCGTCCTGATACTTGTTCTTGTTCCGGAACATCACGTCGAAGGTCCCACCCCGCGTCGCAAACTGGAAGAAGGCATCGGAAATCCGCTTTGCGTCGTCCGGAAGAGAATAGCGGTACATGTCGGTCGACATCACCTGCAGCACCTCTTCGGGAGCATCATAGCCAAAGAGCTCCATGAAGGCCTTGGAGAACAACAGAAGGACCGACTGATTGTCGACAAGCTGGAATATCGCGATAGGAACTGGCAATTCCTGCAAGAAATTCCGAACTTCCGGAGTAAACTGGTACTGCCTCATCTGCCAAGACATCTCCTTCCTGTTGCCAGGACTGGCGACTTTTGTTTCAGGCATCTGCCTGCTTCAATGTTGCTCTTTTTTCGATGCGCACCGTACTAAGAATATCACTTTCTTGTGAAGAAACAAATGTCTATCCCGAAAAAAGACCATACATCCCGGCTGATGGAACAGGCTATCCTTTGAGCGTAGCTTCGGGCATGGACGCGGCGCTCCGGATCAACACGAAGAACACATCTCCGTAATGGGGGTCATGCACCAGGCGCCGCATGCTGACGATGGGTTTCTCCACGCCTTTCTTCGTCAGCACCCGGTACTCCACGAACCCGTCGTAATACCGGAGCTTGCCGGAAGTTCCCTCCGGATTGCGCCAAATGGTCGCTTCCACATGCTCCCTGTCGTCAGGATGGATCAGATTCTGGTACTTGGCGTGCGAATAGTCCAGCAAATCGTCAAAATCCGCGCACCCGAGCAACGTGAGCAGTTCGTCGTTCGCGAACAGGATGGTACCTTCCGCGTCGGTTTTCCGGACAAGCAGGGATCCGGGAATTCCCGCCGCCAGCGTTTTGGAGCTGAAGGCCAACGGTTCCCGTTTGATATTGGACATCCTCGGCTCGTAGTGCCTTGCGTCATGCTTCCCTCCGAGCTTGGAGGAATACAGGGCATCGTCAGCCAACGTCATCAGGCGGGAACAATCCTTTGCCTGCGCAGGGTAATCCGCGTATCCGGCGGAAACCGTGTAGGAGAAGGATTGGTCTCCGGACGTCAGTTTCCGTTCTCCCCGGATTGCCTGCTCAACGATGTGACGACACTCCTCCGGCGTCCTTCCCTTGATGATGACGCTGAACTCATCTCCGCCGGTTCTTCCAATCAGCGAATCCTTTGGAAACGCATGCTGCAGATGGACCGCCAAATCCTGCAGGGCCATATCCCCGGCCGCATGGCCGAACAAATCGTTCACCAACTTGAAATCATCCAGATCCAGGAAGACCGCGGTCAGCATGATTTCCGGGTTGGCGCGGACTGTCTCTTCCAGCTGTTGCATGAAGCCGCCGCGGTTGTAGAGTCCCGTCAGCGAGTCCATGGAGACCAGTTTGTGGAGCGCTTCCTCATGCTCCTGGTTTTTCAGAAGCAGATAGGCGAGAAACAGAATCGCCAGCCCGGCAAGGACTCCGCTCAAAAGCGTGGACGGGAGCCTGTCCGAAGTCCAGCCGCCTACCGGTTCCACATTCAGCGTCCACTTGCATCCACCTACCTCGAAGGTATGCCCTACCGGCGCTCGCAACACTTCCCCTTGGGGACGCGAAGATTCTATTCGGGTAAAAACCGACGAGAGCGGCGAAGATGTCGTGTCCAGGCAATAGTCGTATCCATAGGATTTCAGGCGGTTCAGCGTCTGGGCGTAGACATCCGGCAATTTGATGGTAAAAATGATGAATCCCCAGAAGTTCCGCCGCCCGTCCGCGTCGGCAATCGCGACAGGATTGATGACCGTGACCACCCTGCCGCCATTCGGATGGAGAAAGGGGCCGGCAAGGACCGGGGAATTCGTGTCCTTCGCATATTGGAAAAGCGGCCCGGAGGCAGATCCCAAAAGGTCAATGGGATGGTCATAGCCGTGAGAGACCACCCCGTCGGGAGCAAGCTCGATCTGCGCGAGGTATTCTCTCATCAGAAGCCGCCTGGTACCCTCAAAATCATCAACAACTCCGTTCTTGTCGATGACCCATTCCTTCAGGGTGTTGGAAATCGAGACCACATGGGTGAATTTGTTCTCCAATTCATCGGCATAGGCTTCCGTGATATAGTCCGCTTTCTGTTGCTGGCTCGCGATGTCCTGCCTGTACGTGGATACCGACAGGATCCCGATGCCGACGGCCATCGCGATGCCAATCCAAAGCAAGACGTATGTGTGCTTTCTCTGCAATTCCCTACCACCACGCAACTACCAAGATGACGCCGGGCACCGCCCGACACCCCTGTCTTGAGAATGAGACAGCTTCTTTTCCAAAACAATAGTACGACACTCGTCCAACTTTGGGAATCAAAGTTTTCGCACACTTCTGCGGCGTCACGCAGGCCGGCAAGATGCCCGGGAGACCTTTTCGGGGCCCAATACAGATTGGGCGGGATGGAACCTCATGATTGCAACCGGTAAGAACCCCGTCCGGTGTACATGGCTGTCGCACAGTTTCCTCAATACCCGTTGGAGCTGGCGGCGACTACAATGCAACACCTGCAGCGTCTGGCTCACGGACGAGATCTCATGGGAGGCCTGCATCGTATGCAAATACAACAGCACCTTTTCTTCCAACGTCTGGGCCACTGCGTCCATGCGTGACGACAACGACAATTTTTGGGCCAGTTGCCTTATGACGAACCGCAGGAACAGCGGATCCTGTCCAAGCATATCCATGTTTTCCCGAAACGGTATTCCAAGACAGACCACCGGTGTAGCCGCCTCCACGTAATATACGTTTTTTCCTATTCCGCTGAATTCCATATCCCCCAGCAATATTCCTTCGCCACTCTTCGAGACATACCGGATATCCCCGTCTTCCGTGAGGAGATAGATGGAAACGCTCCCTTCGACGACGAAACAAAAGCTTTCAAGAGGATGTATTGGTCCGACAAGCAACTCGCCCTTTTCAAACTGCATTATCTCGAGTAAACGTGTTTCTGTTGAAAATGCATTTGCTGTGCTTCAAAGTACGTTTCCAACTTCTTTGCATCCCTGATGTTTCTCATATGCGATGCCCCGCTCCCATATGTGCCATGTGGCACATACAATTGCGCATACTTGATGTGTACTGGACGGATATGGAGTCAAGCGACATGCATCCTATTTTTGATACAGACCATGTCTACCGCAGCTATTTCAAAATGGCGTTTCCTGTGGTTCTTGGACTTGTGGTCACGCTGGTCTACAACCTTGCGGATACCTTCTTCATCGCGCTCACCAACGACACCGATCTGATTGCGGGCGTATCGTTATGTGCGCCAGTATTCACCGCGCTTATGGCTTTCGGCAACATCTATGGACAAGGCGGAAGTTCGCTTATTTCCAGGTTGCTTGGTCAACATGACCTGAGCAGTGTGAAACGTATCAGTTCCTTTTGCTTCTACATCGCTCTGGCGACAGGGCTCGTCCTCGCCATCACGATGTCGACGTTTTATCGCCCTATCCTGACATTGCTCGGCGCTGACGCCGCGACATTCCCGCATGGCTACTATATCGTACTGGTCATCTGTGCGCCCATCATTGTGCTCAGTTTCATTCATTCCAGCCTTGTGCGCTGCGAAGGGCTGTCCAAAGAGTCGATGACCGACACGGTGCTTGGCGCGGTCATCAACATCATCCTCGACCCGATCTGCATATCCGTCGTCGGATTTGGTGCATAGCTGATGCTGCGGTTGCCGATTCTTAATGCATTGCTCATATACGTTTACCTCCTGTTCTTGAGCATAAAAAATCAGCCTCTCACTGGATGTGAAAGACTGATATGTATCATCAGCTATGAAGTTTTCAGTTCGACAAACCGGAATTCTTGTTCTTCGCTCATTCGTGTGATTGATTCTTCATTCCGCCGCTCTCCTGAGGCCTTTACTCATGCTTCAGCAGCCAGTCTGATAAATTGTGAATCTTGATGCCTTCATAGTCATAGGTCTCATGCCTGGTATTGGCCAGAATAAGCTTGGGATACGCATCTTTGATCCTAAGCAGAGGATCATACTCACGTTCAAAGGTCTCCGGCCGCGATATATCGTCACTTACCTGGATATACATCTTTTCATCGCCGCGGACTGCCACAAAATCCACTTCTTTCTGATACAGCTTTCCAACGTACACCTCGAAGCCGCGCCGCATCAGTTCGATGCAGACAATATTTTCATACATCCGTCCGTAATCAAGATTCCGCCTGCCAAGTCTGGCAAAGCGTATGCCGGTATCACTCAGATAGTATTTCACGGAAGTCTTCAGATATTTCTTTCCGCGAATGTCATATCGCCGTATGCCATAGAAAACATACGCATCGCACAGATATCTGATATAGTTTCCGACGGTCTTGTGATTGGTCGCAACCGCATTTGCCGTCAGTGTATCACTGATGTTGTTGGGCGAAGTCAGATTGGATACGTTATCCATCATGAACTCTGCCAGATGCTCCAGCATCGTTGTGTCCGGCAGATGATATTTCGTGACCAGATCCCGGTTGATGATCGTATCGTACACGTCTCTGATATAGTTTGTCCGATCTCTCTCCGTACGGTATTCATAGGAGCCCGCCAGACCGCCCTTGATCACATATTCATCGAAGAGCTTTGCCGTGTCCTGTTCCTCCGCATAGTAGCGGCAGAATTCCGCAAAGCTGAACGGGAACACATGGATCTCAATATACCGGCCCGTAAACAGTGTTGTCAGGTCGGAACTCAGGAGGAAGGCATTGGACCCGGTGATATAAAGATCATATTTCCGGGAAGTATACAGGCTGTTGATCGCAAGTTCAAATCCATCACACAACTGCACTTCATCCACAAACACATAATTCTGTTTTCCGGCAACATAATGACTTTCAATGTAATCATACAGAGCATGGTATTCCTTTAATCCTTCATATTTCAGGTCAAAGAAATCCACGAAGATACTATTGGCTTCCGGCTGCATCTCTCTGATTCTGCGGATATAAGCTTTCATCAATTCAGACTTGCCGCTGCGGCGCACTCCGGTAATGATCTTGATATCCGGGGTTCCCATAAGATCAAGAAGCCGCTGCATATATTCTGGTCCGATAAATTAATGAAATTTATATCTTTTTGTAGTGTAATTAATAAAATGTAAGTTCAACTTGATTTTTCTCCCTTTTGTCCACATTTCGACCACGAAAAAACAGGACTGTGGTCAATCGTGTCCACAAGAGTGTCTTGCATCCGCTCCGTCACGTGCGCGTAGATGTCCATCGTCACCTTGATCGTCTTGTGTCCCAAACGCTGCTGCACCGCCTTCGGCGGGACGCCGGCTTCCAGCAAGAGAGTGGCGTGCGTGTGGCGCAGCGTATGGGCGTCGAAGCTGATGCCGGTCTCCTTGGCCAGCCTCGCGAAGACAAGTTGCACGGAAGAATACTTCACCACGGTACCGTTCTTCCGGCAGACCACGTTAGTGTATGTACGCTTGCCTGGCACGTCTCCCTTGTATGCCTGCGCCAGCGTGTCACCTTCCACCCCGACCGTATAGTAGTAGCCGTATTCAAGCTCGTGCTGTCGCTGCTCCTGCCGGAGCTTGTGCAGATATGCATGCAGGGCTTCTCCCATACGGATCGTGCGCATGGAGCCGTCTTTCGGCGGGGCGAACCTCCCGGCATAGATGCGGCGCCTGACAGCAATCGTATCGTTGTCGAAATCGACGTCGTCCCAGCGCAGCGCGAGCATCTCCCCCGCACGCATTCCCGTATGCCACCCGAGGACGAGTACCGGCTTGTACAGCTCCGGGCAGGCATCCAGGAGAGTCTGGAACTCGTCAGGGGTGAGGGCATGGCGCTCGTTGACGCGCCGGGAGTATCCTTTCGGCACCTTCAATGCGGAGCGGTGCCAGTCCTCGATCAGTCCCATGCGCTCGGCGGAAGACAATGCGGAGGAGAGGATCCTGGAGACTGTGACGATGTATTGCCGGGACAAACCATCCTCTCCTAAAGAGGCCACGAAATCGGAGAGCACGATGCGGGTGAGCGACGACAGCCGGTAAGACCCGAGTTTCGGCAGGATCTTCGAGCCGGCGATGCACTTGTATTCGCGGTATGTGGAGACCGCGCAGCCGGTCTTGACGGTCGTCTCCAGCCATCTGTGCATCCAGTCAGCCAGCGACATGCCTGAAGGCTCAGACACCTCCCCGCCACGATTGTACTTGGCCAAGGCGGCGTTGCCTGCCTTCATCGCCTCCGTCTTCGTCCGGAAGCCAGACTTGGAATGCTGCTTCCTCTTGCCGTCGACCGTGGCGAGGTCGAACCGGTACTCCCAATACGTGCCACGTTTGCGTGCGGTGACTCCTGCCATGTGCGAGACCTCCTTTTACTCGATATCCAGCATGCGCCGAATGGCCGCTTGGAGCTCGGGGTGCTCACGATAGGCGTAAATAAGTTCAATCTCTTCTGGCGAATAAGGTCTGTCTTCTGTATTCTCGATTAAGGAATATAAGTCATTAATTTGATATAACTTACCTATTTTTAGAATAGTTGCGGCATCTGGTTCCGATTTACCACTTTCCCAGCTAGATACGGTAGACCCTGCAGTAACACCAAGAGCATCTGCTACTTGTTGTAAGGTCATGTGTTGCTGCTTTCTATACCATTTTAACTTTGCACCTAATTCTACGTTTGCCATGTATTTCCTTCCTGCCAATAAGCATATGGCAACGATTCTTAAATTTCAATAATAATTACGAAAATTTCGTGAATTTATTCTTGACTTACGAATAATTCCGTTTTAATGTGTTGATGCTACGAAATTTTCGTTAAAGAGGTCGAAAATGATTGAAGATTTTTTAAAACAAGAAATTAAACACAAAGGTTTAACCATGATGTATGTCTCAAAAATGACATCTATTCCCTACCAAAGGCTTTCACGTGTCTTTAACTCCAAAGGCAAATTAACTGCTTATGAATTTCTAAAAGTAAGCAAACTTTTACAAATTCCTTCTGACTCTTTATATAAACAACTTTATACATAACAAGATTTTAAACAACAACTACAAGGAGAATCTTATGTCCAACACAACCAACAATCTACAACAGCCTCCGTTGCTGTACACGGTGCCGGAGCTGGCCGAGAGGCTTGAGACAAGCAAGCCGGCCATCAGGGCCCTCATCAGGGCAGGGAGGCTCCGGGCTCTGAAGCTCGGATCGCTCAAGGTCACAGCCAAGGAAGTGGACCGCTTCCTCGAGGAGAACGTCGGCAAGGACCTGACGGACCCGTTCAACGTCAAGGATATCGGATGAACAGGGACGGGGCACGCGTCGCCCTCGTTGACCGGTCCGGCCGCCGGAAGAACCCGCAAGGGCCGAAATTTTCACAGGAGAGAACCATGGAAGACCACATTGGCGACTGGCTGATGACCGACCCGGACATCGCCCAGGCGCTCGGCGTCAAGCTTGAGACCTGGTTAAACCGGGTCTACGAGAGGACGCATCCGCCATGCATCCGGATCAGGGGGCTGTCAAGGCGGTACTGGCACAGCGACTTCGTGCGCTGGCTGGACAGACACAAGAAGGAATCAATGCCGGCAGAAGCCGGAAAGGAGAGTCAAGATGACTGACTACAAGCATGTGACGAAGCTCGGCGACGTCAACAACGGCGCCGCGGACGAGATCTTCGCCAGAGAACTGAGGAAGGTGATCGACAACGTGATGGACGCGTCCACCGACGCGACCGCGAAGCGGACGATCACGCTCACGGTCGAGCTGACGCCGACCGAGGACCGGGAGACGATGGGCGTCACGGTGAAGAGCAAGGTGAGCCTCGCTCCGGTGCGTGACGACAGGGGCTCGATGCGGCTGTCGCTCGACGACGACGGCAAGGTGGTCGCGACCGTGAAGGACAAGGATCCGAAGCAACAGGAGTTCGACCTGCTCATCAAGGAGGCAAGGTAAATGGACGGACAGGCAGTGGAGAGGATCGCCGAGCTGGCGAAGCAGAACATGACCATCGAGATGCCGGACGGCATCTATTCCCGCGAGAGCTTCACGAAGGTGGAGCCACCGGTGCACCACCCGAACGTCATCCAGATGACGACGCTGAAGTCGTTCGTAGAGCTGCTCAAGTCGAACCCCCAGAAGTTCGACATGGAAGGTGCGGTGGTGATGATTGACAACGGGTTTGCCGTCAGCTTGCTGTCTCCTCCGAGACAGGACGGCCGTCGAGACTGCTATGTCTCGACCCAGAGCACGATCCAGCCGTTCCAGTTCGGAAATTGGTACGGGATGAGCTCGTTCAACATCGCCCTGCTCACGCTCTTCGTGCAGGACGAGAAGCTGATGGACCTTTTCGGGCTCATGCAGGAGATCCGGATCGAGGACGGGGTGACCCTGAAGGACAACGGCAAGAGCATCACCGTGACCACCCGCAGCGGCGTGTCGGCGGCGAGCGACGAGACCCGGCAGGTGCCCTCGATCGTCAAGCTGCGTCCGTACCGCTACTTCCCCGAGGCGGAGCAAGCCGAGGTGCCGCTCCTGCTCAGGCTGGAGAAGTCGGAGGACTATGGAGTGAGGATCTCGCTCCATGAGTGCGACGGCAAGGCCTGGAGAGTCGAGGCGTACCAGGCGATCGAGAGGCAGCTGAATGAGCTGGGATGCCCGCTTCCCATCTACTACTGACACACAAAAAAGCTCCGGAGTCACCAGCTCCGGAGCGACATAGGAGACCCTATGACCAACCTTACCAACATCTTATCACGGAAATCTTTGCGTGACTACTACCGCGACGCGGAACGCGCCGTGGCGTCTTTCGGCTTCGCGCCGGAGGCCGTGCGGGCGATCCTTGCCGAGGCCGGCAGGAAAGGCGTCTCCGCCGAGGCGGTGGTCATCTACCACATCAACAGTTTGTACAACAAGGAGGCCAGATAGATGGCTGTTCAGATCATGAGCCTGAAAGACCAGGTGCGGGACATCCATGTCCGCACGCTGCTGTACGGGATGTCCGGAGCGGGAAAGACCTACTCCATCGGGACCTGCCCGGCGCCGACGCTGCTTGTCGAGGCCGAGGGAGGCCAGCTCTCGCTGGTCGGAAAGAATGTGGACTGCACGGAAGTCCACAACCTGCAGGACGTCTACGACCTGCTGGAATGGGCATACGACAGCGAGGAAGCGAGACGCTACGGCACCATCGCGGTGGACTCGGTGAGCGAGATCGCGGAGGTCGTGCTCGCGGCCGAGAAAGAAGCGAACAAGGACCCGCGGAAGGCGTACGCCGAGATGGGCGACACGCTGGCAAAGATCATCCGCTCGTTCCGGGATATCCCCGACCACAACATCATCGTCATCGCCAAGGCCGACCAGAAGCAGGACGAGAACGGGGCGCTGCTCTACCAGCCCTCCGTTCCCGGGAGCAAGGCGACGCTCAGCCTGCCGTACTTCTTCGACGAGGTGCTGGCCATGCGTGTGACCAAGGACACCGACGGGCTGCACCGCTGGTTCCAGACCAGCTCGGACGGGCTGTGGGTCGCGAAGGACCGGAGCGGAAGGCTCGACCCGGGAGGGGAGCCGGCGGACTTCGCAAGGATATTCGAAAAAATCACGGGCAAGGCCCAAGGAGAGGAAGCATGAAGAAGACATACGAGAGCATTCCGGCCACATTGGCGGAATCGGACTTCCAGGAGGCGGTGGAACGCCTCGAGGACATCAAGAGGCAGAGCGACGGGCTGGCTGAGGAGAAAGCCAGGATCGTGGGCTGGCTCGCTAGCCAGCTCGCGCTCGACCCCGACGCGGAAGGCAGCCACACCTACAAGTGCGGAGGCAAAGAGGTCAAGGTGCAGTGCAAGCTGACACGGACCATCGACGAGGACAAGCTGCGGCGGGTCGTCACGGAGAACCATCTGGAAGCCATCGCGGACATGACGTTCAGATGGAAGCCGAGCCTGTCGCTGACGGCATACAAGACGCTCGCGCCGGACGTCCGCGAGCTGTTCGACGAGGCGATCACGAGCAAGCCTGCGGCACCCTACATCACCATCAACCAACTTGAGGAGGACAAGCAATGAGATTCAGCGACCTTGGAATCAACAACAACGAACTGTCGAACGCCGCCGAGAGCGAGGGATTCACCCCGCTCGAGGCCGGATGGTACTACACGAAGATCACCGGATGCGAGCCGAAGGAGACCAAGTCCGGCACCGGCATGTACCTGCACATGACCTATCTGGTCACCGGGCCGAAGAACGCCGGCAGGAACATCTTCGAGAACATCAACATCAAGAACGCGAGCGACAAGGCCGAACGGATCGGCAAGGCCCAGCTCTACCACCTCGAGGACGCGCTCGGCCTGCTCGGAGTCGACAACCCCGACACCAACGACCTCGTCGGTCGGGCGGTGGAGGTCCGCGTGGCGCTGGATCCGGGCAAAGGGGAGTACGGTCCATCGAATTCCGTCAAGGAATACCGGGCCATGGCGAACGCTCCGGCATCCGCCATGCCTGCCGCCGCAGCCGCGGCGCAGGGGACCGCATCCGCTCCGGCGAAGAAGAGGCCGTGGGCATGAAACTCGGCAACATGCAGGACGGAGTCATCGACGCCATCAACCGGGCCCACGAGGCCCGGCATGCCGGCGACTGGAAGGACCGTCCGTATCTCGAGATGTCGTCCATCGGCCACGAATGCGGCCGGTGGATCTGGCTCCGCTACCGCCACGCCCTCAACGAGCACATCGAAGGCAGGCTGTACCGCCTGTTCCGCAGGGGACAGCGGGAAGAGGAGACCATCGTGGAGGACCTCCGCATGGCGGGGGTCTCCATCGACCATACGGGAGACGGACAGATGGAGGTCGCCTACGGACCGGCCAAGGGGCACATCGACGGCCACATCACCGCCGGGGTTCCCGAGGCGCCGAAGGAAGAGATGCTCGCCGAGTTCAAGAGCTACAACGCGTCGCGGTTCAAGACGCTCTGCGACAAGGGCGTGCGGGAGTCAGACCCGAAGTACTACACGCAAATGCAGTGCTACATGCATTGCTCGAAGGTCCCCCGCTGCCTGTTCGTCGCGGTCTGCAAGGACGACGACCGCATGCACGTGGAGCGGGTGAAGCTGGACGACGGATATGCCTGCCGGATGCTGGACCGAGGCGTCGGCTACGCCCTGGACACGCATATCCCCGGCCCGCTCTCGGCAGACCCGACGTTCTACAAGTGCCGCATGTGCTCCTTCAGTCCGTTCTGCCATTCCAAGGAAAAGATGCCGGACCACATCTGCTGCAGGACCTGCGCGTTCTCCACCGCCATGCCTGACGGCCGGTGGAAGTGCGTGAACCCCGCGGTGGACGACGTCATCCCGGAGGGCAGGGACCTGGAAGAATATCCATGCCACGCCATCCATCCGGACCTCGTCTCATGGGAAGTGGACCATCTCCGGACGGACGGAAGGAACATCTGCTGGGTCATCGACGGCCAGCGCGTGCTGAACGGGGCGGCCGGCTACAGCTCGTCGCACATCATCGCCAGCGTGCGTGCCGCCAGGGCGACCCAAGGGAGGATCATATGGAGCTAAGGGACTACCAGAAGAAAGCGATGGACGAGCTGTGGGACTGGTTTGACCACAACCCGGGCAACCCGCTCATCGTCGCCCCTACCGGAGCGGGGAAGAGCGTGCTGCTGGCCGACATCTGCCAGAAGGCGGTGGGCCAGTGGGACGACACGCAGATCCTGGTGCTGACCACACAAAAGGAGCTGCTCGAGCAGGACCTGCGCAAGCTTGGCACGATCTGGCCGCTCGCCCCGGTAGGGATCTATTCGGCGGGCATGGGGCACAAGGAGGTGGCGCAGATCACCTTCGCCACCATCCAGTCGATCGCGCGCCATCCCGAGCTGCTGCCTGCCATCGACCTGTGCATCTTCGACGAGGCGCACCTGATCAACAACAACGCGGAAGGCCAGGCAAGGACATTGCTGGCGATGTTGCGGACAAGACGGCCGCACATGCGAGTCGTCGGGCTGACAGCCACGCCATACAGGCTCGGGCAGGGAGAGCTCACCGACGGCATCTTCGACAAGCCGGTCATCCACTGCTCGAGCATCTTCGAGCTCCAGCGCATGGGGTTCCTCTGCAGGCTGAAGAGCAAGGTCGGACATGGAGAAGTGGACACTTCCTCCCTCCATGTAAGGGCGGGAGAGTTCGTCGCCAGGGAGATGGACGACCTGGTGAACCGGAGGCTGACCACCGAGGAGATCTGCCGGGAGGTCGTGGCCAGATGCCGCGAGCGCAGGCACTGGCTCCTTTTCTGCACCGGAGTACGGCATGCGGAGGCGGTCCGCGACGAGCTGAGGAACCTCGGCGTGAAGGCGGATTGCGTCACCGGCAAGACGGACGAGAAGGAGAGGGCGAGGATACTCGACGACTTCAAGGCCGGGAGGATTACCGCGGTGACCAACGCCAACGTGCTCACGACAGGCTTCGACGCACCCTGCATCGACCTGATCGTCATGCTCCGGCCTACCCTCAGTCCCGGCCTGTACGTGCAGATGGCCGGCCGGGGGCTTCGCATCGACCCGTGCAAGCAGGACTGCCTGGTGCTCGACTTCGTCGGGAACGTGAAGCGGCACGGGCCAGTGACGATGGTCAATCCTCCGGCGCGGGCGGGGAAACACAGGGGAGGTGGCGGCGGGACCGGAGTGGCTCCCTGCAAGGTCTGTCCGAGATGCGACGAGATCGTGCCTGCGGTCACCAGGGTGTGTCCGTCATGCGGGTATGAGTGGCTGCCGGATTTCTCCCTGCACGACGAGGACATCAACGGCGAGGGGCGGAATCCGATGCGGAGGCTGATGGTGCGCAGATGGCGCTGGGAGATCAAGGAGAGCAGGGCGGGAAACCGCATGCTGATGGTCACATTTGAGGGGTCGTTGCTGAATCCCACGGTGGTGCGCGACTTCATGACCATCTGGGCGCCTGGCTGGGCGGGAGAGAAGGCGAGGATGAGGCTCGGCACATATCTGTCACGGTGCGGGTTGAACGGACTTTCCAATCCGGACGAGATGATCGAGATGCTGAACAAGGCGACACCTCCCGAGGCGGTGCTATGGAAGATGGATGGCCGCTATACGAGGCTGGAGGACGTGCTATGGAAGCTCGAGACGCCGAGCGCGTGATTGCATGGTATATGGAAGGGAATCCGTATCCGCCCAGATGCTGCCTGACCTGCGACAGCCACAAGCATGAAGGAAATCTAGATTACTGTTCCCTTGACGGCATAGTAATCGAAGACAAATATCTCACGGTACTGGACAAATGCGACGACTGGACGAACGAGGGGGTGCCGTTTTGAGGATAGACAACAGGGCGATCAGGGCGATGGTCCAGCAGAGCGAGAAGCCTGCGGACGTCCAGATGGCCGAGGAGATGACGCGCAACGGAATCACGCCTCCTGCGGCGATCGAGATGGACGGGCGCATCCACAGGTTCCCCACCAACGAGCAGCGTGGCGACGACGCCGGATGGTACGTGGCCTATGGAGACAACCTGCCGTCATGGAGCTACGGGGACTTCCGCACCGGTGCCACCTATACGGGGCACGTACAGGTGCTCAGGGAGATATCTCCAGAGGAAAGCGTGCGGATCGCCGCACGCACCGAGGAGGCGATCGCAATCCGCAAGGCCGCCGAGGAAGCGAGAAAGTCGGCCGTCGCCAAGGCATGCGCCGAGGTGTGGGACTGCCTGAAGGCGTGCGACGGGCATCCCTATCTGGAGCGCAAGCATGTCGGGTCCCATGGAGCCCGCATCGGAGACGACGGCTGGCTGTATCTTCCGGTCTACTCGTGCGCTACCGGCAGGATCTGCTCGCTCCAGCGCTTCGCTCCGACGTGCGAAGAAGGCGGGAAGTGGCAGCGCCGCTTCGCCTCCGGAGGCTCGATGGAAGACGGCTATTGGTGGGTGGGCGACCTGTCTGATCCGAAAGGGACGCTGTACTTCGCCGAGGGGTTCGCCACCGCGGCGTCCATCAGCGAGGCGACCGGATGCCCGTGCGTCATCACCTACATGGTGAGCCACATGAGGCGCATCGCCTCCTGGTTCTCGGACATGTGGCAGGGCCGGATGGTGATGGTGGCCGACAACGACGAGAGCCAGGTGGGGCAGACCAAGGCGCGCGAGGCTGCCGACGCCTCCGGAGCGGACTGCATCGTGGTGCCGGACGCCGGAAGCGACGCAAACGACTACGCGGTCGCCCATGGTCCCGAGGCCCTGAAGGAGCTGCTCGCCCCGAAGGAGCACTTCTTCAGGGACGTGGACCTGGAGACGGCGCCACAGGTGGACTACCTGATTGACGACGTGCTGCCGGAAGAGGCCCTAGCGATGATGCACGGTCCGAGCGGCAACGGTAAGACGTTCGTCGCGATCGACTGGATGCTGTCCCTTGCGACCGGCCAGCCGCAGTGGTTCGGGCACCGGATATTCCGCCAGTGCCGGGTCTACTACGCCTGCGGCGAGGATGCCGTGGGCGTACGCAAGCGGGTGAAGGCGTGGACGATGTCCCGAGGGCTGGATTCTCCCGGCTGGTTCCGCATGGCCGAGGATTCCGTGGACTTCGACACGCCCGAGGGATTCCGCACCGTCGTCGGAGGCATCGAGGACTGGGGCGAGAGGCCCGACGTCGTCTGCTTCGACACGCTGAACTGCTACTTTGCGGGAGACGAGAACTCGAGCCAGGAGGCGAGGGCTTTCATCAACAACTGCAAGAAGCTGCTCGAGGCGTACCGGTGCACGGTCCTGATCATCCACCACACGGCGAAGAATCCCGACATGATCGACGAGGCACGTGGAAGCACTGCGTGGAAAGGCGCCATGACCGTGGAGTACTCGGTTGTCCAGGACAAGGAGCGGACGGTGACCATCAAGCAGATGAAGCTGAAGGGCGACGAGCTGCACGGGCCGGAATACGCGCGCATAGAAGGCGTGGACCTGCCATGGAGGCGCAAGAACGGCGACCTCATGACGGCCGGCATCCTGGTGCAGTGCGAGGCGCCAATGAGCGAGACGGTGCGCAAGTACCTGGACGCGTTCGAGGACGCCTGCGTGTCCTGCGGGAAGACCGTCCTCACACAGCAGGATCTGCTTTCCTGGATGGACGACCAGGAGTGGTCGAGAGACATGAAGAAAAAGGCGTTCCAAAAGGATACGCCAAGCCGGATGATGGCCTGCCTCACCTTTGCCGGAGTGGTCGGCGAGGAAGACGACGGCTGGCATCTCAGGCACGACCTGCTGGCAGTGAACGCAAGAATTCAAGGAGGAAAAAATGCACAACAAGATTGAATCGAAACAACAACTTTGTTTTGTTGGTGCCATTGGTGCCAAACAGGTGCCATTAAAGCATGGCGAAGCGAGCCCGGACGGGCCTGATTTAGGTGCCAATGGCTCCCTTCCTATAAGGGAGCCTTGGCACCAGCCCAGTCCGAAGGCGATGCGGGGGTCGGAAAAAAAGACGACTGGAGAAAGCCGAAAATGAAGGTGCTTGGCACCAAAGGAGAAGTGTTATGAAAAGAGTCGGATTTTCGATCAGAAGACCGTGGGGATGGGAGCCTGCCCTGACGGAGGAAGAAAAGGCCGAGACAGCCAGGAAGAAATCCGAGCGGCCCAAAATGCCGTGGGACGACATCAAGCTCCCTCCGAAAAAGTACACGGCCAAGACCCCGAGCGCGAGTAAGGGCTGGATCAAACTCCAGGAGAACGTCGCCGGCCGCTGGAACCTGTTCGCCAAGAAGGCGGAGGACAACATCGTCTACGTCCGACTGGTCAGCCGGATGCCGAGAGTGTACAAGGCGGCGTTCAACCTGCTCTGGTCGGTCACGGAGGAGAAATGGCTGGAGTCGCGTGACCTGCCGATTATTCGCAAATACGGACTCAAGCAGCTTTGCGAAATCGAAAAAATTTTCTTTGCTGACCCGACTGGAGGCATCGCATGAACGAACGCAAGAACATCTCTGCCATTACCCCCGCCCACACACACGGCCATCCCGAGTCACGCCTCCAGCACTCGATCGTGCTCTGGCTCCAGGACCACGGCGTCTACTGCCACAGCGTACCCAACGAGGGCGCCGGCAGGGGAGGCGCGGTAAGGACCATGCAGCTCACGGCCATGGGCCTGCGCCCCGGCGTCGCCGACCTCGTGGTCTGGTGGCCCCGCGGCCGCGGCGTCGAGATCGGATACCTCGAGGTGAAGACGAGGACCGGAGTCCTCTCGGAGCGACAGAAGTCATTCCGGAGGCGATGCCAGGAAGCGGGCGTGCCATACGACGTAGCGCGGAGCGTGGAGGATGTCATGAAGGTGCTCCGCAAACATTTGGAACAAGGAGAAGGACAATGAAGACAAACTTGTACCTGATCGAGGACGCGCTCGACAACGACCTGCCGGTGGCGTGCCTCCATGGACACGACACGGCCCGCTGGCTCGGCGTCACGCTTGAGTCGCTCTACACAGCGATCTCGAGGCAGCGGCTGGTTAGGAGAAGATACAGGATCATACCGATCAGGGAGGAATCGAAATGAAAGCGATGGAATATTGTGACGATTGCAAGCTCAACCGCATGGCGGTCGACTGCTACCAAAGGGAAAGCCACGAGTTCTGCGGGGTGTTCTGCATGGCGACCGGCCAGATGCACTTCGCGACCGATAGTTGCCCGTGCGGAGAAAAGAAACCAAGACAAAAGACGGAGAAATGAGACTAGAACCGGTTCTAGCGCACGTGGCGGTACCACCAGCGCGTCGGACGGCTGATGACGTGTAATTTCACGTCCGAGCCGAAACGGAGCGTCCTGGAGGCTGTTTTTGAAAGGCAGGAGCCCGGCGCCTGCGACTGGCACCAATCAAAAATGTTTAACCATTTATCTAATGATAAATGGTTAATTTATTTTCTTTTGACTTTTTGGCCTTCTTCCAGTACGATAGACATGCGGAAGGAGGTACAGGCAATGGCGAGACAGGACGACGAATACCAGTGGTTCACTGAAAACCGGGAGCAACTATTCAACCAGCTTGGTGACCAGTACGTCGCTGTGTTTGGCCATAAGGTTATCGCCCATGCTTCCGATTTCATGGAAACGTTCATGGATGCGGCAAAAACGGCAAAACCCGGCGAGTTCATCGTGCAAAGGCTGAGCAAGGAGCCGATTGTCGAGCAGTATGTCAACCATGCGGTGGCCTTCTGATGCGGTATGACGAATGGCTGCAGCATGGCCACGCCGTTTCGGTGAGGATCGAAGACCCGCAGGCCAACCGGATCATTCTTCCCGGATGCCAGCTGAAGTGTCTCAAGGAACTCAATGCCGAAGGCAAGGAAATCATCGTGGAAAACATCAATGCCCTTGTCGACACCGGTGCGACGATAAGCGCAATAGATGAAAACCTTGCAAAAAGAATGAATCTTGTACCGACTGGGAAAACGGTTGTTTCCGGTGTGCACGGTGCGAAAGTTGTGGACACCTATACGTTTGATTTCCGGGTTGGAGGTCTTGTCGTACTGATGAAAAACGCTTCTTGCGGACAGTTCGACGGCCAAGGGTTCCAGCTTCTTCTCGGCATGGATGTGCTGAGGCTTGGAGAGTTTTACCTTGGAACATTCCAAGATAGGGACGGAAGGGAAAAGACCATGTTCTCCTTTTCGGTTCCATCCCAGGCTAAAGGCTTCGATTTTGTCGCCGAATGGAATTCAGCGAGAGAAAGGAAGGAAAGGGAAGGCCGGATCATCCGGGGTCCAGCAGGAGCTCGGCGCATCATTGTTCAAGACCTCCGGAGAATTGACGGAGATGTATGGCAGGCTCGAGGGCTCGGAGATGTTCCGGGCCATGCCGGCCGACAGCAGGAACGTCCTTCTCAAGCCGGTGCTCGACGCCATCGAGGCCCGCAGGAAGGACGAGAAAAGCGTGGAGAAGACAGCGAGCGAGGATGGACTCCAGCTGTTCAACACGACGGCGGCAGACCTGAGCGCGAAATGGGAGAAGGGGGAGATCGGGACCGACGCGTTCGTGGACGGGCTCAAGTCCACGATGGATCAGATCACCGGTACAGGCTCGGTGAATGCGGAGGACCAGCTGAAGATGCTGGACTACACGCTCAAGGTCGTTAACCGGGGCGTGGAGGAACAGATTCCCGAATGGCTGAAGCCGACATGGAAGACCGGCTGGGGCGCCATCGAGAAGAGCATCCAGCAGACGCTCGGCATCAAGGACCTCGCAAAGACCATGGAGAAGAACCCGGACCTGTATGCGGACTACATGGCCTACTGGCAGGACGCCCAGAAGCGCCTTCTGGGCTGGATCCGTAGCGGAGGGCGTGCCGGGCAGAAGTTCGACGTCACCGGATTCCAGCAGGAGGTGGAGGGCGTCAAGACGATGCTCGGGAGCTATTTCGTCGACATCCAGACCAAGAGCGGCACCGGTCCCGACGGGCTTGCGACCGGCGGGCTCCAGAACGGACAGGACTTCAACAGGCTCGTCACGGATGTCGCCTCCATGCCGCGAGGCGCGGACGGGACGTTGCGGTTCTCCGGAGAAACGGAGAACGCCACGCTCCGCCAGCTCTATGCGGAGACCGGAGAACGCCTTGACGGCAGGTCGGTCACCCTGTTCAGCGACGAGGGCGCCATCCACACGGAGACTAGGCGGCTGAGGATAGACGCCCGGGAGACTCCGCCGGCCTACGCCAGCTCCCCGACGGGGCAGACGCTGCAGGTCTTCATCGACAAGGACAGCGGCGACGCCTATGCGGCCGATCCGGCCGGATTCATCTATCGCGCGGTCGCCACCGACGTATCGTCCGGCGGGAAGACGCGCAAGGATTGGCGCATCGTTCCCGGTCCGGTCGGTACCTACGAGGCATATGGCAGTGTGGGAGACCCATCGACGCGCATGCCTGCGGTGGACGCCGATGCCAAGAGCGACGTCGACGATGCCATCGAGACCGCCGTGGGGCGTTACAGCCAGAAAAAGCTGGACTACAACGAACGGGCGATGCTGGACAACCTGCATGCCCTGGGCGACGCCATCAAGGAGAAAGACCTTGACAGGCAGCGGCGGGTCATCGACGAGCTATCCCGCTCGGATGACGACCAGGTGAAGGAAGTCGTAAGGCTCTGGAACGAAGGGATAAAGAGGGCGAAGTGAACATGGCCGACATGATGGAACAAAACGGGAAGGACCTGTACGGGTCCCTGCAGGACATCCAGGAGAAGACGGTCGCCAGAGGCAGGCAGCTGTCGGCAAGGTACGGCTGGAAGCCGGTACGGATTCCGGTGCAGGAGGAGGCGGTGGGGCAGGTAATAGGCACGAGCGGCAATCCGGTGGAGGACTCCTACCGCTACAACTCGGCCATCGCCTTCAGCCAGTACTACGGCATCTCCCTTCCCGACGCCATGAGGAATCTCGACTCGCTCTACGAGGCGCAGACAGGCAAGAGGTACGAGCCGAACGCGACCGCCTGGCAGTCGATCCTGAACAGCTTCACCGTCGGCACCAGGACGGTAGACCTGCAGAATCACAAGGCCCGGTGGAGGGCCCTCGTGCTGGATGGAAGGCAGGCGGAGGCCGACGCGCTGGAGAAGGAGATCCTTGACGAGGAGGAGTACATTGCAGGCCTTGCCGACTACGCTCCGAGGAGCTGGGTGACCAAGGCGCTGCAGTGGACGGCGAACACGATCCCCTACACGCTGATGACCGGAGCGGGGGCCGGCGCCATCGGCCAGGTCGCGGGGACTGCCGCGGCGGCCGCCACAGGCGTCGGACTGCCCGCGATCATCGCCGCGGGGACCGTCGCCAGGCTGGCGACGAAGGCGGGGACGTTCGCCATCACCATGCCCCTGTTCGAGGGCGACTCGTTCTGGGACATGAAGCATCAGGACGTGGCCGGAGCCGACGGCCAGACGCACCGCGTCGAGATCGACGACGACGTGGCCGCGAGGCTCTCCGTGTGGAACGGCATCTTCAACGGGGCGATCGAGAGCGAGTTCGGCATCGGCGGCAAGCTCGCCGGGATCGTCTCCGGCGGAATCGTGTCCAAGGCCGTCCAGGAGACGCTCGGCTCGCTGATGGCCAGGGGCGTGACCTCGAGGATTCTGCTGTCCATCGGCAAGGCCGTCATGGACGGGGCGGGAGAGGCGGCGCAGGAGGGGATGGAGGAGCTCGTGGACACGGGCACGAGGGCGCTCGCCTACCAGCTTTCCGGCTACGCGCCGAGGGACACCGTCGAGGCCACGGCCAAGAGGGCGCTCACCGCCGCAGGGCAGGCGTGGGTGAGCTCGATGCTCATGGGCCTTCCCGTGAGCGGGATCCAGGTTGCCGCCAACATCGGAGACGCCAGACGGATGGTCGCTGATGCCAAGGGCGACAGCAGGAGCCTGTTCGTGTCAAAGCACCTCACGGCCAAGCCT
>JAQYHB010000043.1 GCA_028722305.1 Spirochaetales bacterium
GCCGAGGCGCTCCATCGTGGTGGTGATCACCCCGTCAGACCCTTTCCACAAGGGGCTTCCCGTCTACCACGTCTCCCGTACCGTGCAAGAGACCGGAAAGGAGTACGGGGACGGGAGCGGGATCGTCTACCTCAACGGACAGTGGGACGGGGACGACGCGGTCGGCGACCTCGCCCATGACCTGCGTTGTACAAGACCGGAAGAGATGCGGTATGATGTATTGAGGGAAGCAGTGAAACCATACAAGGACTTGGGAGGCGGACAGATGATGAAGACGGCACGGGAGATCTTTACCGAACAAGGGATCGCACAGGGGAGAGTGGCCGGCATCGCCGAAGGAAAGACCGAAATGCTGCGGAAGATGAGCGAGGCGAAGCGGCTGCTTGCCGAGCGCATGAGCGTCAGCGAGGTGATGCAGAAGACAGGCCTGTCCGAGAACGAAGTCGCATTGCTTCTCTAATCAGATGTCCTCCCAGAGAGGGACGTCTAGAGCCTGCACGCCGGAAGGGAACAGGCGGTTGATGGGGGATGTCCCGGTAACTGGGTGTGGTACGGATGGATGGCAAGTAACGCCATCCATGTTTCCGTTTTGTACAACCGCATCTTTCCGATACCTATGGGTAGAGGCACCTTTCAATCAGGTTAGCATCTTTTTTATGCTCATTTTTCCGAAAACGAGATACCTTCTTCCCCCATTTTCCTCCTCAACCACGACCAGTCCTTTCCCTGTTGAAGAACATCCATTCCGAATCAGGCTTTTCATGTGAACAAACGCATATATCTGGAGAGAGGCCAATTCCTCAATCGCTTGTGCGAAGGTACCAATTTATGCATAGTTATGATGGATTTGTCGGTAAAGAATCAAAACCAATCATTATTTCCAACGATTCCGGCAGGAACAATTGATCCTCATGCAGACAGGAGACCGCATTTGACTTTCTTTGATGTATTGAATCTGGTTGGAGGGTTAAGCCTGTTTCTGTTCGGCATGACGCTGATGGGCCAGGCCTTGGAACGCCGCGCGGGAAACAGCCTGAAGCAGTTGCTGGGGCGTCTCACGACAAACAAGTTCGCTGGTCTCCTTACGGGCATTGGCGTGACCGCGATTATACAGAGTTCCTCCGCGACAACCGTCATGGTCGTCGGTTTTGTCAATTCAGGACTGATGTCCCTGCGGCAAGCAGTCAACGTCATCATGGGTGCCAACATCGGCACAACCGTCACCGCTTGGATTCTGAGCTTGGCAGGCATCGACAGCCACAATTTCTTCGTCAGCCTTCTGAAACCCTCCGCCTTCACCCCTGTCCTGGCGCTGGTTGGCATCATCTTCTTCATGACAGGAAAGAGCAGCAAACGCAAAGATACCGGGATGGTCCTGCTTGGATTCGCGACACTGATGTTCGGCATGGAGACGATGTCATCGTCGGTCACGGGCCTACGGAATGTGCCTGCGTTCGGCAGGTTGTTCACCGCCTTCACCAACCCGGTCCTTGGAGTCCTGACCGGCGCCATCCTCACCGCCATCATCCAGTCGAGTTCCGCCTCTGTCGGGATCCTGCAGGTCCTCGCGTCGACTGGAGCCGTCACCTACGGCGCGGCAGTACCGATTATCATGGGCCAGAATATCGGCACCTGCGTCACGGCAATCCTCTCTTCCGTCGGAACGACGAAGAACGCGAAGCGGGCGGCTATGGTGCACCTTTGTTTCAACATCATCGGCACTGTCGTCTGGCTTTCCGTCTTCTGTGTCGTCAAGTCCCTCTTCTGTCCCGCCCTGCTGGCAGAACCGGCCAGCTTGACCGGCATAGCCGTCGTCCACTCGGTTTTCAACGTGCTCTGCACCATCTTGTTGTTCCCCTTGGGAGATTCCCTGGAAAAGCTTGTCTGCAAGCTGATTCCCGACGCGAAGGTCCCCGAGCATACGGCACTTTTGGATGAACGGCTTCTCAAAAGCCCGGCGCTGGCCCTCAAGCAAAGCCGCAAGGTGCTGGACCACATGGCCGTCACCGCCATTTCCGCCTTGAAGGCCAGTATTGATTGCGTGCTCACGTACGATACGGGCACCGCAGAGACCATCAGGGGAAAAGAAGACGAAACAGACCATCTGGAGGATATCCTCGGCACCTATCTGGTCAAGGTGACCTCCACCCAGCTAGGGAACGAAGAAAGCGCACAAGCGACCGAATACATGAAAATCATCGGCGATTATGAACGCATCGCCGACCATGCCGTGAACATCCTCGAATCCGCACAAGAGCTTGTCGACAAGAAAATCACCTTCTCTGAGCAGGCTGCTGGAGAATTCCGCACGCTCTGCGAGGCTGTAAAGGAAATCCTTGCCATTTCCTACCAAGCCTTCGTGGATACGGACTATCAGGTTGCACGCGAAACCGAGCCGCTTGAACAGGTCATCGACTCCCTGAAAGAAACGCTGCGTACCCGCCATATCCTGCGCCTGCAGAAAGGCGAATGTACGGTTGATGCGGGGTTTATCTGGTCAGACCTGCTGACCAACTTGGAACGTGTATCCGACCACTGCTCGAACATCTCCGGCTGTGTCATCGACGCCTTCCGCCACAACATGAACATCCATGAGAACCTCCGCGCATACCGCACGACCGACACGGATTTCATGCGGGAATACCAGGCATACCAATCGAAGTATCATGTCTGAGAGCCATGAAGAGGCCACCGATAGGTGCGAAGAAAGCCGCCTCTTGCGAAGCGGCTTTCCTCAGGTTCTTGTCTGTTCCGGCAGTTATTTCACCAAGTTCCGGGCATCCTCGAGGAGCCAGTCCGCGACGATCTCGTCATCCAGCACTGAGAAACCGTTGTAGGATACCTGGACCTTGTCCGCCCCATCCATCTTGTAGCTCAGACCATCGATTTCCTCGACCTCCCTGGAGAAGAACCAGTCCACGTCCAAGGTGTCGATTCCGGAATAGGTGACCGTGCCCTTGGCCTCGGAGAAGGCAAGCTGGACGCTCGCTCCTGCGACCTGCGCCTCACGAATGGTGACCACCGGCGCCGGTTGCTCGGCAGCGGCGGATGCCGCAGGGGAGGAACCCGCCGTGGCTTCCTGGACGGCCTGTGTCACGTTCCGCACTGCCGCCGGCTCGACAGCCTGATCCTTCTGGGAACGACCCCCGAAGAAGAAGGCGCCAACGACGACAACCGCCGATACGACGACCACGCCTATCAAATTACGAATTTGTTCTTTAGTCATTGCGGACCTCCGCGTTTTTGTTTGCACTATACGGCATTCTTCCAAACCAAGACAACTCTTAATCACCAAACATTCCAGTCTTCACCAGGTTACCTTTTCGCATCAGCCACTGGCCTTTCGCCATGACAGAGGAGACCTCCCAACCATCCATGAAGGCCAGGTCTGCAACGCAACCAGGCTGGATGCGTCCCTGGTCCTTGAATTTCAGGGCGTCAGCCACATGGCTGGTCGAAAGGCTGACTGCCGCCTCGAGGGGGACGCCCTTCTCCACCACGTCACGGATCGTCTCAATCAGGCTGGTCATGCGGCCGCGGTCCATACCGATAATCTCGCGCTTGTCGTTCCACTTTGGGAAAGAGCCGTTGCTGTCGCTGCTCATGGTGACAAGGTTCCATTTGGATGAATCCAGTCGGGAGAGCAGGGTGACAATCGCGTCGGCGCTCTTCTTTCCACTGGTGATATCGGTGTAGCCGCCCATCTCGCACCACTTCTGCGCCTGCTCGAGGTGCCGGCCCATATGGGTCGGGCGGAACTGGGTCACCGGCAGAATCGTCCTCTGCTGGATCTCGAAGAGCTGCTCGATCCCGCGATCGTCGGCTCCAACATGGATATGCAGCTCCCCCACCTTGCCGCCGATGAGGCCACCAAGCCTGACCTGGCTGGCAAGCCGGATGATCTCATCGGTCGTCGGGCAGGAACAGCGATGGTCGCTGATGGCAAGCTTGCAGCCGATGATCGGCTCGCAGAAGACCAGGTCGTCAGCGACATTTCCCGTCAGGGTCGGCGAGGGGTATTCGTAGGCGCCGGTCAGACAATGGGCGGTCACTCCATCGTGATTAAGGCTCATCGTCTTCGCCAGCAAGTCTCTGATCGTGCGGGTGTGGCTGTCCGTGCCAAGGGTTCCAACCAGGCTGGTGACGCCGGCCTTGGCGCAGTCACTGAACTCCAAGGGAGGAACACGGCTGGCGCAGCCATCCTCGCCGCCACCACCGATGATATGGACATGCTGGTCGATCAGGCCGGGGATCACGAGCGCCCCCTGCATGTCGATGACCTCAAGCCCGGGCACGCGCACATCGAGCTTCTTTTCCATGGCGACGATCCGGTCTCCCACTATCAGGATATCCTGGACTCCTTTGTCCTCGGGCGCGCACACATGCGCGTCTCTCAATAAGACTGTCATGTTCCACCTCACAAATATCGTTCGATATTTTTCTTATGTCCCTCGTAATCAGTAGCCGTATGGATGCGGCCATCCTTTCCGTGGAGATAATATAATGCCTCGGTCTTCAGAGGCACGCAGGCGGCGGTGACTGCTTCCAACGAGGGACAACTAATGCCACTCGGGGGAAGCCCCGGCTTCCTGCGGGTGTTGTAGGGGGTATCCCGCTCAAAAGTTTCCTGCGGGATCTGATGCGTCCAATCGCCCAGCTCGTAGCGTGTTGTCGCGTCGATACCTAGGGGCATGTTCTTCTCCAGACGGTTGTAGATGATGCCGGCGATCAGCGACATCTCCTCCTCGTTCTGGGTTTCGGCTTGCACCAGGCTGGCGACGATGAGCACGGACTCAACACCCCAACGATGGACGGATGGCTCGTCGATGAACTGGTAGATGGCGTCGACCGCACCCTGATGCATCGCCTCGGCCAGGCTCTGGGCCCCTGTCACTCCATAACTTCCCGAGAGGAACCATCCCTCGGTGAAGGAAAGGCCATACTCCGCGGCCACTGTTTTGGCGGCGTCAAGGAACTGCCCCTCCTTGGCATAGTCCCGCTGGGCAAGATACCCGTCCACCTCTCGCAGCGTCCAACCCGGCTGGATGATGGACTGGGCAAGAGGGACGCTACGGGTAATCGCCTGCGCTACCTGCTCGATGGTCGGATTGCCCCGGAACTGGTACGTCCCCTTCTGCACCTTGGTGGCAAGGCCATGGTCCTGCAGGAAGGCCAACAGCCCGTCAGCGCTTTCCACCACCCCCTGCTCTTGCAAAAGCCGCGCCACCTGACTGGCACTCATGCCGCTCTCCACCTTTACGGTGACGGGATTTCCGTCGCCTTGGACCAGCTGGGAAACCTTTTCCACAGCGTTCTTGGGCAGCAGGGTCAATGCCCGGTAGCCTTTCAGATAGACCAGCATGCCAAGGAACACAGCTACCACCCCGAGCACCAGGAAAGCCACATACCCCCCTGCCAACGAGCGGTAACCCCTCCGTTTTCCGACATCCTTGAGCTTCAACTCCCCTTTCTTGGTGATGTGGGCCACCGCGCCCCGTCGGGAAGCAGGCTTGCGTCTGGATGGCTTCTGTCCGGGCGTCCGGGTCTTGGAGAAATCGACATAGGTCGCGGCTCCCTCGCTGGTCGGCGCGAGCACCTCTTCCTTTCTGGAATTTTTCCTTGAAGGTTTTTTCTTGGGTTTCGGAAGGTCGTCAAAGGAGAATTCCAGCTGTTTGTCAGACATGGGTTTCCCCCCGCAGCTTGAAGGCCTTGCGCCGGAGCTCGTTCATTTCCCCATACAGCTGGGAAATCTGCTTGTCCAGCTCCTTCTTCTGCTCTTCCAACAGCTGCACCCGCTGTTTCTGCAACGCGATCTCCGCCTCGAGCTCATCGGCCTTCCGGTTTCCCTCAATCCGGTTGATCCGCTGGGAAACCTGGCTGATCGCCTCCTGCAGGGCCAAGAGCTGCAGCCCCTGCTGATAGGCCTTTTCCCCTACCTTCTGCTGAATGACCGGAGGGGGGATCTGATCGAAAACCGCCTTGCCATAGGCACTGGCAAGCCGCTCCAGCTGGCTCTGCCGGTCCTTCAGGCTTCGCTCACCGGCGTCTAACCTGCCTTTGTCGGTCATTTCCTTCGCTCCGCTGACGCTCTCCCGGTCGCTGGAAAGGTTCTGCCGGACCTCGCTCTCGCGGGTCAACAGGACGTTGACCTCGCTGACCAGGGAGGCGTTGGGCACCAACTGGTACTTCTCGTCCTCGAAGAGCAGGTTGCCGGCCTTGATGAAGAGCTTGCGGGAACCTCGTTCCAGGTTATGGAGCTTCAGCCTCCCCAAGGCGGTGTCGTTGCAGCTCTTGCAGGCGGCGGCGTAATCATGGAAAACCGGGTCGACAAAGCGGACCAGTTCCTTTCCGTGTCCGGAAAGGTATGCCTCGTAGGCGGCGGCGCCAAGGCGTGGCGCGAGGCTTTCCTTGTCCAATGCCATCTGCTTGAGCTGGGCTTCCTGTTCCTTGATCCGGGCGTTCGCGTCGGTGACCGCCTCGAGATGGTGCTTCAACCGTTGGAAATCCCGCTGTCCCTTGCTGACATCGTTCAGGCAGGCGTCATAGGCCGCCCACTCCTCATGGCAAGCCCCCAGCGGGGTAAGGCGTTCGGCCGAGGCGCAACTAGCCCCAAAGGCGGCGAAACCCTCCTCCAGGCCCTTCTGCAATTTCTCAAGCTGGTTCTGCAGGGTGATAACATCGACCGGATCGTTCATGGGTCAAATCGTAGCACGAAAAGCGAGCTGCTTCCATATGGGTCTTAATGGTTTCCTTGACAAGGAAACAGAGGGTTGAGTATGCTGGTTTTTATCATTGTAGAACCACATGATTCGTGCGTTTTACGTTACATAACCAGCCCATGACCTTCGTCATGAGGATGAGGAAGGAGCCAATCCCTATGGACAATGAAGAGAACAAGCCGGATCAGGATCAGGCCGTCATCACCCGTATCCAGGCCTTCGCGAAGGAGACCAAAGCCGATTCCAATCCCGATGAGCTCGAGCACCTGAAGAAGCTCATCAAGCGCAATGTCCCGTTTACTCTCCGTGGTTATTTCATGGCATATCTGCTTCGCCAGCTGATGAACGGTGGCAGCCGCTTCGATCGCAGAGGACAGCGGCCGCAGAGAGGGGAAAAACCGCAGAGGGCCCCACGTCCGCAGACGCCCGAGAATCAGGAAGCAAGCGCGGGCACCGATGCCCCAACCGAGCAGGCACCCGCAGAGAGCAAGCCTGTCCACGAGCAGAAACCGCTTCCCGAGGGCGCCAAGACCTTGTACCTGAACATCGGCAAGATGAAGAGGCTCTACGTCAAGGAACTCTGCCAGATCATCCAGGACCAGATTGGAGTGACCCGGGACGACATCTATGCCGTGCGCATCCATGACAAGTACAGCTTCGTCTCGATGAGTCAGGAGAACTGCGACAAGGCAATCGAGAAGATGAACGGCATGGACATCAAGGGCCGCACCATCACGGTAACCTACTCGAACAAGGAATGAGCATGCAAGTCAGACAGTTGGTGGTTGGTCCCTACCAGACCAACTGCTACCTGCTTGCGCAAGAGGAGAAGGGACGTTGCTGGATCATCGATCCAGGGAACAACGCCCCTTTTCTTATTGACGCGGTAGGAGGCACCCACCTGAAATTGGAAGCCATCCTCCTCACCCACGCCCACTGGGACCATATCGCCGCGCTGGGGGGTGTGCACGAGGCATTTCCCTCCGCTCCTATCTACGTCGGCGGGAAGGACAAGGCGTTTCTCGGTCCGAAGGCCCTTGGGCGTTTCGAACAGACAGGAGCCGACCAGGCGTTTCTGGGGTGTTACCGCGACGAGCTCGCGAAGCTCCCCGAGCCGACCCATCTGCTACAGGGGGGAGAGCAGCTTTTTGATGGAGACATCCAGGCGATCGCCACCGGTGGCCACACCCCGGGCGGGATGAGTTATTCTGTGCCAAGCGACCATCTGCTCTTCTGTGGGGACACGCTTTTCGCCGGATCGGTCGGACGCACCGACATGTATGGTGGAAACTATGAGGAACTGATGAGAAGCATCCAAAGACTGCGTGAGCTGCCGGGAACCACCATCGTCCTTCCGGGCCATGGTCCGACGACCACTTTGGCACGGGAAGCGGCGGAGAACCCCTATTTCTGACAAACGCAAAGGGCCGCACGCATCCCGTACGGCCCTTGCTTGTGTTCTTTTCTGATATTGGTACCGGTTATCGATGGAATCCTTCTTGGGCATGCTTGCAGTCAAGGCAGAGCACGGCAAAGGGGAGAGCCCTCAAACGCGCCTCAGGAATCGGTTTCCCGCAACGTAGGCACTTTCCATATTTGCCTGTACGGATTCGGTCGAGCGCATTATTGATCGCCTTCAACCTGTCGGCGTCCAGCTTGTTGACCGCTTCCAGCTTCTTCAGGGTGATTTCGTTCGAGGCATCGTCAATCGAGTCATTTATTTCCGCAGAATTGGCGATGTCCCGGGTCTCATTTGCCTGATCAGCCAAACGTGCAAGAATTTCCTGTTTCATCGTAAGGAGCTCCCGCTCCATTTCTTTGATGAAATTTGCATCAGCCATTGCGCTATCCTCCTCGGAATTGTCATTACAATGGATGAAAAGAAATCACACGTCAAGTATTTTCTTGCAAATTCCTCGGTTTTTCATGTGGTTGTGCCATATCAACATCTTGCTTTAACAGACGAAGTGAATGTAGCAACATCGCAACAACGACACCGACGGAGGCCAAAACCAAGCAGAGAATCAAGGGTTTAGGGTGCCACACTAAAAGAAGTAATGCGAATCCGACGCACAACGCAGCGACCAGGATGACCGTCCAAACCAGAAGAGAGGTATATTGTTTCTTTGTCATTTTGCCAAGAAGGAACGGATAATCGTGGAGAATTCGTCATAGGTCTGGGCGATCCGCAGTCCGGGCTCCTCCTCGAGAATCTTTTGAGGAGCGCGGAACAGGCAACCACCATCCGCCTCATGGATCATCGTCAGGTCATTGTAGGAATCGCCGGCGGCGAACGTGCGGTAGTTCAGGCGCTTGAAGGCTTGGATTTCCTTGCGCTTCCCGTCCTGCAGGCGCATGACGTAGTCGCTGATCATGCCCGCCTCGTCAACCCGCAGGCTGTTGCACATGATCATCGGCCACCCCAGCTTTTCCATCAAAGGGCCCGCGAACTCGCTGAACGTGTCGCTGAGAATCACCACTTGGGTGCGGCGACGCAAGTCGTCAAGGAATGCCTTCGCTCCATCGAGCGGAGCCATTGTCCCGATCACTGCCTGGATGTCCTTCAATCCGAGATGGTGATGGCGCAGGATATCCATGCGGTAACGCATCAGCTTGTCGTAGTCTGGCTCGTCGCGGGTGGTGATCTTCAGTTGCTCGATGCCGGTCTTCTCGCTGAAGCTGATCCAGATTTCCGGAACCAACGTTCCTTCCAAATCAAGGCAAATGATATCCATGGAACATCCTCCATATAGGTAGAGAGGGTACGCTCTTCACGAGGCAAATGCAAGTGCGCAAAGCAAGGCGCAGGTGGCGGAAAGCACCTCGACAGCACCCAAAACGTCCCCGGTCACTCCCCTGATGCGACGCCAGGAGACCAGGCACAACAGCGAAGAGAAGGCCAGAGTGGCGAAGAAAGCCCACGCGAGGAACCGATAGGAACGGAAAAGATACAAGAAAAGCGCATCCAAGGCGAAGACGAAGAGCAGGTGGCGGACTTTTGCCTCCCGTACCAGCCGTCCTGCGGTCCCCTCTTTCCGGGCGTAGGGGAGGAGTACGCAGGCAAGCACCTGCATCGTCCTGGAAATCGCAGGGACAGCGACCAGGATGGGGAACCAGAACCTTCCCCTCAGCACTTCAGCCAACGTGGAAAACTGGACAAGAAGGACCACGGCCAAGGCAAGCACCCCGAAGGAGCCCACATGGCTGTCCTTCATGATCTCGAGCCTGCGCCCGGGCGTCCATCCCCCGCCAAAACCATCCGCGGTGTCCATCAACCCATCATAATGGAATCCTCGGGTCGCCCAAGCGGCGAAGGCCAGAACCAGGCTGGCCCGGACTGAGGGAGGCAGGGGAAGCAACGCGACCAAGGAATAGGAAAGCCCGTAGAGAAGGCCAACCACGGGAAACCAGTACAGGCTTCGTCCTTCGCTGCTCGTCCTACCCGGAACAGGAAAACGGGAAAGGGTCCGGATGGCGGTAGCCAGCCCGAGACCATTCAAAGCAATTGGCCCTTGATGGCAAGCGGGATGCCGGCAATCATCACGATGACATTATCCGCGAGACTCGCGATTTTCTGATGGAGACGTCCAGCCTCCTCGACAAACTTGCGGGACTCCGGGTCGGCGGGAACCACCCCCAGGCCAGTCTCGTTGGTTACGATGATCAGGTCGCAGTTGGAGGAAACCAGGGCATCGAGCAACTCGTCGACCTTCCCCTCGAGCTTCTTGTGGTAGAGCAGATTGCCCATCCACACCGTCAGGCAGTCGACGACACAGACCGAGCAGGTGTCGGGAAGGCTCTTGATTGCTTTCGCCAGCTCAATCGGCTCCTCGATGGTGACGAACCGTCCGGCCCTGGAGGCCTGGTGGCGAAGAATACGCTTGCTCATCTCGTCGTCCATGGCCTCGGCGGTAGCGATGAAGTAACGGCTGCTGTCCCCTGCCGCCTCCAGGGCGTAGTCCTCGGCATACGTGCTCTTTCCGCTACGCTCCCCTCCAATCACCATGGTGATTTTCCCCTTGTAGTCGGCGACCCCCTCGCCACCGCTGTGGAACGTGGCGGGATTTCCGCCGATATGCAGGTGCCGTACATCAATCGTAGCCATATCATCAACTCCTCAAATCCAGTATATATCGATACGCTTTTTCCAACAATGCGGTACTCGTCTCGAACTCGGAAAGTCCGAAAATCTCCATCGTCAGCACCCGTTCCTTCCCGTCCGCGGCATCCTGTGCCCGCAGAGCCTCCAGAAAGGCGCGCATCTTCTCCTTTGGCGTGGCAACCAGGCTCTGGTGGTCACGGCCGCCGGATACCCCGTGCAGGTGGCAGACCCTGGCCCGGGAAAGCAGTTTCCGGCATGCCTCTTTGGCATCGTACTCCATCAGCCAGATATGGCCGATATCCAGCGTCACGCTGGTGTCATAGCGCTCGACCAGCGGGAGAACCACATCGAACGGATAGCTCAACGTCTCGCAGGAGAGCATCGACGGCTCCACCTCTCCGCTTTCCAGCAACTCCCGCAAACTCCGGTCCAGCTGGTCGAGCCAGCGGGGAACATCCACCGAGGGAACCTTCCCGTAACCTTCGGGAGTCAGGTGCAGCACATAGGAGAACACCGGAAGCCGCCGGGTCAGCTGGATGATGCGGCGATAGGTATCCACCGAGTGGCGGCGGACATCCTCGTCAAAACTGCCCGGCCAGATATCCAGCGGGAAGTGGACCGTATAGGAAAGATGGTGTGCCTCCGCCAACTCCCCGAGCCTCCGTACCACATCCCGGCCGGGGAGGTTGCTCGCCTCCCTGCTCTCGAAAAGGACCAGCTCGACATCATCCACCTTGCCGGCAAGGAACTCGACATTGGGAAGAATATCGGCGGGCAGGATATAGCTTGTCGTTCCCAATCTGATCATACGATGCCCAAATCCTGAAGCGTCTTGGTGCTGTCATCCACGCCGAGCGAGGAAAAACTTCCCAAATCCCAGAGTCGAGACGCCAGCCGGACCATCGGCCAGGCGCAAACCGCACCAGTGCCCTCCCCGAGACACATTTCCATTTCCATCACTGGCTCCAGCCCCAAGGCCGCCAAGGCCTGGTCGCACCCAAGAGCGGACGACCGGTGGCCCGCTATCCATAGGCTCGTGTCGCAACCGAGCCCCTTGGCGCAAAGCGCCGCGGCAAGTGTGATCATCCCGTCAAGCACCAGCGGTATATGGCGTTCCCCCGCCTCGAGCATCGCTCCCACCATGCCGGCAATCTCAAAGCCGCCGAAGGCGCATAGCACCCCTTCGGGATCCTCTACCGGGTCCCTTCTCAGCGAAGAGGCCACCACCTCGCGTTTATGGACAAGGTCGCGCCCGCTCGCCCCGGAGCCCGCGGAAACCACGCTCTCGGGAGGCAGGTGAAGCAATCTCGCCAGCATCGCCGCCGCGCTGGTGGAATTCCCTACCCCCATCTCCCCGACCAGCAGGCAATCGGCATCCACCTCACGCGCCACACTCCTGCCCCTGGCTATGGCAAGACCGCACTGCCTGGGTGTCATCGCCCCCTCGTAAAGGAAATCCCGGGTCCCCCGTGCGACGGAAAGGTTACGGATGCCCGGTGGCGTTCGGGGAACATCCATGCCCATGTCGACCACCGACAATCGTACTCCCAACTCACGGCAGAACAGCCCGCAGGCCCCCTGGCCATGGCTGAAAGCTGTGGCCATCTGGACGGTAATCGCCTTGGTACTGTGGCTCACCCCCTCTTTGGTGATTCCATGGTCGCCGGCGAAAACCACAAGATGGGGTCGGGACAAATGCCGATAGCCCCTGCGGGCCAGTTGAAGGCAGAGCCTCTCCAGTTTTCCGAGGCTGTGGGGAATGACTGCTTTCTGGAAAAGTTGCTGCTCGAGCGCATCCTGCATAGTCCGAATCGTACCTTGTCCGCCTTGCCAAAGGCAAGGTCGCGCTCTAGGATAAAGCCATGGCCTTCGCATTCCTCATCGACATTCTCTCCGGCGCGGCGATTTCCCTGATGATTACCTGCAACGCCGCTTTGGCAAACCGGACAAGCCTTGGAGTATCCTCGATTGTCAACCAATTGACCGGATTTCTCGCTTTATGGATCGTCATGGCACTCACCAAGAACAGCAAGAGACTCAACCCGCCGCATCTTCATGCTCCTTGGTACTATTGGTTCTCCGGCATCTTCGGAGTCGCCCTGATTGTCATCAACATCTATTCTGTCAGCAGACTGGGCACCTCGTTCGCCATGGCGGCCACCGTTTTTGGACAGAGCCTTTGCGGTTGCCTCTTCGACCTGACAGGCTTTCTCGGCCTGCCTAGATGGCATTACGGGGCGGCCAAATGGCTGACGTTGCTCTTGGCCGCCATCGGCATCCTGGTCATGGGAAGCGGTAGCGGGACATTTCATCCATTGGCGCTTTTGGCCGCGATTTCCGCAGGGGCGATCACTATGACCCAGATGGTGCTCAACAGCGCCTTCGCCGCCCGCAAAGGCACCCTGTTCAGCGCCCGGCACAACGCCCTTGGTGGATTGCTCTGCGCCATCCTGCTGTTCGGAACCCTGTTCCGTCAGGAGACAGCCGAAGGTTTCGCCAGGCTTGGGTCGGTATCCCCCATTCTCACGCTCGCCGGCGGTATCCTTGGCATCCTGATTGTCACCGGCACCAACCTGACCATGTTCCGCATCAGCGCGGTGCTCTCCTCGCTTCTGATTTCCTCGAGCCAGATTCTCGCCTCGATTCCCATCGACCTCGCGCTGGGCAACACGGTCAACCCGCGTCTGGTCGTCGGAGCCTTGATTGTCGTCGCCAGCCTGGTCTTCGATGTCCGTTTCAACGGGAAATCCGATACAATCGCCCCAGACGCGAGACCAGCCCGTCCCTGACCAAGTCCGAGAGCGCTTTATCGATCCGCTCAGGCTCGAAGGGCAGCATCCCGTACAGCGTCTCCACCTCCCGCGCTCCGCTCTCGCTGAGCGCGTGGACCAGCATGCCGCGCACCTGGCGGTTTGACCCCTCGAACCGGGACTGACGGTGATAGCCTTTGCTTCGGGCGTTGGGATTGGGAACCAGATGCTTGAGCAGCACTCCGTAGTCCATCAGCGCGTAATACCAGCGCTTTCCGTCTTCCGCGAAAGGAAGCAACTGTCTCAGGTCATCACGGAGAACCCGGTCTTCCACACCCTCCTCCTGGGGATGGAAGGCGAAAAGCAGGACACGACGGATGTTGGTTTCCAGATAGATGGCTGGCTTGTGGTAGGAGAAGGCGATGATCGCGGCGGCGGTACTTGGGCCGATGCCGGGAAGCGCAAGCAGCGCTTTCTCATCGCAGGGCAAGGTGTAGCCGTAGGCCCCAGAGGCTTGGGCGCACTTTTTCAGGTTCAATGCCCTGCGGTTGTAACCCAGTCCCCGCCAGTGGTCAAGAAGCTGGTCGAAGGGAGCCAAGGCGAGATCCTCCAACGTGGGCCAGAGTGACAGAAACTCCTGGTATTTCTCCAGGACCCTCCCGGTCTGCGTCTGCTGCAGCATCATCTCGCTGAGCAACACCCGATAGACGTCGTCCGTCTTCCGCCAGGGAAACGTGCGACCGTAATGGTCATAGAAATCCAGGACAAACGACGCAAAGGCCTGATGGCTCGTAGGAGGCTCAAGATACGAAGCGGCCACGGCTTCGTCCAGCAAGGGAAAATCCTTCATTGTCCGCCGCCCGAACCGGAAAAATCATCCGGCAGCACGACGTCGCTGGCGCGTTTTTCCCCATTCTTCTTGTTGTGCTGTTTCTGCCTGCGCTCTTGGCGCCGCTGGGCGCTTGCGCTCTGGCGCAGGAAGGAGCGGCCGCCGGAAAGCAGCAAGGCGATCGGGCGGAGCGCCTTGACGTTGGCGCAGACAATCTCGATGCAGCTGATGACAGGAACGGCGAGGAACATGCCGACGACTCCCCAGATATACCCCCAGATGGAAAGCCCTACCAGGATGACCACAGGGGAGAGGTTCAGCTGGCCGCCCTGCAGCTTCGGGTCGATGATGTTGCCCAACACCATCTGGGTGGAGACCGACATGATGGCGACGAAGGCAATCGGGGACCAGTGGGGGGCGAACTGTACCACACTCATTCCGATGGTGATGATGGTGACGATGATCGAACCAATCGAAGGAATGAAGTTGAAGGCGAAGGCGAGTACCCCATAGAGCAACGGGACCTCCATGCCGCTGACTTGGGCAGTCAGGTAGAACATGACTCCGGTAAGGAAACTGATCAGGGCCTTGAGCAGGAGATATTTGGACACCTGCTTGCTGATGCGCTCGCTCATCATGGCGATGATGGCGCCACTGTTCGAGAAGGCAGCCCGGATTTTCGGAATGAACACAGGCCTCTCCATCAAGAGGAACAGCTCGTAGAGCAGAATCATGACGCAGAGCTTGACAATGCCGATGATGCTTCCCGTCAGCGTGGTCAATGTGTCGACCGCCACGCTGCGCCAGTTCACCGGCAGCATGGTGACCAGAGAGGTGCCCTCGGGAATATCCAAGTGGGGATACCGGGCAAGGAAAGCGGACAGCTCGTGGTCCAGACTGATCAACCGGTCGTTGTAGTGCGGAATGGCGCTGATCAACATGGTAATCGTCTTGTAGAACATGCCTGCGGCAGCTGCCATGACCAACATCGTCAGGACGAAACAGATGATGACGCTCAGCGCATGGGGGACGCGCCAGCGGTCCAGCCGCTCGGTCAGCGGGGAGAAAAGGAAGAAGAAAATCATTGCGAGCACCAGCGGAAGCAGAATGTCCTTCAGCGCCTTCAAGGTGGCCATGACCATGATTGTCGTGATGATCGCAAGGAATATGGTGGCGTAGTTTTTCTTGTTCTCGTCTTTTCCCGTATAGTCCATATGCAAAGGTATACCATGTCCGGCGCCTTTCTTCCAATGCTTTTCCAACCTGTTCATGCAAAGCGGATTTTGGTACACTTTGTGCATGAACAAACAGGACAATCTTGATCGCATCCGCATCGTCCTTGTCGGCACCCAGGACGGGGCGAACATCGGCAGCGTCTGCCGTGCGATGAAAACGATGGGGCTGACCAGACTGGTGCTGGTCACCGAGCGCGAATACGCGGAAAACCGGGTCAAGTCCCTGGCCATCCACGCCGCGGACCTCTATGAGAACCGCGAGCAATACACCAGCCTTGCCGAAGCACTGAAGAAAAGTGTGCTCAGTATCGCCGCCACCCGTCGCCGCGGCAAGTTCCGCAAGGCGACCTGCGTCAACCCGGAACAGCTGGCCGAGCAGCTCAGCGGCATCGGGGAAGGCGACATCAGCATCGTCTTCGGCCGTGAAAGCGACGGCCTGACCGACGAAGAGGTCGCCTGCTGCGGAGAGGTGGTCACCATTCCCTCCAGCGAGAAGTTCCCATCCTTGAACCTTTCCCAGGCCGTCCAGGTCATCACCTACTCCCTTTTCAGCCATCTGCACGACTCGGACGTCAAGCTGATACCGGTCACCAAGGCGAAGCTTGACGGTGGCGTCGAACAGGTGGTCGCCGTCATGGACAAAGCGGGGTTCTTCAAAATGCCGGACGAGAAACTCTGGACACAGCGCTTCATCCACGACATTTTCGAGCGGGCGCAGATGAGCGAAGAGGAGCTGAAGCGGATGACCAAGCTCTTCGTGAAGATGACCACCATCGCCAAATACAAGAGCAATTGACCCGGATCAAGGAGAAGAACATGGCAAGCGACGTCTATTATTGCAATCTGGAATCGCACGGGAGCGTCTCCCGTCTCACCAAGCTGGAAAAACTGCTTCGCGCGGCAGGTATCGCGAAGATTGATTTCACCGACAAGTTCGTCGCCATCAAGCTTCACTTCGGCGAGGCAGGCAACCTTTCCTTCCTCAGACCCAACTACGCCAAGGTGGTTGCCGACCTAGTCAAGAGCTTCGGCGGCAGACCCTTTTTGACCGACTGCAATACCTTGTACGTCGGTACCCGTAAAAACGCGCTCGAGCACATGGACACCGCCAACCTCAACGGATTCAACCCCATCTCCACCGGATGCCAGATCATCATCGCCGATGGCTTGAAAGGCTTGGACGAGGCACTGGTTCCCCTTGAGGGGACCGAATACGTCAAGGAGGCAAAAATCGGCCGGGCCCTGGCCGACGCCGACGTGGTCATCAGCCTTGCCCATTTCAAGGGCCACGAGTCCACCGGTTTCGGCGGAGCCTTGAAGAACCTTGGCATGGGTGGCGGCTCAAGGGCGGGAAAGATGGAGCAGCACAGCTGGGGAAAGGTGGAGGTCGACCAGGACCTCTGTATCGGCTGCGGAGCCTGCAAGCGCATCTGCGCCAATGACGGACCCCAGATTGAGAACCACAAGTGCCACATCAACCAGGACAACTGTGTCGGCTGCGGCCGCTGCATCGCCGTCTGTCCGAAAGATGCAATCAGCAATCCCCATTCGAACACCAACGATGTCCTGCAGTGCAAGATTGCCGAGTACACCAAGGCGGTCGTGCAGGGGAAGGACGCTTTTTACATCAACCTTGTCATCGATGTGTCCCCCAACTGCGACTGCCACGCTGAGAACGACCTGGCCTTCGTGCCCGATATCGGGTTCTTCGCCTCGTTCGACCCGGTAGCCATTGACCGGGCCTGCTGCGACGCTGTCAACAAGGCCCCGCTGGTACCGACCAGCCCGGTGGGAAAAGGCAAACGCGTCGGGGACAACCTGACCACCAACCACCCAGACCTCAACTGGCACGTCGGCTTGGACCACGCCGAAAAAATCGGGTTGGGCACCCAGGACTACCACCTCATCGAGGTCAGGTAGGAAACCGCGAAGAGCATCTCCAGCCTGAAGGGTTGTTCCTTCCAGGCATCGTATCTCGCCCGTAGCGTGAGGGTGATGGGGGCGGCCAGCATCTGGTTGTTGGCCGTCAACGACACACTGAGCGACAGATACCCGCTCAAACGGTGCTCCAGGTCCTCAGGGAGGGTGAACACCGGCCAAGAAGCATCCAAATCTCCCCGGTATTTATCGATAAGCCCTCCGTACACTCCCATCCGGTAACAATACAGACGCACCCATGGAAGCGCCCTTTGGATTTCCCGCCCGTAAAGCAGGATGGAAAGTTCCTGCGAAAGATAGGTATCCGAGGCCGGGAGCAGGTCGAATCGATAGGAAAGCGGCCAGTTCCAGGTCGAGTTCCCGTAGGTCTCGAAAGGAAGCAGCCGCGGGATGCGGACGAACAAGGAAAGCCCCAGATTCCGCCAAGGCGAGGTCGATGGCCATTGCCGGTCCACGCTAACCGAAGGGGTCAGGACGACTCCTCCAATAGCGAGGGGATGGAACCCCGTTCGGACGATATACCCCACGGAAAGGGAGAAGGTTCCCGTCAGGCCGTTGATACCATCCACATGGTAATAGGCCCCCGATGCATTCGCCCCAAGGAAGCCTTCCCCCCATGCGAGGGATCCGTTCACCTCCCCTGCTCCCGCTGTGTCGATTTGCCCCGAGACCCTCCAGGACAACGCGAGCGGAGCCACCTGCCCGGAAAGGGTCGCCAAGGACACAGGTTTCCGCTGTTCCTGCCCCCACCCACCGCCCACTTGGCATCGCCATGTCTCCGCCAAGTCGCCGGTCGTCCAGAAGAGCCCGAAGGCGGCGGTATCCTCCACGCGGTCGTCGGGGGACAGGCTGGTCACTGCCGCATAGGGCAGGAAAGTTCCCTTCGCATACAGGGCACAGGGAACGTCCATGCTTTGGATAGCGATGGACGCCGGGGGTTCTACCTGCCTCAGCATAACCGGTCTGGGAGCCACGACGACGCGCTCCCACTCCAACGCCCCGGGCTCCCAGGTTCCGAGGGAGCCGCGCTCGAACCACCGCTGCTGGACAAGACGGGAACAGGCCCGCTGGATGCCACCGGCTTCATCAGCGACGAGCAACCAGAGCGCATTCCCTTCAAGGAACCCGGCCCGTAGCAACGTGCCCTCCCGCGCCCAGGTGAACCAGAGCCGATTCCCGTCATACAGCAACGAAGCGGGGACGACACCATCGCCAAGCGGATAGCAAATAGCGGACTTGTCAGGGGCGATGACGACCAGGGACCACTGGCCGCCAATCCGGGCCAAGGCGGCAAGCCTTCCATCGGAAAGGCCCGTCAGATTCCGAAGTTTCAGCGAAAGCCCGATGTCGCCATCAGGCAGGTGCAACACCTGATGGTCGTCATTCCAGGTGATGGTGACCACCTGGTCGTCCAACCACGCGGCATCGATCACCCGGCTTCCCTGCAGTTTTCTGGTCCGCTTGCCATCGACCAGGTAGAGCGCCCGATGGGTGCCACCTTCTCCATGCTTCTCCACGACCGCCAGGATTTCCGTCCCCTGCCGGTCCAGTTCCGCCGACACAAGACCCGGTAGCTCCGCTACCTGTTCTCCATCCAAAAACAATGCCCCTGAAGAGCTTATCCCGTACAGAATATGGCCAGCTTTCTGGTCATAGAGGACATCATACTCCCAGATAGGAGTACAATGATTGTCAGCCTCAACCAAGGGAATCCGCGCTTTGAAGGCCTCAAACGCGACGTTCAGGGGACAGCCGAAGAAGCGGGGAAAGAGCGAGGCGAAGTCGACGGGAACCACCAGGTTGTTGGTCGCTCGCAGGAATGCCCCATATGCTTTTGACCCATAGCGCTCCCGGACCCAGTCCCAGAAGGCGCCGGAAAAGAGATAGGTGAGGTCTCCGTTCGGATTGGTGTCCCGCACTCCGCTCATGTCCAGATATCGTTTGGGAAACTTTCCTTCCCATTTGGCCTGGAGCAGCAACGCCTGGTAGCGCGGATCGAGCAGGCGTCCCCGTTCGAAGGCGACCGCGGAACCCTCCGTAAGGGAAACCGCCTGCTGGAAATAGACAGGAGTGTAGGAATCCCCCAAGATATCGGAAACCGCGTTCCAGAAGGAATGTTTCTCCGAAAGGGACAGATAGTGGAACAGCTCATGCCGGAAGACTCCACGAAGCTGGTCCTCCCACACATCCAAATCCAACCCGTAGTCGGTGTTGGAGATGAGGATATGGCTCTGGGGAAAGGATGAATAGCTGGCGTTGGCCAAGTCATCCTTGGAGGTGACCGCCACTCTGAGTGTTCCCAGCCCAGCCCCGTCCCAGTCCAGGTAGTCCAGAATGGACTGGTATTCTTCCTCGGCAATCGAAGCGAGACGACCCGCGCTACGGACCGAGTCCCGATCGTAGACGATCTGGAAATGTTCGGTAACAAACATCTGTCCAGCGGACAGGCGGGAAACCAGAAGCAGCGCCAAGGCGAGGGACGGGATACATCGCATGATGACAGGCTATCATGGCTCATCGATGCAGACAACAAGGCGGCCCCTCGCGGAGCCGCCAGCATCACGTTCGAAAGGATTCCTTCCTTATTTCTCGAGCATCGCCTCGACGTCCAGGTTGGCGCCTTCGATGTCCTTGAAGTACCGGTAAGTGCCGACCTTAAGCTCGTCGCATGCGCTCTCGTCACAGACGATGATGCCCTTCTTGTGCAGCTGCAGGGCACTGCAGGTGCAACTCTGGCTTACCGGCCCCTCGATGGTCTTCTGCAAGGCCTGCGCCTTGGTATGTCCGTTGACCAGGATCAGCACCTCTTCGGAATCCATGACGGTCTGCACGCCAACGGTCATGGCCCGGGATGGCACCTTGCGGATATCGCCATCGAAAAAGCGGCTGTTCATGATCTTGGTATCCAGGGTCAGGGTCTTGACGCGGGTGCGGGAAGCCAGCGAGCTGAAGGGCTCGTTGAAGGCGACGTGGCCATCGGCGCCGATGCCACCCATGAACAGGCGGATGCCACCGAAACTCTTGATCTGCTCCTCGTAGCGGGCACATTCGGCCTCAAGGTCCTTGGCGTTGCCGTCCAGGATGTGGATGTTCTCCTTTTGCACATCGACCTTGCTGAAGAAGTTCTCGCGCATGAAGGTATGGTAGCTCTGCGGATGGTCCTCGGGAATTCCGACATACTCATCCATGTTGAAGGTGACGACATTCCGGAACGAAACATACCCCTGCTCGTAGAGCCTGACCAGTTCGGCGTAGGTGCCGAGGGGGGACGACCCGGTCGGAAGACCCAGGACGAAGGGTTTCTCCGAAGTCGGATGGAAAGCCCTAATCGTATTGGCGATGTGGCGCGCGGCCCACTTGCTCATATGATCGTAATCATGCTCAATAATGACACGCATTGCGTATTACTCCTTTTCTTCGTCATACCACGGAACAGTACGTGGCTTCAATCTCATTCAGCCTTGGTGATGATGCCGCCGGCGACCACCATGTCGCCTTGGTAGAGCACCAGCGACTGGCCCGCCGTCGCGGCTTTGACTGGAGCCTTGAAGTGGCAGGTAACCGATCCGTCCTCGTTTTCTCTTGCCGTCGCGGCCATCGCCCTGCTGGTGGAACGGATCTTCGCCTCCACCTCCATCGCTCCATCGATATGGTCGACAAGCTGCCAGTTGACCTGGCTCGCGGTGACCGTCTGCTCCAAGGTGTCCTCCTCGTAGCCTACCACCACCTGGTTGCGCTTCGGATCCAGGGAAAGGACGTACAGGGGCTTTCCCGCCGCCACGCCCAGCCCCCTGCGTTGTCCGATTGTATAGTGCCAGATGCCTTCGTGACGGCCCACCACCTCTCCCGTCTTCAGGACGATGTCGCCACTCTTGTTCTCCACGTCCAACAGGTCGGTGTAGTCCCCGCTGTAGAAGTCCTGGCTCTCGTCCTGGTCCTCCTTGTGGAATCCCTGCGCGACATCAATCTTGCGCACCTCGCTCTTCAGCATGTCCCCGAGCGGAAACAGGGTGCGGGAAAGCTGCTCCTGGCTCAACCGATAGAGGAAATAGGATTGATCCTTGCGCGGGTCACAGGCACGTTCAAGGGCATACCGTCCCCCCTTCTCGACAATCCGCGCGTAATGTCCGGTGGCGAACTTGTCGAACACCAGGCCTTTCTCGCGGGCGTAGTCCACCATGGCCCCGAATTTCATCTTCGCGTTGCACCAGATGCAGGGGTTGGGAGTATGTCCGCATAGATACTCTTTTTGGAAATTGGAGATGATGGTCCGCTCATACAGGTCGGAAAGGTCGACTGTCACATGGGGGATGCCGATCTTATCGGCGATTTCCTTGATGATCGGCAGATCCTCGACCTCGTTCGGGCTGTAACAGCTGTTCATGTGTTTGGTCGGCTTCGGCAGATTCCTCCTCCCGCTCCAAATCAGCATGGTCACCCCGGTGACCTCATAGCCCTGCTGCTTCAACAGATAGGCAGCGACGCTGCTATCGATTCCGCCACTCATTCCGACTAGTACGCGCATAGATACCTCGTCTGCATTGTAGAAAAAGCATGACGGAAAGGCAATGCGGAGGAAAAGCCGGCATTGTATCCCAAGAACCGATACCAAACCTATAACATAAACCTTTTTCGTGTTATATTCGTTACAACGGTATTTTGACAGAAGGGAGCATCACATGGCATCCGCAAAGAAAGAAGCCCCGAAGAAGGAAGAGCCGGCAAAGAAAGCCGCTCCGGAGAAAAAGGAACCTGCGCCCAAAGAAGCGCCAGCGGAAGAAAAGAAAGAGGTGCGCGACGTCCATGAGGTCTCGTTCGTCGCTGGCAAGGGCTGGTCGGTAAAACGGCAGAACAGCGCCAAAGTCATCAAGTACTTCAAGACCAAGCTGGAGGCGACCGAGTACGTCGTAAAGGTGGCCGGCAACGTCGGCACCCACGTGGTGATCAAGCTGAAGAACGGCAAATACCAGAAATTCGAGAACGCCGTCCGCGCCTTGAAGTACGCGCAGACCTCCAAGGAACCGGACTGAGCTACCAGTTCGTTCCCAGGATCACGACTCCGTTGATCGCAATCAGCAGATAGACCAGCCGTTTGAAACTTTCCACGTGCAAACGGCTGAATAGGCGTATCCCAAGGAACGTCCCTACCGCCACGCCGACCAGACCGATTCCAAGTGAGGGGACCACATCGGAAGGAACCATTCCCTTGGCGATGCGCATCATTGCCGCGGCGAAGGCTGTCACCACGAAGCTGAACTGGGTCGAGGCCAGATAGGACTCCTTGTTTCCCAACGAGGGGAGCAGGTACATCGCCGTCGTCGGCCCGCCGATGCCGAAGAATCCATTGCTCACTCCGGTCACTGCGCCCAAGGCGACACCCTTTGCCGGAGTCGGATGAATCGTGATATTTCCTACAAAGAAGAAATAGGCGGCCAAGACAATCAGCATGCAACCGAGAGCGAGCATCATTGCCCTGTTGTCGATGGACGCGCTGAGCGCGGTGATAGTCGTGCCTACCAGCACGTTGGCGATGGCGAAAGGCAGGACCACCTTCCAATTGATAGACCGGTGGTAGCGGATTGCCAGCACGGTCGAGTTGCACATGCTCATCAACAGCGAGAAGGCTACCGCCGTCCCGTACGGGAAAAGGTACGGCAGGAACGCCATGCAGAAGACACCGAAGCCAAAGCCGATCGCGCTCTGCAGGAAAGCCCCTATCGCGATAATCAGAAATACCAGGAACAAATGCATCATCCATCCACCTTGGAAAGGATTTCCAAACGGGAGTCAGAGCCGAAACCCAGCCCCTCGCCACGCACCTGCACATTGCGGACCAACACCTCGTCATACCGCTTCAAACCGAAAAACCCCTCCTCTTTGGCATGCGGATCTCCCTTTGGGGCAGAGAGGGAAAAACGCTTTTCGCCATCGCAGAACAGAAACCGTACCCTCCCCGACTTGTTCATCATCGCCTCGCTGACGACCAAGGCGTGGACATCCCCGCCCACAAAGGCAGGAGCAGGTTCCCGCCCTTCTTTCTGGAAAAAGAAATAGGTCATCTTCACGGACTCGCGGTCCAGATTGGCCGCCTTCGCAAGACTCGCCATCGGCTCTCCCGGCTTCCAGGCAACCTCGCAGTGGCAGGTATGCCCTTCCCCTGCCAGCAATGCCGGACAAGGGCAGTCGGCCATGCAAGGCCCGAGCAGGTGCCATCCGCTTTCCACCAGCTTGTCACGCAACTTCATCAGGTTCCTGCTTGTCAGAAGCAACGCCGGCTCGCAGAGGAAACAGACTCCACCTTCTGTCAATTTGGTTCCGACCCGCTCCAAAAGCTGGTAGCGCTTCTCGATTTGATCTCCGTCGTCCTTCCACAGTTCGTTCAACGTGTGGCTCATCAACACCACGTCCCAAGGACCGGAAAGGTCGTCCAGCCTCTCCTGCATCAGATCCTTCCGGATTTTTGTCACGCGGACATGGCTAGTGGGCAACATCGCCTCAGCCAGCTTCATCGCCTTGTTGCTGTAATCGACCAGTGTCACTTCGATAGTGCACTGATGGGGCAGCAAATCGACGAGTGCGGCCGAAGCAGGCGCCGGTCCACAACCCAAATCCAATACCCTAACCACATCTTTCATTCCGAGTTGGGAAAGCAATATTGGGTTTGAAGAAAACGCAAGCGATACCTGCAGGTAACTGACCGGCCAGTAGTAGAGCAGGTAGGAGTTGAGCAAGGGCTGCTCGTTCATGTATCCGGCGCCCGCAAGACTTCGTCCGCCTGTCAGCCCTCGCTGCAGTTTGAGCAGGCAATCCCCCGCCCGCTGCAATTCTTTCGGAGTCAAAAGCGTGCTTGACCCGCCACCCCGGTACAGGGAAACCAATTTGGAGATATGGCCCCGCAGGAGCCGCTCGCTTCGTTCGATACTCATACAGAAAGTATACGACTCTCCTCGTTCTTCTTCTACTTGACGGGAGAGCCGATTCAGATTTGAATGTGGGACATGCTTACACTCGCAAGAACCTCAGTCATGAACTTCGAGAACGCCATGCGTGGCGCTCGCAATCCTTTGAACAGCTGGGACCGGATGGACAGCCATGTCGAAAGCGACGGGACCTTCGTTTTCGGTCCCAATGACCTGAACCTGGCCCGGCGTCTGACCCATGCGGGCAGCGACCACCGCAAGTTCATCCGGCAGATCTTTGTCTCAGTCGACATCACCGCCCCCATCTACTGGTGGAAGGAATACGACACCTACAAGGTCGGCACGGTCGCCAACTCGACCAGCACGATGCACAAGATCCAGTCCAAACGATTCTCCCGCTCGGACTTCTCGCTGGACCATATGCGTCCGGAGATGCTGGAGCTCTTCGACCAGGTGATCGCTGGTCTCGAGACGGCACGAAAGAACTTTCTTGCCACCAAGGACAAGGGCTGGTGGTACACGATGATCCAGATGCTGCCGGAGAGCTACAACCAGACCCGCACCTGCACGATGAACTACGAGAACCTGGTCAACCAGTACCACTCCCGCTGCAACCACAAGCTGGAGGAATGGCATACCTATTGCGACTGGGCCAGCAAGCTCCCCTACTTCAAGGAGCTCTTCCTCGACCCATTCCCGGAACCGGAATCCAAACAACCATCCTGACCATCTCAGAGCCACCTACGGGCGGCTTTGTTTTTCCCTCACTCATCTAGCCTTTCCATCCCTTCCTCGGCTAGACTTGGGACATGCCAAACAAGTCTCAGTATCTCAGAAGGTTCCTTCCCTACTACCGGAAGTACCTCGGTATGTTCCTGCTCGACACGCTTTGCGCGGCGTTGACCACAAGCGGCGACCTTGTCCTGCCCATGCTGGTCCGGTTTTTGACCCAGGCCGGCATGCAGAACCGCTCTGCCTTGACCGTCCAGCTGGTGCTCCGCATCGGGCTGCTCTACATAGGGCTCCGCATCATAGACGCTCTTGCCCGCTACTACATGGCAAGCGTCGGCCATATCATGGGCGCCTCTATGGAGCGGGACATGCGCAGCGAGCTTTTCGACCACCTTGAGACCTTATCCTTCAACTTCTTCGACAACACCAAAATCGGGCAGATCATGGCGCGCATGACCCACGACCTGTTCGACGTGACCGAGTTCGCCCACCACGGACCGGAGAACGTCTTCATCGCCCTCTTCGAGTTCGTCGTCGCCTTCATCGTCCTGGGCCACATCAACCTGTCGCTGACCATCATCATCTTCGCCCTGCTTCCGGTCATGACCGCCATCCTACTGGTCTTCAACTTCCGGCTGAGGATCATGTTCCGCAAGCAGCGGGTGCAGACAGGGGAAATCAACGCCACGGTCGAGGACAGCCTGCTAGGCATCCGGGTGGTCAAGTCCTTCGCCAACGAGGATCTGGAGAAGCAGAAGTTCGAATCGGGCAACAAGGCTTACCTCGACCTGCAGAAACAGGGCTATTACCTGATGGGGCAGTACCAGGCGTTGCTGAAGCTGCTTGACGGGGTCATGTACATCGCCATCGTCGTCATCGGTTCCCTGTATATGATCCACGGACGAATCCAAGCCTCGGATCTGGTCGCCTACGTGCTCTACCTGAACACCCTGCTGGCGGCCATCCACCTGCTGGTGCAGTTCACCGAACAGTTTTTACGCGGTATCACAGGTATCGAGCGTTTCTTCCAGATCATCGACACCCCGAGCGACATCACCGACAGCCCGGAGGCGAGAAAGCTGGGAGACGACGTCAAAGGCGACATCCGCTTCAATCACGTGAGCTTCTCCTACACCGACGACGGAACCAAGGTGCTGGAGGGCATCGATCTCCATATCCGTCCGGGAGAGAACGTCGCCTTGGTCGGTCCCTCGGGGGGCGGCAAGACGACCCTCTGCAACCTGATTCCCCGTTTCTACGACGTGACCAAAGGCTCGATCGCCATCGACGGAAAGGATATCAAGACCCTCACGCTGAAGAGTCTGAGGAGACACATCGGCTTCGTCCAGCAGGACGTCTATCTGTTCAGCGGTACCGTCTTCGAGAATATCGCCTACGGCAAGAAGGGAGCGACCCGCCAAGAGGTCATCCTCGCCGCCAAGGAGGCGGGAGCCCACGACTTCATCATGGGCCTGAAGGACGGCTACGACACCTACGTCGGAGAACGCGGCGTCAAGCTTTCCGGCGGACAGAAGCAGCGCATCTCCATCGCCCGGGTCTTTCTGAAGAACCCCCCGATCCTGATTCTGGACGAGGCGACCAGCGCACTGGACAACGAGAGCGAACGCCTGGTGCAGGCATCCCTGGAACGCCTTGCCAAAGGACGCACCACGCTGACCATCGCCCACCGTCTGACCACGATCCGCAACGTCGACAGGATCATGGTGCTGACCGACAAAGGCATCGAGGAGGAAGGCACCCACCAGGAGCTGGTCCAGAAAAACGGCATCTACGCCCACCTCTACCAGACCTACTGCGACTTCGTCGGACAATAAGGGGTGCAACAGCCGGGAAATGCTCGCGTCATCGTCTGGTTTTTCCATTATAATACGAGAAGAGGAATACCATGAAAGAAAATACGAGAAGTATGCTTGAAAGGAACAAGACGTTCCGGCATATGATGGAGACCGACCCCTCCTATATCGACAGGGTGACCTCGTTCACCGTCGAGGAGGTGCCCACGGCCGACCCTGCCATCAACGAAAGAAGCCGGGCACTGGCGGTCATCGCCACGGTCATGGGATGTCAAGGCATCAACTTCTACCGGCAGATCCTGGATGAGGCGCTCACCGTCCTCCACCCGATCGAGGTCAAGGAGGTGCTCTACCAGGCGACCGCCTATCTCGGACTCGCACGGATCCATCCCTTCATCGAAGCTACCAACGAGGTACTGAGGAAGCGTGGAGTCAAGCTTCCGCTTCCCGAGCAGGGAACCACGACCAGCGCGAACCGGCGCGAGAAGGGCACCGAAGCGCAGGTCGCCATCTTCGGGGAAGGAATGCGGGATTTCTGGAGCCAGAGCACGGTCAACCAGTGGCTGGCCGCCAATTGTTTCGGGGACTACTACACCAGGAAGGGCCTCTCGTTGCAAGACCGCGAGCTGGCCACCTTCTGCTACCTGGCCGCCCAAGGCGGATGCGAGCCACAGCTGGTCGGCCACGCGAAGGGGAACTTCCGCATGGGCAACAGCGCAGATTTTCTGCGCGCCATCGTCCGCCAGTGCATCCCCTATATCGGCTACCCGCGAAGCCTGAACGCCCTCTCGGCCATCGACAAGGCCGAACAGGCCTAGAACGCTTACTCCTTCCGGTCGATGGTACGGATGCCGGCCGTCCCGGAGACCGGGAGCGAGATGCAGATGGCTTTGGCCTCGGTCTCCATGCCAGCCTTCTCCATGATTGAGGAGATGATCGCGTTCTTCTGCTCGTGCTTCGTGACGATCAGGATCACGTCCTTCTCCGAGGCAAGGGAGACGCCGAAGAACATCTCCGCGCGTTCGGTACCGGTACCACGCGCGTGGATGACTGTTCCACCGGCAGCTCCGGCGGCGCGCGCCGCGTCCATGACCAGGTTGTTGTAGCCCTGGTTGGCAATGACGACCAAAAGCTCGGTTTGCGTTTCCTTCATGACCGATTCCTCCCCTCTCGTATAGGTCTGGTTGTACAGCAGGTAGGCCAGCTCCCGCTTGCCCCCGACACTGCTCATCGGCACCGTCACCGCGATGCCGGTGTTGGGCACGTTGATGTACAGCCTGTTGACCAAGTCCTCCTTCAACTGTTTCCAGGAATCATCGGTGATGAAGGAGAAAATCACCGCCTTTTCCGAGTTGTCCAGACCCAGGACCCGCAGCATGTCGCTGCGCGCCGTCCCGTGGCCCAAGGTGATGTAGCTCGTCAGGATATTCCGCTCCTGATAGAGCTCCAGGAACTGCGGCAGCTTCTTGCGGGCCGCAATCGTGATCAGAAACGAGATAGTGCTCATGCCCACCCCCTTTACAGCTCGATGATCGCCTTATCATCCAGATAAGCGAACGGATCGGTAGAGCGAGCGCCGACAGTCTTGCGCTTCGACTTGTATTGATACATCAGGCCAAGGCACTGGATGGAAATCAGCGGAGTCATGGCGACCATGGCGACCACGCCGAAGGCATCGGTGACCACATTCCCTCCAAGGGCGATGCATGCGCCTTCGGCAAAGGGAAGCAGGAAGGTCGCCGTCATCGGACCCGAGGCGACACCGCCTGAGTCAAAAGCGATGGCGGTGAAGATGTTGGGAACGAAGAACGAGAGGATGATGGCAAGCAGGTATCCGGGAACCACCAGGTACAGGATCGAGATTCCGGTCAGGACCCGGATCAGCGCCAGACCGACAGACGCGGCGACACCATAGGACAGGCTTCGTTGCAACGCCTTGCCCCCTATGGCTCCCTGGGTCAGTTCCTCGACCTGCTTCTCCAACACGTAGACGGCAGGCTCTGCCTTGACGATGAAGTAACCGATCAGCATGCCGATGGGAATGATGACCTGTTTGTAGCGAAGCGAAGCCAAAACACCGCCCAAATAGGTACCGCAGGGCATAAAGCCGACGTTGACACCGGTAAGGAAAAGCACCAGCCCGACGTAGGTGTAAGCAATACCGACCAGAATACGGCTCAGGGTCTTCTTCTCCAAATGGAGGGCGACCAGCTGGAACAGGGCGAAGAATCCGACAATCGGAAGGATGGCTATACCGATTTCCGAAAGATAGTCCGGAAGAGCCTCGGTGAACAAGGCCCCCATCTGGACCGACTCGGTCACCGTCGGAGTGACCGGCATGGAGAACGCGGCGCTCTCCGGGTGGTAGATCAGGCTGAGCAGCAGGACGGCGAGAATCGGGCCGACCGAACAGAGCGAAATCAGGCCGAAGCTGTCCTCCGAGGCGTTCTCGTCGCTACGGAACGAGGAGATACCGACGCCGAAGGCCATGATGAAGGGCACCGTCATAGGCCCCGTGGTCACGCCACCGGAATCATAGGCGACGGCAAGAAAGTTCCGGGGGACGACAAAAGACAGCACCAAGACCCCGAGATACAGGAAAACCAACAGCTTCTTCAGCGAGACTTGGAAGAGCATGCGTAGCAGCGCGACCACCAGGAACAGGCCCACACCTACGGCGACACTGACGATCAGGACCATGCGGGGGATCGTCTCCTCCACCTGGGTCGCCAGCACCTGCAAGTCCGGCTCGCTCACCGTGATCATCAGACCCAGCAGGAAAGCCACCACCAGCATCAGGGCGACATTCCGGCTCTTGGTCAGCCGCGCGCCGATACGCTCGCCAATCGGCCCCATCGCCATCTCGGCACCACTGGAAAACAGCATCATGCCGACGATGACGAACACCCCTCCCAGCAAGAACGCCAACAGCACGTTGGTGGGCACTGGGGCCACAGTCAGGGAAAGCACCAGGACAATCGCCATGATCGGCAAGACAGCCTGGAGGCCTTCCCGTAATTTTTCCTGCAATGTCGTCTTATCCATCGAGAAACTTCCTGTCACATACAACCGAAACAATCAATCTCCATCACTGTAACAGGAAACAAAGAAAAAGACAGTACCTTTATTGATGGCAGGCCGACTTGCCTCGGATTTTAAGGATTGGACATCATGGCCGCCTTGGTTTGTCCCGGTACAGGGGATGCTTTTTGTTTTCGCAAAGATACAGATTATGCAAGTTCGCGAAACAGCGCATCAGCAGGTTGCTCTATCCCTTTGCAAGCCAACGAGCGATGTCCACCACTCGGATACCTTTCAAATCCATAGCTTCCTGATGCGTACGAGCAACCAGGATTTTCGGATACGCGTCCCGGATAGACAGAAGCGCACTGAGTTCCCGCTCCAATGTCTTTTCATTGGTGATGTCATCGGAAACCTGTATATAGGTTGGCATGCCGTTTTTCACGGCGACAAAATCGATTTCCTTCGTATAGAGCTTTCCCACATACACTTCGTATCCTCTACGCAACAGCTCGACTGCGACCAGGTTTTCAAAGAGGTGCCCCCGGTCAATGAATCGTCTTCCTAGTTCTGCGTAGCGGAACGATAGGTCGGCCAGATAATACTTCTGATTGGTTTCAAGATAGGCTTTGCCCCTGATATCATATCTCTGCATGGGATAGAACAGGTAGGAACGGGCAAGATAGGTCAAATAATTGCCAACTGTCTTGTCGTTCGCCTGATACGAGCTGGATGACACCTTGGCGGCAATATTCCTTATCGATGTCTCCGACCCGACAGTATCCATCAGATAATCGGCAATCATCAAAAGAAGATTCGCATTCTCGACATGGTATTTCTGCCCAATATCCCTCAGGACTGTAGCCCGGAGAACTTCCTGGATATATGTATGGGCATCTTCTTCTTTTCGATACACATAGGAACCGGGCATACCGCCCTGCAAGAAATACCGGTCAAAAGAAGCATCGATATCCTCAGACGGGTAATAAGAAAGATATTCGAGGAAAGAAAACGGGAAAACGCTGACCTCAAAGACCCTTCCACCAAACAGCGTTGCCAAATCGCTGGATAGGAGAAACGCATTGGAACCGGTAATGTACATGTCGTAGAGTTCTTCATCGTGAATACTGTTGACGACATCTTCAAAACCGTCACTCATTTGAATTTCATCTATCAAAAGGTAATTTGTCCTGTCTTTCCGCCATTTTCCCTTGATTGCCTGATAAAGAGCATCCCCTGTGCGCAGTGCCTTGTTCTCATTCAGACGCAGATTGATATGCACCACGTTGGAGTTTCCCTCTTGTTTCAGTATGGTCTCGTACTGCTCCATCAGCTTGGATTTCCCACTGCGGCGGATGCCTGTGATGACTTTGATGTCCGGAGTGTTTTTGACATCCAGCAATCTGCCCAGATACATTGGCCGCTCAATGATTTTCACATTACCTCCGTATTTCGCAAAACAAAAACTAATACAAATTTGCGAAATCGCAGGACCATTATATCGTGCAGAGAATCAGTCCACAAGAGCATTGTTTTTCCGAACCGCCACTGACGCAAAGGTATGGCTGAGAGATAATCGAAATTCGTCATATGGCACCGTCCTCCTTTCAAAGGTTCATGGCATCCGGCAACCACCTATGCAACCAAGGCACTTCTGCATCAGGCTGTCATACAATAGTTGCGTCTGGACTAACGCTTTCTGTACGGCAACTTTTTATTTCAAAAAATGGAAATTGTTTTTTCAATCGCTTGTCCTTTTCAGTCAGGTTCATCACCGTATCTTTATCGTGACGCAAGAGCAACCGATGATACCACATGCTGTTCATCTGGGCGTTTCACCTCCCGGACGCCCCAGTTTTCAGATTCGCACTTTTTCTGATAGAACGCCCTTTCCTGCAAATCGTCAATCTTACGCAGTTCAACATAATGGCTTCAGCTTAATTTTCCAGACAGCGTCTGCAAAATTGGATAGTCAGAGTAAAGCCGCCTCATTTTATTGACGTTACTCATGCTGAAGCCTCTGTCCGTCAGATCTCTGGCAGACGGCATCCCCAGATGCTCTCATTTGATCCATTTCAGGAAAGTGATAGACATCAGATTCCCATGCATTGGACTATAATCAGGCTTTGGCTAGTAGAATCAGTCCCCAAAGCCGGAGATGGTGACAGCGAGTCAAATCGGCCTGAGTTCCGATAGGAATCAACACGATGGAACCAAACGCTTGCATATGCTCCTCACCGACTTTGTCATCGAGCCCGAAACCCAATGCGGAAAAGAGGATGTCGCCTACTTTCCATATTCCGTAGAATGGATGATTCACCTAGGAAGCGTCTCGATAATGGGATATACTGTCGTCCATAGAGGAAACTTCATACCCATGGTCGTCAATCGCATTTTATATCAGGCTTCGCAGTCGGATTTCAGGCAAGATGTCCTAGTGCATCAGTTCGTTCCCAAAATGCTGGATGCGGCGAACAAGCTAGGTGTCCACCCAGGAGAACCAGAAATCCGTTCTTGGCAAGCGAACAGCTTGCAAATCAAGGACTTGCTGGAACTGGCCGGAGTACAAGGCACGTACGTGACCATGGAATACAAAGTTCCGTACAGCCAAAAGCGTATCGACTGCATGCTCTATGGACGCGGATGCGACAATCACAACCATGTGGTCCATATCGAAATGAAGCAATGGGAGAACAAAGGAGTCCGCCCTGCGGAAAGCAACGGGAAACTTCGATGTCGAACAGGATATTGATGATGACTATCTGGTAGATGCGTTTACCGGTGGCCGAAACCAAAGTGTCGCCCACCCATCCCAGCAAGTACGGGGATACAACCAATATCTCGAGAACTTTGTAGAAATCTACACGAACCCTGCAGAAGACACCCATTTGCAGGGAATCGCCTACTGCTACAACTACCGTAAAGGCGGCAAACCCGATGTCTTGTTCGACCCGAAATATGCCAGTCTGCTGAAAGAGTTCCGAACCTACGCAGGCAACGAAGTCGTGGAATTGGCCGCTACGCTCAGACAGTGGCTTGGTTCCGGCGAAGGACTTTCGATTTTCAACAAGGTCCAGCGTTCCCCCATCCATCCGTCATCCAAATTGCTGGAATCGGCGGCAAAGATGCTGGATGAAGGGAAAGCGGACGCCTTTTCCCTCATTGCAGACCAGATTGTCGCTCGCAACTGCATCCTTGACCGCATACGCAAGCTGAAAGGCGCCGATGGTCAAAAGGCGGTCATCATCATCAAAGGTGGCCCGGGCACAGGCAAAACAGTCATCGCGCTCCACATCATGGCCCTGCTCTCTGGGCAAAAATACTATGTCTGCTATGCCACAAAGTCCAAGTCGCTCATGGAAGGCATCAAACATCAATTGCGCCGTGGATCGCGGGCAAAGAATCTTTTCCACAACATCACTTCGTTCCTGCCCGCAGATTATGACGAGAACGAGGTGGATGTATTGCTGGTCGACGAGGCACATCGCCTTATCAAAAAAGCGACAGACAGGTACACCCCTGCGCAGAAACTGACGAATCTGTCATTGATCGAGACATTGGTTCGCTCGGCAAAGATTTCCGTCTTCTTCATCGACGACAAGCAGGTCATCCGCGGATCGGAAATCGGATCAACCCAGCTGATCCGGGAAACAGCCAAAAAATTCAATGCAACGATTGAAGAAGTGACCCTGAAATCCCAATTCAGATGCAATGGTTCCGACAATTACCTTGATTGGCTGGACCAAGTACTGTACAAGGACAGCAACAAGAAGAAAGTCACCAAAACATTTCGACCGGAGGATTATGAATTCCGGGTATTTGATTCTCCGCAGCAGCTGTATCAAGCTATTGTTGCTCGAAACAACGAACCGGGAACCACCGCCCGTCTCTGCGCCGGGTTCTGCTGGCCGTGGTCCAAGACACTGGGACCTGATGGCAATCTCGTGAAGGATGTGCATATCGGCAGCTTCGCCATGCCATGGGAAACCCAAGAAGATCTCACATCCGTTGCCCGCAAACTAGGGTATGTCCCTTGGTATGAATGGGCCTATCAGCCTTCAGGCATCAAACAGGTCGGTTGTATCTACACCGCCCAAGGTTTCGAGTTCGACTATGTGGGTGTCATCATCGGTGGAGACCTCACCTATGACCCGGAACACGATTGCCTTGTGACACACATAGAGGCGAACAAGGATTCTACGCTTACCAAAAACAATCTAGGGCAGTTCGACACATACGTCCGCAACATTTACCGCGTACTGCTCTCCCGTGGCATGCGCGGGGCCTATGTCTACTGCTGTGACCCTGCGCTTGCGGGATATCTCCGTACCTGGGACACATCGAAACATCTTTTGTACGAAGGCAGGATTGACAGGTCTCGGGGAAACCTGAGCGTTGCGGATGCATCAAGAATCGACGGCAATTGATGTCACAGTGGCACACCCGACAGCTTTTACTCTCCCCTCTAGGTACCAAGAATGGGTCGCTTGCCGATACACCGGACCATTCCGTATCCTTCTGGAAGGACGCTTCCATGTCGGTTCCTCTTTCTGATGCGGACAAAGGAGCTTGTCATGTATATGAAAGAAAAGAAGAAGGCTGTTGATCCAAGCGACAGGGGACGATACAGTGGTGTCATGAACGTTGGATGATTATCATGTATCATTCCTTTGCACTTCCCAGAAGCCATTCTTATTGGCACCATGCCGGATCAGGATGCCTTCTTCCTTCAGCTTCGCAATCATTCGCTCTACCTGTCGCTGGGTAATGTCCAGCGTTCCTGCTAAAACCTTCGCCGTTAGCGTCCCGTCTTGTTTCAACAGCAACAGCAGTTTCTCTTCATTTGTACCGACATTTGTACCGACATTTGTACCGACATTTTTCACTCTTGGTTGCTGTCTGTGACTCTGCATCTTGGAAAGATCCTGCAATGCATCCCGAATCATCCGCAGCATGAATTCCACGAAAAGAGTAGATTCCCCCGCATTATCTGCAAGCCGGAGCACGCGGTAATACGCTTTCTGATGCTCATGAACCAGCGTTTCAATCGGCAACCAAGCAAAGATTGGATGCCATTTCTGCAAAACAAGAGACTGCCAGAGTCTTCCCATTCTGCCATTACCATCTGCAAACGGATGGATAAACTCGAATTCATAATGGAACACACAGCTTTTAATCAATGGATGATACTGCGACTTCTTCATCCAAGAAAGAAGCTGTTCCATCAACCCTGGTACAAAGCTTGCTGGCGTGCCGGCATGAATCAGTTGGGAACCAGCATACACTCCGTCATTTCCGGACCGGAACACACCCGCTTCCTTGACCAGCCCGTCCATCATCATGGTATGTGCGCGCAGAAGATCCTTCACGCTGTAGGGATCGAACGAAGCAGCCGCTTCATACACTTCATAAGCATTCTTTACTTCCCGGATATCCTGCGGCGGGCCAAGGACTCGTTTCCCGTCGATGATATCGGTCACCTGATCCAGAGTCAGCGTGTTCTGTTCAATCGCAAGGGAAGAGTGAATGGAACGGATCCGATTCTCTCTTTTCAGCACCGGATTTGGATGCAACGACGCAAAAGCAGCGACAGTACCCACATACTGGCCGATTTCAACCGTTAGATTGGTAATCTCTTCGGTCACTTGGAAGGGAGGGACATAGGCATCAGGCATGGGTACCATCTCCATCCAGCGCACTGGCTATAGCTTGCATATCATGATGATCCGGCCAATCAGCAAAGAGAGGCTTTGCGGACTGGTCAGGTAAAGAAGCGACTTTTCCATCTTGACCCTGTGTATTTCGGAGAAACGTGCTGCAATCACTTTTGGATCCATTTTTCACATCAGCCACAATCTCCTCCCAAGAGGAACACCGCCATCCAGAAGGTCGTGAATCCTCTGGTACATCAGCGCGGACTTCCCGGAACGCCGGATTCCCACGAAGCAATAATTCAACTTCCATCAGATACTTGCGGTGTACAAATGGTACATCCAGATACATCTCTCACTGGTCAACCACCACTTGTTTTAGAATATCCTGGTTCACGTACGTTCTTCCGTCTTCCCCATAAGACAGCAATACCATGAATTTGTCTTATAGAGAAGACAAACCCATGGCCTCTACACTTTATCTGACTGTCTCGGTGGTGCATGTTGGTACACCACGGAACAAAAATTTTGCCCTACCTCATCGATTCTGGAATTCTTCGGGATGGTCATGCTCGAACATGTCGGTCGGGATACTGACCGCATAGTCGATCAAATTCTTGTCTCGAAGGATCGCCCCCGAGACATAGTAGCCCGCCTTCTGCAGGTCATGTACCATATCCGGGGTAAGCTCGTTGACGTAGGTCAGGTAGACAAGAGCGTCCATTTCCTTCATCAGCCCTACCGGGTCGGTCGGGACAAAGGGAACAATCAGGCCGATGTCGAACTGCTTGTCAATCGCATGGAGCTTCTGCAGGACCTGGAAGTCGAGACCGAACGCCTCGACCTGTTCCAGCATGCCCTCCTCGCGGACGATGCCGTCAAGATAGGAGACAAGACGCATGTTCTGCTCGTGGGTCTTATAGGGCAGGCTCTTCAGCTCCAAGGCGAAGTATGCGTGGTGTTTCCTGCCCCACTGCATCGCTTCCCGCAGGGTCGGCACCTGGAAGGCCTTTCGCATCTCCTGCAAGGTGTGGTCCTGCACAAGGCCCTGCATGCCGGTCTTCTCCCTGACGTCGATGTCATGAAAGACGATAGGCACGTCGTCCTTGGTCAGCTGGATGTCGATTTCCAGGTAGCTCGCTCCACGCCTCAGCCCTTCGGCCATCGCCTCCAGACTGTTCTCCTGGTACTGGCAGGAACAACCACGATGTCCTCCAATCAAAGGGAAGGCATCTCCACTTCTCCGATGCGCTTCAAGCAGGTTTCTCATTTGTCCAACGCCTCGAAATCGACGATGTTGCGCCCCTCGGGCAACAGGAACACATTGTACTTGCACCCGAGCGACAGGTAGACATCCTCTTTTTTCTGAGCCTTTTGCTTCAAAGCCGCGTACAGGCCCTTGTCAGGATAGGAGACCCGAACCTCGGCATCACCCACCTCGCCATAGACGAGCAGTTCCTTGCCAAGGTTTTCGACGATATGCATCTTCATCGGTACCACATGGCTCTCGTCCTTTTCCATGGCAAGGGAAAGCATATGGGGTCGGATGCCGATCTTGACCTGTTTGCCCGAAGCGTCCTCCTTCAGCGGCATCGTACACGTGAGCGTGACGCCGCCAAGGGTGAAATGGTTCCGGTCGACCATCCGTCCTTCAAGGAAGTTCATCGGGGGGTTGCCCATGAAGTTGGCGACGAACAGGTTGGCCGGCTGCTCGTACAGCGTGTCAGGGGTGGCGAACTGCTGGATGCGGCCCTCGTCCAGGATGGCGATCTCATCCGCCAGCGCCATCGCCTCCTCCTGGTCATGGGTGACCAGGATGGCCGTCACCTGCAGGTCCTGCTGGATGGACTTGATGACCTCGCGGATCTCGATCTTCAGGCGCGCGTCGAGGTTCGACATCGGTTCGTCGAGCAACAGGATGTGCGGTTCCTTGACGATGGCGCGGCAAATGGCGACTCTCTGCTGCTGTCCTCCCGACAGCTGGGCGGGCTTACGGTCAAGCAAATGCTCGATCTGCAGCTTCTTGGCCACCTCGCGCGCCCTTTCGTGGCGTACCTTCTTCTCTATACCCTTCTGCTTCAAGGGAAACGCGATGTTGTCAAGCACGCTCAAATGGGGATACAGGGCATAGGACTGGAACACCATGCCGATGTTGCGGTCCTTCGGGGCCATGTGGGTCACATCCTTTCCGTCGAAGAGGATTTTTCCCTCTGTCGGGTCCAGCAGGCCGGCGATGCAGTTCAGCGTGGTGGACTTGCCACAACCCGAAGGACCGAGCAGTGCGATGAACTTCCCGTCAGGGATGGTCAGATCGAAGCGGTCCAGCGCTACCGTATGCTTGTCATATTCCTTACGCAGTCCTTTGATCTCAATCATGATAGTCCTTTGCCTCCTCCCATATTGCCTTCCATAAGCTGCTTCTGCGTGAGGAGGAAAAAGATAATCACGGGAAGCATGTAGACGATACCCATCGCCGCGACGACGTTATAGGTCGGAATCAGTTGGTCGTTGCGGGTCAGGGCCCTGATATAGGTCGACATGACCGGCGTCTTGCTGCCGAAGAGCAACGTGTCGAACAGGATGAAGTTCGACCAGGCGCTCATGAAGCTGAAAACCGCGATGCTGACGATGCCGGGCTTGACCAGGTGGATGATCACCTGGAAGAACCCGGACAGCGGCGTGCAACCGTCGACCAGCGTCGAGTTCTCGATATCGCGCGAGACCCCGTCGAAGAAATTCTTGATGATGAAGGTCGAGCCAGGAATGCGGAACGCCAGGGCCACCAGGACCACGCCGCGTAGCGTGTTGACCACATGCAGCACCATCAGCACGTAGAGCACGGCAATCAACAGCAGCAGGTTCGGGAACATGCGCAACACAAGCAGCCCGGTCTGGATGTTCCTTCTCCCGGGGAAACGCAGCCGGCTCAGCGCGTAGCCGGCCAGCATGCTGACCAGCACCTCGAAGAACGTCACCAGGCAGGTGAAAATCAGCGAGTTGCGCAGTGCGGGACCAATCGGCTTGATCGTAGTCTGGTCACGCAGCTTCATCGGCCCGACGACGAACTGGAAATTGGAAAGGGTCACATGTCCGTCGCCATCAAAAAAGGCCATGCCGAAAAACATGATGAACATGAATACCAGCGGAAGCACGAAAAGGATCATCACGGCAATCGCGATGTTCTGCTTGCGCCGCTCGCTCCGGGTCATATCAATCATTTTCCTTTTCTCCTTTCGCGCGCACATGCTTGGAAGCGAACCCGAAAAGCAACATGAGCATGAAGACGACGAGAATCAGCATGACGCTGATGGCGGCTCCATACCCGTACTGCTGGTCGACGAAGGCCTTATGGTAGGCCGAGAGCGCCCAGACCTCGGTGCGGTTCAACGGCCCGCCGTTGGTAATCAGCATGATATTGATGTAATTCGTCAGCAGGCCCAGTGTCTCCCACATGACCACGAACTTGATGTGGCTGGAGATGTTGGGGATGATGATCTGCCAGACAATCTCCCACTCGCTCGCGCCATCGACCCTCGCCGCCCGGAACTGGTTCTCGGGAATCGAACGGATAGCGCTGGAAAGGATGATCGCCCCATAGGCCAATGCGACCACCACCTCGACCAGGATGATGACGGCCATCGGGTAATCGGCGATCCAGTTGGTCGGACTGCCCGATGGCCGGAAGAAATGGACTACCTTGTTGATGAATCCGTTCTCCGTAGCGTCAAGGTACCACAGCCAAAGGATGGAATAGATGACCGATGGAGTGACCATCGGCAACATGATGATGGACTTGAACAGGCTTGCCCACGCGTTGCTACGGATGAAATAGGCAGTCATGATCGCGATGAACAGGTCAAGCAGGATGATCAGGACCATAGCGCTGAAGATATAGACCAGCGTGTTTGCCAGGATCAGCCCGTTGTTCGGATCCAGGAAAATCTTCCTGTAGTTGGAGAGCCCGACGAAATTCCACTGGAAGGTAGCATCCAATCCGGTGAAGGACATGATGATTGTCAGGATGGCAGGAAGCAGATAAAACAATGAAACAAGCACCAGAAAGGGAGACAGGAAGGTATATGCCTGTACGGTTTTCCTTTTCATGTCGCCTCCAAAACACCAGGGAATGGCGCGGCCATTCCCTGGAACGAACGAAACGTTATTTCACGATGACATTCTTCACGTTCAGCGTGATCTGCGTCTCCATGTCGCTGACCGCCTTCTCCGGCGTGGTCTGACCAAGCTCAAGGGCGACAATCTGCTTGAACAGCTCGCTCCGGTAGGTGGACAGACCATCGATGCTCGGGGCGACCAAGGCGTACTGGGCCATATACCCGGTAGCGGCGACAATCGGGTTCTCCGCCATCTGCGGGTCCTCGTTGGCTGCCTTGACGGAGCTCAGCGTATTGATCGTGGCGGCATGGCGCGCCATCAGGTCGGTGTCCTCGGTGACCAGCATCCTGTACAGCTCCTTGCAAAGGTCAGGGTACTTGGTCTTGCTGGAGATGCCGACATACTGCGGGGCGCCGTAGACGAACGGATGGTCGACGTACTGGCTCTTCGGGAACATGATGAATCCCACCTTCTCGGCGAACTCAGAAATCGTGACACCGGCGGCGGAAGCCATGTAGGGGCTCGCGTAGACCGGTCCGTAGTAGGAGAAGGCGTCTCCCGTGTAGATTCTCTTCTCGACCTCGGTCCAGACCTGCTGGTTCAGGTTGTGCGGAGTGATTTCCCGCACGTTGGAGTCGTCGTACGTCAACTGGAAGAACCGCTTCAGCCCCTCACGGTCAAAGACCAGCGTTCCCTTCTCGTCATAATACTGTCCGCCAAGCACGACGATCATGTCGAGGAAGTCGTTGCCGGCGCCGGTGCGATGGATCAGTCCTTCCTTGGCTCCACCTTTGTCCACGACCTCCTTGCAGAGGGCGATGTAGTCCTCGAAGGTGAAGGAACCCTCCTGGACCTTGCCGGGAAGCGCATTGACCTCTTCGTCGGTCCAGCCGATGGCCTTCAGGCAGTCTCGGTTGTAGTAGATGGCCCTGACCGGAAGATCCGGCGGGAACGCGTAGACCCTGCCGTTGGTATCGGTGGCCGTCGTGAAAACTCCCGGAACCCAGAGATCCTTGGTCTCTTCAACCAGATCGGTAAGATCAAGCAGGAGGCCGTTCTTGACCAGTGAGGCGACATCGCTGATGGCGTAGAAATCCGGCTGGTCACCGGTCTTATGGGCGAAGACGATGTTGTTCTGGTATTGGGTCCAGTCGATCGTCTGATAATCCTTCTCGAACTCGATGCGGATGTTTTTGCCCTCGGCCTTGTATTTCTCGTTCAGGCGGGCCCCCGCATCAACGACCGCTTCGGGAATGGTCGTAAAGTCCATGTTATGGGAAATTTTCAGCGTGATGACCTGTTCCTTGCCCTCTGCAGTCCGGGCTTCCGAAGAACCTCCGGCAACGAGCGGGGAGATGGCAGCAGCAAGCACCATCAATCCAAGCACGATTCTTTTCATGTACATCTCCTTGAACGCCAAACGTCCATTTGCACATTACCAGCAAGGGTTCTCTTATGACAAGTTGCCATAGGGACCATCACTAAAATTTCACAAAAAGAGGAAACAAAACGCAACACACGCGGTCCGTCGTCAGGACTCGTTCACCAGCTTGCCGGTCATGTGGTCGAGGGAGAGCTCCAGGACCTGGATTAGGTGTTCTTGGTAGCAGAGAGCATCGATTCAGATTAAACTAATCCACTACCAACATCGGAACAAGAGCCAATCGATATTCTCGGTTTTTTTCTCACCCAATTTCCAAGGAATACTTTGTTACGTATTCATAACCAGTATTGTCTAATACCTTCGAGGATGCATATGTTGTCAAATTTCCTCAACAGCAGGGTTCCCCCATTAAAATGTTTTCTAACTATATTTTTATGTAAACCAATATGTTAGTGCCCAAAAATATTTGGATTCTTTTTTTCTTCCGTACGATCAGTTGCGGAAGGGGGCTCCACAGAAAGAGCAGTAATTTCTGACCTCATTTCTGTAGTCATCTGGATATCTACAGCCGCCAATGCAAGCTCTAATTGCTCCAAATTCTTAGCACCAATTAACGGGCAAGTTACAGCAGGATTGCTCATTACCCAAGCAATTGCTAAGGGAGTTGGCTTTAAGCCATGAGCCTCCGCATAATCAACAAAGGCATCCGCGACTTTGAAGTTTTGTTCATCAATATATCTTCCGGAATACCTTGCGCTTTTCGTAATACGACCTTCTACATTCAGATTACCGCCTTTATATTTTCCAGTGAGAAGTCCTGCTCCCAATGGAGAATATGTGACTACGCCCAAATTCTGATTCATAGCTAAGGGTAAAATTTCAACCTCAGATTGTCTTTTCACTAGGTTGTACATCGGCTCAACTGCTTCGAATCTTCCAAGACATTCCCGTTCAGATATTCCGAGAGACAGAGCTATTTCCCATGCGGATGCATTACTTATTCCTGCATAAATGATTTTTCCTTGCCTCTGCAAATCATCTAAGGCGCGCAAAGTTTCTTCAATAGGAGTACAAGGATCCATGTGGTGAATCATATAGATATCTATTCTGTCGGTTTTTAATCTTTTCAGAGATTTTTCAACCTCCAACATGATATAACGTCTAGACAGGCCTCCGTCGTTGTCGGGCCTGTTCCATCGTGAATTACCTACCTTGCTGATTATTATGCATTCATCCCGTTGGCCTTCTAGACATTTACCAAGGATTTCCTCAGATTCACCGCACCGATTTAGCCCATAAATATTAGCTGTATCAAAGAGGTTCACCCCTTTATCACGGCAACGGTCAATAATCTTTTTCGCCATTGTTTCGTCAACACCATTGGCGAAATTCATACAGCCCAACCCCAACTGAGATACCTTAACTCCTGTTCTTCCAAGAACTTTATATTTCATGTCAACCTACTCTTATCTATAACGTTCTCTTTTTCAGTGCTCACAATTTGTAGCACAAGTTACATCTCTCAATGAACGTTATTTTGCAATTTGTTTCTCAACAACCAGTTTAGCTATTGACAACATTAATCGGTTTTCCGGCCTGATAAGCCTTCACATTCTCGACAGTGATGTCCATGATTCTCTGCCTTGCCTCTTTGGCTCCCCAGCTCATGTGCGGGGTGATGATGCAGTTCTTTGCCTTCAGCAACGGGTTGTCGCCTTTGATTGGCTCGGTGGAGACGACATCGACCGCGGCGCCGCCCAGCTTTCCGCTGTCCAGCGCGTCGGCGAGATCCTGCTCCACCACCAGCTGCCCGCGGCTGTTGTTGACCAGCAGCGCTCCGTCCTTCATCTTGGCGATCGAGTCCTTGTTGATCATGCCCACCGTGTCCGGGAAGGCCGGGCAATGCAGTACCACCACGTCGCTCTCCTTGTAGAGCGTGTCGCGGTCCACATAGGCGAAGCCTTCCGCCTTGAAGGCGGGATTCTCGTGCGAGTCGTTG
>JAQYHB010000044.1 GCA_028722305.1 Spirochaetales bacterium
TTGCCATGATAATGTCGCTCATAGGGAATGTGGTCTCTCCTTGCTAGTGTAGTTGCTTACAAGTTTGAGACTTCATTCCCTTTTTTCATACCCCCCATCCCTTGCGTTTCCGCTTCATCCCACAAAAATCTGTACAGAGCCATTTTTTGTGTGTCCATGAATCCGTAAGCACATCTGCGAGTTGCCTTGATCATGATGTTGGTGCCTCTCGACGGTGTCGGCCTTCCGTCATTCTTTCAGAGACCGTTTCCCTTCGGAGTATGCCTCGACCGCATTGTTGCTCATGTTGAGTTTGTAGTCGTAGCCTTGTCTCAATACGTCGGGCTTGCCCTGATTTAGGGTCTTGTCATTTAGAAAACCCGAAGTATATTGAGATAAAGAGACCTGCCTCCATGTTTCTGTTGGCTTTCACCAATAGTTCTGGATATGGGGGTCTCTTTTATTTCGTCCTCAGAAAAAACTTCATGAACATAGAACCGTTGTCCCAATTCGTCGCCAGTTGCACGTCGGACTCGGCAAAAGAGAATCTTCTCATGATTGGGGATTGAGGTCCTTCCTGCGAAATATTAGTTTGCGACGTCTGCCCCTTTTCCATCGAGAACCTACATACTTCCCGACTATTCACCGTATCTAATCATCTCAGAGATTGGGGAATGGCAGTAAGTTATCCCTGTTCACTTCTTGGGAAACTGGTCGGGGCGAAGCCGTTCCGCCCCATTGATATAGACAGGTGTCAGAGCGCTTCTCTCCTCTTTCAGAATCAATAGTATTCTGACGCACCTCGGCATCATCCCCTTGATTTCCGGCTCCTGCATGCAGAACAGCGGGACGCTGGAGCCGTGGCCGCTCGCCCTGAGCGCGCCAGCAGGATTCTTGCTTTGCAGGTCGGAGGTGATGGTGAAGAGGATGCAGGCGAGGTCGCTTTCAGAGAGGTGGTTCTCCTCCAAGAGGACTTCGAAACATTCCTTGACCGACTTGCCAATCGCCTCGGGGCTGTCCTCGCTGACCCCCGTGGCCCCCCTGAGCGCGCAGATAGACATGGTTTACCTTCCTTCGGGTCACAAACCGATGACCATTCCCTGCTCGACCAGATGCTGGGTGAAGGAAATGGCATAGGAAACGCTGAACGCGATGGCGACCCGCAGCACGTCCAGCAGAAACAGCTTTAAAGGAAAGACCCCGGCCAGCACGGTAACGATTCCCGCCAGCACCAGGATCCAGATGCCCATCAGATAGATGGTCCAGCAGACCAGCTCGTGGCAAAGCACCAGCAGGTCGATGTAACTCTCGTCCACAGAGAAATAGCTGCCCCCAAGAAAGGCTACGAAAAAGAAACAGAGAAGCAGGAGAAGATAGGTATGCACCCTGGAGGAGAAAGCGAGGAGTCTCTGTGTCTGCAGCATGCCTCAAGCATACCACTGGACAGGGAGTCGGGGCAACAGAACAAATTCGCTTGCAATGGTCGAGAATCAGGGTACACTGTCCGAGGAGGAATTGCTTGTATGCAAACCATAGATGAACGCTTCGTGAAACTCGGGCTGAGACCAGCCGATATCCTGCTTCCGGCCAAGCCGGTCGACCTTTCCAAGTGGGCGGTGGTAGCTTGCGACCAGTTCACATCGGAACCTGAATACTGGAAGAAAGTAGAGGATTACGTGGGTCAGGCCCCTTCCACGCTTCACCTGATTTATCCCGAGGTTTACCTGGAAGAACCGGACAAAGAGGAGCGCATCAAGCGCATCGACCAAACGATGCGCCAGTATCTGGACCAGAAGCTGTTTGACACCTATCCACACTCCTTCCTGCTGGTGCACCGTACCACTGCCCTTGGCCACAGCCGCTGGGGCCTGATGGCGGCACTCGATTTGGACCAGTACGACTACTCCAAAGATAGCACCAGCCTGATCCGCGCCACGGAGGGAACGATCCTTTCCCGCATTCCGCCCCGCAAGGAAATCCGCAAGAACGCCGTGCTGGAAATCCCCCATATCATGGTGCTGATTGATGACGCGAAACGCCAGATCATCGAAGCCTTGGCTGCCAAACGCGATCAGCTGACCAAAGTCTACGAAACCGAGCTGATGGCTGGTGGTGGCTCCATCGAAGGCTTTTTGGTAGACAAAGCGGAGGACCTCGAACTGGTCGCCAGAGGGTTCGAGGCACTGTACGAAGCCCTTGATCCGAAGAATCCCCTGCTCTTCGCCATGGGTGACGGCAACCACAGCCTCGCCACCGCGAAAAGCTGCTGGGAGGACCGGAAGGCGACGCTTTCCGAGGCGCAGCGAGAGAACGACCCCGCGCGTTTCTGCCTGGTCGAGCTGGAGAACATCCATGACGAGGGGCTGACCTTCGAACCGATCCATCGTGTCCTGTTCCACGTCGACTTCGACACCTTCTGCGAGACGGTCGAGGATTTCGCCTCTGGAGGAAAGGTCGTCGAGGAACCGGACTTCGAGACGCTATGCGCCGCGGTAAACGACCCTGCTGTCAAGGGTCAGAAATTCGGCTATGTGGACAGCGAGGGACCAAAGCTCTTCATCCTTGAGGACCCGGTCTGCGCGATTGCTGCGGGAACCCTGCAGAAGGTCATCGACACCCTCACCTCGGATGGAAAGACGGGCGTCGACTACGTCCATGGAACGGCAATCGTCCAGAAGCTTTCCAAAGAGGCCGGAAACGCGGGACTGGTTCTGCCGGACATCTCCAAACAGACCTTCTTCGATACCATCAGAAAAGACAAGGCTTTCCCACGCAAGACATTCAGCATGGGAGAGGCCACCGAGAAACGGTATTATCTGGAAGCGAGGAAAATCGTCGGCTGATTAGCGGATCAAGCCTGTGGCGTCATACCCGCCACTGCGGAGAATCCGATACGGGCGCACCGTGCAATCGATCAACGTCGAGGGCACGGTGCCTTGCATTTCCCCATCGACAACGAAAAGGTCCACCTTGCCGTTGAAGGCATAGATGATGTCGGTCATGTTGGTCAGGCTCGCGGAGCCGGACATGTTGACGCTGGTCGAATAGATCGGGCAATCCAGCAGGGAAAGCACTCGCTGCAAAAACGGGTCGTCAGGAACGCGGATCGCGGTCTTGCCGTTTCCGTCCCTGTTGCGCATGATTGCGGTAAGCTGGCAGGGCCATACCGACTTGATGTCGTCGGGCACAACGCAGATCCGTTCGGCCTGCTCGAGCGTGGCGAGCTGGAGGAACGGCTTGCGCTGGTCCCGCTCCTTCATGGCGTACAGCGCCTCCATCGTCTCCTTCCCTACCTTCGCACACAGCCCATAGATGGTATCGCAGGGAAGCACAAGCACCTTTCCCTCTTCCAGCATCCGTACCGTCAGCTCCAGAGTACCGGCCTGGTTCTTGTAGCAGACGTTCGACTCCTTGTCACTCATACTCCACTCTCCTCCTTTCCTCGGCCACAAAGAGTATCACACTCAGCAGTGCGGCCGCCAGCGCGATCAATGCGTTCGCCCACAGCGGCAAATGCACATAGTGGGAAACTCTCGCCTCCCTTGCCGAGGCGGGAACCGGCTCCTGCAGCCCCGGCTGGTCGAAGAAATAGACCTGCTCTCCCTCGCGCTGGTAACCGAGCTTGAAGGCTGCGTCCTGGACTCCCTCCCCCTCCGCCATGCTCTGTTTTCGGGCAAGGAGCGCGTCGACCTGCACCTGTTTCTGCTGCGCCTCGTAGGCAAGCTCGCTCACCTCGTTCCTCATGGCCATGATGTAGGTAAGTCCATGCGTGCCGATGCAAATCTCCAGCAAAAGGAGAGTTATCAGGTAAATAAAGGCAGAAGCCATCCATTTCTTTCTTGTCATTGATTGACGCCAACCGTATAATCGGAATGGTACTCGGAAACGAGAACCATGTACATATCCGGAGGATGAGATGGCAGAAAGGAAAAGCTATGGCAAACAGATATTCGCGAGCCTTGTAATCACAGTGCTGGTGCTGGGGGCGCTAGTGTACGCGTTTGGAGCCTACCTTATTCCGAAATACCAGATTACCCAACAGCAGATTTACGACATCATGGTCAAGCTGTTCCCGATCCTGATTGGACTGGTGATGATTCAGGCCGGCGTGATGGTGGCGCACCGCCGTGACGACGAGTACGCCGACCAGGTCGACAAGCTTCCTCCAAACGCCTACGACGAGCCACTTTCCCGCCTTCCCGGTGATGACCCGGCCAGGCTGAAGAGCCAGAACATGGTGTTCTCCCAGCCACTGGCCGAGGACGAGACAAAGGAAGAGCCGGCAAAGAGCGAGGAACCGATTGTCACCGAGAGCGAAGAGACCGCAATCAGCCCGACCGTCACCATTCCTGCCGCGGCCCAGAGCGTCGAGGATTCCTTCACCTCCATTTTGGAGAACGAGCTGGAAAGCGCCGCCGACATGGACTATGACTTGACCTTGGTTCTTGCAACCAGTAGCGACGAGGCAAGCAGAGCAAAAGCCAATGAGCGCATCGCCAGCCTGATCGATCCCAGCGCCTTCTCCTTCACGTTGGATGATGGCACGGAGGCCATGATCTTCCCCTTCTTCAACCAGGAAGAAACCGAAGAGGTGATGGACAAGGTGGTCGAGACGTTGAAGGGAGAGCAACCGCAAAACGAGTTGAAGCTGGGCTATGCCTCTCGAAGCGGCCGTGTCATTGGCAGCGATATCCTCATAGGAGAGGCGAAAGCCTGAGGCTCAATCTTCCAGCGGGATGTCGAACGACATACGGTCCCGGGTCAGGATCGTGTCTGGAAAGATTGCCCGGGCATCGCGCGCCAGATTCTTCAATTCACCATTGCTATATCGGGGACTGTAGTGCAGCAGTCCCATTTTTTTCACATGGGCGTCACGGGCGATCATGCCGGCCTGCGCGCTGGTCATGTGTTTCTTCTCCCGAGCGGTTTCCTCGAGATCCGCGGTGAACATTCCCTCGCAGAGCAGCAGGTCGCTGTCCTTGACGAAATCGGCAATCCCTGGCAGGTAGAGGGTGTCTGTCACATAGCTGAACTTCCGTCCCTTGCGTGGAGGCCCCATCACCTCATCCGGTGTCACGACCTTTCCATCAGGCAGGGTGACGCTCTGCCCTTTCTGCAGCTGTCCCCACATCGGTCCAACCGGAACCCCTGCGGCATTGGCTGCTTCGGGATGGAAGGCGCCCGGGCGCATCTTCTCCTGCAGCACATAGCCCCAGCAGGGCTTGGTATGCTCCAGACGGAAGGCGCTGACCGTATACTCCGGCTCGTCGACAATCACCCCTTCAGAAACCGGTTTGACGATAATCTCATAGTTGATGTACATGTCCAGGATCCTGCGGGAGGACTCGACATACTCGGCAAGTTTCGGAGGACCGAAGATTGTCAGCGGGCTCTCGCGGTCGACCTGGCTGGAGAGCATCAGTATTCCCGGAAGCCCTGTGACATGGTCGGCGTGCATGTGGCTGATGAAGATCCTGTCGATCTTCTTCCAATGCAAATCCAACATCTTCAGCGAGACCTGGGTTCCTTCACCGCAATCAAACAGGAACAACTCTCCCTCGCGGCGCACCATGGCGCTGGTCAGGAATCTACCGGGGAGCGGCTGCATGCCGCCCGTACCAAGGGCGAATACTTCAAAACTCATGGAGACAGTATACCAAAAGGACGCATCTCTGTCCTTATGCCACCAGCGAAAGCGGCTCTATTTTCCTGATTCCCCGGATGCCGATGGCGGCCGAGACCACCGAGGCGACCAGGAGCAAAAGAGCGACAAGCGCAAGTTGTCCAAGCGGAATCCTGATGGTGAAGGTCAAAAGATAGTAGGTCAGCGATGGGAAACCATAGTCGGAGATGGCGCCAAGCAGGGGCCGGGAAAGGAACGAGAGGAGAATGCCAAGCACAAGACCAAGGAAGACAGCCATGCTCTCCAGAAGGCAGATACCGCGGATGAAGGCCCGCGTGATCGAGCGGCGGGTGCTTCCCAACAGGGAAAGCAGGGCGATATCCCTTCTCCGGTCATAGACCAGGACAGAGGCGAACTCGCTGGCGAAGTAGGCTCCAAGCAGGATGATGACGCAGAAGATGACCAGGATCAGTTTCCGGCTCGTGACCAGGTTCTCCACCAGATCATCCTCTTCCTCGTACCATGCGCGGGCGGAATATCCTTCTTCCCGGATTTGCCGCAAAGACTGTTCCAATCCCTTCCCAACGACCAGTTCGGTCTGGACGGGAAATCCATAGGGTTCCAATGCCTTGGATGGCAGGAAGGCGAGATTGGCGTCCAGTTCCGCGTAGCCCGAATCGTAGATGCCTCCTACCTTGCACAGCATCGGACGAAAACTGTCTCCGATGGCGATCACGACCAAAGCCTTGTCCCCAAGCTTCAAGTCCAGTTCGTTCGCCAAGGTCCTGCCCAGTGTCACGCTATGGGTATCCTGTTCCTCCAGACGGGAAAGCGAGCGCAGGGCAGCCCTTCTCCCGGCGGAAAAATAGCTGTCGCCAACTCCTTTCAGCGCGATTGGCCTGACCGAGCTGCTCCCATAGATCAGGGCGGAGGCAAGAATCACCTGCTCCCCCTCCGGATAAGCCCCTTGGACGGTGATTTCCCCATCCCCCAGCATCACGTAGCGCTGCTGGATGCCCTCGACCATCGAGTTGACGAAAACCAGTCCATAGCTCACCAGGAGGGAAATCAAGAGCAACAGGACAAACTGCCCCCGAAGCTTCCTCTCCCGGATCAAATGGCTGGAAACCAGTTGCTGGAACGTCATGCCAACACCCCTTCGCGGAGATGCCAAACCTGGTCGGTCCGCTCGGCGAAGAGCCTGTTGTGGGTCACCAGGAGCAGGGTGAACTTCCCCTCCCCGGCCAGATCGAGCAGCAGATCCTCCACTATCCTGGCATTCCCCTCGTCCAGGCTTCCCGTCGGTTCATCGGCGAAGACGATGGCTGGTCCGCAGGCAAGGGCACGAGCGACGGCTACCCGTTGCCGTTCTCCCCCGGAAAGCTGTTCGGGATTGTGGCGCAGCCGCTGCTCAAGCCCGACCCGGACCAAAAGGTCCGTCGCCCTTGCTTGGGCGATCGCGGCGCTTTCCCCCTTGATCAACAGCGGCATCATCACATTCTCCAAGGCGTTGAAGTCCCCCAGCAACTGGCTGTTCTGGAAAATGAACCCGAGGTCACGGTTGCGCAACGCGGCGTGGGCCGCAGGGCTAAGGCCCTTCACATCGCGTCCCATGATGGAGAGGATCCCGGAATCTGCGGGCAGCAGGGTCGCCAGGATTTCCAGCAGCGTGCTTTTCCCGCTCCCGCTATTGCCGACAATCGCGTAGCTTTTTCCACGCTCGAGAGACACATCCACTCCTTTCAGGATTGGAAGGAGTTGTCCGTTCGCTTCCGGGTAGGACTTAGTGATTCCATGAGCTTCCAGCACATATTCAGTCATCGCGCAACATCTCCATCAATGAAAGGGAAACAGTCCTACGCATGCCCAGATACGCCATGCCCAAGGACCCGGCAAAGACAAACAAAGCGACCAGAATGGTAGGCATCCAATCGACCTTGAGGACAGGCAGCCCAAAAAGCAAGGAAGTACCGCCCATCCTGTTGACCACATGCATGACCCCGCAGCCAAGAAGGATTCCGCACAGGAGCCCGGAAACCGTGGAAACCAGACTTTCCTCCAGGAACACAGCGATAATGGAACGTCGGGACAGACCCATGGCAAGCAATGTCCCGATTTCACGCCGCTTCCTGCTGACCAGCCGTTCGATTCCGCGCCGCACCGAAAGGAGGATGATGAGAAGCAGGACAAGGAACACGAAACGGACCACCAACTGTTCCAGTCGGAGCGCTCCGTAGAGCGAGGAACACAATTCCTTCCAGGATTGCGGCCCAAGGTCCGGACGCGTCTTGGCAACCAGATGTTTGACACGCGTGGTGTCCAGACCGGTCACCACCGCGACATACCATGACGCGGTCGTAGGCGCATCGTCAATCGAAGCCAGGAGATACTGGGAATCAAAAGAGGAGTCCCGGCTCGTGAAAGTGCCGGTCACCTGGCATCTTGTCCGTTTGGGCACCACCCTGGCCTGCGTTCCCTTTCCGATTGTCGCGATCTCCATCTCCCCGCCAATCGGGACGCCGCATTTCCAGGCGACAAACGATGACGGCATCCAGCCCTTTGTTCCCTGCAAGGTCATGTTGTCGTACCAGGCAAGTTCCTCGGGCAGATAGCGGATACGGACCATCAGGCTGTCGGTAGCCCCGCTGAGCAAGGCAGGCTCCTCCGCGACCAGGAAGGCGTCGACGCGCTCCTGGGCGTCAAGCTCGCTGGCAAGCATCTCCCCTTCCGCCCTGTCCGCGACCGGCACCTGCAGGTCAAAGGTCTCGTAGGTACGGATATCCGAAAGCCGTGCGCTAGCGAGGGCGTGCATGGCAGAGAGGATGACCAGCATGGCAGCCATGGAAAAGGCAAGGGAGATGACGATGCGGATATTGCTCTGGCGGTGGTGGTTCTCCGGAGAGAATCCGTAGCGGGCGACCAGCAGACGTCTGACCTTCATAGATACTCCACCTTCCCGACGCTTCGCCCATCGGCATGGTAGGTGATTCTCGCGTAGGGGATCCCTTCCGAGTAGACCGTCTCCACCTTGGTGGGGAGAAACTGTGTCACCTTCACGATCTTCCCATCCCGCACGTCCACCTGTTCCGTCAGGAGCCCTTGTGCATAGCGCATCCGCTCCTCACTCCCGTCCCCGTAGGTGACGGTGTCCGAGACCAGGAGTCCCGTCATGTCGTAGGTACGCTCGCTCCTACGGGTGACCGTGCCCCCTTGGGTGACCGTCTCCTTGACCAGGTTTCCCTTTCCATCATAGACCTCGGTGATGTTCCTGTCGCCCTCTTGGCGCTGGTGGACAAGGTTTCCCTCTTCGTCGACGCCGACCGATCCTTGTCTCTGGGCAGCCACCCCGTCGACGATATGGCTGCGCAGATAGTAGGAATCACCCAATCTCTCAAACTGCTCGAAAGAGTCGCCTTCCACAAGCGAGAATGTTTGCCGAGTGTCGAACCAAGTAACGGAGTCGGCTTCCTGCACCAGGGCAAGACGGCCGGTCCGTACATCGTAGCTGTACCAAGTGATGCTCTCCAGTCCGTCAGCTCCGATGAACCGCACCTGCACCAGCCGTCCGTCAGCGTCGTAGGAGAACAGCTCCTTCCCTTCCTCTGTCGTCCGCTCCAAGAGCGATCCGTCCGGGAGGTAGCGCGCGCCAGCATGAGCGCTCGCCCCGAAGAGGGGGCGCAGAGCCAGGACCAGAGCCAGCGCTACAGCCAGGCGCATGTCAGTGCTGGAGTCCCACCAGCGTGTCGAGGAATTCCTCGCTGTCAAAGGGATGGATGTCGTCATACCCTTCCCCTGTCCCGACGAAGGAGACCGGGATGCCTAGCTTGTCGCCAATCTGGACCAGAGCGCCTCCTTTGGAAAGGCTGTCATATTTGGTCAGGATCAAGCCGTCCAGAGGAACCGCCGCGTTGAAGAGTTCAGCCTGGCTGACCCCGTTCTGGCCTGTGGTGCTGTCGATGACCAGGAACTTCTTGTAGTGCGTGTCATCAATCCCCCGGCCACGGATCACCTTGTCGATCTTCGCCAGCTCGCGTACCAGGTTTTCCTTGGTATGCATGCGGCCCGCGGTGTCGACAAGCAAGAGCCCTTTCCCCTTCGCCTGGGCGCTGGCAATCGCGTCATAAACGACGCTCCCCGGGTCGGTTCCGTTCTTCTGCTCGATGATACGGACACCCAGGCGTTTGGCATGGACCTCCAGCTGCTCGATGGCGGCGGCGCGAAAGGTGTCGCCAGCGCAGAGGATTACCTCGTGGCCCTGTTTCTGGTACATATGGGCCAGTTTGGCGATGCTTGTGGTCTTGCCCACTCCGTTGACTCCGAGAATCAGGAACACGGTCGGGCTCTTGTCGTCCACTGCCGGGACATAGCTCTTCACCTTGTCCTTCAAGAGCGACTTGACCAAGAGCTGCAGCTCCTCGTTGCTCTTGGGGTTGACGCTTTTGGCCGCCTCGTGCACCTCGTCGCTGATCCGCTCCGCCATCTTCGGACCGAGGTCGCCCTCGATCAGAAGGTCCTCCAGCTCCTCGAAGTAGTTCTCATCCAAGGTCTTGCGGCTGAACAGGGCCTTGAGCTTCTCTCCAAAATTCTTGAACATTTCGTCGTCCTTTTCTTAGCAATCAATGCTGCAGGGTGGTCACCGAATAGGTGAACAGGGAGCGGACAAGGCTGATGGCGCTCATGACAGCGGCCCCTTGGAACGCGACATAGAGACCTCCGCTCAGGTAGTCTCCATCCCCATATACGTTATACAAAGTGGGATACGCAAGCGTCAAACCCACGCTGCATATCAACGACACGAAGGCATTGTAGAACTGCTTCTGCACACTGCGGGTGAAGTCGGGATCCCGCGTCCAGTCCCTGCTCATCTGGAAATCGACGATTCCCCGGTCTGTGGTCAGATGGTGGCTCAGCGGCACGAACCCATCCTTTTCCGCGGTAACCAGCAACGGAAGCTGTGGGTCATCCAAGGTCAGCGACGAAGAGGTTCCTTGCCTGATTCCGTCGACATACCAGGTGACCAGCCCCTGTCCGCTTGCCATGGAAAGCGAGGGAAGCCGGACTCTCTGGAGCGTCGCGCCCAGCTCCAAGCTCTGGCCGGCCAGACACTCCACCTCGGCGTTTCTGGACTCATACCCATTAGCGCTCAAGCCTATGATATGGCGTCCTGGCGCAAGGAGGACCAATGACGCGTCTCTTGAGGCGGGAACGCCGTCCACCGCGACGGCTACCGAAGGAGGCGCGTCTCTCAGGACGACCGCACTGACCGGCTCCTGGCGATGAGCCATGAGCAACGCCAGGACCACGTCGCTGGTCAAATCGCTCGCGTCCTCCCGAAAGCTCAGCTTGTCGACCAGCAAGGCAAGCCGGCCAGTCGCCCGCACATAGCTTGAGAGACGACATCGCTTTCTTTCGCCGACACTCGTGGTTTCGTCAAGCAGCACCTCGTCATAACCATAGGCGTCGCAGAACCAGGAAAGATCGCCCTCCTTCGCGAGGGAAAGCAACGTCTGGTCAGCCTTGAGCTCGGTCAGCTCGACCTCCATGGGAAAGGTGTCCGTAGAGACAGAAGACGCTTCCCCCCACGAGGGAAGCGTCATGGAATCATACGCCTTCGACCAGGACTGCCACGTCTCCCACTCCAGTTCCTGCCGTTTCCTGTCGGCCTCCCAGTCGGAATAATGGAGGGAGGACTGGGATAGGTACAGGCCGACCTGCCGTACAACCAACGCGTGGAAGGCGCTCGCTTCCTCGTTCGCCGAAATGCTGGCGATCCGCCAGCTCGCGGCGCGTAACGGTGTGCAGAACAGCACGGTCAGCGCGAGCGTCAACCACCGATGCCTCAATCGAGCACCCCGTTTTCCTTGTTCCAGATGAGGAAGCTCTCGATGAAGGGCTGGATGTCGCCATCCATGACCGCCTGGATATTGCCGACCGAGAAGTTGGTACGGTGGTCCTTGACCATGGTATAGGGCTGGAAGACATAGCTTCTGATCTGGCTGCCCCACGCGATCTCCTTCTTGGCGATGGCGTTCTTGTCGTGCTCTTCCTTGCGCTTCTGTTCGTAGTACTCGTACAGTTTGGCGCGGAGCATCTTGAAGGCCATATCTTTGTTCATGTACTGGGAGCGCTCGTTCTGGCACTGGACCACAATACCGGTGGCGTAGTGGGTGATACGGACCGCGCTATCGGTCTTGTTGACGTGCTGTCCGCCGGCACCACCGGAGCGATAGGTGTCCAGACGGTAGTCCTCAGGCTTCAGCTCGATCTCGATGTCGTCGTTGACTTCCGGAGAGACATACACGGAACTGAACGAGGTATGACGACGCTTGGCCGCGTCGAACGGGCTGATACGGACCAGACGATGGACGCCAGCCTCACCCTTCAGGTAGCCGTAGGCGTATTCGCCCACGATATGGATGGTGCAGCTCTTGATGCCGCCGCCTTCCTCATCCTCCAGCTCATCCTCGACCTCGGCTTTCAGGCCGTTGCGTTCACAATAGCGCAGGTACATGCGTTCCAGCATGCCGGCCCAGTCGCAGGCCTCGGTTCCGCCTGCGCCTGCGTGGATGGAGAGGAAGCAGTTGTTCTTGTCGAACTTGCCCGAGAGCATGGTCTTCAGCCTGAGTTTCTGGAAATCCTCGTTCAGCTCCTGGATCTGCTTATCGATCTGCGCCTGGGTGTCCGGGTCGTCCGGCTCGGGGGCGTACAGGTCAATCAGCTCCTGCGTCTCGTCGACTTTCGCGACCAGCTCTTTCCAAGGCTCATACGAATTCTTCAGGTCAGCGAGCTTTCCGAACAGCTTGTTGGCGTTTTCCTTGTCGTTCCAGAAGCCGTCCTGGGCTGTCTGGGCTTCGAGTTGCGCAATCTGGTTCTTGATGTCGGAGTTGTCAAAGACGCCTCCATTCTTGATACGCTTCTTCCTTGATGTTTTCAAACATGGCTTTATTCTGGATAAACATAGACAACTTCCTTATTGATGATGATGTACCCATCATACTTGATGGACGGGAAAAGATGCAACAAACTCAGCTGTTCTTCTCGATGCGGAAGCCCAGGTTGTAGGTGACACTCTCGCCAGGCTCCAGGTTGAAGCTCCAAAGTGGCACCAGCAGGTGAAACAGCGTGATGTCCTCCTCTCCGAGAATCGTGCGGGTGCGGATCGAGACGCGCTCTTTGACCAGCGTGTATGCCTTCGGGCAAAAGAGCGTCGCCGTCATCGCGCCGACAACACGAGATGAATGGACGCGCTCGACTACCGTTTCCGTATCGCTCGAGGCGCGGTATCTTCTGGCCGGCTCCTCGTTGACGGTGATGGAAACATGCTCTTGCTCAGGGAGTACCGTAATCGGGCAGGAAAGCCCATAGCACCCTTTGGCGGGCTCCTCTTTGCCGATATGGGTCAAGGAAATCTCGGCAATCAGGGTGTTCTGCTTGAGCCGGAAACGCTTGTCGACCAGCAGGTTTCCGTACTTGATCGAGAATCCATACTCCCCTTTCGCGCCCTGGCTCTCGTCGACGATGTACATGCGTCTTGACAGGTCGCCATAAAAGTCAGGTCCCAGGTTGAGGGAGTCCGGGGCCTGCCCATCCTTGAGGAAGACGTCGGTCATCAGTGGCATGCGGATCCCCTCGCCGTGCGCGAATAAGGAATTGACCTTTCCGCAGTCACGCAGTGGAAGGCCCGCCATGGAGAAGTTGTTGCCGGTCAGCAGATAGGAGATTTCGGCTACCGAACCGCCTCTGGGACTGAACAGGCACTTCAGGTTCCTGCTGGAGCAACGATACTCGTCAATTCCATCCCGGTTGTAATCAAAGACTTCCGGGAACTGGAAATCTATTTCCCGGGAAAGCAGGTTTTCCGCCTCGCAGATCTGACGGGAAAAATACTGCCTTGTCTCCTGCCTGAGCATGGATGCCGCGGCATCCATGATATATGGGGAACCGGTGCCAGCCTTGGTCGCGTACTTCTCAATCTGCTTTTTCACCTCGCGGTTGCGCTTGTAGTTCTTGGCAATCTCGTTGAACACCACATACCGCCCGTACAGCTGCCCCATATTCTCGTCCCTCTGGAACAGGGTGTTGAAGCAGGGGGCGCCGAAGTGCTGGCAATCGTCCCCATACCAGCCGTCGCACTGATAGCCGACACGTTTGGTGCCATCGAAGGCGTCGATGGAAAGAGGATGGAGCGCAAAGAAGAGCTTGCAAAGCTCTACCGTCTCCTCCGGCTGGATTCCCCCTTCGGAGAGTTGGTCCAGGTTGAGAAAACAAATCAGCTCCTTGTCCTCGTCCTGGCGGATCAACGTCTCCATCTCCTTCAGATAGACAGCGAACGAAATGGATTGCTGGGCATATTTTTTGGTCAAGGCGCTGGCCATGCTGGAAATCGGGAGAATCACCATCCGCTTGTCGAGCTCGTACATGACGAAAGGCTCTTCGCTGCCCATGCTGCAGCTGCCGCTACAGGGGCCGATCAGAATCCTGTCCATGTCGCAAAGCGAGAGGGTATTGAGCAGGTAGGGAGCAAAGACCTGTCCATAGCAGAAACAGCTGTTGGTCCGCTCCCCGTAGGTCCTGCGGATCTCGGTGGTCGCCTTCTCAATCTGGGCGTTGCGGTCCTTTGGCGCAAGCAAGGAGAGAATCCCCTGCCAGTAGGTGCCGCCAATCATGTTGACCCGCCCCTTCTTGACCAGGTCGCGGACCAGCATGTTGACCTCAGGATGCGAGGTATCAAGCCATTCCATTTCCGCTCCGGAAAGGGCAAGGGAAAAGCATGCGTCACTCGAATGGTAGATCAAGGTCAAAATCGGCTTGAGCACAGACTCAAGCACCCGCTCATAGACGCTATGAGGGGTGCCTGCGCTTATCTGACTGTATCCACCAAAGAGTATCCGCATACGACCTTATCGCTTGACGATGACCTTTGTCGGACATGCCTCAAGGGCCTGCCCGGCCTGGCCATGGCTGGCGTTCTGGTCGAAGGAGGAAAGAAAGTTGTCCACCGTGAATCCGCTCTCAGGGAACTTCTTCTGGCAGATCATGCACCCGATACAACCGACCGAGCACTGGCTCCTGACGACCGCGCCTTTCTCATGGCTGGAACAGTCTACCACAAACTCGCTGTCCGCGTACAACATTCTGATCGCGCCGGTCGGGCAGACCTTGGTGCACTTCTCGCAGGAAATGCATGCAGCCTCGTCGACGACGATATGGCCCTCGGCATTCCTGCTGATGGCGCCCACAGGACAGACGGCGATGCAGGAACCAAGATGCAGACATCCGCTCTTGCAGGTATTCGAGCCACCAAACAGCAAAGCGGCGCTGTTGCAATCACTGATTCCCTTGTATGTGTAGTCCTGCCTGGTGACGTTGCAGTCACCCTTGCAGAAGACGTGGGCGACCTTCCTGCGCTGCTCGGCTACAGGAGCCGCCACCCCCATGATCTCGGCCATCTTCGCGGCCAAGGCGCTTCCGCCCGGATTGCAAAGGCCGATCGGCGCCTCGCCACTGGCTACAGCGTCGGCATACGCGGCACAACCTGCGTAGCCACAACCGCCACAGTTGGCGCCCGGCATGATCGCCTCGAGAGCCTCTTCTTTCTCGTTCTTCTTGACTGCGAGCTTCTTCTCGGCCCAGGAAAGCAGGAATCCGAACAGACCGCCCATGACGGCGACAACCACTACCGCACTGATAATAGCACCCATGCCTTCCTCCTCAGACCAAATGCAGGTTGGTCAACAGCGACTTGTCGAAGGCCATGAAGGCAAGAGCCATCAAGCCAGCGGAAGTGAACGCGATTGGAACCCCTTGGAAAACCTTCGGGACCGGCTTGAACTCCAGCCGCTCGCGGATGTTGCTCATCAGGATGATGGCAAGGGTGAAGCCAAGACCGGCGGCAAGGCCGGAGAAGAAACTCTCGATGGCGTTGTACTGGTTGGTGATGTTGATGATCGCGATGCCGAGAACCACACAGTTGGTGGTGATCAGCGGCAGATAGATGCCCAGCGCCTTGTACAGCGGGGGACTGATCTTCTTGATCACCATCTCGACGAACTGCACCAGACTTGCGATGACCAGGATGAAGGTCAACGTCTCCAGATATTCGAGGTGGAACGGCACCAGGAACCAATGGTAGACGCACCAGCAGATGGTGCTGGTGATGGCGGTCACAAAGGTAACCGCAGCCCCCATGCCGATGGCGTTCTCACTGTTCTTGGAAACGCCGATGAACGGGCACAGTCCGAGGAACTGCACCAGGATGAAGTTGTTGATGAAGATATACGTCAACAGAATCGCGATGATGGTCATCTGGTGGCCTCCTTCGGAGCGGTAATCAGGCCGATCAATGCCTTGAATGCCGGCAGCAGATAGCCCATCAGCAGCAAAGCTCCCGCAGCCAGCGTCATGACGCGACACGGGGTGGTATGCAGGATGGGAACATTGATCACACCATCCCACCCTCCGATTGGGAAGAGCGTGATGGTTCCGGCGCCCAGCACCTCGCGGATCAAGGCGATGACCGTCAGGTTCATCGTAAGTCCCATGCCCATGCCAAGTCCGTCAAGGGCACTGTCCAAAACGCCGTGGCTGGAAGCGAAAGCTTCGGCGCGGCCGAGGATGATGCAGTTGACGACGATCAGCGGCAGGTAGACGCCAAGGGAGGCGTACAACGAGGGGACATAGGCCTCGAGCAGCATTTGCAGCAGCGTCACCAGCGTAGCGATGATGACGATGTAGGCAGGAATGTGGATGGAGGCCGGAATGCATTTCCGGCAAAGACTGATGATGATGTTGCTGAAGAAGAGGACGAAGATGACTCCCAGCCCCATACCGATTCCATTCGCCACCATCGTGGTGGTTCCCAATGTCGGGCAAAGGCCAAGCAGGACGATGAACGTCGGATTCTCGCGGAAGAACCCCTTGGTGAACTCTTTCACATGACCGCTCATTTCGCACCTCCCTTCTGGATCACATAGGTTGATCCGTACGCGATACACTTGCTGACACCACCGAAGGTCACGGACGCACCGCTGATCGCGTCGGAGTCAGCCTTGGAGAGCATGCTCTTGCTGGTCGGAACCGGCTTGTCGGCGGTACCCGTCCCCTTGAACTTATCCATGTACCAGTCCTCCTCGCTCTTCTTGCCCAGACCCGGAGTCTCGCTGTCGCTCAGCATCTTGGCGCTGATGACTTCCCCCGAGGTCAGGTAGGAGGCAAGCAAGGTGAACTCGCCGCCATATCCACTCCCCTTCAAGGTCAGGATGTATCCACCGACATCGTTCCCCTGGGACAGGACGTAATAGCTGGCGACCATTTCGTCCCCGCTCACCAGGGTTTCGTCACCGATGGACATGCCGCCGGCCAGGGGCGCCAGAGCCTGGGTCTTGGTGGCCGCGTTGTGGCCCTGGATGACCGGAAGGGTGATCTTGTTCACCACGGAGAGAGCCAGCGAGCAAACCGCGCAGATAACCAGCAGGATGGCCCCGTAACGCAGGTTCTTTGCCATATCCTTGTTCATGCCTGAGCCCCCTTCTTTTCCGGCTTCACAAAGCCGAACTTCCGGTTCTTCACATATCTGTCGATGGTAGGGGTGACGATATTCATCATCAATATCGACACGGAAACAGCTTCCGGCATGGAGCCGAAATTTCTGAACAGGAAGGTGAAAAATCCACAACCGATACCGAAGATCACCTCACCCTTGTGGGTACATGGAGTGGTCACGTAATCGGTGGCCATGAAGAAGGCGCCGAGGAAGAGACCGCCGGTAAACAGCGGCATCAGCACCTCGCCATGGGCGAAACCGGCACCATGGGCAAAACCGCCAAAGAGCCAGTTCAGGATGGCGAAGCTACCAAGATAGGTGGCCGGAATGTGCCAGGTAATCACTTTCTTGTAGAGCAAGTAGATGCCACCGGCAAGGAGTAGCAACGAGCTGCCTTCACCGATACAACCGGCTATGTTGCCGAAAAAGGCGTCAACGGCATAGGGGCTGACATGGCACATGTCAGCGACCTTCGCGGCGAACTTGGTGAACGGATAGCCGTTGCCACCGAGGACATCGGTACTGGCAAGACCATCGACCAGGCGGGTCTTCAGGTAGGTAAGCGGAGTCGCTCCGCCGATCGCGTCAGCGCCAGAAGCCCGACCAAGCGCCCCGGGAAGGCGGAAGCTGCTCATCGCGCTGGTGAATCCGAAGAAGACGAAGACACGCCCCGCGATGGCGGGGTTCGCCCAGTTGGCCCCGAGTCCGCCGAAGCTCCACTTGGCAACCAGCATGGCGAAAAGGCCGGCGATGACCGGGATGTAAAACGGAATTGAAGGACTCATGTTCATGCCGACAAGAAGCCCGCTGAGGACGGCCGACCCGTCCCAGAGGGTCGACGGTTGTCTGGTCAGCCTGTCGCACAAGAGCTCCGCGAGGACGGTGGTGGCTACCGAGACGAGAAGGACGCACATCGCCCTTGGTCCATATGAATAGATTCCCCACAAGGCGGCAGGGAGCAGGGCGGCGCTGACCGTCCACATGATTGAAGCGGTATCCTGCCGGGAATGTACATGCGGCGAAGTCGATACCGTTAAAGTCGGTGCATTCATTTCTTCTTCCTCCCCAGCTTCTTGCCGGTCTTGAAGGCCTGGACCAACGGGAGCCCCGCGGGACAACTGTAAGAGCAGCAGCCGCACTCCTTGCAGTCCATCAGGTCGTTCTCCATGGCCTCGGCATACTTGCTGTGGACAATCAGGCGGTAAAGCTTGTTCGGCGCCAGCCCGATTGGACAGGCGGCCAGGCATTTGCCGCAGTTCAGGCATGGCGTCTGGCGGATTTGCGGCTGCGCTTCCAAGGCGAGGATGCCGCTGGTGCCTTTGCATACCGGCGTGTCGGCGCTGAAAAAGGCGAAGCCCATCATCGGACCGCCACTGATCAGCTTCTCAGGCTCCTTGCTGTATCCGCCACAGAAAGAGATCAGGTCGCTGGCCTTCGCGCCAATCGGGCAAAGCAGGTTCTTGGGGTTCCTGACGCACTCGCCGGTGACGGAGACAACACGCTCGACCAATGGGCGGTGCAGCACAACCGCCTGGTAGATGGCGTAGCAGGTACCCATGTTGCAGACCACAGCACCAACATCAAGGGGAAGCTTGCCCGAGGGAATTTCCCGGTCAAGCGTAGCCTTCAAGAGCTGCTTCTCGTCTCCCTGCGGATACTTCATCTTCAGGCCCATCACCTCGATATCCAGCCCTTCCCTGGCGATGATCTCCTTGCAATGGGCGATGGCGTCGGGTTTGTTCAGCTCGATACCGATGATCACCCGTTTCGCGTGGGTGATCTTCTGGGCGATCAACGCCCCTTCCATCGCCTCTCGGGCATGTTCCATTTCAAGCCGATAGTCGGCGGTCAGGTAGGGTTCGCACTCTACTCCATTAACGACAACCGCCTCAACCTGCTTGTCGAGCGGGACGGAAAGCTTGACGTGCGTGGGGAAGGTGGCGCCACCCATACCCACGACCCCATACTCCTTGATCTGGCCGAGAAGCTCTTTCGGGCTCTGCCCCTTCCAGTCATAGGTTTCTTCCGGCCATTCAGGCTGGCTCTCGTCCGGCCTGATCACATAGGCGTCGCACAGAACGCTGCTGGCAAGCCGTACAGGCCTGATGTCGGTGATGGTTCCGCTGACCGGGCTATGCACGTCAGCGCTGATGAATCCCGCAGCCTCCCCGATTTTCTCACCCTTTTCGACATGGTCGCCTTTCGCCTTCAGGGCTTTGGCAGGCGCGCCGAGATGCTGGGACAAGGAAACGAGGAGCTCGCCCGGCAAAGGCAGAACCTCGATTGGTCTGTCCTTGCTGAGACTTTTTTTATCTGCTGGATGAACACCACCTTTCGTGAACGTAGGTGCTCTCATGAATCACACTCTCCTTTCGATAAATCAACATTTATTATATGACAACGGAATCGCATAAACAACTGCAAAATCGTGCTGGTCATGCAACCAGACCAGCCTCATTTTTAGCATGAGCAGCACTTTGCGCGAATTCATGTCCCATATGGTTTATCTGATGTGACAAAAACGAGGAATTCCGTGCATAAAGATTCTTTGTTTACCTTTGCCTGCTTTCTTCCGGAACATGTTCGCCGATTTGCAAATATCCATCCATATTGTATGATACACTCTATGAATCGTATATTCCGGTACCTCTTTTTCCAGATTACCAAGCCGAAAACGATGGCGTTGGTGGGGAAAAGCGGTACAGGCAAAAGTTTTCGTTCGAAAATCATCGCGGACCAGTACCACTGCCAGCTGATCATAGACGATGGTCTCCTGATCAAAGGGGACCGCATCATCGCCGGCCGCTCGGCCAAGCGCGCCGAGAGCATGCTGGGAGCGGTGCGTTGCGCCGTATTCGGAGACGATGAGCACCGCGACGGCGTGGTCAAGGCGCTACGCCAGGAAAAGTACCGGAAGATCCTGATCATCGGTACCTCGGAGAAGATGGTGTTCAAGATTTGTTCCCGTCTGGGGCTCCCCCAGCCGGAGAAGATCCTGCATATCGAGGATATCGCCACCAAGGCGGAGATCGAGGCGGCCATGCGAAGCCGCTACGCCGAGGGAAAACATGTCATCCCGGTACCCACCATCGAGGTGACGCGGAAATATCCGCAGATTGTCTATGACTCGCTGAAGGTCTTTCTGAAGAAGAAAAAGAACCCGGTCGCCCGCAACCAGAAGGAATATGAGAAGACAATCGTCCGTCCGGAGTTCAGCAAATACACCAAGGTGAGGATCAGCGACGTAGCCCTGAAGCAGATGGTCGCCCAGTGCCTGTCAGAGTTCGACAGCCAGCTGCAGGTGGTCGCGGTCAGCTCAATCGTCCGCCCGGAGGGCTACGTGCTGGCCATCAGGCTCCGCATGCCGTTGGCACACCAGATCGCCAGCACGCTGACAGAGCTGCAGGAGTTCATCGCGGACTCGCTTGAGAAGAGCAGCTCCATCTTCATCGCCTCGGTCTCGATCGAGATCGAGGAATGGGGATGACAGTCCCTTACAGGTCGTGCGCCTCGGCGCTTGTCTTCGGCTCCCCAGAGGGCGTGGCCACAGGGATGGACGCCGGTCTCGCTCCACCGGCCGCTCGCTTTCTGCTACGGCGGATCGGGGCTCCCCGTTTCTGCCCGCCCCGCGCCTGGGGCCGGTTCTGTTTCACCACCCGGTTCTTGGTCCGTGGAATCTTGTAGCCTTGTTCGTTGAGGATCGACCTGACGGCACCCTCGATCTCGTAGTTGGGGGGCGTCATCGGATTGACCAGCACCTTGATTTGCCGGAAGACCTCGTGGAAGCGCTCTTCGCTGGACATTTCCTCCCTGCCGGAGAGGATCACCATCGGCTGGACCAGATACTTGATCTGCTCGGAAAGCGAGATATCCGGCCCTTTCCCGTTCTTGGCGTCCATCACCTTCTTGTCCAGGATGGTGAGACTTTTCCGCACCTCCGGATACTTGCAGTAGATGCTGAAGCAGGGAAGCATGTAGACCAACAGTCCGTAGCGCTCCAATACCCTGAAGATCTCATAGGAATGGCCACTGGCCAGGATCTTGTTGGTCTCCTCGGTCAGGCGGCTGGTGGAGATCCGGCCAAGCTCGGTAGCGTACTTCTTGATTGCCATGCGAATGTCAAGGCGAAGCCGGAAGCCGGTGGTCACCGAGTACTTCAGGGCCCTGATCATCCGCACCGGGTCCTCGACAAAGGATTGGTCCAGAGGGATGATGCTGGTGATTCTGCGTTTGCGGAAATCGGCCATCGCGTTGTTGAAGTCCAAAAGTTGTCCGTTGACAGGGTTGTAATAGAGGGAGTTGATGGAGAAATCACGCCGCTTGGCGTCCTGGTCGACGCTTCCGAAGACATTGTTCGACCCGTCCTCCGCCGTCTCCCCGCTGCGGAACGTGGAACATTCGATGATCTTGTCACCGAAGACCAGGTGCACCAGCTTGAACCGGCGGCCGATGATGCGGGCGTTCCAGAACATCCGCTGGATCTGGCGCGGGCTGGCGCTGGTGGTGATGTCGAAGTCCTTGGGGACAAGTCCAAGCAACAGGTCGCGCACCGCCCCACCGACCAGGTAGGCCTCGGCGCCGCTGTTCTGTAGCTTACGCACGGCCCAATAGGCGTCCTTGTCAATCATGTTGGGATTGATGTGGTGCTCTGCCGGCGTGTAGATTCTCGCGAAGGGAACGCTTCTCCCTTTCGTATCTTGTTTATATCTGATTAACATCGCTTGCTCGAAAAGGTGTATCTATTTCCAGAGTTAAGATTTTCTGATATAAGGTTTGTAACACGAATCGAATCTGAATGACAACAGGAGCGCATTACCGTGCCTAACGGAAAAATCATAGAGCCACGCGTGCTCAAGGGATTCCGGGATTCCATGCCGGAGAACGAAATCAGAAAAAAGGCGATCATCGCGAAGCTGGAGGAGATGTTCTCCTCCTATGGCTTTGTGCCCATCGACACGCCGGTGCTGGAATACACCGAGGTGCTTCTCGGCAAAGGTGGCGGCGAAACCGACAAGCAGATCTTCCACTTCAAGGACAATGGCGAACGCGAGGTCGCCATGCGTTTCGACCTGACCGTGCCCTTCGCCCGCTTCATGGCGGCGCACCTGAACGAGCTTCCCCTTCCCTTCAAGCGCTTCCACATCGACAAGGTGTGGCGGGGCGAGAACCCGCAGAAGGGACGCTTCCGCGAGTTCACCCAATGCGACTTCGACATCGTCGGCGTCGACAACGCGGAAGCCGATTTCGAGATCTTGTCGATGATGGATTCCTCATTCTCCATGCTCGGCATCCAGGGCTATACCTTCCACATCGCCCACCGCGGGCTGTTCAACGCCTTCCTCTCCCATCTTGGCGTCGAGGAGAAGGCTGTGGAAATCCTGCGCGAGGTCGACAAGCTCAGGAAGGTCGGCGCGGACGCGGTCAAACAGAGCCTGACCGAAATCACCTCGGACGCGGAAAAGGCCGAGGCAGTGATGCGCTTCATCACCAAGGAAGACCAGCAGGAACCATTCCTGGAGACATTGGCCCGGCTTGCCACGCTTGCAGGTGGTGAGAACGAGCACACTGGCCGCATGCGGAAAATCTACGGATATCTGGAAAGCGCCCAGATCGCCAACCACTTCATCTATGACCCGTCGATCACCCGCGGACTGGACTATTACACGGGAATCGTCTACGAGACCTTCCTTGATGGACTGGACCAGTTCGGCTCGGTCTGCAGCGGCGGACGCTACAACAATCTCGCCAGCCTGTATACCAAGCAGGAACTGCCTGGCGTCGGCTCCTCGATTGGTCTGGACCGCCTGATGGCGGCTTTGGGCGAGCTGGACAGCAAGATGCTGGGCGACAGCAGGGCCGCTGACGTACTGGTCATGGTGATGGACGAGGGTCTCAGGCCTTGGTACAACGGGCTTGCGACCCGGATGCGCCGCGCGGGGCTCCATGTCGACCTGTACCTCCCCGAGGGGAAGAAGATGGGCGCCCAGTTCAAGTACGCCGAGCTCCAGCATATCCCCTTCGCCCTTACCTGTGGCGGCGATGAGCACGCCGCCGGCAAAGTTTCACTGAAGGATCTCCGTAGCAGGGAGACAAAGCAGATGATCACCCTTGACGAAGCGGTCAAGACCATCAAGGAAGGCTTGGCGTAATGGATTTCAAAAGCCTTCCCGTTTGGCAGCACCGGCAGGAAATCCTTGATGGCCTTGCGGGCCATCAGGTGATTGTCGTCGAAAGTCCGACTGGCAGTGGCAAGACCACCCAGCTTCCCCTGATCCTCAAGGAGGCCGGGTACGCCGACGCCCTTTCGATTGGCATCACGCAACCCAGACGCATCGCGACGTTGAGCGTCTGTGATTTCATCAAGCGGCAGCTGGGCGACCAAGATGGCACCTACGTCGGCTACAAGATGCGCTTTTCCGACACGACGAGTCCGTCGACCCGTGTCAAGATCATGACCGACGGCATCCTTCTCCAGGAGCTGAAAGCCGACCCGCTTCTGAAATCCTACAGCGTGATTGTCGTCGACGAGGCGCATGAGCGTTCCCTGAACATCGATTTCATCCTCGGCCTGTTGAAGGGTGTGCTCTCCCAGCGCGAGGATTTCAAGGTGATCATCAGTTCCGCCACAATCAACACCAAGGCATTCTCCCATTTCTTCGACGACTGCCCGGTGGTCAGCATCCAGAGCCAGGTCTACCCGGTCAAGATCTTCTATCAGCCGGTCAACCCATTCGACACGGAGAAGATGAACGAAACGATCTGGAGGATCGTCAAGAGCCGCAAGGGCAAAGGGGATATCCTGATTTTCCAGCCCGGCGAGTTCGACATCACCCATACCGTCTCCAACCTGCTCGAACACGACCCGAACGAGGAGCTGGTCGTCTACCCGCTCTATGCCAGGCTCAGCAAGGAACAACAGGAGTCGGTCTTCACCCCCACTCCTCCCGGAAAGACCAAAGTGGTCGTGGCGACCAACATCGCCGAGACATCGATCACCATCGACGGAATCACCACCGTCATCGATTCCGGCATTGCCAAGATCAATTTCTACAACCAGAAGAACTTCACAAGCGCGCTGGAATCTCTTCCGGTCTCCAAGAGCAGTGCCGAACAGCGCAAAGGCAGGGCCGGCCGTACCAGGCCAGGTGTCTGCTACCGCCTCTACAGCGAGAAGGATTTCGCGAGCCGTTTCTCCTTCACCACCGAGGAGATCCTCCGCACCGACCTGAGCGAGGTCGTGCTGAGGATGAGCGACCTGGGAATCTACGACTACGAGCACTTTCCCTTCATCACCCGACCGAAAAACAGCGCGATTCAGAGCGCGGAGGCGACGCTCCGCTTCATCGGCGCGATCGATGAGACCCGCCATTTGACCAATGTCGGGGAACTGATGTGCAAGTTCCCGTTGCTCCCCCGCCATTCACGGGTGATTGTCGAGAGCCTGCTCCGCTACCCCGACGTCCTCGAGCAAGTTCTGGTCGCCGTCGCTTTCCTTTCCTGCAAAACGCCATTCTTGTTCCCTGCCGACGAGGAGGAACAGGCCCGCGCCGCCCAGAGATCTTTCAGCGATGCCAAATACGGTGATTTCGTCACCTTCCTGCATGTCTACGAACGGTATCTGAAGGCCGGCGACACCATGGAAAAGAAACAGGCGTTCTGCCACATGTATTACCTGGATTACCAATGCATGCAGGAGATCGTCCACGTGACCGAGCAGCTGGGTGACATCTGCGGGGAAATCGGCTTCCCGCTTTCCCACTCGGGCACTCCGAAGGAATACCTGATCTGCATCGCCAGCGGATTGTCCCAGTACATCTGCATCAAGAGCGAGCGGAACGTCTACCAGTCGCTGACCGCGGGCCAAATCTTCATCCATCCAGGTTCCGCCTATTTCCGTATCCTTCCGAAATTCATCATCGCAGGCGAAATCGTCGAGACCAGCCGGATGTACGCCCGCTCGGTCAGTCCGCTGGAGGAATCGTGGCTGGACGAGATTCAGCCCGGTCTCGCCAAGCAGCTGACGGACATGGTCCACGGCAGAAAGCGCGATGGCGACGCCTATTACCAGGATGGCACGAGAAAGGCCCACATGCCGGTCGAAGGCGACTACCGCAAGGGCAACGAGGTCATGACCATCTACCGTCACAAGTACGAGACGGTCAATACCAGCGGCAAGAAAAGCATGCAGCTGGTGGTCATTCCCGCCGGGGAGCTTTCCTATTTGGCCCAGCAGCACAAGAAGGCGACCAAGCGGGCAAAGAACTTCCCCGCTACCTTGCAGGTCGGGGCCTACTATGTCGAGTATCCGAGCAAGTTCTATACCCTGCTCGACCTGGATGGCAAGCTTCCGCTCCACTCAATCATCAACGACTATGTGCCGAAAGGTACCTTCACCCTCGACCAGGCCGAATCGCTGGTGGTCAAGCTCGGCTGTCTGCTTCAATTCGTCAAGAGCCCAAAGGACCGCAAGGTACTTGACTTCATCCAGCTCGAAGGTAGCGGGGACTCGTTCCGCTTCACCCAGAGCAGGGATTTCGGCGAGGCTCTGGATACCTCTCTCTTCTACCTGGGAGAATTGATTGACCGGCTGACGGAACAAGACGACGCGGCCAACATCCGCCTTGCCAAGAAGGCGCAGCAGCGGCTGTTGAAACTGGCTGACTGATTGTCCGGGCCGTCCCCCTCGGGGCGGCTCGCGTGTTTCAGGAGTACTGCTGGATGACCAGATGCTGGATCATCGTTTCCGCCAGCGGCATCAGCAGGCAGGACCCTTGGTGCTCAGGGATGACGAAACGGACCTTGCCGTCCACCTTCTTCTTGTCATGGGCGATATGTTCGCGGTATTCCAGCCACTCGCCACGCCCGATGCGGTAATCGGTATCGTAGCCGTAGAGCTTGAAGAGCTTGATGCCGCTCTCGGCGAAACTTTTGTCGCAGACGCCTGTCTCGATGCCGGCTTCCAAGGCCTTGCAGGTTCCCCAGGCGACGCACTCGCCATGACTGAAGGTGCCGAAATGGCTGATCGACTCCAAGGCGTGGCCGAACGTATGGCCAAGGTTCAGCATCTGCCGGATTCCCTTGGTTTCGGTCGGGTCCTGTTCCAAGTAGAAGCGCTTGACGGCCAGCGAGAGCTCCAACATCTTCTCAACGATCTGAGGCTCACGCTTCAGAATCTCGCTGCGGTGCGCAAGCAGGAACTTGTACAGCTCGGTATCGGGGCTGAGCAAGGCATGCTTCAGGATCTCCCCCATACCGTTGTGGTACTCCTTGTCGGGCAGGGTACGGAGCGTGTCGGTGCATACCAGCACCTCGTCGGCAGGATAGAAGCTGCCAATCAGGTTCTTGTTGCCTTGGAAGTCGATTGCTGTCTTGCCCCCGAGGGTGGCGTCGCACATGCACAGGAGCGTGGTGGGCACCAAGGTCAGACGGCAGCCGCGCATGTACAGCGACGCGGCCAGGGCGGCCATGTCGCAGACCACTCCCCCGCCAAAACCGATGAAACGGCTGTCACGGGCCATTCCGTAGTCGGCGGCACTGCCCATGATCCTCAGCAGGCTGTTGATGTTCTTGTTCGTCTCTCCGCTTTCCAGCACGATATTGTTCGGAGGAAGCTGCTTGAAGAACTTGGCGGTATGGGTGTCGAAAACCCACATCACGTTACGCCCATATTCCCCTAGATGCCGGGAAAGATCCTGCAAACCACTCGCGATCAGAACGGTGGTCGTCTTTCCCCCGGCCAGCGTCGTTTTCCAAAGTTCGTCCATAGCTTCTTATTTTTTACCAGTTTACTCCATCTGTTACAAGCGAAGGCGCATTGTCCTTGCTTAATTTGCCGTTATTGGGTACATATTCAGGGTAGTATTTATGGCCTATTTCGATAACGCAGCAACAACTAGGATAAGTGACGCCGCACTTGACGCCTACAACCACGCCTCCACCACCTGGTGGGGCAATCCGTCGTCCCTCCACAAGGAGGGGTTGAAAGCGAGAAAGAGGCTTGAGGAAGACCGCTCGGAAATCGCCCGGCTGTTGCATGTGGCTCCAGCCACGCTCACCTTCACCAGTTGCGCCACGGAAAGCGACGGTATCATCCTGGGAAATTATCTCTGGGCACAGCAACCCGGGGACATCATCATCCCGGCCATCGAGCACAGCGCCGTCACCGGCTACACCAGGCTCCTGAAGCGGCTGGGATGGAACATCGTCACCGTCGACGCCCCTGGCGGCTTCCTCGACCCGGGCGAAATCGCTGGAGCATTGACCGAGCGGACGAGGCTGGTCTGCTGCATGCTGGTCAACAACGTGGTCGGCACCATCCAGCCGGTGAAGGAAATCGTCCAGCTAGTCCGCAGGCGGGAGCAGGCAATCGGGCGCAAGATCCACATCCACACCGACGCCACCCAGGCGCTAGGAAAAATCCCCATGGACTTGCATGACCTCGGCGTCGACAGCGCCGCCTTCAGCGCCCACAAGATCCACGGTCCCAAGGGTGTCGGGCTCCTGTACAACAAGGACACCAGCATCATCGCCCTGAGTCGTGGCGGAGAACAGGAAAAGGCGCTCAGACCGGGGACGGAAAACCTGCCCGGCATCGAGGCCATGACGGTCGCAATCGCCGACGCGGTGGAGAACCTGGACAGCCACATCGCCTCCTATCGGGCTTTGAACGCGATTGCCAGGCGGCGCCTTGCCTCCTGCCCGCATATCCATATCGTGACCCCCGAGAAACTCTCCTCGCCGGCCATTCTCACAATCAGCAACGACAAGCTTCCAAGCGAAGTGCTGACCCGGATGCTCTACGACAAGGACTACTGCGTTTCCTCGGGATCCGCCTGTTCCAATAATGCCAAGGGGCACCAGGGATCGATCCTGATGGCGATGCGGCAAGGCCCCTCCATCGCCAAGGGTGCGATCCGGATCTCGTTTGGAACCGACAATACCATGGAGGAGGTGGAAGGTCTCTGTGACACGCTCCTCTCCATCCTGGGAGGTGTATGATGGACAACTACACGTCTGTACTCGTCCGTATGGGCGAGATTTCCCTGAAAGGATTGAACCGCGGCTTCTTCGAGAAGCGGCTCAAGCAGAATATCAAGAGCAAGCTGAAGCCCTACCACAGCGAGGAGCACAAGCAGAAGGGACGCCTGTACTTCGACATCTCCAACGAATGCCCCGAAGAGATCATGGACATGGCCTTCCGCACCACCTTCGGCGTGGTCGGCTATTCCAAATGCCTTTCCTGCGAGAAGGACTGGGACACGATTGTCGAGACTGCCAGGAAGGTGATCGCCCAGCCCCCCTTCGACGCCGGGAGAGGGACCTTCAAGGTCGAGGCGAGACGGAGCGACAAGCTCTTTCCGATGATCAGCTATGACATCGAGAGCAAGCTCGGGGGGATTGTGCTTTCCACCTACCCGGAGATGAAAGTGGATGTCCATCATCCCCAGCTCAGGCTGTTTTGCGAGATCCGCGACAGAGCCTATGTCTACGCCTCTCCGCAACCGGGTCCTGACGGACTGCCCTGCACCACCGCCGGCAAGGCGATGCTGCTGCTTTCCGGAGGAATCGATAGTCCGGTCGCCTGCTACAAGATGGCGGGCCGCGGCCTGAAGATGGAGGCGATCTATTTCCATGCCTACCCGTATACCAGCCAGGAGGCGCTTGACAAGGTGAAGAAGCTCGCCAGCATCCTCGCCCCGTACAACCAGGGCATGCGGCTCCATGTCGTTCCGTTCACCGAGCAGCAACTCTGGATTAGGGACCACGCCCCCGAGGACGAGACCACGCTGATGTTCCGGGCTGCGATGATGAAGGTGGCCAACATGCTTGCCGAGAAGGAAGAGGCGACAGCCATCGTCACCGGCGAAGCCCTCAGCCAGGTGGCCAGCCAGACGCTGGACTCCATGTCCTTCTCCGACAGCATGAGCGACCGGTTGGTCCTCAGGCCGTTGGCAGGTATGTCCAAAGGAGAGATCATGGACCTTGCCAAGAAGATCGGTACCTACGAGACCTCGATTCTCCCCTACGAGGACTGCTGCGTGGTCTTCAGCCCGAAGCACCCGTTGGTGCATCCGGACAAGCAGACCGTGACCCGGCATTTCGTCAACCTGCAGATGGACGAGTTGCTCCAGAAGGCAGTCCAAGAGACAACCGCCATCGATTTCAACGTACACGGTACGGAACTGAAGGAAGAAAAAGCGTGAGACTCGGCCTGGATGTTGGATCAACGACGATGAAATGCGTCCTGCTCGACGAGCAGGGCAATTTGCTTTTTTCCCATTACCAACGACATTATTCCCAGATTCCCGAGACAGCATCGAGTCTGCTCAAGCAGATGAAGCCGTTGTTGCGGGACAAGAAATTCTCCATTTCCATTTCCGGATCTGCCGGCATGGGCATGGCCCAGAACCTCCACCTTCCCTTCGTGCAGGAGGTCTACGCCACCCGTACCGCCGTCCTGAAATACCTGCCAGGCAGCGATGTCGTCATCGAGCTTGGAGGTGAGGACGCGAAAATCCTTTTCCTTGACGGAAACCTGGAAGTCCGCATGAACGGCACCTGCGCCGGAGGGACAGGCAGCTTCATTGACCAGATGGCAAGCCTGCTCGGCCTGAGAAGCGACCAGCTCGACGACCTAGCCAAGGAGGCGACCCAAAGTTATACGATCGCCAGCCGATGCGGCGTCTTCGCCAAGACCGACGTCCAGCCGCTGGTCAACCAAGGGGCAAAAAAGAGCGACATCATCGTCTCGATCTTCCAGGCGGTTGTCAACCAGACTATCGGAGGCCTTGCGCAAGGACGTCCCATCAAGGGGAACGTCGTCTATCTCGGCGGCCCCCTCACCTTCCTCAGCCAACTGAGGGCCTGTTTCGACAAGACGCTCCACACCCAGGGGCTCTGTCCTGAGAACTCCCTGTACTACGTAGCCCTGGGCACAGCCCTCGCCCCGGGAGCGGGAGAGACCGATTACCAGACCTTGCGAAGCGAGCTGACCAACTATACCAACAAGGGGACCTATACCTCCTTGGAACCGCTGTTCAGGGACGAAGCCGAACTAAGGGCCTTCCAGGAGCGGCACGCGAAGGCGAAGTTGCCCAAACGGGATATCGAGACCTATGTGGGAGACGCCTTTGTCGGCATCGATTCCGGTTCGACCACCATCAAGAGCTGTCTGGTCGACCCCGAGGGAAACCTGCTGTACAGCCGCTACGAGAACAACAACGGAAATCCCGTCGAGGCAGTCCGCCAGTTCCTGATCGACGTGCAGAGCAAGTATCCCGATGTCCACCTGCAGAAGGGTTGCAGTACCGGCTACGGCGAGGCGTTGATCAAGAATGGATTCAACCTGGAATACTCCATCGTCGAGACGATCGCCCATTTCATCGCGGCGCGCACCTTCATGCCTGATGTCGATTTCATCATCGACATCGGCGGGCAGGATATCAAATGCTTCAAGATCCGCGATGGAGCGGTGGACGACATCTTCCTGAACGAGGCATGCTCTTCCGGTTGCGGCTCCTTCCTGCAGACCTTCAGCAACGCGCTCGGCTACAGCACAAGCGAAGCCGCCCGGCTCGCCCTGCAGTCGACCCGTCCGGTCGACCTAGGAAGCCGGTGCACCGTTTTTATGAACAGCCAGGTCAAGCAGGCGCAGAAGGATGGCGCCCAGGTATCCGACATTTTCGCCGGTCTCGCCATCAGCGTCGTCAAGAACGCGTTGTACAAGGTGATCCGCTCCACTGACGCCACCACCCTCGGACGCCATATCGTCGTCCAAGGCGGAACCTTCCTGAACGACGCGGTGCTCCGCGCCTTCGAGCAGGAACTGCAGACCGAAGTGGTCCGTGTCGACCAGGCGGGACTGATGGGCGCCTATGGTTGCGCACTGTACGCGATGAAGCAGCACCAGAGAGCCCCGAAGGAGCGGACGATGCTGGACCTGGAGCAACTGCAGAGCTTCGTCCACAAGACGAGGACCATGCAGTGCAAGGGCTGCACCAACCATTGCCAGCTGACCATCAACACCTTTGACGGTGGCAGGCGGATGGTCAGCGGCAACAAGTGCGAGCGCATGACCAACCCCGCCGCCTTCATCGAGGACCCGACGGTGCTTGACATCATCGCCTTCAAGGAAGCCTACATGGAGCGTTTCCAGCCTCAGGAAGGAAAGCGCGGGGAAATCGGATTGCCGATGGTGCTGGCCAACTGGGAGTTTCTTCCCTTCTGGCATACCTTCTTCTCCTCCCTCGGTTTCAAGGTGCTGGTCAGCAAGCAATCCAGCCGCCAGACGTATCTTGATGGTCAGGCGACGATTCCCAGCGATACGATCTGCTACCCTGCCAAACTGGTCCATGGCCACATCGAGGAGATGGTGCAGGCGGGAATCAAGACGATTTTCTATCCCTGTTCCTCCTACAATGTCGACGAGCGCAAGGGGGACAACCACTTCAACTGTCCGATTGTCGCCTACTACCCGCAGGTGATCCAACACAATATCCCTGCCTTGAGCGAGAGTGGCGTGCGGTTCCTCGACCCCTTTGTCTCCCTTGGAGACGAAGCATACTTCCCCAAGCGGATGGGCGTCGTCCTCAAGGAGCTGGGGACATTCAGCATGAAGGAAATCCGTGAGGCGACAGCCAAGGCCTATCAGGCCTACCGGGATTACCAGAATGCGGTGCGGAACCAGGCGGCGAAGATCATCGCCATGGCCCGCCAGAAGCATATGCCGATTCTTGTTGTGGTGGGCCGGCCCTACCACAACGACCCGGAAGTCAACCATGGCATCGACAGGCTGATGCTGCAGCTCGGATGCGCCGTGGTCAGCGAGGATTCCCTCGCTCCGCTGATGGGCTACGAGAAACGCGGGGTCCTCAACCAGTGGACCTTCCATGCCCGCATGTACGATGCAGCCAGATACACGCTGGACAAGAACGACATGCAGGTGGTCCAGCTGGTCAGTTTCGGATGCGGCCTGGACGCGGTAACCACCGACGAAGTGCGCGCCATCCTGAAACAGAAGGACAAAATCTACACCCAGATCAAGATTGATGAGATCACCAACCTGGGAGCGGTCCGCATCAGGCTCCGCAGCCTGCTCTCGGCCGTCGAGGAGAAAAACAACCAATGAGCCAACCGTTTACCAAGGAGATGCGCAAGGACTACACGCTCCTCGCCCCAGACATGCTCCCCATCCATTTCGCGCTCGAGCGGGAGATTTTCGCCAACCACGGATACCATACCGAGGTGCTCGACAACCGGGGTCCGAATGTGATCCGGGAGGGGCTGCGCTACGTGAACAACGATATCTGCTATCCCGCCCAGCTGGTCATCGGCCAGTTCATCGACGCCTTGAAGAGCGGCAGGTGGAACACCCACAAGGTCGCCCTTCTGATCACCCAGACCGGAGGTGGCTGCCGGGCATCGAACTACCTGTTCCTTCTCAAGAAAGCGCTGACAGCCTGCGGCTATGACTACATTCCGGTCATAAGCCTGAACTTCAAGGGGATGGACGAGAACCCAGGCTTCAAGCTGACCCCTCTGATGGTGGCGCAAGCCTACGCGGCTGCAGTCTACGGCGACCTGATCATGACCGTCGCCAACCAGACCCGCCCCTACGAGATCCACAAGGGAGACACCGACGCCTTGATCCAGCGCTGGGTCAAGATCATGGGAGCGAAGTTCAAGTCCAACCACGGCTACTTCGGCAAACACATGGACGCGAACTTCAGGCAGATTGTCGACGAATTCGCCGCCATTCCGGTCAAACGGGTGCCAAAGATCAAGGTCGGCATCGTCGGCGAGATCTACATGAAATACTCCGACCTGGGCAACAACCAACTGCAGAAATTCCTCGAGGATAACGGTTGCGAGGTGATGATTCCCAATGTCATGAACTTCTTCTACTATGGTTTCGACAACGCCAAGCTCGACCGCAAGTACTACGGGCACCTCTTCCTGCAGAGCATCATCACCCAACGGGTCCTGAAATTCTTCTACAAAGGCGAGAAGAAGATGATCGACGCCATCAAGAGACACGACTGCTACGTCGCGCCCGCCCCGTATCTCAAGGAAAAGGAATACGACAGGAATCTCCTGGATTATGGAGTCAAGATGGGCGAAGGCTGGCTGCTCACGGCGGAGATGATGGAGCTGGTCCACCTGGGTTACTCCAACATCATCTGCACCCAGCCGTTCGGATGCCTACCCAACCACATTGTCGCCAAGGGCATGGTCCATGCGGTGCGCGAAAAGGTGCCCGACGCCAATATCGTCCCGATCGACTACGACCCATCTGCCAGCCATGTGAACCAGGAGAACCGGATCAAGTTGATGCTGGCAATCGCCAAAGAGCGGCTTGATGCGAAAAACCAATAGGTTCCTATACGGATTTTGAGTTCTTTGGAAAGGCATAGAAGAAAAAGAACCTGCAATTTCCATACCTGACCCTCCCATTCATGAGAATTATGTTAGAATTTTGTTAATACATTATGAGGAGGTCTCATGTGAAAAAGCTTGTGAGCTTAGCTCTCATCATTTCTGTCGGGTTTGGACTTTTCGCCAATGGTAGCGCGGAACAGGCATCATCCGGGAAGCTCGAGGAACACTTTAGTGGCAGTTACCTAATGGGGACTGGGTCAGCTACTGGGAACTACTATGCCTTCGGCTCCGCTCTCAGCACGGTGGTCAATCAGGCCACGGGGGCGAACCTGACCGTCAACGCCACCGGTGGCTCAACAGAGAACGCCCGCCTTGTCGGCAGCGGGGACAACGAGTTCGCGATGATCCAGAGCGACGTCTACAGCTACGCCCTGCATGGCATCGAGCTCTTCAACGGCAAGCCTATCACCAACTTGTACGCGATTACCGCCTGCTATCCCGAAATGGTCCAGATGGTCGTCTCCAAGAAAAGCGGCATCAAGAGCGTCGCCGACATGCGAGGCAAGAACATCTGTGTCGGCGCGGTCGGAAGCGGATATGAGGTCGCGGCACGGCAAATCCTTGGTGCCTACGGCATGACCTATGACGATATCAACGAAACCTTCGCCGACCAAGCTACCGCGAAAAATGGAATTCAGGATGGCACCTTCGACGCCATGTTCCTCTGCTCCGGCTTTCCCAATGGAAACGTCATGGAGCTCTCTCTGAACAAGAATATCGACGTCTTGTCCATTGACGATGAGCATATGCGGATCCTGCTTGACAAGTATCCTTACTACGCTAGGTTTGAAACGCCGAGCGACGATTACAATGTCGGTCATGCAATCACTTCTGTCGCGGTCAAGTGCATGCTGATTGTCAACGAGAAGTTCTCCGACCAAGCCATCTACGAACTCACCAAGGCTATCTACGAGCACCTCGGTGAGATCCAAGCAATCAACGCCAAGGCGAAGTACATGAGCATCGACTCCGCCCTCAACGGCATCCCCGCCAACTTGCATCCGGGCGCTCGCAAATATTACGAGGAACAGGGACTCGCAATTCCTGATTTCCTGAAGTAACCATCTTCTTGGACAGGGCAGGAGTTCCTAAGGGATTCCTGCCTGTACAGACAACAATAGGAACATGCACATGTCAAACAAGCCTGCAACGGAACCAATCGACCTTACGGCGATTGACCGTGAATCCAAGTATAAGATTTTCTCCCCAACGGGGGACAAAGTCATTTCTGTCATTCTGACAGTTTTCGCGCTTTTCCAGCTGTATGCGTCGATTTCCAACAAGGTGCCGCTCCAGATTCTCCGCTATACGCATCTGGGATTTGCCATCAGTCTCGCCTTCCTGCTCTACCCCGCGACCAAGCATGCGGACCGGCACAAGTTGCCTTGGTACGACTGCCTGTTCGCACTCCTGTTTGTCTGCGTGGTCGGCTACTTCATCGTGAATTACAAGCCCCTGCAGTTCCGTGCCGGGGCGTACACCATGGTGGATACCATCATGGCGGGCCTAGGCATCGCTCTGGTGCTGCTTGCCTGCTGGCGCGTCGTCGGTCCGCCGATTGTCATCATCGCCTCCTGTTTCTTCCTTTATGGGATGGTGGGCAAGTATATGGGCGGATTCCTGCGGCACCGCGGGTTCGCGCTGAAGCGGATCATCACCCATTTGTTCATCACCACCGAGGGCGTCATCGGCAACCCCCTCGGGGTCTGTTCGACCTACATCTTCCTGTTCATCCTCTTTGGCGCCTTCCTTGAAAAGACCAAGATCGGCCAGTTCTTCATCGACCTGGCCAACTCCCTGGCGGGATGGGCCGCAGGAGGTCCAGCGAAGGTGGCAGTCCTTTCCAGCGCGCTGCAAGGTACGGTCAGCGGATCCTCCGTCTCCAACACGGTCTCCACCGGCACTTTCACCATTCCTTTGATGAAGAGCCTTGGCTACGAGCCAGAATTCGCCGGAGCGGTCGAGGCCGCTGCTTCTACCGGCGGACAAATCATGCCGCCGGTCATGGGGAGCGCGGCTTTCCTGATCAGTGATGCCTGTGGCATCCCGTATCGCCAGTTGATCCTAGTGGCGATCATCCCTGCCTCACTCTATTTCATCGGCATCTGGATTAGTGTCCATCTTGAGGCGAAACGGCTTGGGTTGAAGGGAACTCCACGGGAGCAACTGCCAAGATTGCTTCCCTTGTTGCGGGCCAAAGGGCATCTGATCCTTCCGCTTGCCTGCATCATCTACTTCATGCTCAGCGGCCTGACCATCACCCGTAGCGCCTTGTACGGCTGTCTCATCTGCCTGATTGTCCCCTACCTGCGCAAGAACACCAGGGTCCCCTTCTTCCAGATATTCAAAGCCCTGCCCCAGGCCGGCAAAAGCGTCATCAGCGTCGCCACCGCGTGTTCCACCGCAGGCATCATCATCGGCATGGTCACCCTGACCGGCCTCGGACAGCGCATCGGAGCCGGTATCTTCAATCTGGTCGGCAACAACGTCTTCCTGGCCTTGGTCTGCGCCATGTTCACCAGCTTGATTCTGGGAATGGGGGTTTCCACCACCAGCAACTACCTGATCACCAGCACGATTGCAGCTCCCATCCTGATTCGTGCCGGCATCCCGATGCTGGCCGCGCACATGTTCTGCTTCTACTTCGGCATTGTCGCCGACATCACTCCTCCCGTCGCCTTGGCTGCATACGCGGGCAGCGCCATCGCAGGGGGCAACGCCTTCAAGACGGGCGTCAACGCGACCAAGCTCGCCATCGCCGCCTTCTTGATTCCCTACATGTTCGCGATGAATCCGAAGATGATCATGATTGGAGGTACCTTCCTCGAGGCCCTGCCCATGGTGGTCACCGCCATCATCGGCCTGATAGGAATCGGCGCCGGTTTCATCGGCTACCTCAACGGACCTGTGAAACCGCTTCTGAGATGTGTCTCCATCGTAGGAGGATTGGCGCTGGTGGTTCCTGGCACCAAGACCGACATCATCGGCATCATCCTGATTGCCATCGTCATGGTTCTCACCCAGGTTTCCACCGCAATCGACGGGAAGAGACATCGCGAGCCGGAAACGGCAGGCTAATCAAACGGAAGGTCCTGCATCGCCAGGACCTTCTCATTGCCACCTGTTACGAGCGGCGGTGACGTTGGTAGAACCGCTCCCCCAGCCGGTTGAGGAAAGCGCCATCAAGGAAATCGATATCCTCTTTGGACAGGTCCCGTTCAGGAATCAACAAGGTGTTTCTTCCATCCAGGTAGACGAGGAACAGTCCGGAGATATGGAAGACAGCCGAAAGACGTGCCATCTGCACATCGCCATGGGCCTTCAACGAAGGAATCGACCAGGCAAGCGAATGGGTTGTCGCCACCAGCTGGACCTCCGCTCCGACGGGATTCCCCTCCTGCCGCAAACTCCTCTGGATCTGCCGTTCCACCCCGCAGGCCATGACCAGCGCCCATACAAGATAGGTCCCTGCGATGCAGAATACCATCGGGTTTGGGGTACCCAAGCCACATGCGCCGGCAAAAGCGTAGATGACCGTGAATCCGAGGACGATGGCAAGAATCTGGAAAGGGCGATGGTAGCGGATCACTAGCGCGTAATACATGGCTTTCCGAAAGTCCCCTACGCTCGGGGTGACCTGCATGGTCCGCTGTTCCCTCATCTTCCCTCCTTGAAAAGAGCATGGCGGGCTTGCACCCGCCATCGAAATCATCCCTGTCACTTGACCAGGATGTGCATCTTCTCCTTAATCTCAGCAAGGTTCTGGTTGCCAATCTCGTTGCAGCGCTTGTTGCCTTTGGCGAGGATATCCTTCACCTCGTCAAGGTGCTGCTCGTAGTAGGCCCTGCGCTCGCGCATTGGATCCAGTAGGTTGTTGAGCACCGCGTTCAGCCGTTTCTTGCAGGCGACACAGCCAAGCTCTCCTTTCTTGCACTGCTCCGAGATGGCGGGAGCCTCTTCCTTGTTGAAGACGCAGTGGTACTTGAAGACATTGCAGATTTCCGGATGCCCGGGGTCATGCAGGTGGATCTTCGCGGGGTCGGTGACCGCCACCTTCACCTTGTTCCAGATTTCTTCCGGCGTGTCGGACAGATAGAGGGCGTTGCCAAGGCTCTTGCCCATCTTCGCGTTCCCGTCAAGGCCACTCAGCCTTCCGGTAGAAGAAATTTTTGCCTCCGGTTCAACAATGGAGGTACCATAGAGGGCGTTGAACTTGCGCACGATCTTGCGCGCCAGCTCGATATGGGGCAACTGGTCTTCGCCGACCGGAACGAGATGGGCGTTGCAGAAGGTGATGTCGGCCGTCTGGCTGACCGGGTAGCCGAGAAAACCATAGGAAAGGTCGGTGTAGCCGTAGTTCTTCGCCTCGGTCTTGATGGTCGGGTTATGGCGCAGCTGGTTGCAGCTGACAATCATCGAGTAGAAGATGGTCAGCTCTGCGATGCTGGGAATCTGGCTCTGCTGGAAAATCGTGACCTTCTCGGGGTCGAGTCCGACGGAAAGGTTGTCCATCGTCACGTCGAGAATCGACTGCTTGATCAGCTCAGGCTTCTCAAAATGGGTGGTCAGCGCCTGCACGTCGGCGACTTCGATGATCTCGTCGTACTCATCCTGCAGCTCAGCCCTCGTTTTCAGGGAACCAGCGTAGTGGCCCAGATGGAGGCGTCCGGTCGGCCGGTCGCCGGTAAGAATGCGTTTTTTCGTGTTCCCGTCCATTTCATTTCCCCTTCTTTCCTGTCGCGACATTTCCACTTGGACTGTGATGGTCGGTGCAGTACCAGCCACTTCCCTTGAACTGGACAGCGGCAGCGGTGAAAACCCGTCTGACCTTGCCTTTGGTCCCGCACTTCGGACAGACCTCGGGCGCCTTGTGGTTGGCGATAGGCTGCTCGAGTGCCATGGTAGCATGACACGCATCACACTCATACTCATAAAATGGCATTGTATTCTCCTCAAAACGCGACCTGCAGCATCTGTAGGTCGACATCTGGTAATTCTATCTGTCTTATAGTAAGCAAATTTCCGTTCAACGTAAACATCGTACGGAGGTTTGCCACATCGACCGTTTGCCCGCTCGCGCGCAGTTGCCGCACATACCCCGTCCGGAGGATTTTGCCCAAGGCTTCAGCCTTCCCGTCATCGCTCATCAGGATTGAGATGTCACTTGTCAGCGACCCGTTCGCCCTGGTGCACCCGGCGGTCACCGTGTCGATGCTGGACAGAAGCGCCTCGGACAAATCCGCCTGCAGGGGAAAGAACGTCACCGGCCTCTTGGCGTATACGCCGATCGGGCTCAGAAGGACGGAACCGATCAGCGGGTCCCAGGCTACAGGCACATTGCGAATCCGATTTGCCTCGTCAAGCCAGGTACCATCGGTGATCAGCAAAAGGTTCTTCTCCAACAGGCCGAGCGCATAGGCAGAGCCCTGCCAATAGCCCCCTTTTTGCTTCTCGTACCCCTCCAGGGAGCCCATGACGAAACCCATGGCAAGCGAAGGAAAATCCCCCTCGACCAGGATGGTCTTGCGCGCGTGAGCGTCAAGCGGATAGTGGTCCTCTCCGAGGAGCAGCGAGACACGAGTGACGCGGCGTGCAAGCCGCTCGTCCCCCACCGCAGCCAAGATCAAATCCGATTCCTCATCCGCGTCCACAGATACAAGCACGCTTCCCTCTTGATACAGGGAAGCGAGCAAAGCCTCCGGCCTGCCGGCAAGCGAGGTACGCGTGGCGCATCCCACCAGCAGACCGAGGAACAGGAATACGAACGAAAGCCTTCTCATGCCTTTGTGACTGCAAGCTTGACCGTCTCGTCGCCCGCCTCGACCGGCTGGGCATCGACGCTCCCGGCCACAAGGCTATCGGCGAGGGTCTCGCCCTTGATATAGTCGCCGAACGAGTCGAAGACCTTTCCAATCACGCCGCCAGCTTCCCAAGTGACGTTGACATGATCGGCAACGTCAAATCCGGAATCCTTGCGGAGGTTCTGAATCGCGCGGACGATGTCACGGGCCATGCCCTCGAGCAGCAGGCTTTCGGTGATCTTGGTATCGAAACCGACGGTAAGCGTGCCGTCGTTCAGCACCTTGACCCCCTCCATCTCGCTGCGGCGGATATCCAGGTCGGAGGCAGTAAGCTCGATGGAGCCTCCCTCGTAGTCGACCCTCAGGCTCTTTCCACAGAGCAATGCGTCGATGTCGGAGCTGGAAAGCGCGCAGATCTTGGCCGCCACTTCCTTCATCGACTTGCCAAGCTTCTTGCCAAGCACCTTGAAGTTGGCCTTGGCGCTGTAGCTGACCAGGCCGCTCTCGTCGGATTGCAGCTTGACCTGCTTGACGTTCAGCTCCTCGGCGATGGAGTCCTCCATCTCCTTCAGGATCTTTCGCTCCTTCGCGTCGCGGTCGACCAGATACAGGGTCGCCAGTGGCTGGCGGATCTTCAGGTTGCCCTCGGCCCTGACGGTCCTGCCCAAGGCAATCGCCTTCTGGGTCAGCGCCATCTCCTCCTCCAAGGCTTCATCGCGCTGTCTCTCGTCATACACGGGGAAGTCGCACAGGTGGATCGACTCAGGCATATCGTCGGTCCTCAGATTGCGGTAGATGTTCTCGGTGATGAAGGGAACGACCGGGCAGATGCACTTGCAGTAGTCCATCAGCACGCGATAGAGCGTGTCGTACGCCTGCTTCTTGTCCTCATCGCTGGCGCTCTTCCAGAATCTGCGGCGGCTACGGCGGATGTACCAGTTGTTCAGGTTGTCCAGGAAAGGAACGAACTGGCTGCAGGTCTTCTGCAGGTCGTAGCTGTCGAACCCTTCGGAGACCTCCTTGATGAACTTCTCGCTGACACTGACAATCCAGCGGTCAAGCGGGTTCTTCAGCTCATCGAACCGGGTCTCCGACGGGGTGTACCCGTCGATGTTGGCATAGGTGACGAAGAAGGTGTAGGCGTTCCACAGTGGAATCAGCAGGCCCTTCAGGACGTCCTGGACCATCGAGTCAGAGAACTTGACCTCGTCGGCCTTGACGACCGCGCTGTTCAGCAGCCCGAAGCGCAACGCGTCGGCGCCATACTTCTCGATGACCAGGTTCGGGTCGGTGTAGTTGTGCAGGCTCTTCGACATCTTCCGTCCATCCTCGGCGAGCACAAGGCCGCTGACGATGCAGTTGAGGAAAGCCGGCGAGTCGAACAGGGCCGCGGCGATGACGGTCAGCGAGTAGAACCAGCCACGGGTCTGGTCCAGTCCCTCGTTGATGAAGTCAGCCGGGAAGTGCTTCTCGAAGTACTCCTTGTTCTCGAACGGATAGTGTAGCTGGGCATAGGGCATGGAGCCGGACTCGAACCAGCAGTCGAGCACCTCGGGAATGCGGTGCATCGTGCTCCCGTCGGGGGCTTTCCAGGTCAGGTCGTCGATGAAGTGCTTGTGCAGGTCGGTCACCTTCTTTCCGCTCTTCTTTTCCAGCTCCTCGATGGAACCGATCACCTCGACGTACTTGCCGTTCTCGCTTCTCCAGATAGGAATCGGATTGCCCCAGAAGCGGTTGCGGCTGATACACCAGTCACGGGCGCCCTCGAGCCACTTGCCGAAGCGCCCTTCCTTGATGTGCGCGGGAATCCAGTTGATCTTGCTGTTGGCCTCCAGCATCGACTTCTTGATCTTCTGCACGTCGACGAACCAGCAGGAAAGCGCACGGTAGATGAGCGGGCCATGGGTGCGGTAGCTGAACGGATACAGGTGGAGGTAGTTCTCCCTCTTGATCAGCTTTCCCTCTGCCTTCAGGCGGGCGATGATGTCCTTGTCGCAGTCCTTGACGAAGCGGCCCTGGTAGTCGGGCACGTCGCTGTTGAATCGGCACTCCTCATCCACCGGGCAGACGACAGGCACCTGCGGATACTGCTCCTTGAATGTGTTGTAGTCGTCTTCGCCAAAGCCATTGGCGGTATGGACGATGCCGCATCCGTCCTCGGTGGTGACGTAGTCGGCAGTCATGCAGACGAAAGCGCCCTTCTCCTTCAGGTTGGCGAAGTATGGGAACAGAGGCTCGTATCTCCAGCCCTTGTAGTAGGTGCCCTTGTGCTCCTCGACAATCCTGTACTGCTCCGGTTTGGTGTAGTAATGACCGATACGGGCCTTGCCGAGGATGTAGTGGTTCTTATCGCTCTGGTCCTCGACCTCGACATAGTCGATATTGGGTCCGAAGGTAAGGCCAAGGTTGCTGGGAAGCGTCCACGGAGTCGTCGTCCACGCCAGGAAATACGTGTCCTTCTTGCCATCCACCTTGAAGCGGACGGTGACCGCCTGGTCGGTGACGTTCTCATAGCCGCCCAACGCGACCTCGAAGTTGGAGAGCGGACAGGCAAGACCCGGGTCGTAGGGCATGATCCTGAAGCCCTCGTAGATCAGCCCCTTCTCGTAGAGCGTCTTGAAGACCCACCAGATGGACTCCATGTACTTGGGATCCATCGTGCGATAGCCATGGTCGAAATCGACCCAGCGACCCATGCGCTCGATGGTCTTGCGCCACTCGCTGGTATAGCGGAGGACGATGGAACGGCACTGCTCGTTGAACTTGGCGACGCCGTACTTCACCACCTCGGAGTAGCCGGAAACACCCAGCGTCTTCTGCATCTCGTACTCGACGGGAAGACCGTGGCAATCCCAGCCCCAGCCACGGACCACTCGGTGTCCCTTCATGGTCTGATACCGGGGAATGGCGTCTTTGATGGTGCTCGGCACGAAATGGCCAAAATGCGGAAGACCCGTGGCAAACGGAGGCCCGTCATAGAACGAGAACTCGGAAGAGACAGGCCTCTGCTCGATGGACTTGTTGAAAATGTCATTCTTTTTCCAGAATGCCAGTGTCTCCTCTTCCAGCTCTGGGAAGCTGACTTTAGTGCTTACCGGACGAAACATAAATCCCCCTATTGAATGAAGACAAATATCGTGTTCCCATTGTAGTGATATGCCCTTTTTCCTGCAACCGAGTTGACTTGCCGGCAACCAAAAAACCATGATAGAGACATGCGTTATCCACTACCGGAAAAAATCAAGGCGTTCGGGGATGTCTTCATGCGCTCGGGCTTCCACCTCTTCATCGTCGGGGGGTGCATCCGGGACTACCTGCTCGGGATTCCCAACCACGACTACGACTTCGCAACCGACGCCAAGCCGGAGGAGGTCACCAACCTGTTCCGGAAGGTGCTTCCCACCGGAATCGAGCATGGCACCGTGACGGTACGCTGGTTCGGAGAGAGCTACGAGGTGACCACCTTCCGTAGCGAGGGGGCCTACCTGGATATGCGCCACCCTTCGAGCGTCTCCTTCGTCCGGGACCTCGACGAGGACCTGAAGCGGAGGGACTTTACCATCAACGCGTTCGCCGTCAACTGCCAGGATGGCACGATTATTGACCGGCACGAGGGAATGCGGGACCTGAAGGACCATCTGGTCCGTGCCATCGGAAACCCTGAGGAGCGCTTTCAGGAAGACGCGCTCCGGATCCTCCGCGCGCTCCGCTTCTCCAGCAAGCTCGACTTCGAAATCGAACCAGGAACATTGCAGGCGATGGAGCTTCTCCGTGAGAACCTCCATCACGTCAGCGCGGAACGGATCCACGAGGAACTGGTCAAGCTGATCGGAAGCGACCACCCTGCCAGGGGGCTATGGGAGATGGACCGGACTGGAATCATGGACGTGATTCTCCCCGAGCTTGCGAAGGGCCGCGAGGTCATGCAGAACGGAATGCACCATGACACGGTACTCCACCACAACATCGCCGCCTGCCAGGTGGCGGCCAACCACCACTATCCGCTGTATGTACGCATGGCGGCCCTCTTCCATGATATCGGAAAGAGCTACACCGTCGTCTACGACGATAAAGCCAACACCTACTACGGGCACGACACCTATGGTGCCAACCTGGCCAGGGGCATCCTCAAACGGCTGAAGGCCTCGAACGAGGAGATCGAGCAGGTCTCCCGTCTGGTCGAGCACCACATGTTCCATTACACCCCCGATTGGAGCGACGCGGCAGTCCGCCGCTTCATCAACCGGATCGGCAAGGAGCATATCGACGACCTTTTCCGGATGCGTTTCTGCGACGAGGAATCGATGTGCGGCGTTGCAGATTACCGTACCGTGGAGGATCTGGACAAGCGGATCAAGCAGGTGCTCAAGGCCCAGGACGCCCTTTGCCTGAAGGATCTTGCCATCGGAGGCAAGGAACTGATGGAGGCTGGATTCGAGAAAGGCCCGATCCTTGGCAAGACATTGAACTACCTGCTTGATTGCGTCATCGAGGACCCAGCCCAGAACACGAAGGAGAAACTGCTCCAGCTGGCGCTCGCCTACAGCGACAGGCGATAGGCACAGACAGCTACCTTGAGGCCTTCTCCTCCTTGCGCTTCTCTTCCCATCCGGAGATATCCAGCTCGTCGTAGGCGAGTTTTGCCGCCATTTGTTCGGCATTTTTGATAGTCGTACCCTCGGCAGGGCCATAGACCTTGTCCTTGACAGAGACCGTCACAAAAAACTGAAAGGCATGTTCCGGCCCCGTCTTCTTCACCAGTGTGTAGGAGGGGACCTTCTTCCAATGATACTGGACGAACTCCTGCAGACTCGTCTTATAGTCATGGTGGTATCCGTTCAAGACCACCGCATTGATCTGGGGGACCAGATATTTCAGGATGAAGGTGCGGGTCGCCTCAAAACCGCATTGCAGGTAACACGCGGCGAAAATCGCCTCGACGCAGTCGGCCAACAACGCCTTCTTGGTACGTCCGCCGCTGCGTTCCTCGCCCCTCCCCATCAACAGGTACTTGCCGACATGAAGCTTGTCCGCGACTACCGCCAAACTATCCTCGCTGACGGCGATGCTCTTGATCTTCGAGAAATCGCCCTCATGCTTTTTGGGCAGGTTCTTGAAAAGCCACTCGGCAACCGTCAACCCAAGGATGCTGTCCCCGAGGAACTCGAGACGCTCGTTATTGCCGATTCCATGCCCCATCTCGTTTCCATAGGAACGGTGAACGAAGGCAAGGTTGAGCAACGACAGGTCGGAAAGCGGAATTCCGCAATCCTCTTTGAATTGAGAAAGCTCCCGAATCCTCTCTTCCGAGAGCTCGGGAGCCTTGTCTGATAGTACTTCTTCCATCACTTACTTGATTTGGGTGGAGAGATAGTCGATTGCGTCCTGAACAGTCTCGAACTCGTTGGCCTTCTCGTCCGGAATGGTCACACCCATCTCTTCCTCGATTGCGTAAACTAGCTCATAGGTGTCAAGGCTGTCGGCACCAAGATCCTTGCGGAAAGAAGCCTCGGGAGTCACCTTGCTCGGATCGATCTCGAGCTTCTCGGCAACCAGGCTCTGCACTTTCTTGAACAGTTCGTCTTTATCCATGGGCGAACTCCTTACTGCTCATCCATCTGGATAATCTGCTTGCCGCGGTAGCTGCCGCACTTCGGGCAGACACGATGGGGCAGAATCATGTTGCCGCAAGTCGGGCACTTGGTCAGCGTCGGAGCCGCCAGTTTCATGTTGGCGGCCTTTCTACTTGCCGCCTTGGATTTGGAAGTTTTGTATTTCGGTGTAGCCATATCTGTATCCTCTTCTTCTTCAGAAATTTTGTTATACTACAAATGCCTAGACAGCATATCGATTTTATTCAAGTGAGTCAACAACCAGCCAAGGTTCCCGCTCGTAGAAACCAAGCATCGCCCGCGCAAGGAAATACAGGTCCGCGCAACTGGCGGTCTCATAAGGGGAATGCATGGCGAGCTGGGCTACTCCGATGTCCACGGTGGGCAGGGAATAGTGCCTGGTCGACAGGTTGCCGAGGGTCGATCCACCGGGGATGTTGGAGTTGTTGAAGAACACCTGATATGGAATTCCTTGGTTCTTAAGCAGATGTTCCAGGCACGAGGCGGAATGGGCGTCGCTGGTGTACTTCTGGTTCGCGGCGAATTTGACCAGCACGCCGCCAGACATCTTCGGACGGTTCGTCGGGTCGCACGCTTCCGGGTAGTTGGGATGCACGGCATGGCCGTTGTCAGCCGAGAGCATGAAGGAACGGCTCTGCATCTCGAAGCACTCCTCCCTGTCCCAGCCGAGTGAAAGCCCAATCCTCTCCAGCGTCTCTTTGAGGAAATCGCTCAAGGCGCCCTGTTTGGTCCCGCTGCCAACCTCCTCGTTGTCAAACAGCGCGCAGAGGGCGATGGTCCTTTCCGGTTTGCTGGCAATCAGCGAGGTGGCGGCGCTGTAGGCGCACTCTAGGTCGTCGATCTTCGGCGACGAGAAATAGGCGTCCTCAAGGCCCCACACCTTTCCTTCCTCTCGGTTGTACAGGAACAGGTCGGACTCCAGCAGGTCCTTCTCGTCAACCCCGATCTCCGCCGCCACAAGCTTGCGTAGCGTGAAGGAATCATCCCCCTGCCCGATCAGCGGCATCAGCTCCTTCTGCACGTTGTAGTCGATGCCATGGTTGGCATTCCGGTTCATGTGGATCGCCAGGCTGGGAATCATCATCAGGTCTCGGTCAAAGTCGACAAGCCGGCATGCGACCTTTCCGTTTTCCTCGATGAAGACCCTTCCGGCAAGGGATAGCGGGCGGTCGAACCAGGGGGCGAGCAGCATCCCACCGTAGCCTTCGACGTTCAGGGTGATATAGCCGTCTTTCCGGATCTCCGGATTGTCCTTGACACGGAAGGACGGACTATCGGTGTGGGCGCTGACGATGGAGAAGCCCTGGACAGACTGGGGGATACGGAAGGCGATCAGGGCGGAGCCATTGCGGCTCACGAAATAGGATCCGTCCTTCTCCAGACGGTAGTTCCTTCCTTCAGACAACTTCGTGAAACCCGCATGGGAAAACATTTCCTCAAGGTTCCTCACCACATGGTAGGGACTCGGGCTCCTGTGGATGAACCCGATCAAGTCACGCACGTTTTCTTTCATTCTTGTTTCCTTATGCTTTCTTGCGATTTTTCTTCTTCAAGGCACGGGCAACGAGAGGCGGCACCATGGCGGCCACGTCAAGTCCGAATGAGGCCATCTCCCGGATTGCCGAGGAACGGACCATAAAGTACTTAGGGCTTGTCGGCATGAAGAGCACCTCGACCTCAGGGTCGATCTGTTTGTAGTAGAGGGCAAGTTCGAACTCGTAGTTGAAATCGCTGATTGCCCGCACCCCCCGGATGATCACCCCAACGTCGTGCTCCATGGCGAACTGGACGACCGGCCCGCTGTAGACCACCACCTCGACATTACCCAAAGGTTTCACCATCGCATCAAGCATATGCTTGCGCTCATCGGTGGTGAACAGGTAATGCTTGGCGACATTCTCGGCAACCACCACGTAGAGTTTGTCATACAGGCTTGCGCTGCGGCGGATGATGTCGAGGTGGCCGTTGGTCGGCGGATCGAAGGATCCGGGGAAGAGTGCGATGCTGCGGTTGGTCATGCCTTTGTGCCCTCCACGTATTTCTTCATCGCGTCGAAGGCGTCTTTGTTCTCGTAGGGTATCTTGCGGACAATCTGGTACTTGCCCGTCTCGTCCTTGCACACGACTGCGAAATTGCCGCTGCCCACATAGCTGATCGACTCTCCCTCGGAAAGATGTTCCTGTTCTTTCAGCTGGCTGACCACGCAGTCGAAATGGGCGTATCGCCCGTCGGGCATGGAAATCGCCTCGGCGATATTCTCCACCACCTGCGAGCAAAGCGGACAGGTCGGTCTGGGTTCCTGCACCACCTTCACCTCGGGAACCGGGGCATTGCTGTGGCGTATCTGCGTCTTATGGGGAAGAAGCATCTCCTTCGCACTCAGGGTACGCTTCAGCTGCGGTTTCTGCTGCTGCTTTTTCTGCTTGTTCGAGCCACGGGGCTTATTGCGTCCGCGCCTCGATGGTTTCTGTCCTTGGGTATCCATAGCTGACATTGTCTCTTTTCCTTGAGCTTTTTGCAATGTCATTTCTCCTCGGGTTCATGATGTCCGCTCGGACTCATCAGGCAGTTTTTGTGCGTCATGGAGAAAATGTCGGCGAAGGACTCACCGCAGTAGCGGCAGGTATAGCGCCCGTTGAGTTTCCCCTCGAATGGCTCATGGGTGCCGGTCGGGCTCTTTGTGCAGTGGCCGTGGACAAGCAGCAAAAGGCTCTTGAACGCCTGCCCGCAGTGCTTGCAGACAAACCTTCCATCGGTTTCGCCGAGGAACCTCTCGTGTTTTTCCGTGGGGCTATTGGCGCATTTGCCGAGTTTCAAGGAGAGCTGGCTCCGAAATGATTGTCCACAATGCTTGCAATACCACATGCTCCCTCCTAGAGAGGACAGTGTATCCCTTTTTCCCTTCCTAATGGAAGAAAATAACAATCACAACCACCGGCAAGCCGGTGGTTTGCTCCAGCCCTATAAGGGCATGGTACCGGCCAGGCTTGCGCCCACGAACGTTCCGCCTCTCGCACCACTTCACCAGCCTGCTGCCAAGGCAGCTTTTGGATTCGGCCAATC
>JAQYHB010000045.1 GCA_028722305.1 Spirochaetales bacterium
ACCGGGAGCGCATCCGGGAAAAACTCCTGCCGTCTTCATGAGGAAAGAGAGGTATTGGATATGGAAGGGAATGTTGTCGGTAAAAGCGCGCAGCATTCCCTTTTTCCTATCCCTGCCTTCCCGTTTCATTCCGCACACATCTGGAGAGAGACTTTTCAGCGATACAGGACTGTCTCACCCATGCGTCTTGGAAGAACGAAGAAAGGAAAAAGCCAACAGGATGCCGCTGACCACCAGGCAGGCGTCCGCCACATTCCATGTGGGCCAGAATTCCATTCCGAACAGCCCGTAGACCCGGTTGGCCATGAAGTCGACGACCCGCAGGTGACGGAAGACCCGGTCGCAGAGATTTCCCAGCCCCCCTCCCAAAAAGAGGGCGAGGATCCATCGAAGACCATCGGTCATCTCCTTGTGGTCCGAGGCGATCAGATAGGCGACGGCTCCGAGCAGAATGACCGGGAGGATGACGAAACAGGCAATCTTCACCGGCAACTCGAGGCTGGTACCCATGCTGAAGGCGATGGCGGTATTGCGCACGTGCCAGATTTCCAGAAAATCCCCGAAGAGCTTATAGCCTACGGTGTTCTCGGGGATGGTGGCCACCACCCACGCCTTGGTCAGCTGGTCGACGGCCAAGACCAGCAGGGTCAGCAGGAACGGTCGGTATCGCTTTTGCATCACAACCCCGTGTCATGGGCCAGGAACGTGGTTTCCAGGCCAAACTTTTCGTGGAGCAGACGCCCGACGGCCTGCACACCGAAGACCTCGCTGGCGTAGTGGCCGCCACCAATCATGGTGATGCCGCACTCCTCGCAGTCGGCTGCCTGTTCATGGGCCGCCGCACCGGTGACAAAGCAATCCAGCCCGAGTGCCATCGCCATGGCGACATCGTCGCTCCCTCCCCCGCTGACAAAACCCACCGTATGGATTTCCTTCGGCCCATAGGGGAGAACGAAGGGATGGGAGAAGCCCAGTTTCCGGTTGATTTCCTCAACGCTCAGGGCTTTGGCGCTGGTGCCCCACCAGCCCAAGTTAACGCCTCGGAAGGGGGCGAAGCTCTTCAGCTCCTCAAGGCCAAGAATCTTCGCCATCTGGGCATTGTTGCCCACCTCGGCGTGGCCATCCAGCGGAAGATGGCAGACAAAGAGGTCCAGGTTCCCTTCCATCAGCGTCTTCAATCGGGTATAGTGGGCTCCGGTCACGGCAAGCGGATGGCCCCAGAACAGGCCATGATGGGTAAAGAGCAGGTCAGCGTTCCATTCGATCGCCATGCGGAAGGTGCCTAGGTTGGCGTCGACAGCAGTGGCGACGCGGTGGATTTCCTTGTCTTCAGGGGCTCCGACGACAAGGCCGTTGGTGGACATGTCGTCATACTCGTCCATTGCCAGATAGCTGGAAAGGAATGCGGTGAGTTCAGATCGCAGCATCACGTTTCTCCTTCCCCCAGTCTATCATAAAGCACGTTTTCTGCTATAGTAGTGAATCATGGCACATGCGAACGAACTGAGCTACGACGAGGCGCGGTACGAGTACGACACCACCGTGGTGCACGAGTGCCGCGGTTCCTCCTACGCCAACGAAATCATCGGACAGCCACGGGCCCTTAGGGCAATGGCGATGGGTCTGGCCCTGAAACAGGACGGATACAACCTGTTCGTCAGTGGCGACAGCGGCAGCGGCAGGATGACTGCGGTCAAGCGCATGGCTGAGCAACAGCGGGGGGACGTCTCCCTCCTGCGCGACATCGTCTACACCTTCAACTTCAAGGAACCCGACCAGCCGAAGGTGCTGCTCTTCACCCCGGGCAGGGGCGAAGCCTTCCGGGTCCGGATGGAGGCGTTCGTCGACGGCACGGAAAGCGACATCAAGGAAATCGCCGAGGAGTTCCCCGAGGCGATCCTCTTCCTGAACCATGTCAGCGAGGATATCCATAGGGGAAACGTCGACCGAAACAGGTACCGGGTCAACCTGATTGTCAACCACGCGGGGGACGCCAAACGCCCCTTCATCGTCGAGCCCCACCCCTCGTTCACCACCCTCTTCGGTTCCTTGGACAAGGAGGCGCACTACGCCCACCTTGCCCTCCATGCCGGCAGCCTGCTCAGGGCGATGGGCGGTTTTTTGGTATTGGATGCCGACGAGGTAATCGCAAAGCGCGGGCTGTGGGACGCGCTCAAGCGCTTTTTGCTCACCATAGGGGACGCACTCGACCCGCTTGGAGAACTGGTCGGAACCCCGGTCCGGCCCCAGCTTCCCTCCCTGCCGGTCAAGATCATCCTGGTCGGCAGCGAGGAGACCTACGACCTGCTCTCCGACAAGGACGAGCTGTTCCTTTCCCTCTTCAAGATCAGCGCCCAGTTCGACTACTCGATGGAAGCCTCGTCGGTCAACATCACCAAGACCATCACCATTCTGGAACACTACGCCAAGGAACAGGGACTCCTGCCGCTCAGCGACGACGCGCTGGCGCAGATACTGCGCTACAGCTCCTGGCTGTGCGAGACCCGGGGCGAGCTTTCCACCCGCTTCTCCCAGCTCTTCGACCTGTTGACCGAAGCGGACTACTGGGCCCGCATCGACGGCAGGCAGGTCATCGACAGACAGGAGGTCCTCCGTGCCAACGACGAGCGAACCTTCGCCCTCGGCATCAGCGAGGAGAAGATCATCCAGGATATCGTCGATGGGGAAATGCTGATCAGCCTGAGCGGCAGCAAGGTGGGTGTGGTCAATGGCCTTGCGGTCATGGACCGCGGGGCCAGTTCTTTCGGCACTCCTACGGTCATCACCGCCACCGTAGCCCCCGGCAACGAGGGTATCGTCAACATCGAGCACGAGGCGGGACTTTCCGGAGAAATCCATGATAAGGGATTGCTGATCCTGGAAGGATACCTGCGCAAGCATTACGCCAGGAACTTTCCCCTCTCCATCTACGCCGGCATCGCCTTCGAGCAGAACTACTCGGAGATTGATGGAGACAGCGCATCGTCCACCGAGCTCTACGCCCTGTTGTCCGCCATCGGCGAAATCCCAATCCGCCAAGATGTGGCGGTCACTGGTTCGGTCAACCAGCTGGGCATGATCCAGCCGGTAGGCGGAATCAACGAGAAAATCGAGGGCTTCTATCATACCTGCAAGTTGACCGGGCTGACCGGACACCAAGCCGTCATCATTCCCAAGAGCAACATGAAAAACCTGATCCTGCCCTACGAGGTGCTCGACGCAATCCGTGGCGGCAAGTTCCATATCTACCCGGTCACCACCATCGACGAAGGCATGGAGATCCTCACCGGAAGGCGCATGGGACAGCGCAGCCCGAAAGGGACCTTCCCCCAAGACAGTTTCAACGCACAAGTCGAGGAGAAGCTCAGAAGGATGTACCAGGCAACCCAGAACAAGTGACCCCAACCCTGACGTGATTCCCGCAGGAATCCTCATAGGGTCTACCCTATGGGTATGCGCCGTCCAACCCTCCGCTGGTCCACCTTGGTCCTAGCCACGCTCAACCTCGTGCTTGTCGTCCTGCTCTGGCTTCCGAAGCAGGTCGATGCGTCGTTGATTCCCAACGTCGCGTCAATGGAGGGACATACCTTCAAGGCTGAGACCTCCGGTGGCAAGGAGACGCTTTCCGAAATCGGCACGTTCGTCACCCACCTGGCGGTACGGGACAACCTGGTCTGGTTGTACGGGGACGACGCCATTCCCTCCCTGTGGGACTGGCGGACCGACCGAAGGCAGGGCTGTCTGCTTTCACAAAACGGACAGGAACCATCGCTCAGGCTGGAGAACCATGGCGCCTATCTTTCCCTGTCCGGGCTCGCGAGTGGCTCCACGGTCTATTTTGTGGAAAGGCGCTGACATCTCAGGCGGAGCACCAGTGATACAGGAGGATTCCTGTCGCCACCGAGACATTCAGGGATCCCTTGGTGCCGTAGAGCGCGATCGAGGCACGGCCGAGGCTTTGGTCGCAACAGGCAAGCAGAGCGGGAGAGACCCCCATCTCCTCGCTGCCGATGACGCAGGCGCCCTGCCTCGGAAAAGGGAAGGAGCGCATGTCCGTTCCTCCCAGTTCCAGGGCGAAGCATGGCATGGCACGCAGCAAATCGACCACGTTTCCCTCAGCCAGCACTTCGTAAGGCACGGTATCCACCGTGCCGCGGCTGGTGCGTAGCGACCTTGGATGGCGGGGGTCCGCCGTCCCCTCGACCAGGATGATTTTCCGGATGCCGAAACTATCGGCCGAGCGGAAGACCGACCCGACATTGAACGGGCTGCGGAGCCGGTCAAGGACAAGGATATGATCCTCGACAATCCTTCTGGATGCATCCAGCTTCCCATCCTCCTCGGTAAAATCCCAGTCCGAGGGCTCAGCCCCAAGCACAGCCAGGATTTCCGTCGAGAGGTCACCCAGCGTGAAGGCGAGCTCGACCCCGCCCTGCACATCCACCTTCCGTAACAAATCGTCGATACGCTCCCTCTTGCCTGAAAAGAGCGGGAGCAGTTTCTCGGAATGGAACAAAGGACTTAGGGAGCGCAGGTAGCCCAAGCTCACCTCGTCTCCCCTGCGCAGGGCAAGGGCGGCATCGTGGTAGATGATCGAGAGTTTCCGGGCGCAGACCCGGTCCTGCATCAGCTCAAGTTTCCTCAGCGTGATCATCTGCTTCCTCTGGTCTGACCAGGATGGCGAACTCCCCCTTCACCGCCTGACGGCCCTCAAGGGTGGCGGCGACCTCGCCGGCGGTACCGGTCAGGTATTCCTCATGGAGCTTGGTCATCTCCCTGCCCGCCACAATCTGGCGCCGAGGAGAAAGGGTCGCGATTTCCTTCAGCGTCTTGACGACCCGGAAGGGGGACTCGTAGATGATGAAGGCCTCATCGCGGGAAAGCAACGTTTCCAGGCGCTCCTTGCGGCGTCCCGGCTTCGGGGAAAGAAAGCCTTCAAAGGTGAACGACTTGCCGACAAAGCCTGCCGCGCTGACCAAGGAGACCGAAGCGCTTGCGCCGGGAACGGGAATGACGGAAAACCCCGCCTTTCTGACCGCGTCCGCCAGTCGCGCTCCGGGATCGCTGACCCCCGGGGTTCCGGCGTCGCTCACATAGGCGACGCTCTGACCGCCCTCCAAAAGTTGGATGACACCCTTCGCGCTGGCCTCCTCGTTGTAGGAGTGACAGGCAATCAGGCGCTTGTGGATATCGTAATGGTTGAGCAGAAGCGAGGTATGACGGGTATCCTCGCAGGCAATCACGTCGACCTCACCCAACGTTTTCACCGCGCGATAGGTGATATCGTCCATGTTCCCGATTGGTGTCGCCACCATGTACAACGCTACGTCCATGGTCTCAAGTATAGGGATTCTAGAGCTTGATGGTAAGCCACTTTCCGCCGCGGAAACGAAGGAAGGTAAGCAGGAAGCGCATGAACTGGTCTAGCAGGAGCCCCACCCAGCCTCCAATCAGCCCAAGGGCGAGCGGATAGGTGAAAAGCCAACCGCAGAACGGGCGGATGAAGGCGACACTGACCAATGCCACCATGGCGACCGACCGGGTGTCTCCCGAACCCCTGAGGCATCCGCTGAAAATCACCTGCGACACCTGGAGGACCACAATCAGGGAGAGCAACGCCATGATGCTCTCCCCATAGCCCAGAATCCGGCTATCGCTGGAGAAAGCGGCATAGATCGACTTGCCGAAGATGGTATAAGACAGGGCCATGGTCACGCTGAAAAGCAATCCCATCTTCTGGCACAGATGACCATACAGCCTGGCCATGTCGGGCCTGCCTTCGCCGAGGCTCTGGCCGACCAAGGCGACCACCGCGATCGAGATGCCGTTGCCGACCGCGAAGGAGAGGGAAAGGATGTTCATGCCAATCTGATGGGCAGCGAAGGCAATCGTCCCCAGCCTCGCCATCAGAATCGCGTAGGTCATGAACCCGATCCGCAAAAAGAGCTGCTCGACCAGCGAGGCGCTTGAGACCTTCCACAAGGCGCCCATCGTCTTCCTGTCCACCCTGCGGGACTCCCTGCTCCCGAAGCCCAAGAACAAATAGCCATCCGGTTTCAAGACCGAGGCGACACTCATGGCGCAGGCGACCACCGTTCCAGAGACCGTGGCGATCGCGTCTCCCTTGACTCCCAACGCGGGAAACCCGAAGTGACCACCAATCAGGCAGTAGTTCAACACCAGGTTGACCAGATTGCTGGTCAGGTTGGTCCGCATGGCGATCTTGGTGTTGCCCACTCCGCGCTGGGCGGCATTGATTACCAAAGAAACGACATTGAAGACCATGCCGCCGACGATAATGTCGAAGTAGGATTGGGCCGCATCGATTGTGTCCGGCGCCGCCCCGGCGAACAACAGGATCTTCCGGCTGAAGCGCACTCCGAGCAACCCCAGCAACAGTCCCAGGAAGACCGCCAGCTTCAGGCCGAAGAACATGGTCCGGTTTGCCCCTAGCCGGTCACCCTCTCCCTTGCGCCGGGAGACCACCGCCGAGAGCCCGACGTTCAAGGAAAAGAAAGGAACCAAGGTGATGAACTTCGGCTGGCCGCAGAGGCCTATGGCGCTGATCGCGTAGGCACCAAGGACGCTGACCATCATCGTGTCGACCAAGCTTACCAGCGAAACCAGAAACTGCTCGACAATCGCAGGCCAGGCCACCTGCAGGGTGTGCCTTACCAGCCATCCGGTTGCTGGCACGGGACCGCATGGCTGCGCCCGCGACAGAGCCCGGTCGGATACGAAATAGCTTGAGAAAAGGGACATGCGCCCAGTCTACACCCCGAAAACGAAAGAGACAACGCAGGCGTGCCGCATTTTGCAGGTTTTTGCTCCGCGATATCGGAGGACTGCAAACCGAAGGGTTGCCCCCTTCTTGCATTCATGGTATAAATCCAGTGACCCGGTCTTGTAAGAGATTGGCAGATTTTCCGCACAAGGAGGTACCCAGTGAAACCGAACGACCGAAGTTCGAATCTGGACTATCACTTGTGCGATTCCATTCGTCTGTGATTTTGTCTGTTCAGATTCATCTTCCAATCCAGTTGTGTTTTAGGGGATTGCCATGGATCAGTACCAGTACAACAAAGAAGAGCTGACCGAGCTCGTACAGAACAGGAAATACACCCAGCTTGCCGAGGAGCTCACCCACATCAACGAGGTGGACGCCGCTGATTTCATCAGCAGCCTGGATAGCAACACCCAGAAGATGGTGGTGTTCGGCCTGCTGGAAAAAGATGTCGCCGCCGATGTATTCGCCAACATGGACCGGGACAGCCAGCAGGCTTTGATCAGCAGCCTGAACGACCAGCAGCTGTCCACCATCATCGAGGATCTGGCCACCGACGACGCAGTTGACATGATCGGGGAGCTGCCAGCCAACATCGTGCGCAAGATCCTGCGGATCGCCAAGCCCGATACCCGCAGCCTGATCAACACCTATCTCCGCTATCCCGAGGACAGCGTCGGCTCCATCATGACCGCCGAGTTCGTCGACCTGAAGAAGACGATGACGGTCAAGGAGGCAATAGCCCGCATCCGGGCTGTCGGCGAGGACAAGGAGACCATCTACACCTGTTACGTCACCGACGAGAAGCACCATCTGGAAGGAATCGTCACCATCAGGGAGCTGTTGCTCTCGAAAGACGACGCCTTAGTAGACAGCCTGATGGAGAAGGACGTGATCAGCGTGACGACCCTGGACGACCAAGAGAAGGCCGCGTTGCTGTTCAGGAAATACGACTTCCTTTCCATGCCGGTCGTCGACAAGGAAAACCGTCTTGTCGGCATCGTGACCGTCGACGACGCCGTGGATGTCATCTCAGAGGAGGCGACCGAAGACTTCGAGAAGATGGCGGCCATGCAGCCCTCCGAAAAGCCGTATCTGAAGACCGGCGTCTTCGAGCTGGCGCGCAACCGTATCGTCTGGCTTCTGGTGCTGATGATCAGCGGCATGGTCAGCGGCTCAATCCTCTCCCACTTCGAGAGCGCCTTCGTCTTGATTCCGGTCCTGGTCAGCTTCGTGCCGATGCTGACCGATACCGGGGGCAATGCCGGCAGCCAGGCCTCGACCATGATCATCCGTGGTCTCGCCCTTGGCGAGCTTACTCCCCATGACTGGTTCCGCATCGTCTGGAAGGAAATCCGTGTCGCCGTCATCTGCGGCACCATCCTGGCCACGGTCAACTTCACCCGCATCATGCTGACGTACCACAACATTCAGGTTACCGTCGCGCTGACGGTGAGCCTGACGATGGTCTGCACGGTCTGCATGGCCAAGGTGCTGGGCGCAACGCTCCCTATCGTCGCCAAGAAACTCCACCTTGACCCGGCGTTGATGGCCAGCCCGATGCTGACTACCATCGTCGACGCCCTGACCCTGATCATCTACTTCACCATCGCCAAGGATCTGCTCGGCATCTGAAACTACCCTCTGAAGTTGGCGGGCAGGTGTTTCTTTTCCTCAAGGAACTGCCTGTAGAAGGGCATGAAGGTCGCATGGTCGCGAATCACGCAACCGGTCGGCTTGTGGCTGCGGATCAGGTCGCCGCACTTGCCACAGGTCAGGCAGACGTGCTGGGGATTGATCCTTCCCTCATGGATGATCTCGTTGGGGAACGAGGGATCCGCAAAGGACATGCGCCCGAAGAGCATGCCGTCGCAGTAGCCCTGTTCCACCGCGCCCGCCGCGTACAGGTCGCTGAACTGGCGTAGGTAGGTGGGAGCCGATCCGTAGATGACCACATCCGGCACCGTTTCCTTCATCTCCCTTACCCCGTCGATCATGCGGGCCAATCCCTCGAAAGGATGCTCATCAGGGGGATACTTGCCTGCGTCGAACGGACGGGTCACATGGGTGGTCGCGTAGGGGTTGCCCATGGTGATGTCAAGCAGATCCAGCCCGAGCTCCTGATGGAGTTCACGGACCAGCCGTTTCGGCTCGGCAAGGTCGATCGAACCGTCGGGAGCCTGGCCGAATCCCCTACTTGCCGCGGGATATCCGTCATAGATGCCGATGCGGGATGTCACCATGAAACGCTCATCCTCGTAGGCCTTGGCTGCCTTGATCGAGTTTTTCAAGAGACGGGTACGGTTCTCGTAGGACCCCCCGTACAAGCCCGGACGGTCATAGGCGGCGATCACCTCCTGGAACAGGTAGCCGTGGCAGGATTTGATGTCGACCGCGTCGAACCCGGCCTTTTTCGCCAAGAGCGCGCCCTCGCCGAACTTCTCCTCCATCGACTTCAAGTAGTCATCAGTGACGATATCGCTGTCACTTGCCGGACGAAAGGTCTCCAGCCAGGCGTTGCGCTGGGCGATCAGGGGATGGGGGACGTTGCCCGGGTTGGAATAGCGGCCGGAGTGGTTGGCCTGCATGACGAGCAAGGGCGCGAAGCCGTTGGCTTTCAGGCCGGCCTCCTTGACCTGCTCGTTCATCCGCTTGAAGTCATCAAGCGTCCGTGCTGTCAAAAGCAGCTGGGTTTTGGAGGAACGCCCCTCTTCCACCAGGGAGACGGCCTCGTACCAGATGATGCCGGCTCCGCCCTTCGCCTCGTTGCAGTAGCGCCGCACGGTATAGTCGGTGGGTCTTCCATCAGCGGTGGAGTCCGCCCCCTCCATCGGGGCGATGCCGAGACGGTTGTGGATCAGGAAAGAGCGCACCTTGACCGGTTCCGCCAAGATGTGGGTATCGTCTGCGAAGGGAAGCCGGACTCCCAGTTCCTGGGCCTTCGCCTTCACCTCATCAAGAGTATGGTAATGGAATTTCTCGTGTCGCATGATGATGGGAAGCATAGCCCCTTTCGGGGCTGACGTCCAAGAGAATCGGATTGACAGCTTTTGCAATCTGAGACGATTCTTGCCTCAGCAGCCCTTTCCGTCCTTGGAGCAGGCCTTCCGTTCCTCCATTTTGAACCCCGCAGGCAGGAACTGCTCCCAGTCCAAGGTCACCTTCCCGTCATCGCAAACCAGGCACGGGGTACCTACCCCACCCTTGGCCTTGACCTCATCGAAGAGCGGAAGGGAATCGCGAAGCTTCAGGAAATCCTTCAGGTTCTGGATGTTCTCGCTAAAATTTTTGTAGACGTATGGCACGCCGGCCTTGTCGAAAGCCTCTTTCATCTCCCTGCACGTTCCGCAGGACTGGATTCCATAGACAGTAAGCATCTGCTTTCCTCCTCAGGTCCTGACCAACAGCGCAGCGCCGTAGGCTGCCTCTTCCTGCTTCATACGGCGGGGTACGACTGTCGTCGGGAACATGTTTCTGATGATCTGCTGGAGCACGGCGTTCTTCCGCACGGACAACCCGGTGGCGAAGACAGGCCCCTTCCAGTCGGTCGCGTCGCGCAGCTCGCGCGCCATACCCTCCAGAAAGCCATAGGCGAGGTTTCCCAGGGTAAGGTTCTGCTGGTCGATGTTGGTGATGGAACCCTTGAGCGTGGCGTCCTCACGGGTGCCGGCGAAACGGGTATTGACCCCCAGGCTGTGGTCGCTCTGCGAAGCCAGCTCGGTCATCTTGTCCAGAATCGTGTCGTCATCCACCTGCTGGCCGAAGATACCGAGGATTTCCTTCACCAGATCCTTCAGGTAGTCATAGGCCCACCCGCCGCAGAGCGAGGAATAGACCTGGATGAAGGTGCCGTCGGGCATCGGTCTGCATTCCTGTCCGGAGCGGTAGGCGAAGGTCTTGACGGGAATCGACATCTGCCCGCCGTCTCCCAAGTTCAGCACTGCCGCCCCGCCACCCTGGGTCACATACCAGACACTTGCCTGGTTGTCCCCGACCGGAGCATGGACGACAAGCTTTCCGCCAAGGCCGACGATGCTGGCGCTGGGAATGATTTCTGGCAACACCTCGTGGGGAAGCCCAAGCTGGTCGACAAGGGTCCAGTCCCAGGTATGGGCCTTCACGTCGTAGATGCCCCAGCTGGCCGCATTCTCGTCGTCGATGGAGAAGTCACCGGTCAGCTTGCCTTGGATGTATCCGGGAAGGCTGACCGCCCGCAGTCCCTTCAGGTCCTGCCCCTGTTTCTGCATCCAGACCAATGTTCCCGCGGCATATCCGCGATGGATCTTGCAACCGGTCCGTTCCGGGTCGCCCGGCAGGTGCATGCCCTTGATGCGCTGGTCGCGCCAAGTGATGCAGGGACTCTTCGCGTTCCCCACCTCGTCAATCAGGACGAAACCGTGCATCTGACCGGTGAGGGCCAGGTGTTCCTGTTCCTTTCCCTTCAGCAACGCCTGTACCTGACCGAAAATCACGTCGGCGTCCTGCTCGTGGCGGATCCCGTCATCGACGATTGTGCCCTTGTTGCCCACGACCTTGGTATCGAGCACCGAGTTTTCCTCGTTCAGCTCCATCAGACAGATTTTCGTGGTCCCAATATCCAGTGAAAGCATGGCAATTCCCCTTATTGGATGGCATTGTACCCAAAGCGTCAGGAAAAGTCATTGCGCGCCAAGGGCTTTATGCAAGTTGTTGCCGTTGTCTTCCAGGAGTTTTCTCGCGGCTTTGGCCTCCATCCCGTAGCGGGCGACCAAAACCGCCACCGGCACGCTCTTTTCGCTGGCGTCCCACGCACTTTCCGCCTCCGCTTCCGAACAGCCGGAGATGCAACGCACCAACCGTTTGGCACGCTCGTTGAGCTTGCTGTTGGAGGCCTTCAGGTTGACCATGTAGTTGTCGTAGACATACCCCATCCTGATCATGGCGGCGGTGGTCAGCATATTGAGAACCATCTTCTCCGCGGTGCCGCTTTTCAGTCGGGTGCTGCCCGTGATGATCTCAGGCCCCACATCCACGCACACGGGAAAATCGCTGACCGTAAAGACCTTGGCGTCCGCGTTGCAGGCGATGCTGGCGGTGGCCGCGTGCAACGAGCGGGCATAGGAAAGCGCGCCAAACACATACGGCGCCCTTCCGCTCGCGGTCAGTCCCACCACCACGTCCCGGCTGGAACACTGGATGCGGAGCAGATCGGCCCGCCCCGCTTCTTCGTCGTCCTCGGCGTTCTCCACTGCGTCCCGGAGCGCCGTATCACCCCCGGCGATGATGCCGACCACCATGGACCGTGGCACCCCGAAGGTCGGGGGGCACTCAGAGGCATCCAGCACTCCAAGACGGCCACTGGTACCCGCCCCGATATAGACCAGCCGACCGCCCTCATGAAACGCCTTGACAATCCGGTCGACCAACGGGGCGATGGAGGGTAGCGTCTTCTCGACGGCGAAGGCAACCTGCTTGTCCTGGTCGTTCATGATCCGCAGGATGTCCAGCGTGGGTTTCGTGTCAATGCCCTTCGAGCACGGGTTGACCTGTTCGGTTACAGGAATCATCGCTGCCTCCTTCATTTCTTGAGCTCAAGCAACAAGTCGTTGTACCGGTCGTAGAACTCCTCCGGCTCCGCTCCAAGCTCCTTCATCACCGCGAGGAACAGCTGGTCCACCAGGAAGAATTGTCCGTACCGTGAGTAAATCGCCGTGATACGGACGATTTTCGACTCCGCCATCGGCACCACGAGCTCATAGTCCGCGACCCGTCGCAACGGATTCTTCTCGGTGCTGGTGATCGCCAGCACGGGACATCCGCAGGATTTGGCCTTCCTCGCGGGAAGCAGGACCTCTTTGGACAGTCCGCTGTAACTGATGGCGATGACGAAATCATCCTGCGTGCAGAGCGAGGAATTGAGAATCGCCAGGTTGGAGTCCATGTTGAAGCTCGTCCGCTTGCCAAGCTTGACCAGTTTCTGGGCAAGGTCCTGGACCGCCAGTCCGCTGGCACCAATGCCGAACAGATACACGTGCTTCGCTTTGGCGATCCGAGCCGCGATTTTGGAAAACTTCGCTGCTGGATTCAGGATGCAGGTTTCCAGAAACAGCTGGTGGAGATTCGCCGCCAGCTGGTGCTGGATCTGGTCCATGCCGCTGTGGATGGACAAGGCGTAGTCCTCCTGCCTGCCACTTCCACCCGCAACATCTTGCGCCAAGGCAACCTTCAGCTGCGGAAAGGTCATCCCGAACAGGGTCTTGGCGAAACGGCTGACCGTGGCCGTGGAGACACCGGCCCTTTCACCCAAGGTGCCGATGGAAAGGTTGAGCACCTCCGGGGCGTGCCCGATCAGGTAGTCGGCCACAGCACGGTCCTTGTCGGACAGCGAGTTACGGATTTCCTTCAACCGCGTGATCATAACGAAAGCTCCCTTTTCCCGCTCAGCTTGAAAAAGAGGGAAAGCGCGATGATGGTTGTCGCAAGCAATATCGAGGAGAGCGCGCAGGCCACTCCTTCGTTTCCCCGGACGACCTCCTGGTAGATGGCGATCGAGATGGTCTGGGTCTTCGTGGTATAGAGCAACACGGTCGCCGACAACTCGGTGATGATGCTCATCCAGCTCATCAGCGCGCCGGAGGTGACCCCCGGCAACATCACCGGAAAGGTGATTTTCCAGAAGCTGGTGGTATCACTCGCCCCAAGGCTCACGGCGGCCTCCTCCAGGGATGGATCCACCTGCCGGAGGATCGCGCTGCTGCTGCGGATGGTATAGGGCATGCGGCGCACGATATAGGCGACAATCATGATAAGGGCGCTGCCAGTCAGCAGCAAGGGCCGCTTGTTAAAGCCAAGAATCAGCGAGATACCCATGATGGAACCGGGAATGATATAGGGCAGAGTCGTGACCACATCCAGCACCTTCGTCGCCTTGCAGGGATGCCGTACCGAGGCATAGCTGAACAGGACGCCGACAATCAGGATGAAGCACATGGCGGCGAACGAATAGACGAAGGTGTTGATGATCGAGTAGCCGACATTGGAGAGCGCGTTCCGGTAGCTTGCCAGGGAGAACTGGTTGAGGTAGACGATCCCATCGGTCTTCTTGAAGGACTGGACCACGACGACGCACAGAGGAAGCACCGACAGCACAGCGACCAGCCAGACAAACAGGTGGGCAAGCAGGTTCCACGTCCCGCGTTTCCGCTCGGGAACCGGAGGACGGAGCGAACTCATCTCGATGGTAGAGCGATTGGCGATGACCTGCTGCGCGACAAAGACCACCACGCTGAAGGCGATGACAATCACGCTCATCGCGGCAGCGAAGGCGTAGTCCTGGTCCATCTCGCCGATGAACGAGTTGTAGATCAGGACCGGTACCGTGCGGTACCCTTCTCCGATAAGCATCGGGGTACCGAAATCACAGAAAATGCGCATGAACACGAGGAACGCGGAACTCAGGATGGTGGGCAACACCAGCGGGAAGACGATTTTCCGGAGCTTCCGGAATCCCACGCATCCCAACCCTTCCGCGCACTCGATCAAGGACGCGTCGAGCTTCTTGAGCGCTCCCGACACGAAAAGGTACATCAGCGGCGTCATCTTCACCGTGAAGACAAGCAGGATACCCATAAAGCCATAAATTCCCGGCAGGCGCACGTGGAAAGCGGCGTTAAGCGCCTTGGTGACGATGCCCGCGCGCCCAAGGAGGATGATCCAGGAGTAGGCCCCGATGAACGGAGGGGACAGGATGGAAACGATGACCATCAGGTCGATGACGCGTTTGCCACGGATTGAGACCGTGGACATGATGTACGCCATCAAAGAACCGGACAGAAGCGTAATCAGGGTCGCTGCTGTCGTGACCTTGAAGCTGTTCGCTATGGTCGAGGTGTAGTATGTCTTGCTGAAGAACTTCCGGAACGCGTCCAGCGAAAATGTACTGGTCTTGAAATCATAGACACTGTTCACGAAGACGCGCGAGACAGGATAGAGAAAGAAAAGCAGGAAAAAAGCAAAGGAAAGGCCGGTCACCAATGCCCAGTAGTCGTAGCGGACTCTCTTCATCATCTTACGCCCTCACCATCAGGGAATCCCCACTCCCACTGTCGAACACGTTGACGATGGAAGGATCAAAGGAAAGATGAACTGGCTCGTCCTCTTCAAGAACCGCATGATGGGTACCGGTCTCGACCTTCACGGTGGTCCCCGCCTGCAACGCGACCTGGTACTCGTACGAGGATCCGAGGAAGGTACGGGCGACCACCTTCGCGGAAACGCCCGTATCGGAGAAGACGAACTCGTCGGGGCGTACGCATACCTTCACCTTGCGACCCTCCTCCTGCCCGGAAAGGAACGGAATCTCCATGCTCCCGCCATCCGGGAAACCGATCCTGCGGCCACCAAGTGCGGTCGCCTCCAGCATGTTGCTCTCACCGATAAAGGAGGCGCAGAAAAGATTACTCGGATGGCAATACACCTCAAGCGGGGTACCCACCTGCTGGATGATACCCCTGTGCATGATGGCAATCCTGTCGCTGACCGCCAGGGCTTCGCTCTGGTCGTGGGTGACGTACACCGTGGTGATTCCTGATTGTTTCTGGATGGTCCTGATCGCTCCACGCATCTCGATGCGAAGCTTTGCGTCCAGGTTGGAAAGGGGCTCATCCATCAACAGCACGTCGGGATGGATGACAATGGCCCTGGCAAGGGCGATACGCTGCTGCTGGCCACCGGACATGTTCTGTGGCTTCCGGTCCCGAAGCGATGCAATCTGCACCATGTCGAGCATCTTCTCCACCCGTATTGTCTTTTCGGGATCCTTGACGTGCCGTTGTTCCAAGCCGAACGCCACATTCTCAAACGTCGTCATATGGGGGAACACGGCATAGTTCTGGAAGACCATGCCGATGTTCCTCTTGTTGCGGGGAATATCGTTGATGCGCTGTTCATTGAAGAAGAAATCGCCTCCCTCGATAGTGTTGAAGCCGGCAATCATGCGCAGCAGCGTGGTCTTGCCACATCCCGAAGAGCCGAGCAACGTGAAGAACTCCCCCTCTTTGACGTCCAGGCTCAAATCAGGAATGATGACATTCTCGCCATATACCTTCCGCGCATGCGAGATATGGATCGCGACACTCATCGACACTCCCCCAACCCTTTATTTCATGATGTCCATCATCAAATTCGTGAACTTCTCCTGCACGCCCTTCTTGATTCCACTCGACCAAACAGCATCGACCGGGAAGATGTTGGCGCTCTTCATAATCGCCTTGGAATCCGGCAATTCGACGTCAGTGCGCACAGGGTTGGCGCCAGCGGTCTGCTTCGCGATCAGCTCCTGTCCCTCCTTGGAGGAGATGAAATCGACAAACAGCTTGGCGTTCTCCAGGTTCTTCGCGCCCTTGACGATGCACATGCCGGAAAGCTTCGACGCGGAGCCCTCGGACATGTAGCAGAACTTCACGTCCGGAGTACCGGCGGAAACCAGCTGGAGCGCAGGAGCGTCCCATGCCAGACCTACGGCATACTCGCCGCTTGCCACACCCTTGTAAGTCACCGAACTGCTGTTGACGATACGCCCATCCAACTGCTTCAGCAACGCTGCCACGTAGTCCCACCCAGTCTGCGCGTCCACATCACCTTTGCCGAAGTCAAGCAGCATGTTCTCCAGGTGGTTGTAGGCGGACGAGGAAGTTCCTGCGTCGCCAAACGCAATCTGTCCCTTCAAGGAGGGATCCAGAAGGTCGCCGTACCCCTTGATGTCCTTGGAGACCAGCTTCGTGTTGTAGATAATCACCGGACAGGTACCGTTCACCGCGGTGAACATGCCTGAGGCGTTGCGGAACTTCTCGGGGTACTCCCCATCATGGCTCGACACGTAGGGCTCGAAGAACTGGGGATCTTTCAACGCGTAGTATTCCCCAATCCAAGTGATATCCGTGGAAGGATTGTCCTTCTCCGCCTGGATGCGGGAATAGACCTCCCCGGTACTGCCGGTAATGATGTCGACCTTCACCCCATACTTCTGCTCAAAGGCAGGGACGACCGCATTCAAGTTGTCTGCCGCGGTCGAGGTAATGAGCACGAGCTTGTCACTCTTTGCAGGTTGTACGGAAGCGGTAGCTTCCTTCGTCCCTTGTGCGAACGCCAACGAAGCGAAGCACAATCCTGTCAGCACCAATGCCATCTTTTTCATTGGGAACCCCCTCATGGAATGTAAGAAAATTTCACAAATCCATAGTAAACCCAATAAAATAATTTGCAACAAATTTGTGCGAGAACCTTGGCACCGGCACTTGGCCTCTGGCATGTCAAGCGCAGAAGAGGGCAACATCCGGTAAAAGGACAGGGAGAAAGCACGTTTGTCGACGACCTCGGCCCGGATGGGATGGAGGCGGATACCGCCCTCCCTCGCGCCTGTCATGCCGCATGCATGGCGGACGGCGGGCTGCTCCGTTCAACCCTGGAATTGTATCCAATAAAGACAGAAACGGCAGGCACTGGCAATCAGAGCAACATGAGCAGGGTTCCCACGACAATCAGGACAAGCCCGATGGCAGAGCGTTTGTCCAGCCGTTCGTGGAAGACCACCGCGGAAAAGGCGATGGTCACCAACATGCTGAGCTTGTCGATCGGGACGACCACGCTGGCAAGTCCGTCCTGCAAGGCCTTGTAGTAGCACAGCCAGGAACCGCCGGTGGCAAGACCGGAAAGGCAGATGAAGCCCAGCTCGTTCCTCGGAATCTCGCGCACCTTGTCCTTCTTTCCGGTGACAAGCACCATGACCCAGGCCATGACCAGCACAACGGCGGTGCGGATGGTGGTGCCAAGGTTGCTCGGCACGCCCTGAATCCCGATCTTGCCGAGGATGGCGGTCAGCGAGGCAAACAAGGCCGATCCAAAGGCGAACAGGAGCCAGGAGCCCTTCTCTTCTTTGGGCCCCGTAGTCTCCTTCTTCTGGATCATCAGCCAGGTACCGATGGCAATCAGGACAACGCAGAGCGCCTTCAGCGGGGTTACCTGCTCGTGTAAAAACAGGAAGGCGAGAATGATGGTCAGGATGGTGCTCGACTTGTCGATCGGCACCACCTTGTTGATATCGCCAATCTGCAAGGCGCGGAAATAGCACAACCAGGAAGCTCCGGTCGCAAGGCCGGAAAGGACCAGGAAAAGCCAGGTTTTGGAAGAAATCTCGGAAAGCGGGGTGTACTGCCCCGTCACCCACACCATCGCGGCCGACATGGCAAGGACGACGATGGTCCTGATTGCCGTCGCGACCGTGGAGTCGGTCTTGCGGATACCGCATTTGGCGAGAATCGACATAAGTCCGGCGAAAAGCGCGGACAAGAACGCGTACATGACCCACATAGCGATCCACCTCTCGACTTACTATACAGATAAAGTTCGTCTTATGCTACTTTTCCTTTGCGCCATCACTTTCCCACGATCTCATCCAGCATCCCGATATCCCAGAGGAGCCAGCTGCCCACGTACTTCTTACGGATATCCTTGGTGCACTTCACATGGGTCGGAATATTCCTGGTCTCCACGCCGACCTCTTCCAGACGGGTGGGCATGGAAAGCGACCGCATCACCTTCTCCACCTTCTCCGCCTTGGGAAGGGTGGCGACCACCTGGCGGATTTCAGGCCATTTCCTGGCAATCACCTCAAGGCGTTTCGCGTGCTCAGCGAGGTCGTATTTGCGTTCCTTCGCCTCCAAGGCGATCATGCTCTCGGCCGCCGGCCCGACATAGCTCCGCAACACCTGCTTCCACTTTTCGTAGCTGAAGTTGGCGGCATAGGCGTTGGCTTTCTGGATGTCGACATGATCGATCCTTTGGATACGCTCGTACATCCGTAGCGCGTACAGCGTGGCGACACCACACTGGATGCCGTGCAGGTCGCAGGGGGTTCCGAAAGCCAGGTGGCGCATGTCGATGATGTGGCTGATATAGTGCTCCATTCCGCTCGCCGGACGCGTCACCCCGGCGTAGGCCATGGCACAACCGGCAAGCAGGAGCCCGTCGGTCACCTCCTTCACCGCCTCGCAATCCCCCTGCAGCAGTCTCGGGGCGGCCCGCAGCTCGGAGTCCAAAGCCTTGCGGATCATGGCTGCAATCTCGGGACAGTAGTATTCCCCGTTGATCAGATTGCTCAGCTTCCATTCGGTCAGGCTGATGTACTTGGCGAGCATGTCGCCCAAACCGCTGGCAATCATGTGCCGGGGACTATTGGCAAGCACATCCAAGTCCGCCACGACCGCCCATGCGGTGGCCGAGGGCAGGGACACTTTCAGTCCATCCACATCCACCGAGCTGGTCGGGCTGACCATGCCATCCATGCTCGGAGCTGTCAGGACCAGGATGTAGTGACGACCGGTGGCGCGGCTGACGAACTTGGAAAGATCGTTGATCACACCGCTGCCGACGGCAAGGATGCCGTCCGCCTCGGGATCCCAGCGCATGACCACCTTTCCGAGCTCCTCCTCGGTCGGAGGAACGGGATCCGTCGTCTCGTAGACAAAGACGCTCAACGGCATATGGGCCCTCTCAAGAACCCGGACGACCTCGTTTCCGGCCGCTGCCTTGGTGTTCAGGTCCATGATCACGAAGGGATGCTGGCAGCCCATTTCCTTCAGAAGCCGTGGAATTTCCTCCAAGGCGCCCCGCTGAACCACCAGAGCCTTCACCGCGTCATTGACATGGCGCTTCCCGCAACTGCAAACCTTTCCCCTGTTGAGTTCCATATCCGCCTCCAACTTTCATCAACTCCTTATTCTAACTCATTCCGTTCCCTCTTCCTAGCGCAATCTCAAAAACACGAAAACCGCCTTTCTTTTCCCATTTTTCCAAGATTTCTCCTCCATCCGGTGAAAATACGTTATGATAGGTGAAACAAGGAAGGAAAGTATGCGCTTCGTGGCTTTTGGAGAGATATTGTTCGATGTGATCATGGACCAGGCGAAACTGGGGGGCGCGCCACTGAACGTGGCAAGCCATATCCAGAGACTCGGCTCGGAAAGCCTAGTCGTCAGCGCGGTAGGCCGTGACGAGCTCGGAAGCAGGGCGCTCAAGGAGATTTCCGACCTCGGGCTGTCCACCCGCTACATCAAGCGCAGCGCCTACCCCACCGGAAGGGCTGACGTCGTTCTGCGTAACGGCAACGCCGACTACACCTTCAACGACCCTTCGGCTTGGGATGACATCACCTTGGCCGCACCGCTTCCTCCCCGGGTTGATGTCCTGTATTGGGGATCCCTCGTCCAGAGACACGAGACCAGCAGGCAGAGTCTCAAGACGCTGTTGGAGGAAACGAATGCACCCCTCAGGTTCTTCGACGTCAATATCCGCAAGCATTTCTATACCCCCGCCATCCTCGATGACGGAATCACCCACGCGTCCATCCTGAAGATGAACGACGAGGAAGTGGCAATCGTCAGTTCCGCCGTCGGCGTGAAAGGGGCGAATCTGGAGGAATCCGTACGGAATCTGCTTGCAGCCTACCCGCTGGAGATGGTGCTGGTCACCCTTGGTGGAGAGGGATCGGAATGCTTCACCAAAGAGGGCAAGCGCTTCAAGCAAGCTTGCGGAAAGGTGGAAGTGGTGGATACCGTCGGCGCGGGCGACAGCCTTTCGGCCGCCTTCATCTCCACCTTGGTTGGCGGAGGTTCGGTCCAAGAGGCGCTCCACCGGGGCACCCTGCTGGCCAACTACGTCTGCGGGCACCGGGGGGCGATTCCCACCTACGACGAGAAGATCACCGCCTCGCTCGGACTCTGATCCATCAACCCTCCGGGAAGAGCGTCTCCTTGCGCATGGTCTCCACCGCGTGGAGCGGGCTCTCCGGCTTGCCGAAATAGTACCCTTGGATATAGTCGCTGTGGAGCCTTTTCATATTCTCATACTCCTGCCTGGTCTCGATACCCTCGCAGACCACCCGCTTGCCCAAGTCATGGACAAGGGCGATCACATCCTGGAAGAAGGCATTCTTGTTCACGCTGTACTGGTAGCAGAGCGATTTGTCGACCTTCACGATATCCACAGGAATGGTGGACAGCGTACTCAGAGATGAGTATCCGATTCCGAAATCGTCCATCATCAGTTGGATGTGCATCGCCTTGGCGGCCTTGAAGAAGGATTCGGCGTCCCTGTTCTGGATGCAGAGGCTTTCCGTGATTTCCAGTCTGACAGCGGTGGCTGGCACCTCATAGGCGACAAGCAGGTCCTGCAGGAAGGACAGATAGGCAGTATCCCCCAGCTGGTCGGCGGAGAAATTGATGGAGACAGGGGGTGGATCCAGCCCTTCCTTCCGCCACTGGCCGATCTGGCGGACGGTCAGTTCCGTGGTCACGCGCCCGATTTGGCGGATCCAGCCGTTCTTCTCGGCAATAGGGATGAAGGTTCCCGGTCCTAAAGCTCCGTTCTTCATCCGCGCAAGGGCCTCAAACCCCACCAGTTTCCCGGTGAGGGTATCCACCTGCGGCTGATAGACCATCATCAGGCCGTCATGCTGGATTGCGTCAAGCAGCAGGCTCTTCTCCGTCTCCCTCTCGTGTTCTTCCATCTGCATCTTCGGGGTGAAAAGAAGATAGTTGCTCCTACCCCTTTCCTTGGCCCTGGCAAGCGCGGTCTCGGTCCAAGAGAGCACATCCTTCCCCTGGGCATTGCTTTCCGAGTTGGCTGCGCCAAGGCTGGCGGAGATATGGGAAGTATCAAGTCCTGTCTCCCGCGCCATTCCCACAATCTCAAGCACATGGTCCAAAATCGGGTCTGACTCCTTCAGATGCCGGCCGGGGAGGACCAGCAGGAACGCATCTCCTCCATAGCGGGCGACCACTCCGCCATACGTTTTTGCGAGAACGCCGAGCTCCGCGGCGATGTCCTTCAGGATACGGTCGCCTACCGAATGGCCGTAGGTCTCGTTGATGCCCTTCATACCATTGACATCCGTCAGGACGAGAGCGTACTCGCGTCCGTTGGTCACATCTTCGTTCAGCTTGTCCAAAACCTGCTGGCGGGTGTAGACCCCAGTCAAGGAATCGTGCTCGTTAGCGAACCGGAGCCGCTCTGCCGTCTTCCGGAGGTCACTTTCCATCCGCTTGCGCTTATGGACCTCCAGCCGGGCACCGATGATGACCAGCAAGAAACCGACCAGGATGAGCGCCATCGGATAGAACACCTGCCCATACATTTCGTTGAAGGAGACCGGAGCGCCAAGGATAATCGTGCCTTCCGGGAGGTCGTCGAAGGAAAGCCCAAACCGCTTCATGCCCTGGTAGCTGGCCACATATGCGCCGGAGGACTCGATGGAAGAGACGGACACCGTCGAAAGGTCCAACTCCTCGTCGAGGATGGCGTGCATGGTGCGGACCGCCCCGGCGGCTATGTCCATGAAGAAAGTGGTCCTGCCTGCCACGAGTCCGTTGTTATACCCACCCTTGCTGTTGTGGAAGACCGGGACGGAGGTGGCATGTGCGACCGTACGGGAAATCTCCACCGTAGTATGGTAGTTGTCGTTCTTGTCCAAATGGGCGGAAAGCAGCAGGATGATGGTACCATCCCCGTAGGAGGAAAGGATCTTCTGGAGCTCTTCGTCCGTGTATTGGTCGTAATGGAGGGAGACAAGGCGGATTCCCTCATAGGAAGGATCCTGTGCAAGAGATTCGAAGATCTTGCCTTCCGCCTGCCCGGACAGGCTGTTGTCGTAGATCGCAACCACTTCCCTCGTCGAGGGAAGCAGTTTCAAGGCCATGGCGACGGTGGAACTGACGTTGCTGTCTTCCAGGTATCCGGTGACCAGCGGGTCCTTGGCCGCCTCATAGCCGAACTCGAAGTCCTGCACACCGAAGAAGATGACGGGAAGGTCCTTGAAAAAATCGTCACGGTGCCGCATGACGAACTGCAACGCGAAGTCATCCGCGACAATCAGGCCGTAATAGTGGTCCTCGGCAAGCAGGTCCCTGACCATCCGTTCGATTGTCCTGATGTCGCTCTCGCTGTGGTGCTTGAGGGAGTCCATATTGATGACATCAAACTCAATCTCGTTGGAATCGCTGCCGGAAAGCAGGCCTGCAATTTGATCGAAATAGTAGGCGCTGGTAGGATCGTAGGAGGAAAGGAACAGGATCTTCTTCGTGTTTTTCCGTAAAGAGACGGGGCTCAGGGAGATTTCCTGGTCGTAGGAGGCCACTCCGGAAACGGATAGGTTTCTCTGGAAAACTTCCTCCTCGTTGACCCGGATCTGTCTTGTCAAGGCGATGGCAAGGGAAAGCGCGCCGATGATGGCGATGATGATGCCTGCGATGGTAAACAGCAGGCTGGCCATAGAGTCACGACTGCTCATCGCCCCCTCCTTGATTGATGCGGCAACCGGCCGAGCAGATGACCTCTATCCCCAGCCTGGCTGGCAGTGTCCCGATCGCCTCGGTCCCCTTCCTCACCCGCTTCATCGGTTCCGCCAGGAGTGCGAATTCGAGCAAGCCGCATAGGGAAAGACAGATATCCAGAAGAGCTTTCCCGTCAGGGAGGAGGTAAGGCCAAAAGAGGAGGATCTCAGTGACGCAGGCATAGGCAAGGCAGAAGCACAAGACCTTCCGGCCATACCCGAAATACCTCAATGCCTCAAGACCCATCTTTTGCATTGCCTTTCTCCAGCAGAACCCATGCACGCATCCACTTCCCGGGTTTAGGCCTATCTTATTTCATTTGGCAAAATCTTTTCTACTACCTACGGATATTCCCAGCCTTTTCCTTTCAGTCTTACCGCCGAAGGGCTTTGTCTTCATACATGGCTGCGTCCGCTTTCCTGAGGACCGCATCGATATCGGTGATTCTTCCCGTATGGATCGTGTATCCCAAGGCAAGGCTGAGCCCTTGCGCGAGGCAGGAAGCCTTGATCTGGTAGATCAGATTCCGGGCACCGGCGTCGTCCATACCCTCGCAGATGACCAAAAACTCGTCCCCGCCCATGCGCACCACATGGTCCGCATCTGTCAGGCGCGTCAGAATCGCGCTGACCGAACAAATCAGATGGTCCCCCGCCTCGTGGCCTTGGGTATCGTTCATGTGCTTCAGGCCGTTGATGTCTCCGGAAATCAGGGCCACCGTGCCCACGAAGGTCCGCTCCCGGAGGTACTGCGCAAGGCCGCCCCGGTTCAACGCGCCGGTCATGGGGTCGTGCAGGCTACGCTGGAGGGCCTCGTTCAGGCTGTTGCGGTTGCGCAGCAGCACGGCAAAGAAGTCCGTCAGTGTAGCAAGCATGTAGCCCGCAGGACGGAAATTCTCCTCGGAGGCGTTCAGGACCATAGTGAAGCCGAGAGAGGTGCCGGAAATCGCCAGATGGCCGGAGATGATGTTCCGCACACCCTCAATCGGGAGGACGAAGTCCGGGTTGCGCTTCAAGAATTCCTCGTAGTCGGGAATCATCGCGACCTTCTTTTGGGCAAAAATCCGGTACAAGGGCTCCAGGTTCTTGCAGAGCATGCCCTGCATCTCCTCCTTGACGGGTAACCGGCCCTTCCGGCACCACTCGTAGGTGCAACGTACCGTCTGCTCCGGTCGTTCCTCGAACAGCAGGAAACGGTCCGCCTGCATGCTGAAGGCAAGATGCTCCATGGTCTTCTGGATGCCTTGGGAGGGGTCCTTTTCCGCCATGCCCTGGGTGATGGCGTCATTCGCCCACATCTCGTAGTCAAGCAGGCTTTGCGAGGAAGTGCCGTCGTTCTCCTGATTCCCTATGGAGAAGCGTACGGTCCTTCCCTTCCAAGGAGCCAGAACGCTCTTGACGAGATACTCCTGCCCGCTTCCCTTGCATTTCTGCCGGTAGATGGAGAAGGTCGACGAGGAAAGGGTGCTGTTGGGACAGAAGCTGCAGGGAGTGTCGCTGCACTCCAAAATCTCATAGCACTTCTTCCCTGCATAATCGCTGTCCTCAGCAAGGCTCAGGTCCTTGCGCATGGCCTTGTTGATGAACAGGATCTCGCTGGTCTCCGGATCAATCAGCGAGACCCGGTCCGATAGGGAATCCAGGGTTTCGGTCGACAAGCCAACTCTCTGCCAAAGGGAGTCCAACCGTTCCATCCCGTCATTCTCGGGATGGCTGGCGCGTTCGTGCAACATGCCCAGCAGGTCGAAGAAATCCCGGGCCTCCGCACCAAAGACGATGGAGCATGCCATCTCCAAGTGGCAGGCGGTTCCGCCGATCTCCTGGATGCCTTGAATCCGATTCTGGACATTCCGCACCAGTTGTACGAGAAGCCCGCTGGTCGACTCCCTGCCAAGGAGCAGGAAGTCGCAACCAGCAAGGTGGGAAACGGAGGCCCCCATCGGGATTCCGTCCCGTTTCAATTCCTCGGCGACAAGACGCACCACCTCCTGCGTGAAGCCACTGCCGAAGGTTCTGCACAGGCGTCCGTAGTCCCTCAACGTCAGATAGACGCCACAGTAGCCAGCTCCGCTCTTGCGATATGCCTCGTCGTAAGCGCCGGCGGCAATCAGGATCCCATACATGTCGAGCAAGCCGGTCTCCGGGTCGGTGATGAAGGACTCTTCGGGGGGTTTCCTTCCCACGTTGAGGAACCCTGCAGTACCCGCAATCTCGTTTCCAAGATACCAGGGGAACTCCGTGACGGTCAGTTGCCGTCCTACCCCGTCAACCAGGATCATGCGGGTATCATGGAGGGTCTCCCCATACCGGAGGACACGTTCCTCCCGGCTACGGAAGGAATCGGCGTCGGCGTAGATGCCAAGCTCCTTGGCGGTCTTTCCCTGCACCTCGTCACGGCTCTTCCCGATCTCGGCAAGCAGTTTCTCATTGGCACCCAAGAAGCGAAGCGAGCGGTCTTTCCAGAAGGCGGGAATGCCGGAGAAACGAAGGAACGCATACAGGAGGGAACGCTCCCACGTCGGCGTCTGGATATCCGGAGAGTCTGAACCGGAAGAAAGGGATGCGACAAAGACCGGAAGCAGCGCCTTCCGCTCCGGATACGTCTCCCAGATGTCCGGCCGCTCACACAAAAGAAGACCCTTCTCCTTTTCCCGGAAAAGGACGAGCGCAAGAAAGACCGTCCAGCGGTAGGTGCCGTCCTCCCTGCGAATGCGGAAAAGATCCTGGGCATAGCCCCGTCCGGAAGCATCGGCCGCACGGTAAAGGTGCTTTCCATCGACGAAGGAAAGGAACCGCTTCTGGTCGTCCATGTGTACCAGCTCGCTCGAGTAGGCGGCGAAGGAAGAGGAAATTCCGGAAAAGACGGAACCGGGGCGGACCTTTGGATGGACGCACTCGACGACCTCGATCTCGTCCTTCTGCAAGTCCAGGAAATAGACCCCGTCAAAGAACTGGGCTACGTTCCGGAATATGGCGTCGGAGCGCTGGCTCTTCTCTGTCTCCTGGTCGAAGCTGATATTGGTCAGGCTCTCTTTGCCAATCCAGAAATCACGCACCCCGCCGAGCTTGGTCGCAGACATGCGCAGGTATTGGCCATTGTCCACGAAGGTCGTGGTGGCCACGGTGCCTGCGAACACCTGGTCCATGAAATACCCCAGCTTGCGTGAAATCGGGGCGTTCCTTACGGCAAGCAACCGGTTGAGCCCGTCCAGGCTCTGGATGTCTACCGTCTTGAGCTCGTCAAGGAAGGCGGGGTTCGCGCAGAGCATCCTGCTCGTCCCGTTCTCACGCAGGCATAGCCCGATCGGGGTCTGGGAGACGATGTCCACCAGGCCCGCAACGCCATAGACGGAACGCTCAAGGTCGTTCTCCAGCAGGATATGCTTCCTGCCCAGCTCCGCGCGGGCGCTGGCTATCGGCATGGGCTTGCCGTAATAATAGCCCTGGATCCGCTCGCAGCCGATTTCCTTGAGGAACGCCAACTGTTCCCCGTTCTCCACGCCTTCGGCGAGGACATGCATGCCCAGGCGCTTCGCCATCATCACGATTCCAGTAATGATGTCGCGGCTCTTCTCGTCGAAGTTCTGGAAGAAGCCCATGTCCAGCTTGATGAGGTCGAAGCAATAGGCATGGAGGGCGTTCAGCGAAGAGTACTCCGCGCCGAAGTCGTCCAGCCAGACCTCGTAGCCGGCATCGTGGATCGCCTTGATGGTGCGGGCCATCTGGATGCGGTTCTCGGCAAGCCCGCTCTCCGTAATCTCGATATGGATGTACTTCCGGGGAACCTGGTAGTTCGTCACGGCCTCCTCAAGGCACTTCAGCGGGTCGATCAGGTCAAAATCCAGCTGGGAGAGATTGAGGGAAATGGGAACCAGATGCAAGCCGCTATGCAACCGCTCATGGAGGGACTGCACGACATGGTCGATCATGTAGGCGTCCAGACGGCCGATGCGCCTGGCACTTTCCAAAACGGGGATGAAAACTCCGGGCATGAGCATCCCGCGCTCAGGATCCTCCCACCTCGCCAGCGCCTCGAACGAACTCACCTTGCCCGAAAGGGTCCGCACGACAGGCTGGTAGTACAGCTTGATATACCCTTCTTTCAAGGCAAGGTCGAAATGCTCGAGGATGTACTGTTTTTTCTCCAGCCGCTCCTCCATTTCCCTAGTGAAGACCACATAGGAGTGTTCCCCGTCGTTTTTGGCCGAGTTGCAGGCAATCTTCGCCATGTCGAACGAATGGCGGATCACCTCCTCCGGCACGCCATGGTCGAACTTCACCACACCCGCCTTCAGCGCGGAGCTCCTGGCCCCGATGTAGCGGTTCACCAAGGCGCAGGTCTCATCGATCCTCCCCTCCAGTCCGTCGCGGGGCAGAATGGCGAAAAAGGTGTCCGCGTTGGTGTGGCCGAACAGTCCTTCCGGGAAGGTCTTCTGCAAGGTCTGGGCGATATAGGAGAGCAGACGGTTGCCTGCTTCCATGCCGTTTTCCCGATTGAAGCCTCGGAAATTGGCGACGTTGAAGCAAACCGGGCAATAGCCCAGGAAATCGCCGTTATCCTTGGCCGCCTTTGCCCTGCCAATGGCGGCAGTGAAGAAATCGTTCCCGCCGAGGAACCCGGTGAGCTCATCCGAGACGCTGTTCGCCAGTTCCATCTGCCGGCTGAACAGATGGAGGAAATAGGCATTCTGCCCGCCAATCTCGTCCAAGGTGACGATACAGTCGGCCTCACGCAGATGATGGGAGGCGCTCAGATACTGGAAATGAAGCGTGGTTTGCCCCACCACACTGGAAAGACTGATTCCATCCTCGCTGGTCATGCCCCGGAACGTACCGCCGGTCAGGGATACGAATTCTTCCTCGGTCAAGCAATCATACAACAGACAGGCTTCCCTGTTTGCGAAAAGAATCGTTTCCTTTCCACCTGCATGTACAATACACAACCCGATGGGCAACTTGTCATAATATCGGTGGAGTTCTTCTTTATCGATTGGTGCGATCGTGGTACACATAATAGAGCGTTTTTCTTATACAATAGAGAATATACGCTTCAGGTATCAAGATACACATTCAGCACTTTCCGCAAGTCTTTGCAACAAACAGCAATTCTCTTTTACTTGGACAACCAGCAAAGGTCCCCACCGAAAAGGAACAACAAGGTGCGCTTATAAAGCAAGCGCGGGAAGATTCCCGCCTTTAAGCGGGTGAGTTGTCACCCTCCCAACTTGCGCAGCGAGGCCATCAATCCTTCCAGGTTGACGGGCTTTCCCTCAGCGAAGGCGTAGGAAAGGTCACGGTAATGGGAAAAGAGCCTGTTGTAGGTTTCCACGTCAGCACGCCTCGGCCGGAAGGATTCCTCCAGCACCCCGGTCATATGGCTTACCGCCTCAGGGAACGAAGGCCATACCCCTCCAATCACGCTGGCGGCCACTGCCGCACCCAAGGCGCAGGTCTGGGTACTCCGGGAAATGCTGACCTCGCGGTCCAGCACGTTGGCATAGATGTCGACCAAAAGCTGGTTCTTCCGGGGGATGCCGCCACAGGCGATGACGGAGGAAACAGGATGTCCGTTCTTCTCGAACTGCTCGAGGATCATCCGGGCGCCAAACGCGGTCGACTCGACCAGGGCACGGTAGATTTCCTCCGGCTTGGTGCGTAGCGTCAGGCCAATGACCAAGCCGCTGAGCGAGGCGTCGTTGAACACCGAGCGGTTTCCGTTCATCCAATCCAAGGTGAGCAAGCCGCTTTGTCCCGGTTGCAGCCGTGAAGCCATCGCTTCCAGCTCGGCGAAGGAGAGCCCTTTGGGGGCGATGTCATGGACATACCAGCCAAGCAGGTCCCCGACGGCGCTCCGCCCCGCCTCGACCAGATAGGTGTCTGGCATGATGGCGTCCCGGGCGACACCGAACATGCCGGGGATTTCGGGAATCGGCTCGCCACCGGGGACGAGGACCAGGTCGACCGCGCTGGTCCCGATGGTCTCCACCAGGACTCCGGGGCGGATTCCCGCCCCCAGTCCTCCGGCGTGGCCATCAAACATGCCCGTGGCGATGGGGATGCCGGCGGCAAGGCCGGTCAGCTTCGCCCATCCATCGCAGAGATAGCCGGCCTTCTCGTCGACACGAAGGATCCGCGAGGATTCGAAGGTGTGGACGATCCTCACCAGTGCCGGGTCCAGCGAAGCGAAAAAGGCGTCAGGGGGGAAGCCGCCCAGATCCTCCCGGTACATCCACTTGCAGGCAAGCCCGCCCTTGTTTCGGACGATGGTCTCCGCCCTCCCTCCTCCAGAAAGGATGAAGGGAATCCAATCGTCCAGCTCCACCCAGGTATAGGCGGCATCAAAGGTTCTGCGGTCCTGGCGCGCCAGATGGAGCAGGCGGGGCCATGGCATCTCCACAGGGCAACGCCCTCCGGTGGTATCGAGGAAATGGTTTCCCTCCTCCGCGCACCTTCGGGTAATCTCCTCGGCCTCGCTTGCCGCGCTGTGGTCCTTCCACAACCAGAGCATCGCGTTCGGGTTGCCATCAAAGGCGGGGTCGTCGGCAAGCAGGGAACCGTCGGCCTTCAGGGGAATCATCGAGGTCCCGGTCGAATCGACCCCGATGGCCCGCACATCCGAGCGCCGGAAAGAGGGATTTCCCGCTTCAGCGGCATCGAGGGCTCCGGTAATCGCGCGCTCCAGCGCGAAGAGGTAGTCGCGCGGGTCATGGCGGACCGCCTGGGGTTCCTCGGGGAAGGGAAGCACTCCCTCGACTCCGGAAGGATAGGGACAGACCGCCTGTCCGAGCTCCCTTCCGGTGAGCGCGTCAAAGACCACCGCCCGGCCGCTTGCCGTCCCGAAATCGATTCCTATCACCGCTTGCATCTGTGTATCCTGCCTTTCCTCAATATACCATGATTTCATACAGACGGGCGGCATCCATTCCATAGGTGCCGGTCACCGTCAGGGCAAGTCTATCACAGACACGCTTCTGGTCCAGGTCGACGACCACCAGCCGCTGGTGGTTCTCCCGCTCTTCCAAGGAGAAAACGGGTTCGTTTCCCAGACAAGCCTCAAGGCGATAGGAGCGGACCAGCTGGGGTGGCAGCCATTCGGGTTGCCTGTCGCGCACCGATGCGGTCAGGCTCGGCATGATTTCCCTGCTCAGGTCCGGATCGAAGACCAGCCGGATCTGGTGGATTTCCCGGGGTCCAGGAAAGGTCAAGGCGATTGTCTGGCCGTTGCCGATCGGGCCGGACTGCCAGCAATGGGCTTTCCCTCCCTCCTCGCGCAGGTGCCCGTCGATGGCGGAGGCCGCCTCGCATCCACGAGTCTCGCTGGTCGCGGTGACCATGGCGTCCCTGGCAAGATCATCCGGGTCCGCGGTATCGATACCGGGTATCCACGCGTCGTCGCGCATCAGCTCGAGCTGGAGCTCGCGGATGTGCCTCTCCTCCACCTCGCGGGGGGATTCCCGGTAACGGACGGCAAGGGCGGCGGCAGTACCGACGGCCTGTCCGCCGATGGCGCAGGTCGCCATCACGCGGATGGCGCCGAAGGCCATCTTGGTCACCGAGATATCCCTTCCGCACATCATCAGGTTGCCGATGTTGCGGCTGTAGTAGCAACGGTAGGGGATGGTGAAGATGCCGTCGAAGTGCAAAACGTGGCTCGGCACTTCGTCCACGTCCTTCAGGCCTCCGGGCGTATGCATGTCCATCGGCCAGCCGCCATAGGCGACCGCGTCGGGAAACACCCGGTTGGCAAGCACGTCGTTCTCGCTCAGAAGATAGGGGCCCTCCAGACGGCGGCTCTCCCGCATTCCGGGAAGCTCGCCCACCCAGTCCAGGTCATAGTTTGCCGCTCCATGGTCCCCCTGGTTCTTCAGATGATCCCAGACCCCGTAGACGCTCTTGAAGAGCTCGTCCCGGATTTCCTCGGCGTCCCGGATGATGTCCCCGTCGGGGGCGGCAAGCTCGATCCACCAGTAGCCGGAGTCGACCTCGCTGAAATTGGGGAGCGCCTTTGAGGTTCCTTTGGCCACTACCCTGCCTGCGTCATCGATTGCCTCGATGCGGGAAAGGTGGGGACGATAGCGAAGGTCATGTTCGGTATAGGTATAGGCCCAGGCCGGCTTGATATAGGACACCGGATGCCCACGGTCCACCGCCTGGAAGAGTATCGAGTTCCCCATGGTATACCGGTCTGCCTGTTCCGGAGCGTCCTTTTCCTGGAACTCCGAGCGGGCTTCGCTGCCATAGCGGAAGGTGGCCCCCGCCTCCTTGCCCAAGGTCCCGTGTCCCGTGGCATCCACGAAAATCCGGGCGGAGATCCTGAAGTGTTTCTCGGTGGTCATCTGATAACAGCGGATGGCCCGGACCGCGCCGTCCTCCACCTCCACGTCGCTCATCGCCGTGTTCAGGTAGGAGTCCAGGTTCTTCTGGAAATGTACTTTCTCCCAGAGCACCGAGTCCCAGACGCTGAAGCTGTGACGGGGGTTCCGCCACTTGTTCTCCAACAGCAGCTCTTCGATGATGCCGGTCTCGTTGACGTTTTTCTTCGTCATGTGGCAGGAGGCTCCCACGACATGCATGCGGATTTCGCTCGAGGCGTTGCCCCCGAACATCGGCCGGTTCTGGACGATGGCAGTCTTTGCCCCGTGACGTGCGCTCGCGATTGCGGCGGAGATGCCGGCAAGACCGCCTCCAACCACAACCACGTCATATGTTCGTTCCAATACGTTTTGATCCATAGCTTCCTTGTACCCCAGGAAGGAGGGGCAGGCATTGAATCTCATGCTTGGCAATCTTAGAAATCATGCAAACATTCCCCATGTTTTCCATACCGGTATATACTGGACACATGGAGCTCAACTACTGGGACGGAATCACGCAAACCATCACCTACCTGCGTTCACGATATGGCTGGCGGGTGGTTATCAAGGATTTCGTCGGATTCCTCGGAAAAGAGTCCGCCATCGCCTCGTCCGTCGGCCTGTGCATCAGCCATGAGTGCGAATGGTGCATGAAATTGAAGACGCATGATGCGCTCTGGGACCGTTGCCAGAGGGGCAACACGCTGCTTCGTGACGCCTGCGCACGTCAGAAGGGCTGGTTCATCGGCAGCGCCTGGTGCGGCGTTCCGGAATTCGTTTTTCCCGTGTTTTACGGGGACCAGGTCATCGGAGCCGTGTGCGTCGGGGGCTTTTACCACGAGTATACGCGTAACCTCGCCCGCGCCAGGCGGGCGGTTTCCTTGGCCGGGTCCAGCCCCTCCCTGTTGGATCTCTGGAAAAAGACCTTCACCGCCAACAAGGCGGATACCCAGGCGATGGTGGCAGCCAGCGGGGCTATCGGAGCCTGGCTCACCCTGTACTATACCCAGCTGAGGGAGTTCAGCATCGTCCGAGAGGGAGAGATTTACCGGGCGAACGCCGCCAAGATCCTTACCCTTTCCCACGCCATGGCCTTCATCCGAAGCTCCTGGAAGGAGGAAATCCATGCGGCCGATATCGCCCGTTTCTGCCACTGCAGCGTCTCCCACCTGAGCCACTTGTTCAAGAAAAACCTGCAACGCTCCATCACCGAGGTCATCGAGGAGGAACGGCTGACGCGCGCCAAGCGGATGCTGGCCGATACCGACATGCGGATCACCGATATCGCCATGGCCTGCGGCTTTGGGGATCCGAACTACTTCTCCTTTGTCTTCCACCGCGAATCGGGTACCACGCCCTCCGCCTTCCGCGCATCCATCCGGAAAGGGAGGTCCCTTCCATGAAGAAGCGTATCTCCACCCACCTTCTGCTGTTGGTGGTCGGACTGATCATCCTTCCTTTCGCTTTGCTCTTCGTGGGCAGTCTCCTTTCGTACGAACGGGTCATCCAGAACGAGCTGAGCCAGCGCATCATCGGGGAGGTGCGGCACAGCAACGACGAGCTCAACCGTCTCTTCGAGAAGATGGTCAACCTCAGCACGATTTTCGCCAACGACGAGGACTTCGGAGCGGAATTCACCACGCGCCTTCCTGGGTCCTACTACGACCATTACAAGGCCTTTGCCAACGTATGCCGCTCCATCGAGCTGCAAAACCTGTACGACGACATGCTTGACCATGTCAGCATCCGCTTCCAGGACAACGCGGGGCTTTGGTACAGCAACCAGCCCTTCAGCCCGGAGGAGCAACGCGCCTTGGAACAGGCCCCGTGGGTGGAGGAGAGCAAGCGGAACCAGGGCTTCGCGGTGTGGAACCAGGATGATGGCGTCTCCTATGCCCGCGAGCTCTACGGGCTCAACGGGGATATCCAGCCGCTGGGCACCATGGTCGTCTCCATCGGCCAATCCTTCCTTTGGAGGATACTCGCCTCGTACAGCGACGCGGAGGACTCGGTGGTTTTCGCCACCGATGAAAGGAACAATCCCGTTATTTTCAACCCGGAGAAGCCGGTGCCGGACATTGCGAGCCTCGAGGAAGGACACCGGATCGTCCGTATCGACGACACATCGTATCTTGCCATCGTCTTCTTTCTTGAGCCTGAGGGCATCGCTTCCCATATGACCTTCAAGATCTGCTACTTGTATGGCTGGGACCACATCAAGGCGCGGAGCGCCGCCATGGTGCGCGCGTCAGCCTTCCTTCTTTTTGCGTTCCTGGTCGCGTCGCTCGTCATCGCCTCCCTGATTACCTCGTGGATCACCCACCCCATCCAGAAGCTGAGCAACCAGATGCGTCACTTCCTTGTGGGAAACAGCGTGGCCGGCCCACCAGCCTATCGTGACGACGAGATCGGGGAGATAGAGCGCTCCTTCCAGCAGATGGCGCAGAACACCAACGCGCTCTTCGCCCATTTGGAACAGGAGCACAAGGAGAAGGAGCACTACTACTACGAGTCGCTCTCCGCCCGGCTGAATCCCCATTTCCTCTTCAACACGCTGCACACCATGCGATGGATGGCGGTCATCCGCAAGGCGGACAACATCCGCCAGTGCATCGACGCGCTCACCCGCATCCTCCAATACCATCTTTCCGATACCAGCTCCACGACCCTGAGGGACGAGCTTACGGTCCTAGACAGCTACGCCTTCATCCAGGCGACACGCTTCGGCGACCGGATTTCCTATGCCCAGGAAGTCCCCCCGGAGCTGTTCTCGGCGAGGATGCTGAAATTCAGCTTGCAACCAATTGTGGAGAATTGCTGGAAACACGCCTTCCCGGCCGGGCAGAGCGCCTGCCATATCGTGGTGCGCGCCCGAAAGGCGGGTGGCACGCTGGAAATCGACGTGGTGGACAACGGGACCGGTTTCAGCCCCGAGGCGAAGAGCCGCTTCCTCTCGCATAAGGAGACCGCCAATGGCGGGAAAGGCGGCATCGGCTTGTCTTCCATAGACCGGATGATCGACCTTGTCTATGGAAGGCCCTACGGCGTCAGCCTGGTCGATGTTCCGAAAGGAAGCATCGTCCGATTATCCCTGCCCTATGAAGAAGGAACATCCTCATGAAGAACGTACTGGTTGTTGATGATGAAATGCTCGTCCGAGCGGGAATCCGCTCCTTAATCGACTGGGGGCAGCATGGATACGCACTGGTGGGAGAGGCCGTCAGTGGCGCCGACGCACTCAGGCAGATTCCCAAGCTACGGCCAGACATCGTGCTTACCGACCTGGTCATGGAGGATATCGATGGAATCTCCCTCATCAAGGAGTGCCGGTCGCGATGGCCTTCCATCCAATGTGTCGTCCTTTCCAACTACAACGACTTCGCCCATGTGCGCGACGCGATGAAGGAAGGCGCGAAGGATTTCCTGTTCAAGCTCACCATGACCGGGAAGGAGCTGCTTTCCGTACTCGATTCCCTGCAAGTCGACGCGCGGGCGGCTGTCCGGGAACCGGATTGGAATTTGGTGCGGCAGAGGATAGGACGAAAGCTCATCGACCATGAATACATGGATGTGGATGAGCTCCTGCCCGCCATCAAGTCCGCTGGCTTCGCGTGGGATGGCGGCGCGTGGTTCTGCGTCATGCGGATCGTCATGTGCGGGATCCGGGAAACCGACCTGGACCTCACCCATCTCGAGGCGGTCATCTCGGACACGACCTCGCCCATCTTCCCCCATCACGAGGTCTTCCAGACCAGCAGGGGAGTCGTTTATCTGCTGTTCAATTCCGAAAGGGACATGCTGACGCAGGGGCTACGGAAACGCGTCACCGACCTATGGACGCAGATTGGGCACCAGATTGCCAGATGGTGGGGTTGCTCGAGTTACGCGGTCGCGAGCGCCCCGGTCCGGGGGTGGGATATGGCAAGCGGCTGCGCGAGGGGATGCCTGCAGGTAGAGGAGACGCTCTTTACCAGCGAGAAGCCCCATCTTGCGTTTTTGCCCGACGTTCCCACCCTTTCCGACCACATCGTTCCCGCTCCATCCCTATCCTCCGGCATCTGGAAGGCGCTCCTCTCGAGCGGCAACAAAGAGAACGCCACCGATTTCTTGCGCCGGTTGTTCGCTTGGCTGGGAGGGCAGCATGCCACGCGATTCTCCATCCGGGGAAGCTTGCAGCAATACGCCCTTGTCTGGCAGGAGCAGGCAGCCGCCTATGGCATCGACATCGGGGCGATGGAAGACCATCAAGGCAGGAAACTGTTTCCCACCATCGCCACCGGCGAGCTGCTATGCGATGTCGTGTCCTGCTTTTCCGACATATGGGCCGAATACCTCGAGCAACGCGCCCAAGCCCCACAGAAAGCCATGCACCCGGCTGTGAGCGCTCTCGTACTCTGGATCAAGAACCATCCCGAAGAGCAGGTCTCGCTGGAAACGCTGGCGGAGCGCGCCCACATGAGTGTCAGCTACTTTTCCCACCTGTTCAAGGAGAACACGGGAATCTCAATCATGGAATATGTCCAGCGGCATCGACTGGCCTACGCCCGGACGCTGATCGAGACCACCGACCTGCCAATCAGCCGGCTGTGCGTCATGGCGGGCATCCCGAACGCGAACTACTTCAGCGCCCTGTTCCGCAAGAACTTCGGCCTGACTCCGTTGGAATGGAGGACAAAAAAGCAGGATTCGATGGGTTGAAAGCATAATTTTGCTATAGTATGAACAAATATGAGTTCCTTCAAGCAAAATCGCGCTATCAGAACACCATGTTCTCTTCTATGAGCAACGGACGGTTGGAAGAAAGATGCTTGTAGATGCATTCCAAAAGGAGGATGAATTCATGAAAAAGAGCATGATGCTTCTCATGGCGGCCGTGTTCTCGTGCGCGTTGCTTTCCGCGCAGGGAAGTTCGGAGGGACAGCCCGCGGCAAGCGCCGCCAAGAAACCGGTACTTCTGAGACTCTGGGGCGGCGTTCCCGGCGAGTATGGCCCCCAGCAGACTGTCGACAAGTTCAACGAGGAGTTCAAGAACAAGGGCATCCAGGCTGAATATGTCCGTTTCGTCAACGACGATACCGGCAACATGAAGCTTGAGACGACGTTGCTTGGCGGCGGAGATGTCGACCTGTTCATCACCTACACCAGCGCGAACCTTGTCAAACGCGGTACCGGTGGCATGTCGCTCGAGCTTTCCGGCAAGTTGGATGAGGCTGGTTTCGACATGGTCAAGGAACTGGGTGACGGCGTCAAGCCCTACATCTACAACGGCAAGGTCTATGGCGTGCCGACCAAGATGGAGAACTACTTCATCCTCGCAAACAAGAACATGTTTGACGAGGCAGGAATCCCGCTTCCCCAGGAGGGATGGACCTATGACGATTTCCGCGAGATTGCCAGAAAGCTGACACATGGAGAGGGTCAGGACAAGGTCTACGGCATGTACTGGAACACGAACATGGAGATTTTCCGGCCGTCCTATCTGGCCCAGACCGTTCTTGGACCCAACTTCCTCTACAAGGAGGGTGGCAAAGAGACCAACCTGGACAACCCGGAACTGGTCAAGATCAACCAGCTGGTCAGCGACATGATGAATGTCGACAAGAGCGCTGTCTCCCATACGGACAACGTAACCCAGAAACTCTCCGTCGAGAGCCAGTTCCTGGGTGGCAAGGCAGCCATGTCTCTCGGCGTCTGGACGATCCGCTCGATCAAGAACAAGGAAAAGTATCCGCATGACTTCGTGACCGCTTATCTACCGCCTCCGGTCTCCGATCCTGCGAAGGCGCAGTACTCGATCGGCGAAGGCGTTGTCGGGGACTTCCTCTGCATCAACTCGAAGAGCACCCACATTGACGAGGCCTTCCAGTTCCTGCTCTGGTATGTCCGTGGCGGCATGCTGCCGATGGCCCCGTACGGCCGTGTGCCTCTGTACACCGGCATCGATCCCCAGGTCAAGCTCGACGCCTATCTGCAGAATGGCGAAGGCATCCTTGATCCGCCGACCGTCAGCAAGTTCCTGGAAAACCTGCCGAACATGGCTGTCTCCACCGAAACCAACCATCTGCCGGAAGTCTCCAAGGTCTACAACGACGCCTTGGAGGAAATCTACACTGGTCGCGGCGAGGCGAAGGATGTGCTGGCCAAGGCGAAAGCCAAGGCGGACGCGTTCCTGAAGTAACCACGTTTTCCAGCTCCTCCGCCACTGTGGCGGAGGAGTACCTTCCCTATCCGTTTGAGGTGCCTATGCGTGCTTTTCATCTTTCCCGACAGGGGAAAACCGACCTGACGGGATACGTGTTCATACTGCCGAACTTGGTCGGCATGGCGCTGTTCGTCCTGCTTCCCCTGCTCTTCTCGCTTTTCATCAGCTTCACCGACTGGGATTTCACCAGAGGAATCGGCAACTGGTCGTTCGTCGGTATTTCGAACTATGTCGAGATGTGGCACGACGAGTGGTTCCTTGCCTCCCTGAAGAATACATGTATCTTTGCCTTCACCGTTGTCCCCGTAACCATAGCGCTGGCGCTGGTGATTGCCGTCATCATCGACAAGTACTGCGTGGCGAAGCTCCCCATGAAGCTTGCCATGTTCCTGCCCTATATTTCCAACGTGACAGCTGTCGCCATCATCTGGATCATGATGTACTCCCCCTGGGGACCTTTCACCCAGTTCGTCCAGCTTTTCGTGAAGAACCCGCCCCAGTGGCTCGGCGACCCCCATTGGGCGCTTTTCTCCATTATCGTGATGTCGATCTGGACCAATATCGGCTACGCCATCCTGATCTACACCTCGGCGATCAGCGGTCTCTCGAAAGAGCTGTACGAGGCCGCCGAGGTCGATGGGGCTGGCGCGATAAGCACCTTTTTCCATATCACGATACCGGAACTCGCCCCGACCACCTTCTTTCTGGTGATCACAACGATGGTCAACAGCTTCCAGATCTTCGCGCCGGTGCAGATTATGACACGTGGCGGTCCGGGAACGAGCACCCACGTCCTGGTCTACTACATCTATACGGCTGCCTTCACCTTCTATCGGATGGGATACGCCGCCGCCATCAGCTGGGTGTTGTTCCTCATTCTCTTCGTCATCACCATGTTCCAATGGCACGGGCAGAAACGATGGTCGAGTTACATTTGAAAGGAGGCGTGGCATGTTGAAAAGCTATCATCTGCACAAAACTATCTGGCGCGTGTTCTGGAGCGTCACCATCGGCCTGTTCGCCTTCGCGATGATCGTTCCTTTCCTATGGATGCTCAGTGCCTCCATGAAGCACGAAAGCGATGTCATGAAGCTGCCAATCGACTGGATCCCGAACTACCTCTATTTCAACAACTACCTCAATGTGTGGCACATCGGGAGAGAGGCTGCAACCAACTACCACTTCGGGTTGGCGTACTTCAACTCGCTGAAAATCGCCGGCATCAACCTGTTTGGCGCGGTCTTCACCAGCACGCTGGCGGGCTACGCCTTCGCGAAGATCCCGTTCCGGGGCCGCGACAAGGTGTTCCTGCTTTACCTGGCGACCATGATGGTGCCGAGCCAGGTCACGCTGATTCCCCGGTTTGTCATTTTCAACCAGTTACATCTGATGGGAACCCATTGGCCTCTGATCCTTCCGATGCTCGTGACGATTACCGGGACCTTCCTGCTGAGGCAATACTTCATGCAGGTGCCAAACTCATTGCGGGAAGCCGCGATCATCGATGGCGCAAGCGAGTTCAAGACCTGGAGCAGCATCATGGTCCCCATCGCGACCCCCAGCATGGGAGCCCTCGCCATGCTTGACTTCCTGTGGAACTGGAACAACTATCTTGACGCGTTGGTATTCCTTTCCAACTGGAGGCTCTACACCATCCCCGTGGCGTTGACCAACTTCATCGAGGAGAGCCTTACCGAATATGGACTACTCATGGCGGCGGCGTCCAGCGCCCTCATCCCCATCTTCCTGGTGTTCCTTTTCGGACAACGCTTCTTCGTCAAGGGCATCGTTGCCGGAGCGGTCAAGGGATGATCGGCATCTCTCGCTTCCCATCTGTACTCACCTTCACCGGGCTTGAGGCCCATTTTGCGTGGAACTGCATGGTATGCCCGAAACCAAATCATGTTTGCGGCAGGGCTCCGATGGCTTCGTCCACCCTCTCTTCGCCCTTCTTGATATTTGCTGGTAAAATGTGTTCTGGCGGGAGCGGCCATGGCGATGCAAAGAATCAACACATCCGTATATTCATTCGAGGCGTTGCGGAAGGCGGGTTACCTGTACGTGGACAAGACAAGACTCTTGTACGATCTCGCCTCGATGGATCATGGCCAGTTCTTCTGCTCCCGTCCCCGTCGTTTTGGCAAGAGCCTTGCCTTGAGCACGCTGGAAGCGATCTTCCAGGGCAGGAGGGACCTGTTCAAGGGTCTCGCCATCGACTCGATGGACTATGACTGGAAGCCCTGTCCCGTCATCCACATCGACTTCACCACGTGTGGAAAGGACGACAAGGCCGAGCTGGAAAACTGGTTGAGGCAACGGCATGTTCTCGGCCCTGATTGGAGCGCTCTACGAGCAGTCCGGTCCGGTGGTCGTCCTGGTGGACGAGTACGAGAAGGTGATTTCGGACCACGTCTACTCTCCCGATGTGGAAGGAATGCGGGAGGTGCTGGGGAACTTCTACCAGGTGGTCAAGGGGGAGGAGGCGAGGATCCGCTTCGCCTTCATCACCGGGGTGACGAAGTATGCGAAGATGAGCGTTTTCGGCAGACTGAACAACCTACGGGACATCACCATGCATCCTCGCTACGCCACCCTGTTCGGCTATACGCAGGAGGAACTCGAAGAGAACTTCGCGGACTACATCGCCGGGGGCGTCGCGTCAGCAGGTATGGACAGGGCGGCATATCTCGAGCGGCTGAGGCGGCAGTATGACGGCTATTGCTTCTGCGACGGATGCGAGACGGTCTACAACCCGGTCTCGATAGGCAATTTCTTCGACGATGGAGGAAGTCGCTTCAACAACTACTGGATTGATACCGGTAACACGCAGCTGGTGATGGATGTGGCGGCGAAGATTGATTTCACGCCCTTCCGAGACCTTCAGGAACCACTGAGCAAAAGTTACCTGGGGACGTTCGACATCCTCTCGTTACGGGGCCCTGTCGTAACTGGTAAAGAGCTGATGCCGCTACTTGGGCAGTCGGGATATCTGACCATCTCGCCCCGTACCCCGATAGGCAGCCAGCTGATCTGGCTGGACTTCCCCAATGATGAAGTGCGGGGAACCTTTACCATCAAGTTGCTCGCTCGCGAGGGAATCGGAACCCAAAGTAAACTCGCCACACTAAGGGACTTGATGCTTGCAAGTGCGGAAAACGGTGATGTGCCGTCACTCATCGATGGCATCGAATCCCTCTTCTCCCAGATACCCTATGAGTTGCATATCAAGGATGAACGATATTACCACTCGGTGTTTCTCAGCTTCATGGTGGCGCTCGGGGCGCGTGTAGAGGGGGAAAAGAGCGTATCCACAGGACGTGTCGACGCGGTACTTGAGATGCCGAAACACCTGTATGTGATGGAATTCAAACGGGACAAAGACGCCCAAACCGCCATCAGCCAGATTCTGGAGAGGTGCTACGGCAAGCCCTATACCTATCTGAAGGGTCTCAAGCAGGTCCACCTGGTTGGAATCAATGTCGACACCAAGACAAGGCAGGTCACGGTCAAAGAAGAGCCGATTGCCGGATAATAGCCGGGATGCCATGTGTGTCGCAGGAAGTACTAAGTGAATGCCACTTGCCGGGAAAGGACCTGGCACATATAGTTTGTGCATATGCTTGCCATCACGTTTCTCAACATCACCCGTAAGGCCGAAGGAGCAATCAAGAGCGGAGAAAGCATCCTGGTCCAGTTTCCCCGTGGCTCGACCATGCTGGTCGATACCGGGGTGCCGGAAAGCGGAGAGATGCTCCGGGACCGGCTGCGCGCCCTCGGAGTAAAACGGATTGATTGCCTCGTGCTCACCCACTTCCACATCGACCATATCGGCGGTGCACCCTGCATCCTGGACTCGTTTCCAGTCGGCGAGGTCATCACCTGGCCGGAATCCTATTTCGGGAACGCCTGCGACAACGACAGGGTCCCGCAACTGTTCGCCACCCTGCGGAGACACAATCTTGCCAGCCATATGGTCTGGGAAGGAGACCAGTGGGAGATGGACGGAGTACGCATCGACGTCCTTGGTCCCTGGAAGCATTTTCCGTCCAACTGGAAAACGTACGAGACCAGCATCGCCGATACGCTGCACCTCCCCTACTACCACAGCGCTTCCCATCCATCGGAGCCTTTCATCAACGACTCCTCCATCAGCCTGAAATGCGTCTACGGCAAGGGGTCGTTCCTCACCTGCGGCGACCTCTACTACCCCGGAGAAGCGCGTCTGACCGATTCCCGGAAGAGGGACCTTTCCTGCACCCTCGCGAAGGTAAACCACCACGGGGCGTACACCTCCAGTACCAGGGAATGGCTGCTTGCCACGCGCCCCAAGGCCGTCTGCGCGGTCAGGGACTCGCTTCCTCCCGTGCCGAAACCGGAGGCGGCTGTTTTCTGGAAGGAAACCGTGCATAGCAGGCCGGAGAAGGACTGGCCTGCCATGGGATGCGACTACTACCACACCTTCGTCAATGGCGAGGTGCGGTTCTTTCTCGAGGAGGACGGTTCGTTCGCCGTTCAGGTGGAGCGCGGCGAAAAGAACATGCTGTAATCTCAGCCGATGATGGAGGGACGCATGTTCTTCGTCCCCATCTGGGGATACGCGGTCGCGTGGCCCCGGTCGTCCATCTCCACCCGTACCTCTCCGTTCCAATAGGTGAAGTAGTAATCGGCCCCATGCTCCGGCCATCGCTCGTACGGCCACCCTGAGACATGGTTTCTCCAGAACTCCGATTTTTCCGGATCCGCCTTCTTCATCAGGTCGTCAGGCAGTCCGTCTTTCATGCCGACCACGATCTTCGCCCCCACCGCTTTGACCCATTCGGGAATCGAGCTGGTCATGTTGCCGTGGTGGTTGGCCTTCGCGACCAGCGCGTGGAGGTCGTCCTTGTGCCTGTCCAGGACCATGCGTTCTCCCGAATAGTACAGGTCCCCGCAGGAAAGGTAGGTACTGATACCGTAGGTCATCTTGAAGCAGATGGAACTGTCGTTGGCCATGGGTACCGTGACGGCGGCGCTGTCGTAGGGATAGACCTCCTGTCCGTACTTCTCCAGCATCCATTTCTGGTAGTCGGAAAAGGCGTGGGGAAAATCCCTTGGCGGGGAGAGGATGTCGAACCGGACATCCCCTAGGGTGAAGGACATGCCGTCGAAGAGCGGCTGGGGAACGAGATGGTGCTTCTCCAGCGCCGCCACGTAGGCGGGAAGCGCCTTGGTCATGTAGTCGGAAAACCAGTCGACGGGATAGGAGTAGACCCGATCCACCTCGAACGCATCCAGAACGTCCGGCACGCCACCGATATGGTCCAGATGGAAATGGGAAAGCAGCAGGGCGTCAAGCTTTTTCACCCCAAGCGCACGCAACCTGCGGACGATGGCGGATCCTGCTTCCGGGACCCCGCAATCGACCAGTACGGTCCCGCCATCGGGCAGGCGGATGATGGTGGACTCCCCGCTCTTCTCACACAGCTTTTCCTGCTGGACCAGGTTCAGAAAATACAGCTCCACCATGGTTCAACCCTTTACAGCGCCAGCGTTCAAGCCTTTGACGAAGAACTTCTGGCCGCAGAGGAAGACGATGAAGACAGGAATGACCGTCAGGCAGCAGGCTGCCATGGTGAGGTTGTACTGGCTCACCTCCTCGCCGACGAACTGGTTCAGCGCGATCGGGAGCGTGTACTGACGCCAGTTGGACAGGAAGACCAGCGGGTCGAGATAATCGTTCCAGGAATCCAGGAACTTGACCGTTGCCATGGCGGCGACAGTCGGCTTGATCATCGGCGTCATGATCCGCGCCCAGATCACGTACTCGTTCGCGCCATCGATCATGGCCGATTCCCTCAGTTCGTCCGGCACTCCCATGAAGGCCTGCCTGATCAGGAAGATCGAGGAGACGCTGACCAGCCCACTGAAGACCAACGGCCACATCGTGCCCACGAGCCCCATGTCGCTGAACATGGAGAACCGGGGAATCAGCGTCAGCTGGCCGGGAATCATCAGCTGGGCGAGATACACCAAGAACAGCGCGTGGCTCCCCTTGAACTTCAGCTTGGCGAAGGCGTAGCCACTCATGCAGGAAAGCACGATGACAAGCGACACATGGATGACAGCCAGCTTGATCGAGTTCCAGTAGGCAAGGAAGAAGTGGTAGTCTTTCCTCGCCGCGTTTCCCAGATGAAGCACGACCAGATAGTTGTCAGGATACCAATACCTCGGAATCCACTGGATGGGGACAGCCATAACGTCCCTCTGCATCTTGAAGGAGGCGCTGACCATCCAGATGAACGGCACGATGGTCAGCAATCCAAGAATCGTGACGAAGATGTTCGCGACAACCCTCGCGATTCGGTTTTGATGGGTTCCAACGACCTTGATCATAGGTTGGCCTCCGCTTGCTTGTTGTGGTTCCATTGGATGGCAGTGACAATCAGCAACAACACGAACAGGACGACGGCGATCGCGGACGCGTAGCCCATCCGGTAATAGCTGAAGGCGGCCTTGTAGACGTAATAGACGAGGGTGTAGGTCGAGTGTCCAGGTCCGCCCTGGGTCATGACGTTGGTGGTTCCGAACATCTTGAACGAACCGATGATGCCGGTAATCATCAAGAAGAAGGTCGTCGGGCGAAGAAGCGGAATCGTGATCCTGAAGAACTGTGCGGGTTTCGACGCGCCGTCAATCTCGGCAGCCTCGTAGAGCTCGTCGGAAATCGACTGCAGGGACGCGCTGTACAGAAGAATGCGGTAGCCAAGACTCATCCAAATCGATACCAGCATCAACGACGGCAGGGCCCAGTTGTAATCCGCCAGCCAGCGGGGTGGATCCTTCCATCCCAAGGCCTTGACCATCAGCGTGAACGGACCGTAGCTGGACAAAAGCGCGATCCAGACCGCGGATGAAGCGACGATGTTGCAGATCTTCGGCATGTACATGACGGTCCTGAGCACGCGGGCATACTTGTCACGGCAGTAGTCCTGGATGACCGCGGAGATCAGCAACGCGAGCAGGATGGTCACCGGCACCGTCACGATGGTGTACACCAACGTGTTCTTCAGCGACGCGATGAACCATTCGTCGTGCCAGAGATCGATGAAGTTCTGCAGCCCAAGGAAGTTCCAATTCCCGAACCCCTTGGTGTAGTTCCAATCGGTGAGACTGACAAACAAGGAGACCGCCAAAGGTATGACTCCCAGCCAGATGAGGAAAAACAAGCTTGGAATGATGAACGAATACGCGATCATGTTCGATCTCAGCGTTCGTTTCTGTCTTTGATTCATACGTGACGTCTCCTTGTTGTCCGTCGTGAGTTATTTCTTCAGCAACGCGTCAGCACGGCTCTTGGCGTCTTTCAAAGCCTGATCGACGCTCTTGCGGCCATAGAAGGCCTGGGCCTCTTCCTCTTTCAGGATCGTGTTGATCTGCGTGTTGACAGAGGTGGTGGGTCCCTTCTCCGCCAGGTTGGTGCGGATGCTCAGGTAGTTCCTCAGGGAATCCGAGTCGAAGACGCCGTCGGCTCCAGCCTCGAACGCCTTGATGACGTCGTCCTTGGAGACTCCAGTCCACAACGGGATTCTTCCACCCTTGGCCAACGGAGCCATGCCACCCTGGATGTACCACTTCACAAACTCGGCGCATTCCTCAGGATGCTCGGTCTTGGATGCGATGCAGATCAGGTCTCCGGCGCCATTGATCTTCGCGTGGTCCCAGTACTCCAGATCTTTCTCGGTCGGAACCGGGCCAGGGATGATGGCAGTCATGAAGTCGTGCGGATAGGTCGCGGTGTCCTTGACCAGACGGATCTGGCTGATACCGGTCTGCATGGCGCACTTGCCCTCCAGGAAGGTGTTGGCGAAGCGGAGCTTGTCACCGACGATCTGGTCGTAGGTGATGGCGGTCTTGTCGACCAGCATCGTGTCCGCGGCAAGCTGCATGCCGGCCTTCCAGGCAGGATCATCATAGTTGGTCTCGGTGGCGTCAGCGTCCTTGTAGGTCGACTTCGCGCCAAGCGTGCTGTAGAAAATCGGGTCTCCATTGGCCACATCGCCGCTGAAGAACCAGTTCATGCCATAGACCTTGTCCTGGCCTTCTCCGTGGGTAAGCTTCTTGCAAGCCTCGCGGAACTGGTCGTACGTCCAGCCATTGTAGGGCAGTTCGACTCCGGCGGCCTTGAACATGTCGACGTTCGCCATGATCCACGCGCCGTTCTCGTACTTGGTCGGAATGGCATAGAATTTTCCATCGTACTTGTAGGACTTCACGTTGCCGACACCCATCTCGCCTTCGATATCGAAACCGGTTTTGGCCATCAGGTCGTCAAGAGGCAACACCAAGCCGGATTCGATACGAGGAATCAGGCGCCCGGTGCCGCCATAACTGATGAAGACGTCGATGTCGCCGCCGCTCATCAGGTAGGTCTCAAGCTGCAGGTTGCCGTCGCCATTGTTCACATAGCGGACATACTCCGCCTGGATGCCCTTGTCCTTGAATTCCTCATTGAACTTCTGCATCATCTCGTCGTAGCCATATTCTGGCTGGACACCAGCCCACACACGCAACGTGATAGGCTTCTTCTCGCTTGCAGCCGGCGTCGCCGCGGTGGCGCTCGGGGCTTCCTTGCCTCCCTGGGCGAAGGCCATGGCACTGGCGAACATACCGACAAGCACCATCATCTTCCACTTACGCATACAATCCTCCTCTTTCGCGTCAATACACACGAATCTCAAACACACGCGCCACAGGAGCCCCATTGGTCGAAAGTACTTTCACCTCGAGACGGCTGATGCGCGCGCCTTTTTCCAAATCCACCACGTTGAGCCGCTGGCTGTTGTCACGTACCGTTTTCCGCACGACCAGCTTTTCCCCGTCAAAGAACGAAAGGTCATAGTCCTTGACCAGCTCATGGGGAACCCCTACCTGCTCGAGCTTCTGCCGGCGGCTTGACATGGTGATCTTCACCGGACGGCTCAGATCGGTATACCATGTCAGGCGCACCTGGCGGACCGCCACCTTCCTGTCCCAGGAAAGGGTCAGGCTCTGGGAGCCACCGGAAAGCGGATCGCTTTCCCAGTAGTTGCGATTCTCCCCTTCGGGACGGGACACACCGTCCAGCACCAAGGCGGCGTCTTGCTCCCCGCTGGAAGCGGTGACCTTCGCCTTCAGGGCCAAGTCCTCCGGGTCATGGTTCTTCACCCCGGGAATATAGCAATCATCCTTCAGCAGTTCCTGTTGCAACTCGTCGATACGCCACCTCCCTACTTCTCTGGGGGAGATGCCGTATTTGATACAGAGGCTGGCCGCGGTTCCGACAGCTTGTCCGCCGACACTGCAGGTACCCATGACCCGGCTGGAAGCCATGCCGAGCTTCGAGGCGGAAAGGCTACGACCGCTGATGAACAGGTTGTCGATCTTCTTCGGGACATAGCAACGATACGGAATGGTATAGCATCCAGGAAAACTGTGGACGAGGGACGGGACTTTCCCTCTATCAAGCAGGCCATGGGCGCAATGGACATCCACCGGCCATCCGCCATAGGCGACCGCATCGGGAAACCTTCGGCCCCCAAGGACATCGTTCTCGTTCAGGACGTACTCTCCCATCAGACGCCGGCTTTCCCGCACGCCGGGCAGCATCCCCACCCATGCGAGCTCGTAGTTCGCCGCACCGTGGTCGCCTACGTTCTTGATATGGTCCCAGACGCCATAGACCGCCTTGAGCAAGTCGTCACGGATCGACTCATACTCGTCGATGATGTCGCGGCCCTTTCCCGACAGCTCGATCCACCAGTAGCCATAGTCCAGGCACGGCGCCTCGGTATACTGCTTCCCATCGGCGCTTCCCGTATCCAGCAAGGTCAAGGCTTCCTGTTCCTGGGCGAGGTTGGGATGGTTGCGGTACTGCAGGTCCTCTTCCGTGAAATGCCAAGCCCATGAGGGAGCGGTGAATTTCACAGGATGCCCGGTATCGACCGCCTTGAAGAGCAAGGTGTTGCCCATGCGGTTGTTGTCGGCCTTTTCCGGGGCATGGGGTTCGCCATAGACTCTCTTGGCCTCGCTGCCAGTCCGGTACGGGACACCGGCCATATATCCGAGCGTCCCGTTTCCGGTCGCGTCATCAAAGATGCTCCCTTCGATATGCCAATGACACTCGGTAGTGCTCTGATAGCAGTCAATCGAAACAATCTCCCTCCCCTGCAGACTGACGTCGTACATGGCACAGTTCAGGAACAAGGTCAGGTTCTTCTGCTGGGATGCGGCACTCCAGAGCACCGTCGACCAGATGCTGTAGTTGTAGGAGTCGTTGACCCGCTTGTTCTCCAGCATCAACTCGTAGAGGATGCCGGTCTCTTCCAGGTTCGGTTTGGTCATGTCGACTCCGGCACCACAGACGTGCATGCGGATCTCGCTGGAAGCGTTTCCCCCGAGCACCGGACGATCCTGGACCAATGCCGTCTTTGCCCCGTGCCGCGCGCTGGCGATGGCGGCGCAAAGGCCGTTCATGCCTCCCCCCACCACCACGACATCGAAACGGGCATGACGATGTTTTGACCGAATGGACATACAATCCTCCACATATAACTACATACGAAGGCAATCCCTTCACAAAAATGTATTATGTCATGATTTTATCGTCTGTCAATCAAAAATATTTCAAAAAAGTTTGAAAAAATCTCGACAAAATCGGCTATAATCGCTTAATATGTTATTACATTACTCGATTCAATGCAGACTTGCTGCAAACACAAGGAGTTTCTTCCATGCCGTTATATGACCGGATCCTTGACACCATCCATACAAGAATCAAGGATGGCTCCCTCCCGGAGGGAGCGATGCTGCCAAAGGAGACAGAACTCTGCGATGCCTATGGGGTCAGCAGGACTACAGTCCGCACCGCCCTTTTGAAATTGCAGAACGAAGGCCTGATCAAACGGATCAAGGGGAAAGGCACCATCGTCACCTCTGCAAAAGTGCTCGAGCAAAGCTCCATCTTCATCGAGAGCTTCGCCGAGGAATTGAAGAGCCAAGGATTCAAGACGACCACCGAGGTCCTGGAGTTCAGAAGGATGAGGGCGCCGGCCGAGGTCGCGGGAAAGCTCGGGTTGAAAGAAGGCGAACAGGTCATGAAGCTGACCCGGCTCCGCTACCAGAGTGGCTCCTTCGACAAGGGTTCGATCGTCATCACCACGAGCTACCTGCCCCTTTCCCTCTCCTTCATCGAGAACTACGACCTGGAGACAACCAGCCTCCATGATATCTTCAAGGAGCATGAGCTGCACCGCAGCGACATCACCAAGACCATCAGCGCGAAGAACCTGGACGACAAGGAAGCCAGGCTGCTTGGCGCGCAACCTGGCTCAATCGCGATCGTGATCAGCAGTTTCACCCTTGACCAGCACGGGAAACCGCTGGAAGTCTGTGAGAGCATCTACCCCGTCGGAAGAAACACCTTCACGCTAAAGCTCAGGACTTGAGCGCGAGATCCCGGACCAGGGGGGCAAGCGCCTCGGCCAGCGCCTTGTGGTCCTTCGGCATCATGTGCAGCTGGTCTTCCTCGCTTGGACCCGCGACCGTCGAGGCATCGAAGAAAGCGCAGTGATGGGTTCGGGCGACCTCCTGGTAGAGCGGAGCGAGGCGACGGCTCTTTTCCGGGGCGGTAGGGCCATAGGTCCGAAACCGAGGGACATCCATGATCCTGTCTCCGATTGCGATCGGGCTGACAATCAGGACATGCCGGACACCCTGGTCTTGCGGATACACGAAGTGTTCGGTGAGCGAGACCAGTGTCTCCATCCCCTTGGCAATCGCATAAGGGCTTGCGTTCAGATTTTCTTTCGTGTCGTTGGTTCCGAGCATGATGACCAGGACATCGATCGGGCCGTGGGTGGAGAGTACGTACCCCAGGCCTTTCAGACCGTTTCGGTACGTCCCTCCCATCGGGTCGTCAAAGACCGTCGTCCTTCCGTTGATTCCCTCCTCGTGCACGAGGAAATCCGTTCCCAGCAAGGTCTGCAGGATTCCGGTCCAGCGCACCTCGTAGGGCCAGCGGCCCCCAAGAGGGCAATCACCCCAGGTGTTGCTGTCCCCATAACAAACGATGTGATACATCTCTTGTTCCTCCTCACTATCCCAAAGGACTATGTCCTGTTCTTGAACTGCTCGAGCCGCCACACCATGTGCCGCCCTACTTCATACAGGTATCGGGCCTGTACCGGATAGAAGTTCTCGTCTCCGTGTTCCCAGAGGTGCAGGGCCTCGAAGGTGAAGTCTCCCTGGTAGTCGATGTCGGCAAGGGCGCGCAGGACGCGGTTCCAGTCGATCATCCCCTGGTAGGGAATCAGGTGGTGGTCGTCGGTGAAGCAGTTGTCATTCACATGCAGCGCCTTCAGGCGCGGCCCGAGAATCCGGATCGAATCGGCCGCGTCTTCACCCGCCAGCCCGCAATGGCCGGTATCCAGCAGGCACAGGAAATGCTCCTTGTCATCCAATTCCTCGTAGAAGCGCACGTACTCGTTCGGGTCGTTCAGCATGTCCAGGACGATCGTCTTGCGGAGCGTGTCGCTCTGGAACATGTTCTCCAGGGCGATTTTCACGCCGAACTCCTTCGCGTAGGGCGCCAGGCTCCGATAGAAGTCCAGGTTCAGCTTCCAGACCACGTCATGAAACCTGCGGTAATTCAGGTTGTGCAGAGGATGGACCACCACATGGGGAATGCCAAGCAAGGAGGCGCATTCCAGGCAACGGACCAAGAGAGGTTGGATGCGCCTTGAGTAGTCCGGCACCTCGTCCGCTGCAAGCTGGAAAAGGAACGGGGCGTGGGCCTGGTTGAACACCACCCCATGGTCCCGGGCGATTTCGGCGACTTCTCTCGCGTGGGCTTTGTACCCGCTCCCATTCCATGGGCTATCGCCCTCTTCCATAAACGGGCTGAAGGTATAGTCGAGCGCCTTGAAGCCCGCTTCGGAGAGAATCTCGATCATCCTGCGCTCGCCGACCTTCTGGATCAGAGAGCCTGTTTCCGTCGAAATACGCATGACTGGCACCTCACAGTTTTTGGTTGAACTCGATCTTCTCATGGTCGGGACCGAGGATGGTGAAGAATCTGACGCCCTTTCCAAAAAACGGAAGGAACTGGATTGAACCTTCAAGCGGCAGATATCCGAACTTCTCGCATTCGCGCAAGGCGGCTTCGACGTCGTCCACATCGATTGCCACATGGTTCCACGCTCCGTCCGCCATCGTTGCCTTGCCGTTCTGGTAGGTTTCCAGAACCAACCCTTTCTGCTCGAGGAAAACGACGTGCTCGTTCCCGTTGTCCGTCTCGTAGACCACCTTGAAACCGAGAGACTCGTAGAAAGCCCGGGTCCTCTCGCTGTCATTGACAGGCAAGCCGATGTGCTGCAAGCCTCGCATACACTCCATACTGCTTTTCTCCTTATCACCACTGGTCAAGATACAACCAGGCCATACGTTTCGCCGCCCCGATCGCGCTGGACTCCCGTTTCAGGTGTCCGGTCGCGATATAGGAGCCGTCAGGATCGAACAGGTTCAACTTCCCTATCTTTTTCTGGATTACCTGCAGATAGGGGGACAGGTAGCCGCCGACGTCGCCGCCGAGCAGGATCCGGCAGTCGAAGGCCATGCGGAGATTGGAAACCTCGATGGCAAGCGCGTCGGTATAGGCGTCGAACCGGGCCTTCGCTTGTTCGTCCCCATCGGCCAGCGCCTTGAAGAAGTCCTCCAGGTCCTCGCCCAGCGCATGGCTGGACAGGTAGGGGTCGGCGCATCCGCTCTTACCGCAATAGCAACGCTTCCCGCTGGGGTAGATGACCATGTGGCCGAACTCGCCGCTTTGCCAGTCATCCCCGTTGTACAGGCCCTGCTTCTGGTAGAAGGCGCCTCCGACCGTCTCGTTCAGGGACAGGTAGACCACATTCCCCTCCTGGGGCGGAATCTCGGCGAGCGCGGCGTTTTTCGCGTCGTTGGCGAAGCAGACCGGGTAGGCGATGTTGCGGGAGAACCACGAAAGGGGCACGTGGGTGATTCCCAGAACATGGGAACGGCTTACCTCGCTATCCAGGGGATTGACGATGCCAGGAATCGAGATGCCGACCCCCTCGATCTTCTTGTGGGCGACACGGCTAAAGGCGATGAAATCGTCCAGCCTGCGCGCCATTTCCCGAAAGTATTCCGGCTCATTCTGGAAGTCCAGGCGCGCGCCATCGCTCCGGACCACCCCTCTGCCTATGTCCTCGAGCACGAACCGCAGATGATGGCGGGTGATGTCGAGCCCCACCACGTAGTGGGCGTCAGGGGAAAGGGAAAGCGGTTTGGCCTTCCGCCCCCCTGTGGATTCGTTCTGTCCGGATTCGTAGACCATGCCGCCCTCGATCATCTCGGTGACGTTGGCAAGGACCGTCGGCATGCTGAGCCCCAACCGCGAGGCGATTTCCTGCCGTGTCGCCGATCTTTCCTTGTACAGAAGTTCCACTATCCGGTTTCTTGTCTGCATGCGGTTCCCTTCCATAAATATATTTAGAAAAGAATACATCCCTTGCTATCCGCAAGTCAAAGCAAACATCATGGCGAACGCCGGTTCCATGTGCACACGATTTTGTTAGTGCAAAACTTTTATAAAATGATATAGTTAAGTTATCATCAGGAAAGGAGGCTTTCTCCATGAAAGCGTTGGTACTTGAGAAACAGCTTGAGCTCGATGTCCGCGACTACCCGATCCAAGAGACAGTGGGGCCGGACGATGTCCGCGTCCAAATCAAGAGTTGCGGCATCTGCGGAAGCGATGTGCACTATTACCTGAAGGGCAATATCGGCAATTTCGTTGTCAAGGAGCCCATGATCCTCGGCCACGAGGCGTCAGGCGTCGTCACGGAGGTAGGCGGCAATGTCACACACCTGCGGGTGGGCGACCGTGTCTGCATGGAACCGGGCATCCCCGACCTGCACAGCCGCGAGACGCTCTCCGGAAACTACAACATCGACCCGGCGGTCCGTTTCTGGGCTACCCCGCCGATCCATGGCTGTTGCCGCGAGAACGTGGTGCACCCCGCCATGTTCACTTTCAGGATTCCCGACACCATGAGCTACGACGAGGGCGCGATGATCGAGCCGCTGTCCATCGGCATGGAGGCCGCCAAACGGGCACACATTCAGCCTGGAGACACAGCCTTGGTCAACGGAGCGGGCACCATCGGCATCATGACCGCCATCAGCGCGCTTGCCGGCGGGTGTTCCACGGTCTATATCGCCGATATCAAGCAGAAGAAACTGGACATCGCCGCCAGCTATGACGGGATCGTCGCGATCAACACGAAGGGCAAGGATGTGGTGAAGGAAATCATGGACCGGACCGAAGGCATGGGCGTGCAACACATCTTCGAATGCTCCGGATTCGAGGGCATGTTCCCCCATATCTTCGAGGCTGCCGCTCCAGGAGCCAACGTGGTCCTGATCGGCATTCCGGGCAATCCGGTCCCCATCGACATCAACTTCCTGCAGCAACGAGGCATCACGATCAAGACCATCTTCCGCTACGTCAACGAGTATCCGGCCTCGATCGCGCAGGTGGGAAGCGGCAAAATCGATGTCAAGCGGCTGATCAGCAAGGTCTACCCCTTCGAGAGGTCGGTCGAAGCCTACGAGTACGCCGCGGCCGGACATGAAGATGTGGTCAAGGTGATGATCAGACTCGGGGAATAACGAGCGTCACAGGCGGATGATGGAGGGAAGCACCTCCTCCACCCGGTGACAATGGAGAGGAAACTCCTCAAGCATGCTTGCAGGCGCCCAATCCATCACGTATGGATGGGCGCTTTGCCGCATCATGATCGCGTCGTTCTCCCCATCACCGAAGGACCAGGTCCGCTCTCTGGGAATCTGGAAGGCGGTGCAGACTTTCTCGATGATCTCGGCCTTGCTGGTCGATGAGACGTCGAAGATGTCACGGTGGCTGGATATGATATGGTAGCGGCGTCCCCAGATGTTGGCGAACTCGTCAAAACACTGCTCATAGCTCTCCCCTTTGCCGACCACGCTGACCTGGTAGAGCTGGGAAAGGAGCATGCCCCGCTTGTAGGAAAGCACGGGAAGCCGCTGGAAACAGCAAAAGGCGCGGCAACAGGAAGAAATGGGCCCTGCCCAATAGGGGCGCTCGGCGGATATGTAGGCGATGCATCCATATTTTGCCGCGACCAGCGCCATGGGATCCACATCCTCCGGATTCATCGAGGAAAAGGAAATCGGTTGGCCTTTCCAAGTGATGTCGCCGCCATTGGAGCAGGCGAAGACCGCTTCCCCCTCGATGGATTGGAAGACATTCCTTACCGATTCACGGATGCGTCCGGTCGCAATCACCACCAGGCAACCGGCCTTGGTCGCCTGATGGAGACCCTCGATGAGCGTGCCGCTTGGCATTTGGCGCTTGTCGGGAAGCAAGGTCATATCTACATCGCAGAAAATGGCTTTATTCCACATAGATGTTCATTTGTTGCCCTTCCGAAAGGAGCGCTACCCGGCATGCTTTCTGTGCATCTTACAACGACATTTACACATGATATCATAGTCTACATAATAGAGAAACACTTCTCATGTCAGAAAGTTGCACTTCCGAGCCATTTGCTTGTTTTCTTGACAATCCGCGGGCGTGACGGAGACAATAAAGAGCATCTTCGCATAAGGAATCAGCATATGCTTGAACAACTGAAACGTGAGGTTTTCGAGGCCAACATGGAGCTTCCGAAACAGCATCTGGTGCTTTTCACCTGGGGAAACGCCAGCGGCATCAACCCCGAGCGCACCCATCTGGTCATCAAGCCCAGCGGGGTCTCCTACGGGCGGATGCGACCGGACGACATGGTGGTCGTCGACATCGCCACCGGAAAGGTGATTGAGGGCAACCTCGCCCCTTCCTGCGATACCCCGACCCACCTTGCGCTCTACCGCGCCTTTCCCTCCATTGGCGGCATCGTCCACACCCACTCCACGTGGGCCACAATCTTCGCCCAGGCAGGCAGCGCGATTCCCGCACTTGGCACCACCCATGCCGACTCGTTCTACGGGGACATTCCCTGTACCCGCAACCTGACCAACGAAGAAATCGACAGGGACTACGAGATGGAGACCGGCAACGTGATTGTCGAGACGTTCAGGCGCCTCGGCCGTGACCCCAAGGAAATTCCGGCAGTGCTGGTACATAGCCACGGGCCCTTCTGCTGGGGCGATAGCCCGAGCGAGGCAGTCTACCATGCCGCCGTGGCCGAACAGTGCGCCATGATGGCGTACCATTCCCTGATGCTGGCCGACGGGGTGCTTTCCGACATCGACCCGCATCTGTTAGACAAACATTTCCTCCGTAAGCATGGCGAACACGCCTATTACGGACAAACCAAACGAGAAGGAGTGTGACCAAATGCAGAATATTCCAGTGGTGAGGCCCGCGATTGTCGCGGTAAGCCGTTCGTGCTTTCCGCTCGCGCTGAGCGAGAGGCGCCGGAGCGCGGTGGTGAAGGCCTATGGCGATGGGCTGTACGAGTGTCCGGTGTGCGTCGAGCAGGAAGGGGACGTGGACAAGGCGCTTGGGGACGTCCGTGCGCACGGGGCGAACGCCCTGGTGGTCTACCTGGGCAACTTCGGGCCGGAGACGTACGAGACGCTGCTGTGCCGGGAGTTCGGCGGTCCGGTGATGTTCTGCGCCGCGGGCGAGGGCGACGGGGACCTGGTCGACGGCCGTGGGGACGCCTTCTGCGGGATGCTGAACGCCTCCTACAACCTCGGCCTGCGCGGCCTGCGCCCGCACATCCCCTCCTACCCGGTGGGGAACGCCGAGGAATGCGCGAGGATGATCAGGGAGTGGATGCCCGCCGCCCGGGCCTACATCGGGGTGAAGGGGCTGAAGGTCATCTCCTTCGGGCCGAGGCCCGCCGACTTCCTTGCGTGCAACGCGCCGATCAAGGGGCTGTATGACCTGGGGGTGGAGGTCGAGGAGAACAGCGAGCTCGACCTGCTGGCTGCCTACCACAGGCATGAGGACGACGGGCGCATCGCCGGTGTGGTCGAGGACATGCGCGCCGAGCTGGGGAGGGACAACCCCTACGAGGGCATCCTGGACCGGCTCGCCCAGTACGAGCTGACGCTGCTCGACTGGGTGGAGGAGCACCGGGGGAGGAGCGCGTACGTGGCGCTGACGACCAAGTGCTGGCCCGCCTTCCAGACGGAGTTCCGCTTCGTGCCCTGCTACGTCAACAGCCGGCTGACTGCGCGGGGGATACCGGTCTCCTGCGAGGTGGACATCTACGGGACGCTGAGCGAGTTCATCGGCACCTGCCTGAGCGGGAAGCCGGTGACGCTGCTGGACATCAACAACACGGTCCCGGCCAGCTACCTCGAGGGGCGGGAGATGCCCTACACGCAGCAGGACCTGTTCATGGGCTTCCACTGCGGCAACACCGCGTCCTGCCTGCTCAGGGGGGCGCACATGGGCTTCCAGCGGATCATGAAGCGGGACCTGGAGCCGGAGGGGGAGCCCGACATCACCCGCGGCACGATCGAGGGCGACATCAAGCCGGGCGCGGTGACGGTCTACCGGCTGCAGGGCAAGGCCGAGGGCGGGCTGTCGGCCTACGCGGCCCAGGGCGAGGTGCTGGACATGCCCACCAGGAGCTTCGGGTCGATCGGCGTCTTCGCGGTGCCCCAGATGGGCCGCTTCTACCGCCACGTCCTGATCGAGCGCCACTTCCCCCACCACGCGGCGGTCATGTTCGGCCACCACGGCAGGAGCTTCTTCGACCTGCTGCGGATGCTGGGGGTGCAGGAGTTCGGCTACAACCAGCCCAAATCCCTTCCCTACCCGACGGAGAACCCGTTCGAGAATTGAGGGAAAATCGTGTCCTTCAGTGCCCCGCTTCGGCGGGGCATCCTTATGTGCCTAGGTGCCGGACCATGAAATCGGCAATCGCCACCATTCCTTTCCGGTTCGGATGGAGACCATCAGACAGCAGCCCTGTGACAGGGATAGTCGCCAAATCAAAGAGATGGATTCTTTCATCTTTCAGCATGGCGTCCTCCACAAGGGTACGAATCGTATCCTGCAACTGATGCTGACTCCATCCCTCATTGTTCTTCTGGTCAAAACCTTCCCGGAGTCGTCGAAGGGGCGTACAAAAATAAAGCTCTGCGTCAGGCATCTGTCTTCTTACCTTCGCAATCAGTTCCTGATAGGTGTCATGGAAGAGTTGGTAGGGAATGGTGTACTGCAACATTCCGAGATCGTTCGTCCCCCCGAACACAATCGCGGCATCCCCTTGGAGCAAGGAGATTCTTCGGTCTGAGACAAAAGAAGACCATGCAGGATATTTCCCGGTAGGCGTGACACGCGCACCGCTGAAGGAATCGTTGCAAACCATCTTCCACCCCGTCTTCTTCGCGAAGATATCCCACCACATATCGCTCAGAGCCGAAACATCGCTATTCGACGCGGGGTAATGGACCTTGAAGTCCACATCGCTCGTTCCTTGAAAAGTGGAAATAGAATCGCCAAGAACGGAAAACGTCATGTTTCGTACTCTCGCATCCACTGCACAAACTGAGGAAAGGCGACTTCCGGTCCAGGCAGATAATCATGCCAACGCTTTTCCCATTCCAAGGTATAATAGCCGTCAAACCCATCCGCATCCAGCTGATGCAAGATTGGCTTCCAAGGAATATCGCCCTCCCCCATCAGACAGAGTCCCCGCCTTCCCATCACGCGATGGTAGTCCTTCACATGTATTTCCCGGACCCGAGGAGCAATCACCTCATAGAAAGGCTTCCAATTATCCTGATATACCTCGTCGCTATGTACCACATCCCAGATAATGCCAAAGTTCGGGGCAGTCACTTCCCTCATGATTGGCTGCAAGGTCTCGATTGTCTGGAACTGTCCGTGAATCTCCAACAACACTTGGATGCCAGATGCCAAATCGGAAAGCCAGCCCAATCCCCGGATAACGAGATCGACACTCTCAGGTACCACCAGGGTATCCCCAAAAACACGCAGAGAGGGGACAGACATCCGCCGGCAAAGGTCAATGGATTCCTCTGCCTCCTGCTTCGCCTCTTCCTTTTTCCCCGGGTCACTCAAGTGTATTGATGTGCCCAACGTACAGATGGAAAGTTGGTTGTCAATGAGCATCTGCTTGGATTTCCGCGCATGTTCTTCGTCGAACATGGTCAGTTCCTTAGGTTGCATCAGATTCCCCACACCCCGGACTTCCAATGCCTGGAACCCCATCGCATGGCAGTTGTGGGCAATCTCCTCGAAACTCCATGCAGGACAGCCAAGTGTGGATACCGCAAGCTTCATGCCATCGTCTCCAAACGTTTTTCCGTCACGATGTTCTCAATCGGTTCCCCATTCTGATATCTCTCCAGTTGCCTGATTACCCAGTCACTGAAACGCAGCACATCCTGTTCGGCAAAGCCGGCTATATGGGGAAGCATGCACACATTGTCCAACGTTCTGAAAGGCCCATCAACCGGATAAGGTTCCTTGGTGGTCACGTCGAGGACCGCGCTACGCAAGGGTTCCTCTTCCATGGCCCGTGCAAGATCAGCTTCCACCACCTGTGCTCCGCGGCCGGTATTCACAAAGGCTGCGGTCTTCCTCATCAAATGGAATAGGTGGTAATCCAGCATACCTACCGTCTGGGGATTGTTGGCCAAATGATTGGAAATCACTTGGCTGGAAGCGAACAACTCTTCCAACGTCACCTTTTCCACTCCGAGTTCTTTGGCTTTCTCATCCGAGAGAAACGGATCGAAAGCCAGAATCCTTACATCGAAGTTTTTCAGCATCTTTGCCACCAGACGACCAATCTGCCCCATGCCTATCAAGCCAATCGGGGTCTTGTCATACAGACCCGGATAGGTTTGCGTGACCAACTTGTGGGCGTATGACCAGCCCGTCTTGCGGTACATCGGTTCGGCGTTATAGAAGCCTCGCGCGCACTGCACAATGATTGAAACTGTCAGCTGGGCAACAGGAATTGCCATCTCGGCCGCCGCGGTGGCGACAGTTACTCCGTTTTCCAGGTAGGCATGGGCGAAATAGCGTACAGATCCAGCAGCGTATAGTACAAGCTTTAGGCTGGGAAAGAATTCCCGGACCTGTTGTGGTGTGAAAACCGGAGATTCCCATGTGCCGATAATCACCTCCACATCCTTGAGAATGCGCCTGTTTTGTACAAGATTGGTCGTGCCAATCACCACAGGAATCACGGTACAACGTTTTTCGATTTCTTCTTTCCGACCATGAGCAAAGACAAAATCAAGACGATGCGTACCATTCTCTTCTACAAAACATGCGACCATGACATACCTCCTTTATGCAATAATTGTTGGGGGGATTGCTCCCCCCAGCGGATTCGTCGTATCAGATGAAATCCTGACCGCCGTTGACCTGAATGATTTCTCCGGTCAAGAAGGAAGCCTCCTTGCTGGCCAGGAAATAGACCACATTGGCAACCTCTTCCGGCTTGCCGAAACGCTTGAGCAGGATGTTGTTCTTCCAAGACTCGAACAGTGCAGGATTGGATGCGCGAGTCGCGTCATGGAACGGAGTATTGATGGTTCCGGGGCTCACGCCGTTTGAGCGGATACCATATTCTGCCAAATCCTTTGCAAAGGCACGGGTCAAAGTCAACACAGCAGCCTTGCTCGTACCATACACACCAGCTCCCGGACCACCGGCATTCTGTGCGGCGTTCGAAGCGAAGTTGATGATGCTTGGATCAGTCCCCTTCTTCAGAAGAGGGATGCAGGCGCGAGTCACGAAGAACACGCTGTCCAGATTCAGTGCCAGCACGTGGCGGTAGAACTCGGTCGTCATGTTCTCGAAACGGCTACGGCCACCGAGGCCTCCAGCGCAGTTGACTACCGTATCCAAGTGGTCGTGGCGCTTGGAAATCTCTTCCACGGCCTTGTTCACTGCATTCTCATCCGTGACGTCGAACAACATCATTTCATGCTTGATGCCTTCGCTTGCGAACTCCTTGTCCGCCGCAGTGATTTGCGCGGGGACAATACCGTTGGCGATTACAGTATAGCCTTCTTTGCCAAAGCGTTTGGCAGTTGCCAGGCCAATGCCACTCGTAGCACCTGTAACCAGTACGATTTTTTCCATATGTATCTCCTCTCTCCTCTTCAGTCTTTGCTGTGTTATTTCAAAAAATCTTCCCGCTCGGGGGTAAAGATATCCAGCACCTCTCCCTTCTCCAGACAGACAGCGCCATGCTCGACGCCACTGACCTTGTAAAGAGAATCACCGGCTTTCACCACTTTCTTGACTCCGCCAATCGAGTATTCGAACTTGCCGGAAAGAATGTATGTCGCCTGCACATGTGGATGATGGTGCAAAGCACCGACAGCTCCTTTCTCGAACCACAGATGACAAATCATCAAATCCTTGCCATGGGCCAGAACCGCACGCTTGACACCGGGGCTCACTTCTTCCACCGGACAATCTTCGACCGCAAAATATTTCTTTTGCTCCTCGTTCATTTCTCTTGTACCTCTCTTGCTTCAGAAAATTGCATATCCATCGTTACATCCATCGTGGTCCCGACAATGCGCCGGATGATGGTAGTCCTCCTACCCGGCAACGGATTGTCGGGAGACGAAGCCACAAAAACTTCAAGACCTTCGGCGTAAGGAACCGTCACGACAAGGGTGTTTGTTCCATCATTGAAGACAAACCGTGCATCTCGCCCTTGGGAACATTTCTTCACGTCCTTGAAGTACTCATACCCGTTTTCATCGAAACCAAGGGCCGAGGGCTGCAAGACAGGCTTGTCAATCAACTTCCACTTGCCCTCCACATGGAAAAACAGGTCGATGGTCCCGCGTTTCTCACTCGTAGCCATCAGGTGGTCATGGACCGACTGGGAACTGATACTCAAGGAACGCTCAGCGCTCAAGAAGGGAAACAGTTGCGCCTTTGCCGTCACGCTGGTATCAGTGTAAGAAACCAACTCACCTGGCTCCCGGCTCGTAATGTCTGTCCCGTCAAAGGCCAGGGTATTGTGACAGGCGGTTTTCCGATGCCAAGTATTGCACAGATTCGAGTAATAACCGGCATTGGACAAATCTCTGCTCACCATCTTCTCACCGTAAGCCAGTTCGAATTCCAGAATATCTGGGTGTGCGTGACTAGGCCCGTTGAGGCCATATTTGAAGAACAAGTTGGTCTTTCCATCCCGCAACATGGCAAAAAGGGACCGCCGGTAGAGCGCGCTCTTGCCCTTCACCACCTCAAAGCTCTTCATGTTCCAGTCATAAGCGAACATCAGCCTTTCCAAAGGTACTACATTGTTCACATAGTAGGATTCGGACAAAGGCAATGTCTGCCTCGTTTCCTTCCCCGCCTCGATGTTCTTGATCAGGTTGCCGATTGAACTATCCTCTCCGGTGATCTTCGCAAGCATGTAATAGACATAGCTGAAGGTCTTCAGGTTCAAATCGGGCCAGCCATCATTGGGCACGGGAAACCGATGGTTGTCAAAAGCGAAGGCATAAGCCGCCTGCAACATCCGTACCACAGTCTGCTCGCTCTCAAAGCCGAAATCGACGTTGTAGAGATGGCAGAAAAGTAGAAGCGTGGTTACTCCTTCCAGCAAGAAGAAATTGTAATGGATTGATCCTTCATACCAGAAACCATCACTGGTCACCCCTTCTGAGAGTTGACGGCGAATGTTGAATTCCCCATGAAAGACAAAATCCATCACATCCTTGTCGTCAAAATACAGAGCGGCACATCCCAGACCAGCCAGATTCCAACAGGGAATATTATGGACTTTGTTCACCTGCGGCATGATCATTCGGTAGAAAGGAATCGCAAAAGACTTGTGGAATTGCTTTTTGAAATCCTCATCCAAATCGTCCTTTAGAATCTCCAAGGTGAGAATCGAACGCACCATGATAATCGACTCATTCAAACCTTGAGGCATGATGCGGCCACAACCCCAATTGGCTTTCGATTCATCAGAGAACACCTCTCCTTCCTTGGTGTGCAGGGGGAAGGAATCATAATGATGGGTGTAAAAGGAAAGGATACCTTTTACAGTCTCTAAATACTGTGGCTCTCCCGTAATCTTGTAAAGGATTGCTGCTTTTTCCACAGTCACAAAGGCAAGGTTACGATAGAACACCACCCAGGCTTCATCAAACACTTTGCCGGTAAACTGCTTCCCACATACCGAACACACATGCTCGTGCGGCTTCTCGGGATTGAAAATCAACCTTCCTCCATCATCCGGGCAGAAATAGCGGTGCCCCCACCCGCTAAGATGGCTTGGGTCGTCATGGAAACGAGAGGCGAACCCGTCGACCTCTTTCCGCATCTGCTCAATTGCGGTACGGAAAAGAGCTTTTTTCATAACCGCGCCCGCAAAGCCATAATCCAACAATTGCATTACCGCACCTCCCCATCCTGATGCAATGGAATCTGATAGCTCCTGCCATCAACGCGAAGCTCTTCCTTCCCGAGGCAGAAGTCGACAGAGACTCCAGCTACGGTGAACAACTCCGCAAAAACCGTCCGGGTATTCCTTGTCGTCGTAGAAAGTTGCAACGAATGTTCATCCACATGCGTAACTATGTCCGGTTCCTGTGGAGTCATCATCGCGGAAATGGTTTGCACCTCCGTCCGGACCCGATATGGGTGGTCGCAAAGCACCCGATAGGAGACATCGCTCGCGGGATACTTCCAGTGGCCCTCGCCAGTCAAGGTCGGATGTTCATAGGTGTTGGTAACCAGCGTATAGATGTGTTCTTCCTCGGAGTCCAAGATGGTCACCATGCAAAGCCATGTTCCTGGCAGGATAAGGAATGTGCGACTAACCCTCTTCATCTTCAAGTCAAGAGGATATGTCTCTTCCGTCCGGCCCTCGCACGAGTAGACGCCATCATGTTCACGCAACGGGCTCATCGACCCGCACATCGACTCGTCCGGTCTGTATTCCGGGTTGGCCTTGATCCGCGCCTCGGCGCTCGCCCTCCACACGTCGCTGACGTGCATCACATCAGCGTACTTTCCATCGACAAGAGGAACGCAATGAACGCTCGGATCGATTGTACGGTTGTAACCGTCATCCGCAATGATATAGTGACTGCCAAGAACCAGCTGATAGGCAAGGTTGTCGGGATGCTGGTGTCCTAGGGACATGCATTTCCAACCATGTTCGCGATTGATCTTCCAGCCCTGTTTCCACTGGCTCTCACCGCCCGGACAACCACACTTGGCTGAAAAGACCATCGCATCCTTCTTCCAGCTTGAGCGAATAGAAACCAAACCAAGATCAGGGAATTCCCTTGCAAGAGGCAAATTCTGGAAATCAGATTCCTTCACCGAGGAATCGAACCAGATGAATTCAAGACCAGCTTCCGGTTGAATGCCGGGATGGACCTTGCTCTTCGCTATCTCGTCTTTTAGGAATACCGTTGTAGTCAAATTTCCCAATCTCTGGGCATATCCGTTACGGTACATGCGAGCGACCAGGTAATAGACACAGGCAGGATGGCTCGAGTAGAGGTCGTGAGTATCCCCGAAATTCAGGTTGCGGGCAAGATCCGGACTACTCTGGTACAAACGGTAGAAAAACGTATTCTGCAAGTATCCACTCTGCAGGAAGTAATCTTTCCCTCCCTCGCCGCGTTCCATCCATGCGTAAACGAAAAGCCACATGCCACCGTATCTCCAGTAGCAACAACCTTCGTAATTGCTCCCATCGCTCGCAAGAACAGAGAATACCTTTTCGAAATTAGCTCGGACAAGACCTATTGCTCCTTGGTCGGAAAGACCATGGTGCTGCAAATAGTAACCAGCAGCTGCGATACCGGTCATGTTGATCCAGTTATGATTTTGCCAATACTCTGTCGGCCAGCCGCTTCCCTGATGGCTCGCAATATGGGAAAGGAAAATGGCGAGGTGACGGCTGATTGTCTGGTTATAGGTTGTTTTCCTTGTTCCATCCAATTCATCGTACAACCAGTCGCAGGCACAGCTCATGCCCCAAAGCACCCAGGAAGCGGAAAGGTCGACGTCAATGTTCCGGGAATCACTGCCCCACCCCGGATAGGATGTAAGCGCATCCAGCCATGCATAAGCATGGTCGCGATACGCTTCCTTTCCCGTCAGCTTATAGGCAAGGGAAAGATTAAAGACGTAAAGGGCCATGAAGGTGATACTCATGGAAGGATGTGTGGCAGGCGGTACAATTTCCATTTCCCGCTGGACCTCAGCCAACAATCGCTCTCTTTGAGGAAAACAGTCATTCCATGCCTTACCCAATCTTGTCCAATCATCAATCATCAGTGCTTGATATCGCATGTTTTTTCCTTTTTCAAAGCAAGACGGACTTTTTCCGTCACCCAATACAAAGTCACATACAATGTGGCGAACAAGAACGGCTCTCCTTTCAATGCCACCGTACCTTCAGGCAAATGGAACAGCTGGAGTATGCAGATATTGGCCACGTGGTAAATCAAGGCCACCATTGCCACACACAGCATGCATCGGAAAAGCTGGGCAAGTTTATAGAGGTATGCAACACGTCTGGATCGGGCGAAATAGGCGATATTGGCCACCTTTCCGTGCTCGGTCAAGTCGAACATCCGCCAAAGAATCGGGTCCAGCACGAAAACCGTCAGGCATCCCGTACCTGTAGCCAACGTGAAGACCAAGTCAATCGTTGTCAACCGTGATCCAAGCGGAGTTCCGAACGCCACAAAAAAGTAGACGACTCCTGCCAGGTACCAGCGGCAGACCATTGCCTTCGCATTATCCGACAACCTGTGTCTTTTCATGCTGTTTCCTTTCCATGGAAAAGGAAGCTCAGGATGGTCAGTACGAACGAAACACCGTAGCAGACAAGCATGGAGACGGTAAGGGTAACCGCACGGGTGACCACCTCCGGCTCCCGAAGCGTCTGCTGGTACCCAAGCGCGTAACGGTAAATGCCCAGCAGCCAGAACAGCAACAAGCAATCTGCCAGCATGAACACCATAAATAGGATCTTGCTTGCCGTTTCATCATCCTTCACCCTCGTTGCCTCGAAAAGTACAACCAGCCCGACTAGGACAGAAAGGAACATGACGAAACCACAAATCTGATCCTCAAGTTTGAGGAGCGCGGCAACATGAACCGGAGTGAGAATCAGGTGAAGAAGAGGAACGACCACCATGACCAGCTTGGCCCAGTCGATCGGTCCCTTCTCCTTGAGGGCCACAACGAAACGACGCTTGCGCTCGAATGCTGTCAACTTTACTTCTTCCATCTCATACCTCCAGTCTCATCGTCGTGTTGCCATCGAAGAAATGTGCGTTCTCCATCGAAAAGGAGACCCATTCCTTGGCGTTATTCGGCACATAGTCTGGAATGGATCCGGTAATCACCAAATTCCCCAGTTTGAACAGCACGTAAAAGCGACTGCCGATAAATTGGGTATCCATCACCACCAGTTCCATGCCTTCATCTTGCCTGGTCGTTGCAATTTGTAGGTGCTCGGGGCGGATGCCGATGATTACCGGCTTCCCCTCTTCGCGTCCGACCTTGGCAGGCACGGCCAAGTTGATTCCCAAATCCTTGTTGACGAAACGTCCTCCAAGAATCTTTCCAGGAATAAAATTCATCGGCGGAGTCCCGATAAACCCGGCAACAAAGGTATTCGCCGGCTTCGTGTAGATTTCCTGGGGAGTCCCCACTTGCTGGATGACTCCGTGATCAATCACGACTATGCGATCTGCCATGGTCATTGCCTCAACCTGGTCGTGGGTTACGTACAGCGTGGTGATGGCAAGCTGTCGTTGCAACTTGACAATTTCTGCACGAGTGTGTGCCCGAAGCTTTGCATCCAAGTTGGAGAGCGGTTCATCCATCAAGAAAACTCTCGTCTTGCGTGCGACAGCTCGTCCGAGCGAGACTCGTTGTTTCTGTCCGCCCGAAAGTTGTCCGGGAAGCCGGGTCAAGTAATTCTGGATTTGCAGGAACCTGCTAGTATCCATGACCCGGTCAAAAATCTCGCCCTTGTCGACATGCCTGACCCTCAGACTCATGCCGACGTTGTCATAGACGGTCAGTTGAGGATACAACGCGTAATCCTGGAATACGACAGAAATATCGCGCTCCACCGGTGGCTGGTCGTTGATTCTGACTCCGTCAAGGTATAGGTCGCCTTCCGAAATTTCCTCAAGTCCCGCGGTCATACGAAGCACGGTTGACTTTCCACAGCCGGAAGGCCCGACAATCACGATAAACTCACCATCGTGGATTGACAGGTTGAAGTCACTGACCGCACGCACCACACCGTTGTAGATCTTTCCGATATGCTTGTATTCCAACATGCCCATCTCACACCTCCTGCCCCACAAGTTCCTTCCCTTCTGGCGTGGCAAGGAACCTCGCGCGTCTCTTGGAACACACGAGGCTTATCAGACTGGCGGCAAGCTCCACCATCCCCTCCAAAAGAGTCACCACAAACAAGACGCGCTGGTTCGAGGTTGGCTTCAGGAAAACCGGCAAGAGGACGAAAGCCCTGAGGAGCGCATACCCGGCGCAGGCAAGCCCCACATAGGCCCATCCGACTTGGTAGACATTTACTTTCACACCCACGCTGAACAGCACAAAGAGGAGAATGATATTGATGCCGCAGGAGATTCCCATCATGATTCCGACCGGAATCGAATCAAGAATCCGAATCGAGAAAACCAACTCGAAGAGAATTGCTGTCAGAGTCAGGCCATAGCCGGTCGAGTTCTTGCAGAAGACCGACACTTTGACATTCTTGGAAACTTCGCTCATTTCTTTCCAGCCTCCACCCTGACGAACAATGCATGTGATACGGCAAGCATGACGCCAAAGGCCAAACACACCAACGCAAAGAGCGATTCCACCAAATATCCCAGCAGAAACGTCCTTGTCCTCGGGACATAGTCGAAACCGCCTTCCAGACGGACCTTTGAGTAGTCCGCCGACAGGTATACCGGTTCGAGACCTGCCAGCGTCGCGATAAGCATCACCGTCCGTACGAAGAGAGCGGCAAGGAGCACATCCATCACCACAAGCGCAATCATGTCAGGCACTTTGCGGTTTGTCTCAAAGACAAAAGAGAGAACGGCCACCAACAAAGCACAGACTGCCAAATGAAACAGACTGCGGTTATAGCCTTGCAGAAGCACATCATGCAGGTATGCCACCGGCTTGTTCGCCTTCAACTGGAGACCGAACAGATCCTTGAAATCCGTCATGAATCCAAGCGACAGCACAAATAAAGCGATGCCCATCACCAAGAACAGCACAGCACATATTCTCTGCAAACGGAACGTTCTCTCCATTTTCTTTCCTCTCTTCCCGTAGAGAGGAGAATATTCCCCTCTCTATGGAACAATCTCTCAGTTGCTATCCTTCATCACTTCGTAAGCAGCCTGAATGGTAGATACATAGGTATCCAGACCTTTGCTCTTGAAGTACTGGAGGTATTCATCATAATCCTGCGGAACCGTCGCACCGCTCGGTGCATTGCGCAGGCTCTTGTAGCGGATTATGTTGAACATCATCTCGACCACATCCTCGCTCTCAATCGAGGTGGACTTCTTGATGATTTCGCTCTGGCGAGGAGTCAGGCTGTATGCCGGTGGAGTCAGGGTGTAATAGTAGGGGTTGTCTCCCTTTGGCCCCTCTCCAGCATAGGTCGGGATGGTCAGGGTGGAACTGGTCAACAGCTTCCAGGCATCAAAACCACGCTGAGAGGTGTATTGGTATTCGAAGCCGATTTCCTTCTGATAACCAATCGCCATCTGGCAACCGACCCAGTCGCGCAGGAAGGAGGAAAGGTCGCCCTTCTGATAAAGAGCAGCAGCCTTCGGGGTCCAATCCTTGTACAGCGGCCATTTCTTGCCATCCGGTCCGAGGTATCCATCCGTCGAAGCGATGTCGTCAAGCAAGCCATAGTTCTGCATCAGATGACCTTCGTCCGTAAAGAAATAATCCATCACGGCCGCAGCACGCTCAATCTGTTCCGGAGTACCAGCCTTAGACAGCGCCCAACCATCGCTCTTGATGACACGGCTGTTGTCCATGTAGTACTGCCAGACACCATTGACCTTAGCTACCGGAGGCAGAATGGTAATAATGTCGGGATTCAGGGCATCCGCTGTCGAAGAGGCGATGAAGTCGTACGTCATGAAGCCGTACCGCGGCTTGTCGGAAGAGTCGGTGCCCCACAGCGCACTGCGGAAGTTGCCTTTGTTGGACAGATCCATCATGTCGCTATAGATCAAACCTTCAGCCTGCCAGTCGCTGAGCTTGCAAAGCAGGTCATAGACTTCAGGCATCGAGTAGGTATATTCGACCTGTCCGTCCTTATCGATCATCCAGCGAGAGCTGTATGAATCGGAACCATGGACTTTGACGCCATCATAGTAGGTTCCCATACGGATCAGCTCCTCGCGGAACGAGGCTTGACGAGCGAAATACGGCCAGACCTGGTCAGCCTTTCCGTCTGTCAGGAACTTCGGGTTGGCCTTGATGACGCGGTACAGGGCGACAAGTTCATCAACATCGTAGGCCGCCTTCTCTCCCAAGAACAGCTCGGAGGGATTCTCATAGTCGTAATTGCGCTTAATGTAGGAAATCAATGCGTCGGCAAGGGTCTTGCCATTCTTGACTGGAAGGGCATTCTGAATCTCGACGATGTCCTCTGCAGTCTTTTTGGTAATACTGACACCCTCTTTTGGAGTGACAGTTCCACCATTGGCACCGGTACGGGCGTTGGCTCCGACATAGAACGGCTTCACGTAAGTTGTGAAGGCGTCGGTATCGAAAGCGGCAGTATCCCCATCCAGAAGCCTGGATACCCAGCTACCACGAATACAGAAAGTCCGTCCGATGGTGCCGATTTCCGCGATGTATGGGATGAAGTAGATATTGCCATCATAGCAGGTGATTGCCTTGCGAACGTTCGGATTGGCATCCAGATATGCTTTGAAGTTAGGCATATACCCCTGTTCCATCAGCTCGGACAGATTGGTGAAGTAGCCTTGGGCACCGTATCCCATCAATTGGGTAGCGACATTGCTTCCACCGTAAATGTTTGCTCCAGTGAATCCGCTAGTCGACTCCGTATTGATCATGTCCGTGGATTTGGCATCCTGAATACCGACATCGTTGATCTTGACGTTGAACTTCTTTTCCACTTCCTGCCACATCGGCTTCAGCATGCCGGCGGTAATGACATCCCCGTTGGCAAGTGTCATGGGGGTACTCTGGTTGAATGTCATCGTGCGGTTCTTGTTTCCATATGCGAGGTTGAATTTCAACTCAACCTGCTTGGAGAGATCTACCGTTTTCGGTTGCACTTCTTCCTTCGTGGCCGCTGCTGTAGCTTGGGCGACCGGAGCTTTTGCTGTCGCAGCCTCACTGCTCTCTGGAGCCTGCGATCCCGCAGGAACGGACGCTTTCTTGGAACAACCGGAAAGGAATGCCAAGGTAGCGCTCAACGCAATCACGCTCCACAAAACTGAACGTTTCATACAATTCCTCCTTATTAACCTTTCACACCACCCAAGTTGACACCTCGGGTGAAATATTTCTGTATGTACGGATAGACGACCAGAACAGGGACAATCGAACAGACGATGATGGCATACGCAAGACTATCAGCGCTGTAATCCAAGACAACGACCGATTCGTCATACATCTTCTGGTAGTTCTCTATCAGTTGTCTCAGATACACCTGCAACGGCTGCTCAAAAGAATTTGCAATCAATATGCGGGACCAGTAGTATCCGTTCCAGCGGCTGATGGCGTAGAAAAGCGTTACCGTGGCAATGGAAGCCTTGCTCATCGGCAAATAGACTTTTCCGAACAACTGGAACTCGTTAGCGCCATCAACAATAGCTGCCTCTTCCAACTCTTTGGGAATGCTGGAGAAATAGTTACGCAACAAGATGATGTTATATGCCTGGATACCAAAGGCTATCACGATGCCCCATCGGTCGGTGATGCCCATTCCCTTGTAGTTCAGATACAGAGGAATCATGCCTGCGGAGAACCACATGGTCAGTACAAGGAAGAAGTTCCACTGCCTGCTGAACATCAATCTCCTGCACTGCAGGGCATAAGCTCCAGGCAGGGAAATGGCCATGCTCCATGCGGTCCCAAGGACCGTATAGAAAAGCGTATTGGTATAACTGATCCAAAATCCCTTGTCCAAGAGCACCATACGATAGGCTTTCAGCGTCACATCTTTGGGAAGCAGGACAATCTGCCCACTCTCATAGGCGACCTTTCCACTGACAGAGACCGAGAAAGCATACAGCAATGGATACAGCGCCATCGCCGAAAACAAAATCACCAACGCATATGCGAAAACCTTAAAAACAATCTCACTGCGGGAAAGACGTTCCATGCCTACCTCCTTACCAAAGACTGGTCCTCGACACGTTGCGACTTATGGTATTTGCTCCAATGACCAGGACAAAGGCGATAAGCGAGTTGAACAAACTGGATGCCGCACCTGTTCCATAATTGCCTGAGAGAATACCGATACGTTGCTCAAAGGTGGACAATACATCCGCAGTCACGTAGATGTTGGCGTTATACAAAAGCAAGACACGCTCGTAGCCGATGGTCAGCATCTTTCCGATGCGCATGATAATCATGATGATCAAGGTCGGCGCCATACCAGGAATGGTGACATACCGAATCTCCTGGAACTTGTTCCCGCCATCAACCTTGAGCGCCTCGTACAAAGCAGGAGAAATACCCATGATGGCCGCGAAGTAGACAATCGAATTGTAACCACTCTCCTTCCAGATGCCGGTAATCACATACAATGGCCGGAAATACTGGGCTTGTTGCATGATGGAGGCATCAGGGCTTATCCAGCCGCTGTTAATCAGGAACTGGGCAATCACGCCGGTGGAGTTGACGCCATTATACACAAGCATAAGCACAATACCGGTAATCGTGACCTCGCTCAGAAAATGCGGGAGGTAGGTGACCGTCTGGGTAATCTTGCGAGCCACCTCGTTATTCATTTCACTGAACAACAGGGCAAGGATGATAGGAACAGGGAAACCAAAGACCAGCGAGTAGGCACTGATGATGAAGGTATTACGGAACGCCTGCCAGAACTCGGTCTTGTTGACCCCTTCCATCAAGTTGAAGAAGTTGTCAAAACCGGTAAACTCGCTACCAAAAATTCCATCAATCGGATCAAACCGTTTGAAGGCAATCAGCAGTCCCACCATCGGCTTGTAGGCCCACATGCAAAACCAAATCACCATCGGAGCAAGCAGGACGTAAAGCCGCCACTCTTTTCGAATGTTTGCAAGAAACTCGCGGGCATGCCCCTTACGCATGCAAATCGGTTGCTTCATCCGTTCCTCCTTCCCAAACAACAGATGCATATGCCAGCACACGACAACACGATAAAGCCAGAAAATTCTTTGAGGAAAAACACGAGGGAGACGACCAAAAGAGAGAAAGCCAGCTCCATCGAAAGGGAAACCAAAAAACCAAATACTGCTCCAGGCAAGCAGCGGAGCAGGAACGTATTGGAGCAGAGCTCCTTTTCCAGTTTTAATTGTTCATAATTATGAATTACGTTCATTGTATATCCCAAAGAAAAACCAATGAAGGTTTAGTTCATAATAATAAACCAAGTTCTTCATTGCAGAATTACCTTAAGTGCAAAAGAATCAGTTGTCAAGTGTATTTTTATCCGTTGTAGCCGAGGCTCCGGGAAATAGTCAGGGCAACCTGCTTCAGGTCCTCTCCCATCGCATCCACCGGCCCCTCATGTACATCGCTGAGCGAACAAGCGGCAATCACATGGCCAGTGAAGTCAAACAAAGGGGCGCCACAGCAAATGGTGTTCTGCATGTGCTCTTTGATATCGATAGAATAGCCCCGTTTCCGGGTCATATCCAAATCCTCGCGTAGCTTCCCCACACTCGTGATGGTATTTGTGGTAAGTGAATCAAAATCTATTTCTGACAATATGTTGTCCAACTGGGATCGATCGGTGTAGGCGAGAATCGCCTTTCCGAGAGCCGTTGCATACGCAGGCTTGCGAGAACCGAGTGCACAGGATGCCAATACGGCATCTTTTGAAACATATTTATGGACATAGACAACCGAAGTCCCTTCCAAGACACCAACAAACGCTGTCTTCTTCCATTTGTCTGCAAGAGGATTCAGATACTGGACACACTGCTCAACTAAATTCAGGTCATCCACATAGCGCATGCCAAGTGTAAAGAGTTTGAGGCCAATCCGGTATTTCTTGTCGTTATATCGCATGGTAGTCAGGTAATGTTCTGAAAGAAGCGTCTGGACAATCACATATGCGCTGCTTTTCGGGATATCCAATTCGTCAGCAATTTCCTGAAGTGTTGTTCCGTCATTGTTTTTTGAGACGATTTGCAAAATCTGCATGGCACGTGCGACTGTTCTATTCATAATTATGAACCTCTTCCACAATGGAAGACTACTCCGCCAGGTTGGATAAAGTCAATGCTGCTCATGCTCTTCCTGTCAAAGATTGTTGGGATTTACCTATACGTATTGAGCATAATTGCGAGATATTACTCAGGGGGAAAATAAGAGAAATCATTATTATCCTTCCTATTGTTCACAGCCAAAAGAGAAAGGCAATTAAAGTGGCAAAGATTTTCGAACATGTCCTTTCCCTGTCTGTCCTAGCAGGACAAGAGAAGATGTTTTTTCATTCCGACCAGGCAGAGACAGGCTAAGACACTTTCCATTTGGGCAAAAAGAGACCGCCTCGCGGCGGCCTCTCTGAGAATCTCCATTCCTTGCTGGGTTAGTTCAGCTCGGAGAAGTACTTGATGGTGCGGACCATCTGGCTGGTGTAGGAGTTCTCGTTGTCGTACCAGGACACGACCTGGACAAGGGTCTTGTCTCCCATCGGGAGGACCTTGGTCTGGGTGGCGTCGAAAATGGAACCGGCGGTGCTGTTGATGATGTCGGAAGAGACAATCTCGTCCTCGTTGTAGGCGAAGGACTCGGTGGACTCTTTCTTCATCTGGGCGTTGACCTGGTCGGCGGTCACCTTGCCCATGACGACAGCGTCAAGGATGGTGGTGGAACCGGTGGCGACAGGAACTCTCTGGGCTGCGCCATTCAGCTTGCCGTTCAGCTCAGGGATAACCAGGCCGATGGCCTTGGCGGCACCAGAGGAAGCCGGAACGATGTTCTGGGCGGCAGCTCTGGATCTGCGGAGGTTACCCTTTCTCTGCGGGCCATCGAGCACCATCTGGTCGCCAGTGTAGGCGTGGACGGTGGTCATGAAGCCGCTCTCGACCGGGCAAAGGTCGTTCAGGGCCTTGGCCATAGGAGCGAGGCAGTTGGTGGTGCAGGAAGCGGCGCTGATGATGGTATCGGTCGGCTTCAGGGTCTTGTGGTTGACGTTGAAGACGATGGTCGGGAGATCGTTGCCAGCCGGAGCGGAAATAACGACCTTGCGGGCACCAGCCTTGATATGGGCGGAAGCCTTCTCCTTGGAGGTGTAGAAACCAGTGCACTCCAGGACGACATCAATCTTCAGATCCTTCCAAGGCAGGTTGGCGGCGTCTTTCTCGGCGTAGATGGTGATCTTCTTGCCGTTGACGATGATGAAGTTCTCGCCAGCCTCGACAGTCCCCTGATAAGGACCATGGGTGGTGTCGTACTTCAGCAGGTAGGCCAGCATAGCGGGGCTGGTCAGGTCGTTGATCGCGACGACATCATAGCCAGGAGCCTGGAACATCTGGCGGAAAGCCAGACGGCCGATACGGCCAAACCCATTAATAGCAACTCTTACAGACATTTTTGTCTCCTTATAAAAGTATGTTTGCTTTGTCATGACCCCATCACAGGGGTACTCAATATACCACAAACAGATATACCGAAAATCTTTCCTTGTGGCAAGGCTTCCGCCATGAAAACTGCTTGCCAGCAATGCATATACCTTTCTCCGGTGCACCAATTTTCACATGAAACAACCATCCCCCACAAATAATTCCAGAAAACAAGGAATAATTACCCGTTTCTTCCATTGTGCTTTACTAGTCGGGTTCCCTCCATCCCGTGCTTTCATGTCATTTTCACGATGCAACAATTCCGCTCAATTGTTGCATAGAAAGAAAAATAGTCAGGAAAAATGAGCCCATTTTGTTGCAATTTACCCTGTGTTTTGGTAGAGTGTCGTCAATTTGGGTACAAAAGATGCAACAAACCATTCTCTTGCTTTCTGACGGAACCATATTTCCGGGAACGGGATTCGGCTATCTCGAGCCGGGCGTGGAGCGGACACCAATCGCAGAAATCGTCTTCAACACCAGCATGACCGGGTATCAGGAGATTCTCACCGACCCATCCTATAACGGGCAGATGGTGCTGATGACCTACCCGGAGATCGGCAACTACGGATGCGAGGGGCGCTTTTGCGAGAGCGGAGGAATCAAGGCCAGCGCGCTGGTGGTCCATGACCTGTACGACGGGCCGGTTCCCGAGGGACGGGTTTCCCTCTCTGCCTTCATGGAGAAAAGCGGAATCAGCGGCATCCAAGGGGTGGATACCCGCAGTCTTACGTTGCACCTGCGTGACCATGGCAGCCAGAACGCGATGATCCTCACCTATAACGATGCGAAGGAACTTGAGCTGGCAAAGGAACGACTCGCCTCCTTCCCTGCAATCACCGAGCGGGATTTGATCGCCGACGTGACGGTGGCCGAGCCCATCGTCGACCCGCTGATCGACGGAAGCCGGCCGGAACACCCGCTCTGCCGTTTCGCCCTCGTCGATTTCGGGGTCAAACGCTCCATCATCCGCGAGCTCTACAAGCGTGGCGCCGCAGTCACGCTTCTGCCATCCACCGCCACGAAGGAGGATGTGATGGCAACCGGCTGCGACGCGCTCTTCCTTTCCAATGGACCGGGTGATCCGGCCCTGCTACGGGATGCCGTCGCCATGGTCAGGAGCCTGATCGGCGCCATGCCGGTCGTCGGCATCTGTCTCGGCCACCAGCTGATCACCTGGGCGCTTGGAGGCGCGACGGTGAAGATGAAGTTCGGGCACCATGGTGGCAACGAGCCGGTCTACGACCACCTGGCGGGACGCACCTTCGTCACCAGCCAGAACCATGGCTTCATGAGCGACCCGAAGAGCCTTCCCGCTGGAGTAAAGATCTGGTACACCAATGCCAACGACGGGTCGATTGAGGGGCTTATCGACGAGGAGCGCAAAGTCGCCTCGGTCCAGTTCCATCCCGAGGCCTCACCCGGCCCCCATGACGCCTCGTCGATTTTCGACCGCTTCGTGCAAATGGGGGTAGCAAAATGAGCAAGAGAACGGATATCCATCGCATTCTGGTCATCGGAAGCGGTCCAATCATCATCGGACAGGCCTGCGAGTTCGATTACAGCGGAACCCAAGCCGTCAAAGCCCTGAAGGAAGAAGGCTACGAGGTGATTCTGCTCAATCCCAACCCAGCCACCGTGCAGACCACCAACGGACTCGCCGACCATATCTATATGGAACCCCTGAAGACCGAATACGTCGAGGAGTTGTTCCAGCGCGAAAGACCCGACGCGATCCTGACCACCATGGGAGGACAGACCGGACTGAACCTTGCCATGGAACTCTCCCGGAAGGGAATCCTGGACAAGTACGAAGTCCAAGTGATCGGGGCCTCGATCAAGAGCATCAATCTCGCCGAGGACCGCGAACGGTTCAAGGAGATTGTCGAGGGCCTCGGGCTTGAAAGCCCCCGCAGTGTCGGAGTCCACACCATCCAGGAGGGCATCCAGGCGAAGAACGCCATCGGATACCCTGTCATCATCCGCCCCAGCTTCACGTTGGGTGGATTCGGCGGCTCAATCGCCCATGACGACGACGAGTTCATGGAGAATATCGCCCGGGCCCTGGAAATCAGTCCGGTCCACGAGGCGCTGGTGGAGGAGTCTCTGATTGGATGGAAAGAGTTCGAGATGGAGGTGATGCGGGACCACAAGGACAACGCGATCATCGTCTGCTCGATCGAGAATATCGACCCGATGGGTGTCCACACCGGCGACTCGATCACCATCGCCCCGATCCAGACCTTGGACGACCGGGCCTACCAGAACATGCGGGACGCCTCCATAGCGATTCTCCGTGCTGTCGGCGTGGATTGCGGCGGCAGCAACGTCCAGTTCGCCGTCAACCCGAAGGACGGGCGCATGGTCGTCATCGAAATGAACCCGCGCGTTTCCCGCTCCTCCGCCTTGGCAAGCAAGGCGACCGGTTTCCCAATCGCCCGCTGCTCCGCCAAGCTTGCCGTCGGCTACACGCTGGACGAGGTCCTGAATGAGATCACCGGCAAGACCGCAAGCTGCTATGAGCCCGCTCTGGACTACTGCGCCGTCAAGGTTCCCCGCTTCGAACTGGAGAAATTTCCCCTTCCCTACAGCGCGCTCGGCACGCAGATGCGCAGTGTCGGCGAGGCCCTCTCGCTCGGACGTACCGCCTTGGAAGCGCTGAACAAGGCAATTCGTGCAAGCGAGCGCAAGCTTGAGGGGCTGGTCGACCTGAAGGAAGCAGGCTACGACGATGAGGAAATCGGCAAGTTCCTGCACAGCGCCCACCCTCTGCGGTTGCTTGCCGCCTATACCGCCATCGTCCGCGGGACGCATACCCTGGAGGAAATCAATCAGGTCACCGGCTTCGACCCCTGGTTCCTCCACCAGCTCCAGCGACAAGCAAAACTGGACGCGCGACTTTCACAGGAAAAACTGGAGCGCGACCTGCTACTCGAGGCAAAACGTTATGGCATGAGCGACAAACGGATTGGCCAGCTTGCCGGCAAAAGCGAGCAGGAAATCTATGCGCTACGGCAACAGATGGAAATCTTCGCTGTCGCCCATCACGTGGATACCTGCGCGGGAGAGTTCGAGGCGCTGACTCCCTACTGCTATACCACCTACGGCGAAGCCGATGAGACACGACCACTCGGGGAACAGGCGGTGATCATCATCGCAAGCGGCCCGAACCGGATTGGACAGGGGCTCGAGTTCGACACCTGCTGCACCCTCTCCAGCCTTGCCTGGCGGAAACTCGGAGTGAAGACCATCATGGTCAACAGCAATCCCGAGACGGTATCCACCGATTTCAACACCAGCGACCGGCTGTACATCGAGCCGTTGACCGCCGAACACGTGAAGGAAATCATGCGGCTGGAGGGCACGAGAAACGTGATTGTCCAGCTTGGAGGCCAGACCCCGCTGAACATGGCCGACGAGCTCGAGGCGGCCGGGGCGAACATTCTGGGCACCAGTCTTGATGGTCTGGATGAGGCAGGCGACCGGGAACGCTTCAGCGCCTTAGTACGCAGGCTGGGCCTGCGTAACCCGACCAACCGTACCGCCCACAACCCCCGGGAAATCTATGAAAAAGCCAAAGAGGTGGGCTTCCCCGTCCTGCTCAGGCCTTCGTTCGTCCTGGGCGGCAGAGGCATGTTCATCGTCGACGACGAGGCAGGCCTGACCGACTTCATCGAGCACAGCGGGGTGGAGACTTCGGAAAAGAAGCCGGTCCTGATCGACCAGTTCCTCGAGGACGCTTTCGAGTATGACTTGGATGCCGTCAGCGACGGAAAGAGCCTCTACATAGGCGGAATCGTCCAGCACATCGAGGCGGCGGGAATCCACTCTGGAGACTCCGCGGCGGTCTTCCCTCCTTACAAGTCGCGGCCCCACGTCCTAGCGCAGATGCGGCAGTGGGCTCTTCTACTCGCCAGAGAACTCAAGGTCAAGGGACTGATGAACATCCAGTTCGCCAGCAAGGGAGACGACCTGTTCATCATCGAGGTCAACCCGAGAGGGAGCCGAACCGTCCCCTTCATCAGCAAGACCAGCGGGGTCAACCTCATCGAGGCTGCCGTCCGCGTCTGGCATGGAGAGGACCTGGTCGGTCAAGGGCTGGTTCCCGCCGAGGGGGCTGTCGCCGAGGGCAAGCCGTTGATGGGATGGGCAATCAAGGAGGCGGTATTCAGCTTCGACCGCTTCAGCAACGTCGATCCGGCTCTCGGCCCGGAGATGCGTTCCACCGGCGAGGCGATCGGCATGGGCAGGACCTTTGGCGAGGCCTACGCGAAGAGCCAGGCGTCCGCAGGGAACCTGCTCCCCAAGAGCGGGACGGTGGTCATCACGGTCAACCACAACGACCACCAGACCATCATCCCGATTGCACGCGATTTGGAGAAGATGGGCTTCACCCTGCTCGCCACCCGCGGTACGGCGCGGGCGCTGTTCGAGGCCGGCATCCTGTGCGGCGTCGTCCTGAAGACGCAGGACGGACATCCCAACATCGTCGACTTGATGCGAGCCCACAAGGTGGACTTGGTCATCAACACGCCGATGGGATTCCACGCCAGGCGTAGCGACGACGACATCCGCTCCATGGCCATGAGACTCCACATCCCCTACACCACAACCACCAGCGCGGCGCGGGCGGCGGTCGAGGCGATCCGCTACGAGCAGGAGGGGTACTACACGGTCCGCGAGTTGCCCCGCGGACGCTGGGAGGAGTGAACCCACAAGGTCTTTTCAGGTCTGTCGCAAGATTGCAATTCCGCCTTCTTGCGAGTACACTGTGCTCATTATGGCAGAAGAAGCATTTATGCAGCGGACCACCACATGTGGGGCGCTGACAAAAGCAGACAATGGCAAGACTGTCATCCTCAATGGATGGGTACATCGCGACCGCAACCATGGCGCCCTGCACTTCATCAACCTGCGTGACCGCTACGGCATCACCCAGGTCGTCGTTGACGATGACGCCTCTAGCGAGTTGGTGGAAACGGCCAAGCAGTTGCACCTTGAGTACTGCATCGCCGTCAAGGGTACCGTACGTCTTCGTCCCGAAAGCATGGTCAACAAGGACATGCCTACCGGCGAAATCGAGGTCAAGGCGGAACAGATCCAGATCCTGAGCAAGTGCGCTCCGCTTCCTTTCATGATCGATGATGACGAGCATGTGCCTAACGAGGACATCCGTCTGCGCTACCGCTATCTCGACCTGCGTAGCAAGGGCATGCAGGAGCGCATCCGGCTCCGCCACGAGTTCGTCCACTCCATCAGGGATTACCTCTGCGGCCAAGGGTTCTACGAAATCGAGACTCCGACGCTGGTCCGCAAGACCCCCGAGGGTGCCCGCGACTTCGTCGTACCCTCCCGTCTGTGGCCGGGCAAGTTCTATGCCCTCCCCCAGAGTCCGCAGCTCTACAAGCAGTTGCTCATGGTCGGCGGCATGGACAAGTACTTCCAGATCGCCCGCTGCTACCGCGACGAAGACGCCCGGGGCGACCGCCAGCTTGAGTTCACCCAGCTGGATGTCGAGATGAGCTTCGTCCATCGCGACGACGTGCTCGACATGATGGAAAAGTGCATGCGCCATGTCTTCAAGGAAGTGGTCCACTACGAGTTGCCCGAGCATTTCAGAAGAATCAAGTGGTATGACTCGATGAACATCTACGGCTGCGACAAGCCGGACCTCCGCTTCGGCGTCGAGATGAAGGACCTGAACGACTTGGTGTCGAGGTCTTCCTTCCAGGTCTACAAGGACCTCGTCGCTGCCAAGGGAAGCGTCAAGGGCATCTGTGTGCCGAAAAACGAGCACCAGGAGTTCACCCGCAAGTACATCGACAGCCTGAACGAGGTGGCCAAGACCTATAAGGCCCATGGCATCGCTTGGACCAAGGTCGGGGCTGGCAATACCCTTTCCGGTGGCTGCGCCAAGTATTTCGCCGGTCTCGAGGCTGAGCTCATCAGCCTGTTTGGGGCCAAGGAGGGGGACCTGATCGTCCTGCTGGCCGACGCGAAATGGAAAGTCTGCTGCACGGCTCTGGGCGCAGTCCGCACCCAGGTCGGCAAGGACCTGAAGCTTGCCAAACCGCACACCTTCGCCTTCTGCTGGATCATCGACTTCCCGCTCTTTGAGTTCAACGAGGACGAGGGCCACTGGGAGGCCGCCCACCACATGTTCAGCATGCCTCAGGTCGAGTACATCCCGAACATGGAGAAGGATCCCGGTGCTGTCATCGGAGACCTGTACGACATGGTCTGCAACGGCTATGAGTGCGCTTCCGGGTCAATCCGTATCCACGACATCGAGTTGCAGAAACGGGTGTTCGCCATTTGCAACTACCCTGAGGAGAAGGCGCAAAAGGCCTTCGGGTTCCTGCTTGAAGCGTTCAAGTATGGTCCCCCTCCGCATGGTGGCATCGCCCCGGGAATCGATCGTCTTGTGATGATCGTCAGCGAGCAGACTTCCATCCACGAGGTCATCGCCTTCCCGAAGAACACGGTCGGCGTCTGTTCCATGGACAACTCCCCGAGCGAGCTTGAGCCGGAGAACCTGAAGGAACTCCACATCAACGTGGTCATGCCTGAAGAAAAGAAAAACTGATCGAACATCGATTGGCTACCGGGGCTCCCTCGAAAGAGGGGGCCTTTTTTACCACCGCCGTGCGGCAAATCGCGATCGCAGGAACACCAACGATAGAACACAGGCGTGACCCATTCGTAGGGGTTGGATGCCGGTTCTCTTGCTTCGCCTTGCATAGGCATTATTTCGTGAAAAATGCGATTCATACCAGTATTTCATTTGTAAAAATGTAAATAACAACATTTTATCATTGATAAAAATGTAAATACACCGTATCATCCGAATTGGATAGACACCTGTCTGGAGGAACGTCATGTACCGCCATGCTTTGCATGATTTGAAACAGTGGAAGGAAAGCTCGCGAAGAAAACCGCTCATCATCGAGGGCGCGCGTCAGGTAGGAAAGACCTGGTTGATGAAAGAATTCGGAGCACAGGAATACAAAAATACCGTTTATATCAACTTTGACCATAACGAAATCATGACCAATCTCTTTGCCGGTGATCTGAGCATCCAGCGGATCATGCAAGGAATCGAGCTCTACTGCGGCCATACGATAACACCCGATGATACCCTGCTCATCTTTGATGAAATCCAGGAAGTTCCGGCAGCCCTCGCCTCTCTTAAGTATTTTTGCGAGAATGCACCGGAATATCACATTATCTGTGCCGGTTCTCTTCTCGGGATCGCCTTGCACCGAGGAACATCATTCCCGGTGGGAAAAGTGGATTTTTTGAAACTCTATCCGCTCTCCTTCCGCGAATTTCTGATTGCTGACGGCATGAAGGACTGTGCCGACATGATTGAGCGGAAGGACTTCGAAATGATGAAGGTCTTCCGACTGAAGCTGACCGATGCACTGAAGAAATACTACTATGTTGGAGGAATGCCTGAGGCTGTGCTTGCCTTCAGCGCGAATCACGACTACCATCAGGTCGCGCAGATACAAGACAACATTCTCGCTGCCTACGATCAGGATGTTTCCAAACATGCGCCCAATGATCAGGTCCCCAGAATCCGTGCTGTCTGGAACAGCATCCCGTCCCAACTTGCCAAAGAAAATCGAAAATTCGTGTATGGGCTTTTGCGTCAAGGAGGTCGTGCCAAGGAATATGAAACAGCCATTATGTGGCTGTGCGACTGTGGACTCGCACGCAAGATCAGCCGCATCAGCGCGCCTAAACTTCCTCTCAAGGCGTATGAAGATCTCAAGGCCTTCAAGCTGTATTTCCTTGATGTCGGACTCCTCTCCCGCCTGTCAGGTCTCACTCCGATGACTCTGCTTGAAAAGAACGCCCTGTTCTCAGAGTTCAAAGGAGCACTCACAGAGCAGTACGTCCAGCAGGAGCTTACAGCAAATGGCGTTCAGAACATCTATTACTACACAAATGAGCGTAGTACGTTGGAAATCGATTTTATTCTCGGACTTGACGCCAGCATCATTCCCATTGAAGTCAAGGCAGAAGAGAACTTACGGGCAAAGAGCCTTAAAAGCTTCCAAGAAAAGTACGAGTGCCCCCTTGCAATCAGGACTTCAATGAGCGATTACCGCAAAGAATCGTGGCTCACCAACCTGCCATTATATGCGGTCTCCGCCCTCGCCGATCCAGACGGCCTTGCCTTATCGTGATCCAATCCTTTTGAGAAGAAAATCCCGACTAAAACGACAGTCGATTGCTTTTTTGGTCGGACTATTTCAAATATCTTATTCCAGCAGTTCGTCCATGCAGATACCGTCGATATCCTCCGGCATCGCAAGACCCAGTACTTTCGCGAACGTGGGAGCCTCGTCGACAATCGGTCTTCTCGCAAGCGTCACCCCGTTCTTGAAGGCGGGACCTTTCGCCAAGAAGAAAGGTTGCGGCCCTTTGTCTGGCAGGTACCCGTGCGTTGCACGCCCGAGACGGAAGTCGGAGTTGTCCAATGGAACCACCAAGGGACGATGGATTCCACTGGCAAGGCTGGAGTAGCCATCACTCTCCAGCACAAAGCTGAAGGAACCGGCAAGGTGGTATGTTTCCTCGGCCTCACGGGCGGTGAACACCTGCCCGATTCCGTAAACCCCCTCGTCGCGCAACTGGTATAGTAGCTCGCCCACCACCGGCTCGTCCCTCTTGTCCTTCACGTACACAAGGCTGCTGAAGGCGTTGGAAAGATTCCAAGCTCTCCAATCACGCACTACTCCAGTCTTCTCGTCTATGTCGATGAACCCCCGTTCCCGAAGCAACGCATTGATGTTGACCGCCCGGACGATGTTCATCTGTCCATGGTCGGACAGCAATACGATATTGGTGTCCTCCAGATGCCCGATCTCGACCAACGTCTGCATGATCTGGCCGATCCATTGGTCACAGCGTTGCACATATTCGGTCACCAGCGGACTGAACATGCCGCTCTGGTGTCTTGCCCCATCGACCGACCCTCCATGGAGGAAGACAACTTCTGCTCCATCACGGAGCACATCACAAGTACAGGCTGTAATGAAATCGTCGAGATACGGTTGCTGGACAAACGCCTTACGTCCTCCATGCTCCCACCCCGCAGGCAACAGATAGCTGTTCTTGCGAAGGATTCGGCACATCCGTTCATCGCTTCCGGTTCTCCCGAATCCACCTTCCAGCGTCCCACCCGGCTGGATCCAATACTCGTCAATCAAATCATCGATAGCCGGATGGCAACCGGTCACCGGCCAAAATACGGCTCCGGTCTTGTAGCCAGCGTCATGGGCGACCTGGAAAATATCGGTACGCTTGATGTCCTTCTGGAACCAGTACCATGGATATTCGCCAGATTCGGTATGGAATGGCTGGTTATTGGTGATACCATGCTTGTCCGGGTAACAACCGGTGATGATGGAAGTATGCACCGGATAGGTAATCGTCGGATACACGGACCTGATGGTCCTCACCTCGCTGTACTGATTACCGAAATACCGGCGGAAATTCGGCAATGTCTTCAAATACGCAACATCCTCGCCTACCATAGCGTCGAGCGAACACACAATCAATCTGGTACGCACAAGACTCTCCTTCTCTCATACGATGGCAGAAGGCCGGGGCGACCCCCGGCCTGCGTAAATATGGTAATGGTCATTTGGTGGGGAAGATTTGGACAGCTTCCGCTTTCAGCTCCTCAATCGCCTGTTCCGGAGAAATGCTACGATCCTGAATCAACCTGCTACAGACTACCGTCATCTGCTCTTCGTATTGGCTCTTGTAGATTGAGTAGGGAATCTCTTGGGCAATCGATAGCTGGTCGAAAGCAACTCTGAATTCAGGATGCTCCGCCCACTGTTGTTTCAAGATTGGATGATTGATCGAACTCTTGGTAGAGGGAAGATAGCCGGTATGCGCGGAATTGTTTGCAACCTGCTCATCTTCCATCAGGAACTTCATGAACTCCCAAGCGGCTGCCTGTTCCTGTTTGGAAGTATTCACACTCAGGATGCCCAAGTTGCCACCTCCGACTGGAGCCGCTGGCTTGTCCCAAGTGGGAAGGAACGCTACACCGAGCTCAATGCCTGCTTCCGCAGAATTCTTGATGATATTGGCCATTCCACCCGTGGAGTAGAAGAACGCTCCCACACGCTTGTTATAGAAATCATCCAACAAGGCATTACTTGCGTTCGTAACTGCCGGTGCAGCGCACCATCCCTCATCTACCCAACTTCTCCATGCTGAAAGAACCTTCAGGAGAGTACCGTCTTCCAAGGATGGCGCACTTTTACCATCGGCGCTGAGCATGTTCGAGCCAAGCTGATAGGTCATGTTCTGGATGAACCAAGCCGGATCATTGAGCAACTCGAAACCGAAGACAACAGTCTTACCGTTCTCGACTTTCGTGATTTTCTTGCTGGCGGCAATTAGCTCATCGATGGTTTTCGGCGCATCGACGATACCAGCCTCCCTGTACATGCCTTTGTTGTAATAGAATACTGGTGTTGAACGGACATACGGCAAAGTGATGAGCTTGCCATCAACCAAGGAGTATTTCATCAGGGCTTCGGGGAAGTTGGCCAGGTCCATTCCATCACGTTTGGCATACGGCATCATATCCAGCAATGCACCCGCATCATTGACTACCGGCACTCCAGCGGCTCTTTCTAAAAGGACCATAGTGGGATTGGTTCCGGCAGCGATGGCCTGCATGGTTTTGGCCAATGTGGCAACATAATTACCTTGGTAGGATTCCTCAACGGTAATACCAAGTTTATTGGTTTCGTTGAATTTTTTAGTGACGGCTGTCATCTCCTCACCGTTTTTCCCTGCACCACGAGTATGCCATAGGGTAATGGTGACAGGTGCATTCACCGTCACAGTGTCTCCGCTCTGTGCGGAAGAGCCACTTTCTTTCGCTCCATTCGCAAAAACGAATGATCCAGCTAACAACATGGTCAGCAACAACACAGAACGTTTTCTCATACGTACCTCCAAAATGAATTCGTTCCTTATTTAATGCCTCTGTAAGCAAAGGCACTGATAATCTTCCTACTGGCGAAGATGAAAACGATAAGAATCGGAGCTACAAGCACGATATTACCCGCCATGATAAGAGGCCAATCAATACCAACCTCCACGTCCTTTAACTTGTCCATTGCGATGGTCAATGGTTGTACAGCCTCACTATTAGTCATGACAAGAGGCCAGAAATAGTTGTTCCAGTGGCTTACAAAGCTGAACAAAGCGATGGTGACAATCGTGCTCTTGCACATCGGCAACATCACCTGCAACATGATTTTCGATTCGGAGGCATTGTCCAGCCTGGCACTTTCAACAATCTCTTCGGGAATTTGCATGAATGCCTGTCTCAACAAAAAGATGCCAAAGGCATTGGCTCCGAACGGGATAATCTGTGGCAAGAGCGTCTTCAGCAGGCGAGCCCGCGCCATCATGATGTAGACCGTAATGAAAGTGACCTGAGTGGGAATCATGAAGGCAACCAATACAAGGCTGAACATCAAAGATTTGCCTGCAAATTCGTATTTTGCAAACGCATAGGCGGCTGGCACAAGAACCACCATTTCCATTGCAATGCACGATAGCGTTACAATCAACGTGTTTTTCATGTATCTGAGCACATTCATCTTTTCCAACAAAGTCACATAACTTGTCATGTTGAAGTGTTGGGGCCATAGAGATGGCGGGAATCGGATGGCTTCTGTGTAGGTTTTGAAACTCGTAATCAACATCCAATAAAACGGAAATAGGAACAATAAAACCACTGCAAACTTGATTAAATCGGAAGGGAGCCTCCGCAAGCGTCTCTCTGTATCGTGTGTCATCTTCGACTCCTCTTCACTGGTAATAGACTTTCTTGGAAAGTCCTTTGAAATAGACGGCAGTCAGGATAATCAAAACCAACATCAACACGACTCCACTGGCAGAGGCAATACCAATACGGAAGTGAATGAATGCGTACCGATAGATGTAGAAGGAAATCACATCTGTAGAAGATCCTGGCCCTCCATTGGTCATGACCCTGATAGTATCGAACACCTTGAATGAATTGATGGTGATGGTAATCAGTAAGAAGAAAAGTTGAGGACTAAGCATGGGAAGCGTAATTTTGAAAAACTCACGTCGTTTGGGTGTATTGTCCAAGGCGGCCGCCTCATAAATTTCGGCAGGAATAGCCTCAAGCGCACTAAGTACAATCAATGAGTAATACCCAAGGCTTTTCCAAACCGAAACAATAACGACTGACAACATGGCTGTCTTCGAACTGTTCAGCCAACGGAGAGTAGGAAGATGGAAGAAAGAAAGAACTGCATTGAGGACCCCTGCATTCTCGTCCATCAACCACGCCCAAATCATCCCACAACTAATCATTGCGATGATATGTGGAGTAAAAAAAGCTGTTGTGGCAAAATCGTTCAACCAACCTTTGTCCTTGCACCAGACCGCAACCATCACAGCAAAAAGAATCAACAGAATGACAACAGAAACAGTATAGATGGCTGTGTTGTAAAAGCAGGCACGAAAATCGGTCTTCACGAAAAGGATATTGCGGAAATTCTCAAATCCGACGAACTTCTTTTTCGGATTGACCAAGTTGTATTCAAAAAAGCTAAGATAGAGCAAGTTCAACATCGGATAAAAGACGAAAACCAGCAGAAATACCATGGCGGGAGCCACCATCAAGTAGGGAATAAAACGACTCAAACGGCGCTCGCCAAGCCGGTGCTCGACGAATTGTTGTTTCTCCTTACGCTTCATGGCTAGCCTCCAGCTCGGCATTGCATTCAGCAATCTCCTTCTTATCCCGGATGCGCAACCCCTCTTTATCGAAGAAATAGAGATGTTCTTCCTGTAACTGAATATAAACAGTCTCTCCAACCTGGAACTTCTCATTCAGCGATTTAACCATCAAACTGCCTTCGGGAATCTTGATTTGGTATTGGGTCTCGCTTCCCAACATCTCCCGTGTGATAATCGAGCCCTTTCGTTCAAAAAAGGCTTGCTTGTTCGCTTGATAAGAAAGCGTTACCCGCTCACTACGAAACCCCATGCGGTTTTCATGAGCACCAAAGGAAAAGATGTTCATGGGTGGGGTCCCGATGAATTGAGCGGTGAAAACATTATCCGGATCATAGTAGATTTTCTCCGGAGCATCTTCCTGCTGGATTTTCCCATGATCAAGCAACACAATATCATCGGCCATGCTCATGGCTTCAATTTGGTCGTGCGTGACATATACAAACGTGGTTTGTAGCTTTTTATATAGCTCAATCAACTCAGTGCGCATGGCAACCCGTAGCTTTGCGTCCAAATTGGATAGCGGTTCATCCATCAAGAACACTTTGGGTTTCTTCACCATGGCGCGAGCAAGCGCTATACGCTGACGTTGCCCTCCACTAAGCGTGGAAGGTTTACGGTCCAACAACTCAGAGAGGCCAACAGATAAGGCAACTTCTGAAATCAACCGAGAACGTTCTTCTTTCGGCACATGGTTATTCTTCAGTCCGAATTCGATGTTCTCTCTAACTGTCATGGTTGGATAAATGGCATAGTTTTGGAATACCATGGCAACTCCCCTTTTCCCCGGGGCCTTGTCGGTGATGTCCTCGCCATCCAGCAAAATCTGACCACTGGAAGCGGGCCCAATACCAGCAATCATACGCAATAAAGTTGTCTTCCCGCAACCAGAAGGACCAACCAGAACGGTAAACGATCCATCCTTTATTGTCAGATTCATGTGCTCGATGATTTTGTTGTCTCCAAATGACTTACCAACGTCTACAAACTTAATTTCAGCCATGCGTTTTACCTGCTTTCTTAAAGTCTTACCATCGGGCGAACAAACACCAGCCAACAACATACAATGCAAATTCAACTGTACGGATGAAACATTGTATCTTGAGCGGTAACCAACGTATATGTTCACTTTATATCTAAAAAGTTCACTGTCAAGAAACTTATTACTACTGAAATGCACATTTTCAAACAATTATTATAACATAGATATATCTCGATATTTCACAAGTAACTATTTTCATTACAATAAAAAAGACAGAATAAAAACACAATACATTTATCGAACAAAAAGAAAATCTGAACCTGTGTGTCATCAATCAGTATCTTGCGATACACTAACGATATGGAAACCACTGAAGGAAAACTCAGCTTGCTTCGAAGGGAACAGATTTACCAAGTGATTCAGAAACAATCGATGGCAAAGGTCGAAGAACTTGCCAAGTTGACAGGTATGACCACGATGACCATCAGAAGAGATTTAGAATACCTAGAAAAAAGAGGATTGGTGGAACGGGTACGGGGTGGTGCGGTCTTGATTAACCGGAATTTGCTTGCCACCGCCTATAACCAAAAGAACATGTTGCACTTCACAGAGAAAAACGCCATTGCAGCCCGGGCTGCCGACTATATAAAAGACAACGACACTATCTTCATTAACGGAGGTTCTACCACATTACGACTGTTCGGGAGTATCTCTGCCCAATATGTCAAAATAGTCAGCAACAATGCATATTTCCCGTTTGAGCACATACATCCAGGCGTTTCGGTCATTTCAACTGGAGGCCAATTCAATGCAGAAAGTTATACCTTCGTAGGGGATTTCGGCACTCAGTCAGTTGCGGGAGTATGGGCTGACAAAGCATTCATTGGTCTCGACGGGATTGACGCCAAAAGAGGATTGACAACAAATATCCAAAGCGAAGGGCAAATCAACAGACTGATGATTGCCCATACAAAAGGCGATATCACTGTGTTGGCCGACTCCACCAAAATCGGCAACGTGGCGAACTTTCTCTTCTCTCCAATCTCAAGTGTCAAACGACTGATTACAGACCATGGTATTTCCGTGCAACACCAAAGAGGGTTGGAAGAATGTGGAATAGAAGTAATTGTTGTCTGAAGACAAGTGCAATCGTTTTCTCGACCTTACCAACACGTACCCGTATTCCGACCCTTCCGTACTCTCAGGGAAGACATGTTGCATGCGTCCCCTTGTACGTGCGCAATCACAAAACCCTTTCTGTTTTATTTGTACTTTAGCACAATTGTTTTTCCTGTTTTCTCCGATAGACTTAGAGACAAGCACAGGGAAGGTCCCAGATGGTTACGTGTACATGGCTCGTTGAGAACGGTCAGTCGGAATTGCGTTCCACGCATATCGTGCATGGCTTGGCCTGTTTCATCCACAGTGAGGAAGAAGCCTTGCTCTTCGACTGCGGCCCTGACGCGACGATTCTGTACAATGCGCCGCTGATGGGAATCGACCTTTGTTCAGTCAGGACCGTCGTGCTCAGCCACAGCCATTATGACCATGCCGGCGGCTTCCCATTCCTCGTCGAACGGGCACCAGTCCAGTTGCTCTACACGGGTCCTCATTTCTTTGAACCCAAATATGCGAAAAACGGCGAGGTGCTCACCTATCTTGGCTGTGGTTTCGATACAGCCTTCCTCCAAAAGAAAGATATCCTTGTGGAGGAGGTTCCGCTTCGTAAGGAAATTGCCAAAGGACTCTGGGTAGTCGGAGGATTCCAGTCATCCCATCTCTACGAGCAGATTCCCTCCCGCTTTGTCAAACAAACGGGAAACGGTATTGTCCCCGACCGGTTCGAGGACGAGGTATGTCTGGTCGTCGACCACGAAGACTCGCTCAGCATGCTGGTAGGCTGTTCCCATGTCGGAGTGGCAAGCATGGTAGCCCGGGTCGAGCAACTTTTTGGCATTCCTGTGACCAAGCTGTATGGAGGCTTCCATCTTGGCGCCTCTGATGACAAGACAATCGCCTCCACCTTGGCCGAACTAGCCGCCTGCCAGGTGAAGACTCTCGGTATGTGCCATTGTTCAGGTTCCCATGCAGTCGACATGGCCTGTAGCGGACAGCAATTTGCCATCAGCGTCGTCCATACCGGAGACACGGTGGTCCTATGAGAAGCGAACTCTCCCGCATCGCCCAAGACATCGTGGATGCCACCAGCATCTTCGTCCGCACGCGCACGATCAACATCATGGATACCGAGGGCATCATCATAGCCTCTTCCGACCACAGCAGGATCGGAACCTGGCATGCGGGAGCCGCCGAAGTCATCAAAACCGGGGAAACCGTCGAGATCAAACCGGAAGAAGTCTCCCGCTATGCAGGAGCCAAAGAGGGAATCAACTCACCGGTCGTCCAAGACGGGGCCATCGTCGGAGTAGTCGGCATCTACGGCGTCCCGGACGAGGTACGGGACACTGCAGCCCTGCTGTCCGTCTGTGTCGGCCTCTATTTGAAACAGGCGGATCGGACCGAACGGAAAGGCAGGCGAAGGGAAAACCGGAGAAGTCTGTACGAATTGCTCCTTTCCGGCGGCGAGGCCTCCCGCATCAATCAGCTCTGGTCAATGCTGGGTAAGGAGCTCCACTTCCCCTACACGCCTGTCTTGATTGTGATGGAAGATTTCTCCGACCGGGACGCCGACAGCTTCAGCCACCGTCTCATCGACCATCACCTGATGGACTCCAGGCTCGACCTTGCCATCGAATGTACCGACGGCTATCTGCTCCTGCAGCAGAAAGCTTCTTCTTTGTCCATTCAGCAAATCGTCAGCCTGCCAGGAGTATCCAAAGTCATCAAAGGCAGGCCGGTGGAATCGCACGGCACGGCAGAAGCCGCGATCAGAGAAATCCAGATGCTCGCCTCCGCAAGCCCGGAGCGGACTGCGGACATGGAAAACCCTGACGACCTCTACCTGCTCAACTTCCTCCCTGACGGAGCTCCCGTCGTCACCCAGGCAGCCCAGCGGTACGCCTCGCGGCTGGAGTCGATGGCGGGAACATGGGTTCCGGAGACAGTCCAAGCCTACCTGCAGGACGATGGCAACCAGCAGGCGCTGACGAAACACCTGGGAATCCATAAGAACACCAGTCTCTACCGGATGCACCGGATCTGGAAGGAGCTGGGACTGGAAGACGCTCGGATGGAGAGCCGGATGTTCTTCCTACGCTACGCCTGGTACCTGCATAACGCTCATGCTCCGGCATGAGCAGAGATAGAGAAGAGATAGACAGTTAGAACAAAAAGGAGGTTCTTGTATGTCTGGCTTGTACATGTTTACCGTCATCATCCTGGCGGTCGTGCTGATGATCGTCGCCATCAGCAAATGGAAGATCAACCCGTTCATCACGATGATCATCATCGCGGTTCTGGTCGGTCTTGCCTGCGGAATGGACACGGAAACCGTCATCAACAAAGTGAAGGGCGGATTCGGAAGCATTCTCGCCTCCATCGGTATCGTCATCCTCTGCGGCACCATCATCGGCACCATCCTTGAGAAGACCGGAGCGGCGCTGACCATGGCCAACACGATCCTCAAGGCGGTCGGCAAAAAGCGTGCCGTCCTGACCATGGCGATCACCGGCTACATCACCGGCATCCCGGTCTTCTGCGACAGCGGTTTCGTCATCCTCTCCCCCATCAGCCGCTCGCTGGCGGCCCAAAGCGGAACCTCGCTCGCCGTCATGGCGACCGCGCTTTCCGCCGGTTTGTACGCGACCCACTGCCTTGTCCCGCCCACTCCCGGCCCGATCGCCATGGCAGGAACCTTGGGCGCCGACCTCGGCCTGACCATCGGCATCGGACTCATCATCTCCATCCCCGCCACCTTGGCCGGCCTATGGTATGCCAAGCACATATCCAGCAAGATCGATATCCCTGCCAACCCCGAATACACCGTGGAGGAACTGACGGAGAAATACGGGAAGCTCCCGGGAGCGCTGCACTCGTTCAGCCCTATCCTGCTTCCCATCATCCTGATCGCGTTGAAGTCGGTCAGCGACTTTCCTTCCCACCCGCTCGGGGACGGCGGCCTGCATGCGTTCTGCTCGTTCATCGGAAACCCCGTCATCGCCCTGATGCTGGGTGTCGGGCTGGCCGTCACGCTGGTGCCCGCCACCAGCAAGGGACAGGTTCCCGACTGGGTGGGCGAGGGGATCCTGAACTCCGCCTCGATTCTCGCCATCACCGGTGCCGGCGGCTCTTTCGGGGAAATCCTGAAGTCGCTGCCAATCGCCGATGTGCTCCAGAACTCGCTGCTCTCGCTGAACATCGGCGTCCTGATTCCCTTCATCATCGCCGCATTGTTGAAGACCGCCATGGGCGCCTCCACGGTCGCCATGATCGTGACCAGCGCCATGGTCGCCCCGATGTTGGAGGCGATGGGCATGACCAGTCCAATCGCCAGAGTGCTTGTCATCATGGCCATCGGCGCCGGTTCCATGACCGTCAGCCACGCCAACGACTCGTACTTCTGGGTCGTCTCCCAGTTCTCCGACATGAAGACCGAGCAAGCGTACAAATGCCAGACCGGCGTGACCGGAGTGATGGGAGTCGTCACCATCCTCGTCGTGTTCATCCTCTCCCTGTTCATCAGAGGGTAACCAACCACCCAAGAGAGGGCACACATCGCACGCTCTGCCTGACGGCGGAGCATGCTTCGCATCACTGGATTTGCTTGAGGATTTTCGGGAATCGATAGGCGAAAATCAGCGAGCAAAGGATGGCGCATAGTCCATCCGCTATCGCCTCCCCCATGAAGACACCTTTCAGCCCCAGCAACCGGGAAAGCGCGATTACCAATGGAATCAGCAGAATCACCTTCCGCAACAAGGCGATAAAGAGGGAAATTCCAGCCTGGCCAAGTGCCACGAAGGTCTGCTGGCAGGCTCTCTGCAAACCGAAAATCAGAAAACCGGAAAGGAAGAGCGGCATCCACTTCCCCACGGTGTCGATCAGCTCTGGATCGCTGGTGAAAATCCGGGCGACGGATTTCGGAGCGAGCATCATCAATCCGGTCATGATGAAGGTGAAGGAGAACATGACGCGCAGCACCACCCAAAAGGCCTCCCGGACCCTGCCGGCGTCCCTATGTCCGTAGTTGTAGCTGATCACAGGGTTGGCTCCTTGTGAGAATCCGACCGAAGGAGTCGAAGTGAACAGCATGGCACTCTGCATGATCGCCAAGGCGCCGACATAGACATCCCCGTAGCGTACCAGTTCCCGGTTGAGGACGAACCCCACCAGGCTCTCGGTGCTGGCCATGGCGAACGGGGAAATCCCCAAGGAAAAGATCCGCCAGACCAAGGTGCCTTCAAACCGTATCCGCCTCGGAAGCAGCCGCAGGCCCGCGTTCGGGCTGACCAGCAGAGCAAGGATCAGAACCGCGCTGGCTGCCTGGCTTGCCACGGAGGCGATCGCGGCCCCCTGTACGCCCAATCCGAAACCAAACATGAACAAAGGGTCGAGAAGGATGTTCAGGATAGCGCCAAGAACAATGGAAAGCATGGCTGCCTTGGGTTTGCCCTGCACGTTGAGAAACGGGTTGAGGGCTACCGTCACCATGACAAACGGAGTGCCAAGCAGATACCAGGAAAAATAGGCGCTCGCATAGGGGAGCGTCTCCACCGACGCTCCGCAGAGACGGAGCAAAGGCAGCAGGTTCGCGCCGATGCCAACGATCAGCGCTATCGAAAAGAACGCCAGCATCGCGCAACCGGTACCCAGAATCCTCTCCGCCTTCTCCTTTTCGCCGGAACCCAAAGCGATCGAGGCGAGGGGCGCTCCTCCACCGCCGACAATCATCGGGAACGAGGAGACCAAGGTAATCAACGTCGAGCAGATGCCGACTCCCGCGAGGGCTCGGGAGCCGATTCCAGGAATATGGCCGATATACATCCGGTCGACGATGCTGTACAACAAGTTGACCAGTTGGGCCACCACAGCGGGAAGCGCCATCCCAAGAATCAATGGCAGGATGGGTTCGGTAGAAAAACGGGTATCCAGGGAATCTTGAGCCATGGCATGATTATAGGGACAAGCGGATTTCTTTGTCTCCTCACGATTGGAGAAAAGCGATATAGTTAGGTATAGGTGAAGCCATGAGGAAATTGCTGTCAAACAAACAATCCGCCGCCATCAACCTGTTCGATGCCTTCCAGGAAGCGCTTGGGGACCTGCACGAGCGGGACTCCTATCTTTTCTCCAAATCCAAAACCAAGGGTGCTATCTGCCACAAGCTGGCCATGTACATGGAACAGCACTTGCAGGCCAAGCAGCTCTCCTACGATGGATACTCCTTCGACGTGCTGCTGGACCACACCGACATCCTGCTTCACGACCGGGCGGGGAAAGTGCTTGTCTCCATCATGGTCTTCCATGACTACATTCCCAAGAACGAAATCGAGCTGTTGAAGCGGAAAATGGTCGAAGGAGCGGTACTGACATTGGCCGTCGCCCTTCTCTCCGGGAAGGACTATCTGCTGATCTACCGTGTCGGCAGGGAGACGATCGACTACTACCACTACAACTTGGCGGAAAACCTCTCCAGCCTGAAGATGTCAAAGAACCGCATGGAGCGCTATGACAAGGAGCAGCTATCCCTGCTCAAGACTCCGAGGAAACGGCGGATACAGAAAACTCCCTCCACCACCTAACCTACTATCTTTCATTACTTGAGACGGTCTACCGGGCCGAGGAGGAGATGGTTGTGTCTCCACGGGATGGCACTTTTTCGGGGTGCCTTGTTTTTTTCTTGCATTTTTCGCTGAATAGGCTGATTCTTTTCCTGATTTATACATACAATACAGTTTTCTGTATAAAAATAAATTTTTTATACCAATAATTTCGTTTTTTCGATTGACACACTCTATTTGTTTTCTCTATATTTGCTCCCAATACGCTACAGGTAGTTGTTTTGATGGGGAAAGAAAAACAGGCCTGGGCAGATTGTTCCGCATACAGGAGGCAAGTTATGAACGGAATGGCAATCATGATCGTTGCTATCGTCGCAGTAATCGCCGGGTATGCGTTCTATGGCAAGTTCTTGGAGAAAACCTGGGGTATCGACGACAAACGTCCTACTCCCGCTGTCGCTCTCAAGGACGGACAGGATTACATGCCGACAAAACGGCAGGTCGTCTTCGGCCACCAGTTCGCATCAATCGCCGGTGCCGGTCCGATCAATGGACCGATTCAAGCCGCGGTATTCGGTTGGGTACCGGTACTGCTATGGTGTCTGATTGGCGGCATTTTCATTGGAGCCGTCCAAGACTATAGCGCAATGTACGCTTCGGTGCACAACAAGGGCAAATCGATTGGTTTCATCATTGAGAAGTACGTCGGCAAGACCGGCAAGAGACTCTTCCTGCTGTTCTGCTACCTCTTTTCCATCCTCGTCGTCGCGGCATTCGCCGACATCTGCGCCAAGAGCTTCGGCACTTCGGCTGGTTTCACCGCCGCAGTCAACCATTCCAACGGGCAGGTGGCGACCACCTCGGTGCTCTTCATCGCCGCGGCAGTCTTCCTTGGGCTGCTGTTCAAGAAACTGCCGAACCTGAGTACCGCGAAGAACACGGTCATCTCCCTGGTGCTGCTCGTCGCGTGTATCGCACTGGGCTATGTCATGCCGATGAACGTCAGTGTCGAGAACTGGAGGAACCTGGTCTTCTTCTACATCCTGATCGCCAGCGTCGCCCCGGTCTGGATCCTGCTCCAGCCCCGCGACTACCTGAACAGCTATCTGTTGGTCATCATGATTCTGGCCGCGGTGCTCGGCATCCTCGTCGCCCGCCCGGTGATGAACCTGCCGGCCTTCACCGGCTTCACCGCTTCAACCGGCAGCCTGTTCCCGATCCTCTTCGTGACGGTCGCCTGTGGCGCTGTCAGCGGATTCCATTCGCTGGTCTCCTCCGAGACGGCCAGCAAGCAGGTCGCCAAAGAAAGCGACATGCTCCCGGTTTCCTACGGCGCCATGTTGCTCGAGGTGGTGCTTGGTGTCATCAGCCTTGTCGCTGCCGGCTCCGTCGCCTCTGCGAGCGGCGCTCTTCCCAAGGGGACCCCGCAGGTCATCTTCGCCGGTGCTGTCGCGGGTTTCCTGCAGAAGATCGGCCTGCCGAACGACCTTTCCTTCGAACTGATCTCGCTGGCCGTCAGTGCCTTCGCCCTGACCAGCCTCGACTCGGTCGCCCGTGTCGGCCGCCTTTCCTGGCAGGAGCTCTTCACTGACAGCGACCATCCGGAGAAAGGACCGGTCGCGACCGTCCTGAGCAACAAATGGGTTGCCACCATCCTTGTCCTGATTCCGGGCTATATGCTCTCGCTGGGCGGGTATGGTTCCATTTGGGCCTTGTTCGGCTCTTCCAACCAGCTTTTGTCCGTACTTGCGCTTAGTGCGGCCGCGGTGTTCCTTCGCCGTAGCGGACGGAAGTACAAGATGATGGTGCTGCCGATGTTCTTCATGCTGGCGGTCACCCTGACTGCGCTGGTGCAGACGATGGTCAAGAACTTCCGCACGATTGCGGCCAAAGGCCCGTCCCTTGCCCCGGTCATGCAGAACACGCTGGCCATTCTCTTGATTGGCTTGGCAATCGTCGTAGCCGTCTCCTGCTTCAAGAAGATCTTCTCCAAGCAGGCAGAACCTATTGTAGGATAATTTCCCAGCACCAGCCGGTTTCCCCACGGCTGGTGCTTTCTCCCTTCTAGACTTTTTCCTTATAAGAGATTAGTTTCCAAAGCATGACGAAGGACCTTACCCAAGGCAGCCCGACGCGGCTGATCCTCGCATTCATGTTTCCCGTGCTGGTGGGCTACCTGTTCCAACAGTTCTATACCGTGACCGACACGATCATTGTCGCCAAATGCCTCGGGGTCCAAGCCTTGGCGGCGGTAGGGGCGACCGGGTCGGTCAACTTCCTGATCATCGGTTTCTGCATGGGACTGACCAGCGGCTTCTCCATTCCAGTCAGCCAACGATTTGGCGCAAAGGACGAGTCGGGACTGCGCCAATACCTCTACAACATCATCCCCCTCTGCCTGCTCTTCGCCGCGGTCTTCACCACGCTGACCGCCATCTTCTGCCAGCAGATCTTCCAGGCCATGCTGACGCCAGGGGACATCATCGACGGGGCGGTTGCCTACATGCGCATACTCTTCTTGGGCATCCCTTTCACCATCCTCTACAACATGGTCTCCGCCATTCTCCGTGCCCTCGGCGACAGCAAGACGCCGGTCTATTTTCTCCTGCTTTCCTCGGTGCTGAACATCTTCCTTGACCTTTTCCTCATCCTGGTAATCCCCATGGGAGTCGCCGGTGCCTCGTTGGCGACGGTGATCAGCCAGGCTGTCGCCGGCATCATTAGCCTTTTCTATATGATTGGCCACTTCCCGATCCTTCGCATGCGGCCATCGGAACGAAAAGTGCAGATGTCCAAGTGGAGCGTGCTGCTGTACAACGGGGTTCCGATGGGGTTGCAGTACTCGATTACCGCCATTGGAAGCGTCATCCTGCAGACCTCGGTCAACACGCTGGGCTCTGCGGCGGTCGCCAGTGTCACCGCCGGCAACCGTATCGGCATGTTCTTCTGCTGCCCGTACGACGCCATGGGAACCACGATGGCCACCTACGGAGGGCAGAATACCGGAGCGGGAGACATTCCCCGTCTCAGGAAAGGTCTTCTTTCCTGCTGCTTCATCGGTCTTTGCTACTCGGTGGTCGCTTTCGTGGTGCTTTTCCTCTTCGGTGGCAAGCTCAGCACGCTCTTCGTCGACCCCAGCCAGGAGGAACTGATCCGCAACGCGCACTTGTTCCTGACCATCCAGAGTTCCTTCTATTTCCCGCTCGCCCTGGTCAACATCATCAGATTCATGATCCAGGGCATGGGCTTCGGGGTCTTCGCCATTCTCTCCGGAGTCTTCGAGATGGTGGCAAGGGCCTTTGACGGTATCGTCCTGGTCCCCCTCTGGGGCTATGTGGCTGCATGCTTCGCCAGCCCGTTCGCCTGGATCTTGGCCGACTGCTTCCTGGTTCCCGCCGTCCTGCATTGTTTCCGCAGGCTTCAGAAGATGCTGGAAACGCACGCGGCGGGAACAGGAACGGAACCGCCTACGCTTTCACCGAAACCCTGAGAGAAATATCCTCGGATGGCTTCGGGCCGGGAAGAGCGACGATGCCGCCAAACGGCATCTGGGCGACCAGCTGGTAGGTTTCCGGCACCTTGAAGAGCTCCCGCACCTTCTGGTCGATGACGGGGTTATAGTGCTGCAGGTTGGCGCCGATGTCCATGTCGCGCAACGCCGACCAGATGGAGAACTGGAGCATGCCGTTCGCCTGCTGGGCCCAGACGGGAAAGTTGGCGGCATAGAGGGGAAATTGTTTCTGCATTCCCTCCACCACCGCCATGTCGATGAAATAAAGGATGGTGCCCGCTCCTTTCTTGAACCCGTCGATCTTTTCTCGGGGAACCTTGCCCCCGAACACTTCGTAGATGGCATCCCAAAGCATGTCCTGCTGTGCTCCGAGGACAACCACCACCCGGGCGCTTTTCATGTTGAAGGCGTCCGGCACAAGCGCCGTAACCTTCTCCACCGTGGCGACGACCTGCTGCGGGGGAACAGGAAGTTGTTTGTCGATCTGATAGACGCTTCTGCGTTTCTCAAGGGAATCAATGATGCTCATATGTTGCTCCTTCCCGCCCATGGTCGGGCAACATCGCGGGCAAGTCAAGAGAAACCGCCCAGTTTCCCCACCACCCGTTTCTGGGCGTCCTCGCACCCGTTCCACGGCTTGTCGAAGTTTTCGGCCTTGAACTTCTGGGTTTGCCAGAGGACGTCGTCCTGCAACCTCTCCAGGTTCCGCAGCTCCACTTCGGTCAGGTCCGTCACGAAACGCTTGCGGCTCTCGGCATCGAGAGCCTCTTTGCTCCATACAAGGAGCATCTGGTAGTGGGGCAGGCAGAAGCCCTTGCTCTCCTTCAACGCTTTCTGGAAATCGGGGTCATGGCCATAGAGATAGGCTGTCGTGTAGGTGTAGCGGATATCGTGTTCCTCCACCTGCCGGCAAATCAGGCACTGGGGCTTGCGCTTCCCGACTGCTTCCTGGAAGGCGGCGACCGCCTTGTCGACCTTTCGCCCCGCCTTGGCGTCAAGGATGCCCTTCATCGCCTTCTCCAGGCTCTCGCGGGTCTCGCGCAGGTAGGTGTCGCTCATCAGCGCCATTCCTTGGACCTTCCCTGCCGCGAGCAATTGCTGTACATGGTCGTGGCAGAACCATGATTGGTTGACTTTGACCCTTGTTTCCGGGTTCATGACCGACGGCCCGAGATAGAACTTGACGGATTGGGACTCGGCCTTCTTTTTCAAGTCGCAGAGAAAGCACTCCCCTCCGGACTTGATGGCGTCCCATACGGGAATGGTGTCTAGCTGGATGTGCATGTCGTCCCCCTTGGGGGTAAGTATCGCACTCCTTCCCGGACAAAGCAAAGGGGACCGCGATGCGGTCCCCGGGAAACCTTGTCCGATTCCAGGCTCAGCGCTTTGCCAGCGACTCGCCCACCTCGGCGATATGCTCGGGAGTGAACCCGAACGTCTTGGTCAGATAGTCCAGGTTGCCGACCTCGCCGAAGCGCTCGCCGACATTGACGAAGTCCATCTTGACCGGGTAGGTCTTGGCCAGGTATCCGGCAATCATCTCGCCTACGCCACCGGCGTAGCGGCCGTTCTCGCAGACCAGGACGTGTCCGGTCCGCTTGGCCACCTTGTCGATCAGGTCCGTATCCAGCGGGCGGATTGTGTGCAGGTCGACCAAGGTCGCCTTGATTCCCTTTTGGGCGAGCAGCTCGACCGCCTTGGTCGCTGCGTCCACCATCACCTGGCCGGTCGCGACAATCGCCAAGTCGCCGCCATCGGCAAGCTCGATGCCCTTGCCCAGCTCGATCTTGGTGCCGAGCGGATAGCGATGGGCGATGGTCTTGCGCGGGAAGCGGGTATAGCTGGCCTTTCCGCTGTCATAAACCTGCAGGGTCAGCTCGTACAGGCTCTGCGCGTCGCTGGGCTCGATCACGATCATGCCCGGAATCTGGCGCATCAGGGCGATGTCCTCGAACGGCATATGGGTGCCGCCGTTGTAGGTAGCGTTGACGCCGGGGTCGGAGCCGAGCAGGTGCACGCACCGTTTGGCGTAACCAACGCTGAGGAAGGCCTGGTCATACGCCCTGCGGCTGGCGAAAACGCCAAAGCTGTGGGCGAACGGAGTCAGGCCGGCCGAGGAAAGGCCCGCAGCGACAGCGACCATGTTGCCCTCGGCGATACCGCAGTTGTAGAAGCGGTCCGGATAGAGCTTCTGGAAGGATCCGGCCCCGATGCAGGAAGAAAGGTCTGCATCAAGGTAGACGACATCCTCATGGATGGCGGCCAAGTCGTTGATCGCCGCCATCATCACGTCTCTCATGAATTTGAAATCTTTGGTGTCCCTCATGCCTGCACCCCCTCGCGCTCGTACAGTTCCTTGACGGCTTCCTTCGCCTGCTCAAGGTTGAATGCCATGCTGTGGTTCTTCTCGGTCTTCTCACCCGGGATGAACCCATGGGATTTCTGCGTGTCCATGATGATCATGTGGGGCCTTCCCGGAGTTCTTTTGGCTCTCTGCACGGCGTCATCAATCATTTCGAAGTTGTGGCCGCAGATTCTCTGCACGTGCCATCCGAAACCCTGCCATCGGGTCTCGATTCCATCCATGCAGATGATGTCCTCGGTCCTGCCGTCCAGCTGCAGGCGGTTGAAATCGGTAAAGGCGATCAGGTTGTCCAGCTTCCACATGGCGGCCGTCTCGGCGGCCTCCCAGATCTCTCCCTCCTGGCTCTCGCCGTCGCCGATGACGGCGAACGTGCGGCTCTGGTCGAAATGGCGGATCTTCTGGCCGAGCGCGATGCCCACGGCGGCGCTGAAGCCCTGTCCGAGCGACCCGCCGGTGAAATCAACGCCCGGAGTCTTGGTCATATCGCAGTGGCTGGGAAGCTTGGTGCCGCCTTGGTTGAGCGTCATCAGCATCTCGACGGGGAAGTATCCCTTGCTGGCCAGGGTGGCATAGACCGCCGGACCGGCGTGGCCCTTGGAGCAGACGAAGCGGTCGCGGTCCTCCTTCTGGGGATTCTTCGGGTCGATGCGCATCTCATGATAGTACAGATAGGTCAGCATCTCGACGATCGACATGCTCCCTCCGATATGTCCGGAACCGAAATTCCCAATCTCCTCGATTGTCAGTTTCCGGATCTCCAACGCTTTCAGTTTCAAGGTCTGGAGATCTTCCAGCATACGTTGTTCCTCCCTATGTTCTCAGGGCATCGCGCTGGGCCTGGTCCAGGTCCCGTACCGCAATTCCCTTCTGTGTTGCTTGCCATGCGATGACCGTCATCTGGCAGCACCTCTCGAGCACATCGATTTTCTCGAAGGCCTCAAGCAGGCTTCTGCCCAAGCAGGTCACGCCATGATTCTCCATCACCAGCACATCGGAACGCAAGGACTTTTCCGCCACTTTTCGCGCCAGCTCCTCCGTCCCCATCTTCGCGTACGGCACGACGGCGACCTCGCCCAGCTGCCACCATGCCTCGGCGGTCAGGCGGGTATCGACCGGGCAGCCGGCCAAAGCGCTGAAGGCGGAGGCATACAGCGGATGGGCGTGCACGATGGCCTGCACATCCATCCTGGCCAGATAGACCAGACGGTGCATCCCGGTCTCGATGGAAAGCTTCAACGAGGAAAGATTCCTCCCTTCCATCGTCACCTGGGCGATCTGGTCACCCGAAAGCGAACTCTTGTCCAGCCCGCTTGGGGTAATCAGAAAGCTGTTCCCGTCCACCCGTACGCTGACATTTCCACCCAAGCTGGTGGTCAGGCCACGCCGATACAGACGCGCCATTGTCTCAGCCACGCTTGAGCGCGCTTGTGCCAATGCATCTTCCATAGTACGGAGTATACCATGAACTGCCTCTCCCATGCGATGCTTCACATCTTTATGGAAGAAGGTTTCGTGCAGTCGTGGCGGTTACCCCTTTCGGACCGTCCGTACCGGCACGGGCTGGTTCACACAGCCGCTGTCCCGGGTATCAGCCGGTTACCTTTCTTGCACAGGTACAGGTCCCCGTATCTGACCACCTACATCAGGAACCAGTGACGACATGCATCCACACCCATGCGGCCTACGGCCCTATGGATGTGGTACTCTGCTGATTGTGATAGAGAACTGTGAACGTGTATCGTAAGGGAATCTTTTCCCAAACGAGACAAATCGCTACAATGTCCATGGTTCTAAGGAGAGGCAATCATGCGAATGTCCAAACTGTTTTCCAAGACCCTTCGCGAGGCACCCAGCGGCGCAGACTCCAAGGGATATGAGTATCTTCTGCGGGCGGGTTTCATCAATCAGATGGGAGCCGGGCTCTTCAGCCTGCTTCCTCTCGGCTTCCGTTCCAACACGAAGATCGAGACGATCATCCGTGAGGAGATGGATGCCATCGGGGCCCAGGAAATGCAGATGCCGGTAGTCAATACCGCGGACATCTGGAAGAAGACGGGGCGTTTCTACTCGATTGACAAGGAGATGACCCGCTTCCAGGACCGTGTCGGACGCGACATGGTGCTTGCCATGACCCATGAGGAGGCTGTCACCGACGCCGCTTTGGACGAGCTCGACTCCTACAAGAAGCTCCCGGTCCTGGTCTACCAGATCCAGACCAAGTGGAGGGACGATCCTCGTCCGCGAGCGGGTTTGATCCGCGTACGTGAGTTCACCATGCTCGACTCCTACAGTTTCGACAAGGACCAAGAGGGTCTGGACAAGGTCTACGGCGACCACTACAAGGCCTATTTCCGCATCTACGGTCGTTGTGGGCTCCCCGTCATCGCTGTCGGCGCCGACAGCGGCATGATGGGCGGCAAGATCAGCCACGAGTACATGTACCTCTCTCCGATTGGCGAAGACACGATCATCCACTGCGACGAGTGCGGCTACACCGCCAATCGCCAGGTCGCCAAGTTCCAGAAGGAGTACCTGCCCGAGGAGCCGAAGCCGCTGGAGAAGGTCAAGACTCCCGAGTGCAAGACAATCGAGGAGTTGTGCGCGTTCCTGAAGATTGACGCGAAGAAGACTGCCAAGGCGGTCTTCATGGTCGGCGCCTTCATCAACGACAAGAACGGACAGGAAGAGGACAAGCTGATCGTCGCAATCATCCGTGGCGACATGGATGTCGAGGAAAGCAAGCTGCAGAACGCAGTGAAGGCCAACAGCCTGCGCCCCGCCAGGGAAGAGGAAATCCTTGCCGGCGGCATGGTTCCCGGATTCGGCAGCCCAATCGGGGCCAAGGAAGGCGTCGTCAAGGTCATCGACGACAGCGTCGCCAAGAGCAACAACTTCGTCGCGGGAGCCAACGAGGAAGGCTACCACTTCCTGAACACCAACTACGGCCGCGACTATGACGGCATGGTCGCCGACATCGCCAGCGCGCAGGAAGGGTATCTCTGCCCGAAGTGCCATAAGCCGATGCACTCCGACAAGGGTATCGAGGCTGGCAACATCTTCCAGCTGGGAACCCGCTACTCCGAGGCCATGAATCTGGCCTTCCAGGATGAAAGCGGTCTCCGCAAGCCGGTCATCATGGGCTCCTACGGCATCGGCGTCGGCCGCCTGCTGGCCTGTCTGGCCGAGGAATACCACGACGACAAGGGCCTGAAGCTCCCCATCACCGTCGCCCCCTACCAGGTCGAGCTGGTCAGTCTTGTCAAAGATCCGGAAGTCGGCGAGAAGCTCTACGACGAGCTGACCAAGAGCGGCATCGAGGTGCTCTACGACGACCGCAAGGAGACGGCGGGAGTCAAGTTCGCTGACGCGGACCTGATCGGCATCCCGGTACGCATCACCATCGGCAACCGCTCCCTGAAGGAGGGTAAGGCCGAAGTCAAGACCAGGGACAACCTGGACGAGACGATGATGTTCGACCTGGACAACCTGACCGGCGAGGTCAAGGACCTGGTCGCCAAGATGACCAAGAGGGTCTACGACAAGATCCAGGACAAAACCTGGATCAAGAACGTGAACTGACCGAAAAAGATCAGGCATCATACAACGGTGGATTGCGGTGTGCGGTCCACCGTCTTTTCTGCTTCGGCATTTCTTCTTTTCGCTTCTGCACCGCTCATCACGGCATGGACAACAGAACGCTCAATCTTTATGAACCGCCGTCGACAGGTTGGAAGTGTTTATATGCTATTTCGGAGCTATTTGCCACTCATCGATCATGTGGGGCGTATCGCCATCAAGCAACATGCCCGGCTCAATTTCCTCCATCTGCTGATATTGTTCAATCTTGTCAGGTCGGTCCATAAGAATCATGCTCTTCGCTATATACCTCCCGTTGTAGTCCTGCCACACCATTTCGAGCCAATTATCAGTGCGGCGAACGTCTTTCCTTTAGCTCACCATCCGCAATTCCAGGCATATATTCCTTCATTAAATCCGGTGATTTGGCGAGTAATTATCCAGGAATTTGGCAAATATTTATCCAGAGATTTGGTGTTTAGCGAATGGGGTACCCAGGAAGACCCGAGAAAGGGAGCGTGCAGAAAGCAAATGGCAACGCGATGTGCCCGATCAGACGGGTCTGCTTTACCGCATTCCAAGAATCCGCCGCATCTACTCCTTTCAGGACATGTTATTTGATCTTGTCACAATAGAGATACGCATCATTGTTTTTTTGTATTTCAAAGGCACAGTCCGGGTTCGCAAGAATATGGAGCACATGGTATGTGGTATGCGTTTTTCTGTTTCGAAGGTGATTCTATTATGCTTCGAATATGGCATCCCAGGAAAAACAAGGGGAATTTTCCCCTATTTTCTCTCATATGGACAGCATTGCTTGCCAATACAACCGAAGGATCGACTTACCTGCGTTGGCTGAGCTGGAAGGCTGCAATCTGTGTTGCGTATTTGTCCAAGGTGCTCTTCCCATCGGTGCAATTCAAGAGAATCTCCTTGCCGACATCGTTGACCAGCTGCTGGATCTTGGACCAGTTGGCGACACGCGGAAGCGGCTCTGCGACAGCCATCGCCTTGGCGAGCGCCTCCATGTAGGGCTTCTGCCTCTCCGTACATCCCCTTCCGTTTCCCGGATTGTGAGGTCCATCATGAAAAAAGATGCCGTCCCGATACTATTTCGAGACAGCACCTGGAACATCCGCTAGAGGATGCCCATCAAATCACGGTGATGCGGCCTTGCGGCTCTGCGTATTCCGCGGTGACCTCGTTTCCGAGCTTCTCAATCACGTAGGTCATCAGCACCTGGTTGTCCAGCATGCCTTCGTTGATCAATAGCTCGTCGTTCTGGAACATCGTGAAACCGTCTCCAGCATCCTTGAGCATGTAGTTGTGGCTGGCAAGCTTGTAGGTGGCATCAGGGTCGATCGGCGTCCACTGCCCGTCCTTCTCCACCACGACGTCCTTGACCCTGCGCGCGCCCTTGACGGCGACGAACATGTTTTTGCCATCCAGCTCGACCGAGGTGGGGATGCTGGTGTCGATGGTGTACTTCAAGCCGGAGACCTGCAGGAATCCGCCACACTCTCCGATGGCGTTCTTTCCGTCGCTGGTGTGCTTCTGGGTGGAGCGGCTCGCCAGCTCCAGAGCATCGAGAATCTGCTGTCCCGTGGCTTTGACCATGGTCAGCGTGTTGCCGTACGGATGGACTTTGATCAGGTCGCCATAGGTGATCGGTCCCTTCTTCAGGGGAGCGCGGATACCGCCGCCGTTGACGAAGGCGATATCGGCGTCGGCAACCGTGCGGTAGGCATCGGCGCACAGGTCGCCAAGGTTGGTCTCGCGGGTGCGGACCAGACGCACGCCGTTCGTATCGGCAATCGTCAGGTCGACATCGGTCTTGCCGATGACCTCGGCAAGGCTTTCCTTGTACTTCGCCTCGATCGAGTCGACGAACGCGGCGACATCGGGATCCTTGTCCGGGTACGCCCCAATCAATCCCGTCTCCATCACCCCGTCAGGGCCAATCAGGAGCATGCCAATATTGGCGAACTTCGTTCCGGTCGAGGAAAGCAGGACCTTCCCGCCGTCCTTCGCGGCGACAACCTCGCAGGGGATGACGCTGTGGGAATGGCCGTCAAGCACCACATCGACGCCGGTCGTATTGGCGATCAGGTCGGTGGAACGGAACGGGGCGGAAGACTCGTCAGTACCCAGGTGGGCGAGCAAGACGATATACTGGGCACCCTCGGCGCGGGCCTTGTCGACATTCTCCTGGACGACGCCATAAAAGGCCTGAGGGTCGTCACCGTAGAAGTCGTAGACGAACGCATCCCCTTCCTTGAAATAGGTCGGAGTGGATTTGGCGATGCTCTCCGGGGTTGAGACGCCCACAAAGCCCACCTTGAGGGCGCCATAGGTCGCCACCTCGTAGGGTTTCACCTTCTCGAGCAAGTTTCCTTTGGTCCCCGTGTACTTGATGTTGCAGGCCAGATACTGGTAATCGGCCTCGCCGATCAGCTGGGAAAGGCGGTCCATGCCATAGTCGAACTCATGGTTGCCGATGGCGGCATAGTCATATCCGACCTTGTTCATGAGCTCCACAGGGTACTCACCCTTGGAAATGGTCCCCATCGCTTCGCCTTGGATGGAGTCCCCATCATCCACCATGACCACATACGGTGTCTTCCTCAACACCTCCTGCTTCAAGGCTACAAGCGACTCGTACCCTAACGTGGAACGAATTCCGCAGTGCACGTCATTGGTGTACAGCACCACGACGCTGTTCTGCTTCTCGGTAATCGGTTGCGCGAACAGGGAACCAATAGCGACAAGCAGTACCAGCAGCACATTCTTGAATTTTTTCATCAACTACCTCCCTTTGTGGTAATTCTGTTCTCAGAATAACAAGGAAATATCCACGGCACAACAGGAGAAGCGGATTGTTAAACCAATTGATGCTCTTTCACAAACCCGTCGAAAAGCTCGGCGGCAAGCTCGACTGTCTGCAGACAGCGTACCCCGGGGACGAAGTATTTCGGTTTCAATGCCGAGCAGTCCACCGCTCCTTCCCGCTTGCGGAATGCAGCCACGTATTCCGCGCAGAGCTCCTTGAATCCCGCCGTCTCATGGGCTTTCGAACCGATGCAGAGTTTCCCCAAGGCGGCAATCGCCGCCGCGAGGGCGCCACATGTGAGGCCACAGCCCATGCCTCCCCCAAAGCCTCCGACAAGTTTCATTCCCGCTTCGTCAAGGGCAAGGTGGTATTCGTCGTTGATGGCGCGGATCATCGTCTCGGCACAGTTGTAGTTTTTCTCTAGGTAATAGGATCCAACTCGGTCCTTCAGCATAACGTTCTCCTTGCCGCAAGTATAACGGAAAGCCCGGATACAAGGAAAAGGCCCCTCCGGACGAAGCCGAAGAGGGCCTGTGAAAAGAGGATTCGGTCAGTTTTGTGCCGGGTCCGCCATCAGTTTCAGCAGTTCGTCCCGCTTGAAGTCCAGGTATTCGCCCCAGAGCTTGTCGTCCAGGAATGGGTTGTGGGAGGGATCCTTCCGGAGCTGAGCCATCTTTCCCAGCGTGTCGTTGTTGATGCAGTGGTTGGCAAGGAAAAGCTCCACCCTCTCGTCCCGCACCTTTCTCAAGGAATCCAGATAGGTCTGGCGCATGGTATGCCTCACGTCGCCGATATCATCCAGATAGGCTTTCTGCAGGGTATTGAATCCGAAACCACCGTAGTAGCCGGCACGCTTGACGCCTTCGTTCCCCTTCACGTCGAAGAAGGTGGCGATGACGCCGGCAGTGTGGCCGGGACAAAGGCGGAAAAAGAAATCCATTCCCCCGAAAACGATGTGTTCCTTGTCCTCGATCGCGTGGTCGACCGCAAAGAGCTCGTCTGCAAGGTTGCCGGTATCCTGAATCGCCGAGATTTCCGGACGGCGCTGGAAATCCTCGGCATCCGGCTTTCCCAGATACAGCTTGGTCCCAAACATCCGCCTGAAGAAGAGGGCTCCGCCAATATGGTCCAGGTGCCCATGGGAAAGGATGATCCATCGCACGTTGGCGGGATTGAAACCCGCCTCCCAAATGGCGTTGACCAGCATTGCCGTGGCGCCGCAGTTGCCGGCATCAATCAGCAACAATCCGTTTCCCGTATCAATCAAATGCACACAGACCCAGCTGTCACCCACGTACCAGACGTTCCCGTATATGTGGAACGGATGGACGTAGCGCCGCTCCTGATTATAAAAATATGTTGGCACCATCGGATTGGAAAGCCAGCGTTTCCGCTCCTTTTCGTACCGGTCATAGGCGATTCTCAGTTCCGACATGTTTCCTCCTCTCCTTGTCGCAGGTATGTGTTGAAAAATGCCAGGACTGCCCTTCTTGTCCCGTCCTGGACGAACTCCCTCGTGCCATGTCCCGCGCCACGGACGATATACAGCTCGCTGGGAATTCCCTGCTTCTGGAGCACCTCGTAGAAGAGCTCGCTTTGGGAAAGAGGAACCAGCGGGGCGAGATCCATATCGCATATACTCCGGAACGAGGTGCGGAACAGTTCGCCAAAACCTACCCGGTCTTTCATGCGAAATATCCCGACGTCACCTTTGTCATCCACGAGGAACGGGTCAAGGAGATGGAGAAGCACCTGGCCGACGGCACGGTCGATATCGCCCACATCTCCATCCGGCAACCCCAACCGGCCTTCGATTACGAGTGGATCGACAGCGAACAGATGGTGCTTGCCGTTCCACGAGGCAACCCGTTGGCAAGGAAAGCCGACGAGGCGAAAGGACCGGGGCTGCCACTGCTCGACCCCGCTTGGCTCGCGGGAGAGAAAATCGTCTTGAATTCCCAAGAGACGCTGATGCGGGACATGGTGGACGATCTCTACCGGCAGGCAGGGCTCAAGCCGGACGTGCTCTTCGAGACATCATCCAGCAAGACCATCATCAGCGTGGTGGAAAACGGTATCGCCGTCGGCTTCGTACCCCAGTCCTATGTGGTTCCCTCACGGAAGATGGTGTTCTTTACCGCCGGCCACCGTTACGAATGGATGCTGACGGTCGCCCACCGAAGGGACTACTATCTCTCCAACGCCGAGCGGGAGTTTATCCGGACCTTCAAGGAAATCTACCAGGCCTCCCGCCAGGACCGTCAGTCGGCGACGAGGGTAAGGTAGATCGAGGAACTGTACCAGCCTGCGGTCAGGCTGCTGGCGTCGTCAATGTCCTCGAAGCTGAAGTCAAGGTCACCCTCCAGCCGGTACAGGGCGAAGTATCCGTTGTTGGATTTTTCCGTCACCGAGCAGGGGACGACAATGTAGTCGGCATTGTCGCCCTTGAACACATGGGTCACCTGCGTCGAGGCATAGTCGGCATAGCTGGTGAAGGTGGTCGACGATGCTGCGGCATTCCCCTTGTAGGTTATGATGAAGGGAATCGAATTATAGGCGTTCTCGTAGGTCGTCCCCACCTTCCTGAGCTTGAAGACGCTTTCCGCGTTGGTGACCGTGTTGGGCTGGGCCGAGATATAGAGCTTGTAGGGGGTCAGGCTCGTGGCTGCCGGCTTGCTCCGGTAGACCATGTAGTTGGTCGCCTGGATATCGGCGATCTTCACGACGTTGCTCGCCGTACTTGCGGTGAGGGAAGCGATATCGAGCTGCTTTGCCGCGTCGGTGGCGTTCACAAAGAAGCTGAAATTGGAGCTCTTGTCGGGAGTCTTGCCCCCGACGTATCCCCACAGGGTCATGTCGAAGCTCTGTGTCTGGGGGGAGACGGAGGGATCCGTCGTGGTCATGGTGATGTGCAGGTCGCTCCGGTAATCATTGTACTCGGCCAGGTCCTCGTCCGTCCCTTCAAGGATGATGATGAAGTCCGCCCAGCGGTCATTCGCCTTGTCAGAGGCACTTCCGTCGCTCGGCTGCAGGACGAACGAATAGGACTGGCCAGGGTTGGTGGTCACGTAGAACGACGAGGAGGAATTGCCGTACTTGGTGGCATCGCTGGTCATGGTGGTGTCGTTCTTGTTTCCTCCGCCCCCGCTGATGTTGCGGCGGCCGTTGACGGCGATCTTGTACTTCTTGAACTTGCCGTGGTCGGTCTGGGAGGTGAACTGGAAGTCGCCCGAAAAGGTGACCGTCGTGGTTCCTGAGACTCCGAGGGCACCGAAGACACCAATCATCGTGTCGTCATAATACCCCATCGAGTCATTGTATGAGGTCCTTCCGTTGTTCGGGGTCATGGAGCCGACCCATTGCAAGTTGGTGGAGAAGTCGTGGTACTTGTACTCGGGGTCGGTCAGGTCGATACTGCTTGCCGTCTGGGACATGAACTCGACCCAGAACTCGTGTTCCGCGAAAAGGGGCGCGAGCAGGAGCCCGGAGAACAGCAACAACAGGGTGGAACATTTGCGGATCATGCGATTCCTCCTCATTCGCCGTTGGTCAGGGTGAACAGGATCGAACCGGTATAATAGCCCGATCCGTACGACGACGCGTCTTTCTGGTACAGGCGGAAATAAATCGGGTTGTCCGTGTAGGTCATGATCCGATCTGTGCTGCCCAGCGTGTAGACGCCCCCGCTACCGAGATTCCAATCAGCGTCGGAGCCGGTATTGTTGATATAGGCGATCTTGGTCGCAGAAGGCGACTCGGCATTTGTCGGATATTGGATGCCGATCTGGTAGGAGATGGCGGACTGGGAGTCCGAACTCTTCACCATCGGCTTGGTGGTCACCTTGACGTTGACCAGGGCGTTGGTCATCAGCGTCCAGGTACCAATCTGCAGGCCGGCAATTTGGTCCTTCGGCGCAACGTTGCTGTCCGTCAGGTCGAAGGAGGACGCTGCCTCGGTCCGGCCGATGATCAGTGTCGTCTTCGGGTCAAGAAAGCCATACAGGTCGACACTCTCGTTTCCGTAGACATTGACGGCACCCAGGCTCCTGGAGGCCAGGAGCACCATCATCAATACACTTGTGCAAGAAAGGTACTTCATTTGGTCGCCACACTTAGGATGATCGTTCCGTGGTAGTTCTGAGCCGGCAGGCCGGTGGTCTGCATGTCGATATCGACCGAGCCTCCCCACTTCCATGTGCAGGAGTCACCGCCTCCTTTCAGCGTGTTGACGGTATAGTCGAGAGCCCAGACCTTGGTATCCTCCAACGAGGAGAAATCCAGGCTGCCGGATTTGGTCTCTGTGACTGTCTCGCTGACAATCTTTTTCTTGCCAGACAAGAAGACGGTGGTGTTGCCATGCACCGAGCGGGAGAGCGTCGCCCCTTTCCGGGTATAGACGGTATCCTCCCGGGTAAACGCAACGGAACCAGGCACGTAGGTTTCGGCGTCCTCTCCCACCAGCGGGGAGATGGAAAGACTGAAATGCAGATGCAGGGAGGAGTTTTCGGAATTGCCGAGGGTACCTGTAGCTGACCAGGTCAGCAACGTACCCTTCACCTCGTCCGTGGTACCCAGGTTGGCGATGGAGTAGGAACTCCCGTTGCTTGCCGCCACGCTTCCCTGCCAATAGGCGCCGAAACTGTCAAGCGCGCTGATCTTCTCGGTGATGTAGCCGGTGAAAGAGAGCGTGTCCGATCCTCGCTTGTTCCTTCCTTCAAGCTCGTAGCTTTGGGTGGAGACAATGGGGTCGGCACACAAGGGGAATGCGACGGCAATCAGTGCGAGAACGACAGGAAGAAGACGTTTCATGTGGCACTCTCCGTAATCTGGACCGTCGAGACGTAGCTGCCTGCGCGGGCTGCCGAGCTATCTCCTACCCGCACATAGAAGGTACAGACTTGGCTCCCAGACTGCTCCCGGTTGAAATAAATGGGAATCGCGTCGCTCTCCTGCCCCATAGGCAACATCGTCGTTGCGTCACCGCGGGAAGTCTTGTAGCCGATGATCAGGGTGTAGTCGATCGAATCGACCACAGTCCCGTTCTCGCTATCGTACTGTTCGAGCGGGGTATAGGAGAAACGGAAGTCATGCGTCTTGGTCTCGTTCATGAAGGCGACCATATGGGCGACTTCCTGGGTAGAATTCTTCAGCTCGATTGCCGCTTCGGTGAGCACGGAGGCACCGGAGACATCCATGATTCTCCACTCGGACAGTCCTTCCTGCTGGTAGTTCCAGCCAAGCGAGATGGCGGTGTTGTCCAATGCCCCTAGTGCCGGCAAAGGCAAGGCAAGCATGATGAGCAATCCCAGACATCGAGCAGAAAACAGGCGCAAACGTATGCTCATTCCAACTCCAAACGGGCACTTGCATTTCGTGTCCCAGCTCCAATATAGGGAAAAAGCACACACATTACAAGACATATGTCATAACATTTTAAAAAATCATGCTTTTTCCGAATAGAGAACACATATCCACCGACAAAGAATACCATGCTAATAACGCAATAAGCGGAATTATATTTCAAAAAAACACGTTTTCTTCACCGACAAACTTATCTCATATGTTCCAATTTATTCTATCAATAGATATATATTTGGAATTATTCCGAATAATAAAATATACTAAAAGCGTTTATTTACTCACTATTGACATAAAAAACGCACACAACTCCACCGAGAAATCCCTAGTTGGTGGCGAAAAACGCCCGTTGTCACGAAGCCTCCCGCAAAGCAGAAATTGTCATACACAGAAAAAACTGGTTACTTGCCGACATACAAGTCGCGTGATAGAGGAAGACCATTAGCCAAAAGCAATATGATTGGCGACAAAAGGAGTTGAAAATGAAGAAGTATCGACATCTGGTTCCCCTTGCGCTTTGTGTGACAGCGAGCCTCTTCGCCCAAGGAGGGAAAGAGCAGCAAGTTGTGGCAAAGCCCCAACCGGCACAAACGGACAGTGGAAAACCTTTCGAGGGTGTGACTCTTTCCTGGTGGACGAAACTGAACGGAAATGTCTCCGTCAATTACACCAACCTTGGCGATACCCCATGGGCACAGTATGTGGAAGAACAGACAGGAATCCACATCAACTTCATCCATCCCACCCAAGGATCAGAAAAAGAAGAGTTCGCCATCATGCTGGCTGATGGCGACTATCCCGACATCATCGAACATACCTGGACCACCTATCCCGGCGGACCTTCTCAAGCCATCAATGACGGCGTTATCCTCAACTTGGACAATCTCATGAAAAAGAATGCTCCCAACTTCTCCGGCCTTATGGCAGCCCACCCCGATGTGGATAAGATGGTCAAGGATTCCAATGGCGACTACTATTGCTTCCCGTTCCTGCGCGGTCTGGAAAACCCGAACCTGACGCTCTTCTCCGGTGGCTTGATCGTCCGCAAAGACGTGCTGGACAAGTTGGGGCTTCCCATGCCCGAGACCATCGACGATTGGGATATGGTACTTAGAGCGTACAAGGCGAACGGCTTTGCCGTCCCCTTCTGTACTCGTTCGGAATGGATGCTGGACTGCTGGTCCGGAGGCTTCGACAACTGGGGATATTTCTATGTGGATGACGGTGTCGTCAAGAACGGCATCATCGAAGACTCGCGGAAGGCAATGCTGTCCAAACTGCGAGAGTGGTACAAGGATGGCTTGATCGACAACGACTACCTTGTGGCGAACAAGAAGTCCAACCAGACCTATTTCACCACCGGAAAGTCCGCTGCGGTGAATGCCCCATTCGGGCAGGGTCTGGGAAATTACACGCAAATCATGCATGCCAAAGATCCCTCCATCACTCAGGAGGACATCCGTTGCACGGTGCCGGTCACTTCAACGAGGGGCAAAAATGCAAAGTTCTCGAAGATGAACGCCATCTACGACGCATCCGGAGTCTCCGCAGCCATTTCCACCAATTGCAAGAACAGGGAAGCCGCCGCATATCTGCTTGACTGGATGTACAGCAAAGAAGGCAATCTGGCCTGCAATTTCGGTATTGAAGGCAAGACCTATACAATGGTAGACGGCAATCCGGTCTATACCGACTTCGTGTTGCACAACCCGGACGGCAAGACTGCGAGCGAAATCCTGGCAGCCTATTCTCGGGCTTCCACCAGCGGCGTCTGCGTACAGGATCCTCGATACATCGAGCAGTACTACGCCCAGGACAACCAGAAAGAAGCCTTGCGGCTCAGCATGAAGACCGACATGGGCAAGCACGCATTTCCTCCGTGCTCCGTCGATTCAAAGGATGCAGAGCGCTTCAGCGAAATCATGAGCAACGTGGAAACCCTGCAGGATGAGATGGAGGCTCAGTTCATCTCTGGCGCGGTCGACATCAATACGGAGTGGAACAGTTACCAGAAACAGTTGCGCGCGTTCGGCATCGACGAGGCTATTGGGATGATGCAGAAGGCATACGACAATTACATGGCCCATTGACATGAAGAGGAAGCGGGCCCTCACGAGGAGAGCCCGCTTTCCTTTTCTCTCGGAGGAACGAGAATGACTGGTGTAAGCAGACGGAACTTGATGAGGCAAATGGCACGGTGGAGTCTTTCCTACCTTACCATCTGCAGCATCGCCACGCTTATGATGACAGTCTTCACGTTCCACTTCTCCCGGGTTCTCCGCCAGAACATCGAGGAAACAAACAACCTCCAACTTGCCGCGGTTCAGGACCGAGCGGACACCTATCTGGAGGATTCCCAGAAATTCGCTGTCACGATGAATCTCAACCCCATCGTCAGCGACCTACGCAAAGCGAAAGAAGAAGACGACTTTTCCCGCTACCAGCTGTTCCGGTTGGTCAAGGATATCGCAGCTCAGAATCTGGCCGGTCAAAGTACCGAGCGGAGGCTACTCTATTTCCCTCGTAACGGTCTGTTTGTCTCTGGCCAAACCTACGGAAGGAGCAACGCGTTTTACGATATGGAACTAGAAGGATGGGGAGTAAACCAGCAGGTACTGGAGAAAGAGTTGCGGCCGATGCTGGACGAACGGCAGGGTATCGAAACGCTTCCAGGAGGAATAATCGCCATCTGGCAACTCCTGCAAGCCCCGGGACGGGAAAAGGAATCAGCGTATTCACTGATTTTAGCCCCCGAACGAGACATCTTGGGCTATCGTGGCAACAAGCCCTACGACTTGGTTTTCCTGGTAAACCCTGCACGACAGAAGATTATTGGCGGCACATCGGAGGGACTTGACGCCGACACGCTTCTTTCTGCAGCGTCTCAGAATCAAACAATTGTTGCCCATGGTTGGCGCCTGATCACCCCCATTCCCTCGCTCATCCCTGGTTGGTCATATGTGGTGGCAAGCAGGAAGAACCCCTATTTATCTCCACTTCAGCGGCTCTATCTGGTGCTTGCCATCATGTTGGGTATCTATATCTTCACAAGTGTCTACATTATCATCCACGCGCTTTTGAAAGAAGCCAAGGTCTTCCATCAGACTATTGACGACAGAAATGTCATTGAAGCGCAACAAACCGCCATCCGACGATTCATCCTCAGCCGCCTTCTTACCGAAAAGAATTTTGCGGCGGTTACCAGCGCATCAACGCTAGAACATTATGGACTGAACGTCGAGTCCAACACGTTTGTGTTGCTTGGCGTCGCGAGCGGCAATTCCCTGCAAGACAAGGAATGGGAAGCGCTTCGAACGGAAATCATTGGACTCGCTAAGGAGCAGGGCCTCTCGTATAGCTCGACCCGGGAGGAAGGGCGGTTGCTCCTTTTGCTCTGGGAATCCTATCCGGAGAGCAGGGACTTGGTGGGCATCGCGCTCGACATCGGCTCGCGTGTCATGGAGAAACACCCTGCCTTCCTGATAGCGGTCAGTAGCCCACACCAAGGAAAAGAACATATCACATCGGCCTTCAGCGAGGTACGAAGCGTGTTCCCACATGTCACGGGAAAACCGCTCGCTTGGCAGGACATGAACCTGTTGCCGGAAGAGACTAAGCTTTCCTTTCCAGCCGACAAAGAGCAACGACTGCTCAATTGCCTGAAGAGCGGGGATGCGGTAGGCGCCATCAACGAAATCAGGGAAATTGTCCAGGAAAACACGAGTAAATCCCTCTCGGATGAATCACAGACCTTTCTTCTTTCCGTCATCGCGAGCGCAATCTTCCGGGGCATCGACCATATGCATCTCTCCCAGAAAGCCACCCTTTCCTACCAACAAAGGCTCGAAGCAGCGGACCAGTTGCAAAATCTGGAAGGAGTTGCCCAGGATGCGTGCGACGAACTCTGCCAGATACGGAGTCAAGAAATGGAGAACGAAAGGAACCAAATGTATCTCACCATCAAACGGATGGTGGATACCGGGTATCAGGACATCTCGCTCAACGTGAACTCCTTGGCGGAACGGATGGGGGCGAGACCTTCGGAAATATCCAGGTTGTTCAATGAAAGGCATCCCGTGAAGCTCTACCAATACATCCAGCAGGTCCGTATCGCCCACAGCAAGGCCATGCTCATGAAGGAAGACAAACTTGAGGTGGTCGCCCGGCAATGCGGGTTCGGCAGCAATCGGACCTTTCTCAGGATTTTCAAACAGTATGAAGGAGTAACCCCGACAACATATCGGGAACTCACAGGAATAAAGGGAGGCTCTCAGAGTGAGAAAAACTAATCATGTCAGACCGTTGAGGATCCGGCTTCGCAATGATTTCAAAGAGAATTGGCTGCTATACCTCATGTTGGTGCCGGTTGTCCTTTTTTACCTTATTTTCCACTACGGACCTATGTTCGGCCTTTCCATCGCGTTTCTGGACTATAGACCCGCCCGGGGCATCCTTGGCAGCCGCTTCGTAGGCTTCAAGCACTTTTACAACTTCTTCACTAATTACTACTTTTGGCGATTGTTACGCAATACGATCCGAATCAGCCTTTGGTCCCTGGCGACCTTTCCGCTTCCCATCATCTTTGCGCTCCTGATCAACGAGTTGAGGTCGCCCAAATTCTCAAAAACCGCCCAAACCATCGCGTACATTCCCCATTTCATCTCCACCGTCGTCATCTGCGGCATGATTGTCGAGCTGACCAGCAGCGATGGAGCCATCACCTCAATCCTCCACACGCTCTTCGGCGTCGAAAGGGTTTCGCTCCTGACCAAGAAAGAGAACTTCATCCCCATCTATGTGCTCAGCGGCATATGGCAGGCATTGGGCTGGGACGCAATCATCTACATTTCGGCCCTTGCCGGTATCAGTCCCGAACTGTACGACGCGGCGGAAATCGATGGCGCCGGACGCTGGCAGCAGATGCTGCATGTCACCCTTCCTGGCCTCGCCTCGACCATCATCATCATGCTGATCCTCAAGGTGGGCAAGATCTTCAACGTCGGCTACGAGAAGATCATTCTTCTCTATAATCCGGCCATCTACGAAACCGCAGATGTGATCAACACGTATGTCTATCGCAAAGGCATGATCGACGCCCAGTACAGCTACAGCGCGGCGGTAGGGCTGTTCAACAACATCGTCAGCTTCCTGCTGGTGAACATCACCAACCACATCAGCAAGAAAACAAGCGATACAGGCCTGTGGTAAGGAGGTAGCAAACAATGACAAAGAAATACCTTCGCGAGAGCCTAAGCAGCAGAATATTTGATGGACTGGATGTGTTGCTCATCCTCTCATTCCTGGCCATCGTTCTTCTGCCGTTGATCCATGTAGTGATGGCATCCTTCTCCAGCCCGATGTATTACGCGAGCCATGAGGGTCTACTGCTTTACCCTCTCCATCCGACACTCGCCGCTTACAAGGCGGTCGCCCGCAACAAGAACATCCTGATTGGTTATGGGAATACGCTCTTCGTCGTCTTTTCCGGCACGGCGATCAACATGGTCATGACCATTGTCGCGGCCTATTGCCTCTCCCGTAAGAACGTGATGTTCCGTAATTTCATCATGCTCGCCATTGTCTTCACCATGTATTTTTCTGGAGGCATGATTCCCTTTTACCTGGTTGTAAAGAGTGTCGGGCTTACCCACACCCGCTGGTCGCTCATCATTCCCAGCGCCATGAGCACCTACAACCTGATCATCATGCGCACAGCTATGGCTTCCGTTCCAGAAAGCTTGGAGGAATCCGCTAAGCTGGACGGGGCAAACCACTGGCAGATTCTCTGGAAAATCATGGTGCATCTCGTCAAGCCCACTATCGCGGTCATCCTTCTTTACTATGTGGTCTCCAACTGGAACGCGTGGTTCAACGCGATGCTCTTCATCAGGGACCGCAACCAGTACCCACTCCAGCTGATTCTCCGGGAAATCCTGATTCAGAATGACACCACGGAAATGACAGCGAGCATGGAGGGAGATGAATACCTCATCAGCGAGACCATCCAATTCGCCACCATTGTCGCGGCTACCGCGCCAGTTCTCTGCTTGTACCCCTTCATCCAGAAATACTTTGTCAAAGGGGTCATGATTGGAGCTGTAAAGGAATAAGCTATGCTCAACCAAGACGAAACATCCATTTTCCGCCTGGCAGGGGATCCTTCTCAGACCGAAACAGTGATTTCTGACATCTGCCAGAAGGGTTCAATCAATTTAGCCGATCGGGACCAGAATGGCGATACGCTGCTTGCGGCCGCGTGCAAGGGAGGAAATCTTCCTTTGGCCCGTTTCCTGATTGAACGCTGCGGAATGAACCCCTTCGAGGGAAACCACTATGGACGCACCCCATTCGACCATGCGACCGCTGGGATACGTAGCGCTTTTGGATTCCGCCCTGAAGAGTACATCAGGAACCCGGTATTCCGTGGTTTTCATCCCGATCCCTCTGTGCTCAAGGTAGGAAGCGACTATTATCTTGTCAACTCTTCCTTTGCCTACTTCCCCGCTATCCCAATCTCCCATTCCCGAGACCTGGTCCATTGGCATACCATCGGCTACGCGCTCACCAACGCAAACTGGTCCCGCCTCTCCGGCAAGGCAGGCGGTCGTGGTTATTGGGCTGCCGATATCTCCTATGACGGCTCTTTCTTCTTTGTGACAGCCACGCTCCGGGATAATGACGGCTCCACGGAACCTAGGATTCAGATGGTTGTCCGTTCCCGGAAACCGGAAGGACCCTATGGGGAACCATCATGGTTCGCGATCGACGGAATCGACCCCGCATTGTTCCACACTCATGGCCGCCACTACATGGTACTCAACAGAGGATGCAGGATTGTCCAGTTGAACGACGACTGTACCAGACTCGTCAGCAAGCCGACTCTTCTCTGGTACGGCAGTGGCACGCGCACGCCGGAAGGCCCGCACCTGATGGAACACGATGGTTGGTACTATATCTTCCTTGCCGAGGGAGGCACAGGTCGTGGCCATCAGGAAAGCTGTGCGCGCTCGCGAACGCTAGAGGGGCCCTATACCCCCTGCCCCCACAATCCAATCCTCAAACAACAAGACGAGGATGGATACCTTTCCTGCTGTGGTCATGGGGAGCCGGTCGAAGGGCCGGACGGATCCTGGTATTTCTTTTTCCTTGGAACCCGAAACGGCGGAACTCCCTTCTCCATTCTCGGACGGGAAACCTGTCTAGCCCCCATGCGTTGGGATGGTGATGGATGGCCGGTTGTGGATAGGCCTCAGGCGTTAATTCGGATTCCCAAAACCATTCCTGTCAATCCTTCTCCTTTGTGTTCTCCTTACCCCGCATGGAAAGGCAGGGAATGGCTGACATGCCGGCCTTTGGATCCCGGACGCTTCAGGCAGGAAGCGGATGGATCTCTTGTTGTTCTGGGTTCCTCCTCGAATCTCATGGAGATGGACGCGACACTATTTCTCGAACGACAGAGTGAATTCAAGGGGGTGGCAAGCCTTTCCTTTGAAAAACCTGATTTGCAGGAGGGGAATGACGTAGGAATCACCGCCTATTACGATGAACACAGCTTTCTGAAGTACGGGCTTGCGCGAAGGGGTGGAACCTACGGTTTGCTTCTCACCGAGTTTGTGGGAGACCATATCCGTAGCGAGCGGTTCCTGCCTGTTCCCGAAAGGAATGAGTTCACCCTCACTATGCGGATCGATGGCCTGAAACGGACATTCTTCTGCCAAGAAGTCGAGACGCTTACACTTCAGGACACTCGATATCTCGCGAGCGAGGGGCTCTTGTGGGGGAAGCGGTTTACCGGAGCGATGCTCGGGTTGTACGTGCATGGACAGTTTCCCGTCCGCTTCCTCTCTTGGTCCTATACTCCTACAGAGGCCGTCTGATCCAGCCATCCAGCGAGGAGAACTGCAGTCCCTGAAGTTTCTGTATCTGGGTATCCTGGAAAATCGCATCGAACAGATGTTGCCCCGTAGGTGTCTTGATCATCTTCTGGCGCACTGCACGGATCTCCTCCTCAGGGGCGCCGTCCTCGTACAGGTTGACCAGGAAGTCGGCCTCGACAAGAATCTGCCAGGAGAGCGTGGAGATATGGGCATAGGTATGGTGGTGGGCGATCAGGAAGCGGACCTGCTCGATCTCTTCCCGGCTGAAGCATCCCACCGACCGCATCACCTTCTCGGCTTCGTCAGGGCCGTACAGTTCCTGATTCTTCCCGTTGTTGCCGCCATGCTCGCGCTCGCTGACATGGATGCCGACATCGTGGAGGATCGCCGCCTCCTCAAGGACAGCCAGATCCTGGGCGGAAAGCCCCTCGAGGGTCCCGATTGTCGCAGCGAAATCGTGCACTTTCACGAAATGCTCGATTCTGCGCGCGTCGCCTTGGTCATAGACGACCATCGCTTCCATCAGTCTCGCCAAACGAATATCCATGGCTCGGTTGTACCACAATCCGGCTGTTTTTCACGAGTGGGCTTCATGCTTTTTTTCTGGAAAACCATGGATACTGGAACCATGAATCCCATCTACCATCGCACCAGTATCAGGAAATTCAGGACAGAACCTGTCAGCAAGGCCATCGTCACCAAGTTGCTCAGGGCAGCCATGACCGCCCCGTCAGCTGGAAACCAGCAACCTTGGGAGTTCTGCGTCGTCACCGACGGACAGCTCTCTCATTGCTCGCCCTACGCAGGGCCAGCCGCCAAGGCCCCGCTGGTAATCGTCCCCTGCGTGAAGGCCGGAGAACTCCACTTCCCGGAATACGCCGACATCGACCTCTCCATAGCCAGCGAGCACATCCTGCTCGAGGCGGACCGGCTCGGACTCGGCGCTGTCTGGCTGGGAATCGCCCCGATCACGGAGAGAATCGACAAGGTCGCGCAGGTGCTTGGACTGAACGAACTCAGGCCCTTTGCCCTGCTCGCCATCGGCTATCCTGCCGAGCACCGTCTTCCCAAAGACCGCTTCGACGTGAGACGCGTGCACTATTATTCGTAAAACTCCGCGGCCCTGTCGTCGAACAGATGGCCCCACCGCTTCCAAAGGCGGCGTCTTTCACGCCAAGCCAGGAAGCAGGAGCGCCCGTAGCCGACCAAGGCGCAAAGGGCGAGGACCAGAAAGAGCTTGCCGAAGAAATCGGGCAGCAAGGTATAGAAGGTCAATCCTTCCTTCTGCCCGAGGGGCACCTCGTACAGATGCCACCCTTTGGTGAATGGCTCCATGGTCTGACGGGGCTTTCCGGTCACGTCCACCAGCGTGGTCATGCCACTGTTGGTGCCCCGGATCAGTGGACGCCGGTTCTCGATGGCACGGAAGACCGACTGGCTCATGTGCTGCATCTCGGCGCATACGCTTCCCGACCAGCTGTCGTTGGTCAGGTTGACCAGCATGTCCGCTCCATTTTTGACAAAGCCGGCTGACAGGTAGCCGAAGATATCCTCGAAGCAGATCGGGGTGGAGAAATCGATTCCGTCATAATGGAAGACCGTCGCCTCGGTACCCGGCTCCCACCACTTGTAGTCGTTGGCCAACAGCAGGTTGTAGAGCTTGGGGAACTGCTTCTCGTAGGGAAAATACTCGGTGAAAGGAACCAGATGCTGCTTGCGGTAGGTGCCAAGGATCTGCCCTTGGCCGAAGAGGATGACGGTGTTGTAGGTCTTCCAGTTCCAGGTTCCGTCGCGGAGAACCGCTGGTAGCGTCTCGTCCTTGACCAACCCCTCCGGGTTGCCGGTAATCAGGGGGACACCGAGGGTTTTGCCGAAGTTGACGAAGTCGTCGACCAAGGCGCGGGTCCGCCAGTCGGTCGGATGGGCAAGGTGCCAGCTGACGCTAGGCACGAAGGCGGTCTCGCTCCAGAGGACCATGTCGGGCTTGGGCTCCCCCGCCATCGCCTCCAGGCTGAAGCCGCGCAGAGTCTCGTAGTTCTCCTTGTAGGTATCGTACCCACCCTTCCAACTGTCTGCGGAGTGCTGGACGGCCGCGATGCGGACAACCCGTTTCGGCGCCTTGGCGTCGTAGTAGGCGATTGTGGAGAAACCGAAGAGAAGCGAGACGAAAACAGCCGCGAAATACAGGCCGATATCGACCCGGTAGCCGCTCCATACCTTGTGTTTCTGGGCAAAGAAGGCCTGTGGCAGGACCATAAGGAAGCAGATGACCCACACACCCCCGATCGAAGCGATCTGGATCAGCGGCCGGTACGCCCAGATGGAAGTGGCCATGTTTCCGTACGGATAGGCGAGGAAGCCCTGCTGGGTCAAGTACTCGTAGGCCACGAAGACCAACGACTGGACAAGGTAGCCACGCTTCTCCCCTACCTTTCCCGCCAGCTTCAGCGTGAGGAACAGCAGGATGTATTGGAAGGATTCCAGCGTCGGGGCAAGCAGGATCGCCAAGGGATGGAAGGTCTTCAGCCAGTAATTGTAGACCAGATAGAATCCAAAGCCGTACGCCATTCCCTCGAACCAGACGGTCTTCCATTTGGCCCGGTTGATTACCCAGAAGACAGGAATCCAAGAGAAAAAGGCAAGGAACCCCCACCCCTGGACATTCAGGAAATTCGGGAACGCCATGGCATAAACGAACGCGCTGGCGGCCAGCACCAGCAATTCCAGGGAAAAGGACAGCATGGACTTCAGAAAGTGTCGCATTCTTCCATGATACTAAACATCCAGGACCATACACAGCTGGTCCTGGATGAATAATCGTGAAGAAGAAACCTCAGTTAGCCCCGAGCTTCTTCAACTCCTTGACGATATAGGTGCGCTGCTGGCTCTTGGCGTACTCAAGAACCGAGTGGCCCTGATAGTCCCTGGCGTTGATGTCCGCGCCCTTCTTGATTAGTTCGCTGACAACCCTGGTCTCCGGATTGGTGTTGACCGCCATGATCAACGGGGTCTCGCCAAGGTAGTTGCGGGCGTTCAGGTCGGCGCCAGCGGCGAGCAGCGTGTCGATGATCTTCGGGCTGGAGGACTTGTTCGCCGCCAAATGCAGAGCGTTGGATCGGTATTTGGGTTCCGTCTCGAAAATGTCGGCGCCGGCCTCCAGCAGAGCCTTCAGCACGCTGACATTCGGATTGTACTGGGCGGCGAGCATGACAGGTGTCATGCCCCATTCGTTCTGGGCATGCACATCGGCACCCTCTTTCAGCAGTGCCTTGATCTCAGAACCCTTGGTCGCTGAAACGACCTTCTTCAACAATTCCTTGTTCAGACTCTCAACACTCTTAGCCATCTTTCTCTCTCCTTGCTCCCAGAAGGGGCCAATTCCAGTATACAAATAAATTGGGAAAAATAGTATTTTTTCTTCCCCACAACTTCATCGGGAATCGCGGAAAATCTGAACTGGATCGATCCGGAGCCGAACCAGACAGTAAAGATAGGCAATCAGCAAGCCACCCAAATGGGTCAGGTGGCTGATTCCCCCTCGCACCCCGAAGACCTCGCTGTACAACTCGATGGCAGTGTAGATCACGATCAACACCGGAGCACGCACCGGCAACAAGCCAAAGACGTAAATCCGGGCATAAGGATAGAAGACCGCGAAGAGCAACAGCACCCCGTAGATCGCCCCAGAGGCGCCCACCAGAATCACGTTCCACCCCATCAGCAGATAGACCAGGAAGGAAAAGATTCCACTACCAAGGCCGACAGCCAGATAGAAGAGCAGAAACTCGTTCGAACCCAGCTTGTATTCCACCGCCCTCCCGAAGATGTAGAGGGAGAGCATGTTGAAGAAGATGTGGGACAGGCCACCATGGACGAACATGTAGGTGAAGAGCTGCCAGACCCAGCCATGAAGCACAAAGCTGGGAATCATGGCAAGGTAATACTCCAGGCGGGGAATCGCCGCGCAAAAAACGAAGACCGCGAGGTTGACAATAATCAGCTTCTCGGTCATGCCCGTCTGGGTGTAGCGAAGGGTCCTCATGGACCTTGGGTTGTTTCGAAACCAGTTCATATCCTAAAGGTAGGCACCACCCCGCCAAAGGTCAATCACAAACGGACCCGATAGGGAGATTCCATTCCCCTGCTGAAGGCGAGGGCGGCGTCGAAGTTGCTCTGGATCTCGGCCCGGAGGTTGGCTTCCGTGTAGAAGGCGATATGGGGCGAGAGCAACACCCGCTCCATCGTCCGCAGCTTCCGGTACTCCGGATAGGGGATTTCCTCGCCCCTGCGGTCAAAGTAGTAGAGACTGTCCTCCTCTTCCTGTACGTCCAGCAGAGCAAAGCCAGGACGGCCGCCTTCCAAGGAGACAATCAGCGCGTCGGTATCGATCAGCTGACCACGAGCGGTATTGACCAAGACGGCGTCTGGTTTCATCAGCCCCAGCCGGCGGGCATCCAGCAGGTGGTAGGTCTGTGGATTGGAGGCAAGATGGAGCGTCACCACGTCGCTGGCAGCCAACAACTTGTCGAGCGGAAGATAGGTAGCGATCTTATCCGCCTCAGGATTCGGCTTCCGGTTCCAATACAACAACTGGGAACCAAAGCCAGAAAGGTGGCGCAGGACAGTCAGTCCGATTCGTCCGGCGCCAACCACGCCGACAGCGACATCCCCCAGCGACCGGCCGATGCGGCCACGAAGGGTGAAATCCCCTTCCGCGCTCTTCTTCATGACCAGCGGCATCTTTCTCAGCCCCATCATCGCCAGCATGACTGCGTAGTCCGCCACTCCCTCGGGCGGGTAGGCGGCGTGATAGACGGTTAGCCCCAACGCCTCGGCCGCCTCCAAGTCGACATGGTCATAGCCGATCGAACGGCAGATGATGGCGCGCACACCCCGGATAGCAAAGGCTTCAAGCAGAGCCTTGTCCATCGAGCTGACGGTGAAGCTGATCGCGTCGTAGCCTTCCGCTAGGACCGCGTTTTGCAAGGACGGAGCCTCGCTGCAAAAACCGACCGTGAATCCATACCGGGTGGCGAGCTCCTCGCAAATGGGCTTCTCGTCGTAGGTCCGCAAGCTATACAGGAACAATTTCATACCAGCATGATACGAATATTCTCACCTTGAGTGTGAAAAACTTTCCGCTTGCGCAATTTCTGCACACCGGTTTTCGTCGAAGCAGCCAGATTTCGTGCAGTTTTTGCATGGTCGAAAGGCGATTACCTTCCGAAAAACCTGCCTCCGACCCTCTTTTTCCCTAGTTTTGGCTCATTCCCGGAAATTGGCACGGCTCTTGCATAGTATTTGTCAGAGCAAAGCAAAAGTTTTTTCATCAACAACCTCCTTTAGAATGAAAATTCTGGCAAGCGCCAGTTCTCCCCCATAGGGCCGGCGCTTGTTCTTATGTATATCCAGCCCCGACAATACATCAGGCAGCCCGCCCATCGCTCAATAGGCCGCGACCATTCCGTCCGCCCTTGGCTCGGTCGCTCCCATCAGGCTCTCGCCATAGCGCATGATGATCTGGCCCCGCCCCATCTCCCTTCCATGGGGGACGACTACGATGTCGTGCCCCCTTCCGCGAAGACCTTCGATGACTTCAGGGCGGAAAGCTTTTTCCACCTCCACCCGTCTGCCTCCGGTCCACTGCCAGCGGGGCGCGTCCAGCGCCTCCTGCGGGTTCATGACGAAATCGACCAAGTTGGTCACCACCTGCAGGTGTCCCTGGGGCTGCATGAAGCCCCCCATCACCCCGAAGGGGCCAATCGGGTTTCCATCCTTGGTCAGGAAGCCGGGAATGATCGTGTGGTAGGGTCTCTTGCCGGGGGCCATGCAGTTCTCCATGGCAGGGTCAAGGGTGAAGTTGCATCCTCTGTTCTGTAAGGCGATACCGGTATGGGGAACGACAAGGCCGCTGCCGAAGCCCATGTAGTTGGACTGGATGTAGCTGACCATGTTGCCCTCCCTGTCGGCCACGCACAGGTAGACGGTATCCCCGCTAGACGGATTGCCTGGCTCTGGATCCAGGGCCCGCAGGCCGATCAGGCTTCTCCTGTGGGACATATAGTCGTCGCCAAGCAACTCCTCTACCCGCGCCTTCATGTACCGCGGGTCAGCCACATACCGCTTGGCGTCGCTGAAGGCAAGCTTCAACGCCTCGATCTGCCGGTGCAGGGTATCGACGGTATCCCGCTTTCCAAAAGTGAAACCGGAGAGCATCCGTAGCGCCATCAAGGCGACGATGCCGTGGCCGTTGGGTGGAATTTCCCAGACCTGGCAGCCACGATAATCCGCGGCAATCGGCTCAACCCACTGAGGGTGGTAGGTGGCCAAGTCCTCGTAGCGGAGGTACCCGCCGCTTTCCCGAGAAAAGGCATCGATGCGCTTGGCGAGCTCACCCCGGTAGAACGACTCGCCATTGCTTTCGGCAATCATAGATAAGGAACGGGCGTGATCGGGAAGCCTGACGACACTTCCCGCCAGGGGCGCTCCACTCTCAGTGGCGAAGGTTTCGAACCAGGACCGGAAACAGGAATCGGCCAGCGTCCTCTGGAATTCATCAAAGGACTCCTTCCAGAGCTGGCTGGTCACCGGCTGCAGGGGGTAGCCACTCTTGGCGTAATCGATCGCGCTGGAAAAAAGCCTCTCGAAGGGCAGCCGGCCGAAACGGGATGAGATGGCGGCCCAAGCGCCCGGAGCACCGGGTACCGTGACCGGAATCCAGCCCCGCTTGGGAATCGACCCCAAAGCGCGGACCTTCTCCACGTCGAGCGCCATTGGAGCTGGTCCGCTGGCGTTCAGTCCGTGAAGCTTGTGGTCCTTGGCGCTGTAGATGATTGCGAACGCGTCACTGCCCAGTCCGTTGCTCGTCGGCTCCAAGACGGTCATGCAAGCCGCGGTGGCGACCGTCGCGTCCATGGCGTTCCCGCCCTCACGCAATACCTCCAACCCTGCTTGAGCCGCCAATGGCTGCGAGGTGCAGACCATGCCGTTCATGCCAAAAACCACGTTTCTCCGTGAAGGATACCGATAGGCGCATACGTCCATTTCCTATTCCTCGAAAAAGTATTTCCGGATTGCTTTGGCGACCCCGTCATTCTTGTTTGTGTCGGTTACGAAGCAGGCGACCCGTTTTACGGAATCGAGCCCGTTGGCCATGGCCACCCCATAGCCGGACGCCTTGAGCATGCCGATGTCGTTGTCGTAGTCTCCAAATGCCATCACCTGGCTTGGGAAGATCCGGTAGTAGGCAGAGAGGATGCGGACCACATTGGCCTTGTCTACTCCTTTCTTGACCGTCTCGACCACGAAGGGCGAGGACTGGAAGACCGAAATACGGTCCCCCATCTTCTTCTGGATCTCATCACGGAGCATGGTGGCTTTTGCGGGATCCTGCGTCTTGGGGATGCACTTGTAAAGGGGGTGACGGATCCGCTTCCATTCACCAAGCGTTTCCTCTAGGTCGACTGCGTGTCCGCCGAAGCCGTACAGGGAGGCTTGGATGTCGTAAAGACGCCCGCCCTTCTCGGCATACCACTCGTCCAGGTCGAAGAGCACGCATTCGACGCCGTAGCTATGGGAGATGCGGACTACCTCGAGGGCAAGGTCGTAGTCCATGAACTCCTGATGGATTGGTTTGCCGTCTACTTCGACGTAACCGCCGTTGAAGGCGCAAAGCGCTACCGGGGCGGGAATCTGGGCGGCGATGGTGGCAATCCCGCTACGCATCCTCCCGCTGACCAACGCGAAGGGGACGCGTTTCTCGTCCACCAGCTTGGCAATCCATTTCCTGTTTTCCTCGGAAACCAACGACTTCTCATAGGCGAGCGTCCCGTCGACGTCGCTCAACACCAGACGACAATCTATCATACGGGCATCTTACCATCCCCATACGCTTTCTGCTAGGATGGGAACATGGCGAACATCAACAGCAGAAGGGACAAGGCCGACCGCTACACCCAGCGGGCCCATCGCGAGGGATATCCGGCGCGAAGCGTCTACAAGCTTGAGGAAATCCAGGAGAAGTTCCACCTGATCCATCAGGGCAACCACGTGCTGGACGTCGGGGCGGCCCCCGGCTCCTGGACCCTGTTCTGTGACCGTGTGCTGCTCAAGGGTAATGGGTCGATTGTCTCGGTGGATCTGAACCCCCTGAGCATCTCCCCCATCCCTCCGACGGTCACCGCCTTCGTCGGTGATGCCTTCAGCAAGGAAATCAGGGCCAAGCTGGTCGAGCTCGGCCCCTATGACGCCATCATCAGCGACGCGGCGCCGATGACGACAGGCAACCGGAGCGTGGACACCAGTCGCAGCGAGTGGCTCGCTGAGCAGGTAGTCTACCTCTCTGCCGAGCAGCTCAAGCCCCACGGGAACATGGTCCTGAAGATCTTCCAAGGGGGCGGGCAGGTGGAAATCATCCGGAAAATGCGCGAGATCTTCGCAAAGGTGAAGCCTTTCAAGCCACAGGCTTGCAGGGAGGATTCCTTCGAGATCTACCTTGTGGGCCTAGACAAGAAAGGATGACCAGGAACAACGAAGACCGCCCTCCCGAGCGGTCTTCGCGATATCCGGGCTGATTTTCACTCCTTGTCCGGCGGAACGATATGGATGTCGAGCTGGTCGTACGGCACATCGATACCCGCGTTGATGAGCGCGTCATACCACTGCCCCTGGAATCTCCACATGACGGTCCAGTAGTCGGAAGGCTTGACCCACGGGCGAACGATGAAATTGATCTCGCTGTCGCCCAAGGAGCCGACTTCCACTGTCGGAGCCGGAGAAGGAAGCACCTCAGGGTAGCTCATAACCAAATCGGCAAGGACTTTCTTTGCCTTGGAGATATCGCTGCCATAGGCGGCGGAAGCGGTCATGTCGACACGTCTCTTGTCCATGGCGGAATAGTTGACCACCGGATTGCCCCACACAAGCTTGTTGCTCATGGTGATGCGCTTGTTGTCCGGGGTCAGCAGCTCGACACGGTTCATGTCCATGTCGGTAACGGTCCCGCTGAAGGAACCGCTTTCGATATAGTCACCGATATTGAACGGGTGGTTGATGATGATCATCAGGCCGCTGAAGAAGTTGCCGATCGTCTCCTGTAGCGCGAAGCCCAAGACGACGCCAGTAACTCCGATGCCGGCAATCAACGGCTTCATGTCCAGACCAAGGTGACTGACGAACCAAATACCGATGCAGACGAAGCAGATCCACCGGACCAGCTTGCGCAGGAAGTTGCCAAGCAGGCCCATGCGGTTGTTCCGGTTCAGCGCCCTTCCGATCAGCATGTCAAGCCATTTGACCAGGACATACATGACCAAGACGCCAAGCAGGCCCGAAAGCAACCTGGCGCAGATGGTGGACCAATTCATCTTGGAGAAAGACATCACCCCATTCATCAGCTGCTGGGAGAAGCTCTCCACTTCGTCAGGAGAAACTTCGGCATCAAAAAACATCATTTGTTCTTCCTCATTCGTTGTTCTTCGGGTTCATTGCGCGAACCCGCAATTGAAAGTAGCAAGCGGGCAACGGAAAGGCAAGGGGAATCTCCCCTTGCCCTTCAGCTCAATACAGTTACTTTGAAAGCAGCTCGTGAAGCCGTCTGGTAAAGGCTACCGGATCTTTCGGCATCACTCCCTGGGCGAGCAACGCCTGGTCCAGAAGCACTCCGCACCATGTATCAATCAGTTTCTGGTCGCCCTCCGCCCCAATCTTCTTGATCATCGGGTCATCCGCGTTGATCTCGAGAATCGGCTTGGACTCCACAACCGGCTGGCCCATCTGCTTCAAAATCTGCTGCATCTGTACCGTGGGGGCGGAATCGTCGACGACGATGACGGCTGGAGTATCGGTAAGGCGGCTGGAGACCACGACATCCTTGACCTGGTCCTTCAGGCTGGCCTTGATTTTCTCGACCACGCCCTTACCTTCCTCCGCCTTCTGTTTTGAGGCCTCGTCCTTCATGTCATCCATGCTGCCACTCTTGTTAATCGCCTTGAGCGGAAGACTCTGGTAGGACCCGATCGAGCTGGCGACGAACTCGTCAATCTCCTCGTCAAGGACCAGCACCTCGAAACCCTTCTTGGTATAGGCCTCGATGAGCGGACTGGCCTTTAGTGTCTCTTCCTTACCGCCGGAGATGTAGTAGATGCTCTTCTGGTCCTTCGGCATGCGGCTCTTGTAATCCTTCAGGCTGACATAGCCGTCCACCTTCGAACTCTTGAACCGCACCAGTTCCATCAACTCGTCACGGTTCTCCCAGTCGCTGTACAGGCCTTCCTTCAACGGACGGTTGTACTGCTTGATGAAATCGATATACTTCTCGGGCTCCTGCTCGCTGATCCGCTTGAACTCGGCAAGCAGCTTCTTCACGGAGTTGCTGCGGATCGAGCTCATGATCCTGTTCTGCTGCAGGATCTCACGGCTTACGTTCAGCGGGAGGTCCTCGCTGTCGATGATACCGCGCACGAAGCGCAGATAGGTGGGAAGCAACTGCTTGTCGTCATCGGTGATGAAAACTCGCTTCACGTACAGGCGGACACCCGGCTTGTAATCGGCGTAATACATGTCAAACGGCGCGGTCTTCGGTACATAGAACAAGGTGGTGTACTCGATCGAGCCCTCCGCCTTGGTGTGCAGATAGAACATGGCGTCATCCGTGTCATGGAAGGTGTTCTTGTAGAAATTCTGGTAGTCTTCCGGCTTCAGCTCGCTCTTCGAGCGTTTCCACAGTGCTTGGCAGCTGTTGATCTGCTCCACTTTGTGGGTGACCACTTTCTTCGCGTTGCCATCCTTGTCCTTTTCCTTGTCGTCATAGGTGACATCGTCATACGCGAGGAAAATCGGGAAGGAAATGTTGTCGCTGTACTTCTTGACAAGTTGCTCAAGCTCCCAGCGGTTGGCGTAGTCCGCGCCATCCTCGTTCAGATACAAGGTGATTGTGGTTCCCTGTCCGTCGCGCTGGGCGGGGTCGATCGAATAGGTTCCCTTGCCGTCACTGGACCACTTGTAGGCCTTCTCCTCTCCCGCCTTGCGGCTGACCACCTCGATACGGTCGGAAACCATGAAGGCCGAGTAGAACCCGACACCGAACTGGCCAATCAGGTTGGAATCCTTCTTCTGCTCGTCGGTCAAAGAAGCGAGGAACCGCTTGGTGCCCGATGAGGCGATCGTGCCGAGGTTGTTGTTCAGGTCATCCTCGTTCATGCCGATACCATTATCCGTAATGGTGAGGGTCCGCTTGTCTCCCTCGGTGAAACTGATATCAATCCTAGGGTCGAACGCGAGACTCTTCAACTTCTCGTCGGTAAGCGTCAGATACTTGAGTTTGTCGAGCGCGTCGCTCGCATTGGAAATCAACTCCCTGAGGAAAATCTCCTTATTCGAATATAGGGAATGAATAATCAAATGCAGCAGGTCGTTGACCTCTGTCTTGAATTGCATTTCTGCCATGAAAATACCTCCGACTCGTGCCTAAGATAGACACGAATTCGCAAAACGGCAACTTCCAAAGAGTCGGCAGGAAGGGTATGCTAGGGATATGCAGTTACGCAAACCTTCAGACATTCGCGCCATCAACCGGCTCCGCGTCCTCAACCTGATCCGGACGCAACAGGGGGTTTCTCGCGCCGACATTTCCCATGAACTGGGGATCAACAAACCATCCTGCTCGGAAATCGTCGACAACCTTATCAAAGAAGGTATCGTCACCGAGGGGGAGAAAACCGAGACGGCCAGTGGCCGCAGGCCAACCCCTCTGATGATTGCAAAAAAACGATATCTGGTCGCCGGAATCTCGATCGGGCTCCGGATCTGTTCGATTGCCATCAGCGACCTGGAGGGAAACGTGCTTGGCTTCAAGCAGATCCCTACCCCTCAGTGTCCAACCCCGAAGGATCTCTTCGTCCTGCTCGTGAATGACTTCCAGCACATGTATCGCGGGGATAAAAAGAAGCTCGCCGGATGCGTGCTCAGCCTGAGCGGCCGGGTCGCCGACAACGAAATCACCGTGGAAGAGCTATTCGAGTGGGGATGGAAGAACGTCCCTTTCGCGCGCTCCCTCCCCGCCTTTCTGGACTGTGACTGCATTCTGGTCGACGAGACCGAGGCGATGGTCAGCGCCGAGAGTCTTCTGTCAAAGGAGATTCCCGACTCCTTCCTCTACCTCAATTGGGGAGAGCATATCGGAGCCACCCTCGTCCATGGCAGCCAGCAGGACAGGAGCTACCTCGGGCACACTCGAATCGCCAACGAGGGCTCCTGCGTCTGCGGTGGGACAGGCTGTCTGGAAACAGTCAGCGCCGGATGGGCGATCGAGAAGAACTTCGGAGGAAAGTCGTTGAGAGAACTTGCCCAGGAAAAACCCGCAGGCTTTGACAGGGCAATGGATACGGCAGCCCTCGCCCTTGGCATGGAAATCGCTCAAACCGTGGCCATCACCGGCCTGAAGAAGGTCATCCTTTCCGGCAACATCCCTACGCTGCAACCTTCCCTGGTGGAGCGGGTAACGCTCGCCATGCGCAGCTCCCTGCCCCCGTTCCTCCAGGAGACGGAAATCGTCAGTTCCTCGCTAGGCGACAAGGCGAGACAAATCGGACCGGTCGCGGTCGCCCTTGACCGTTTTGTTTTCCATCAATCCCTTCTGGCGCAGTTCCAGACAAACAAAAACCGCTACTCTCATTGAAGAGAATAGCGGCAACCTCCTAGGCTTAAGTGCTGGAAAAAATCACTTAGGCAAAACGAAAAACAACGACGTTACCTATTATTTCATGTTTTTGCCCTCTGTCAAATAGATTTTTTCCTATTTTTTCACGTGGCGTTCATGTTCACCACTACGGAACCATTGTAGGAACCGGCGGTCAACTTCTGGTCTTCATCCTTCTTGACAGTGATACTGAGAGTCCCAAAAGCGACTCCATTCTGGTAACCGGCGGGAACCTCGAGCACGAACGAGTCCCCATCCACCGAAATATTGTCGCCCTCGCTGGCAAGGGAAATGCTGATGTCCACCACGTTGTCATCATCATGTTTCAGGGGGGAGACATCAAAGGAAATCCGGGCGCTCTTGGCGTTCATCAGGTTCCCCGAGTAGCTCAAGAGCAACGTGTGGGTGATTTCCCAGGAGTCCTGGTCGACGGGGAAATCGAAGACCAAGTTGATGTCGTTGCCGTTTTCGGTGACGCCAGCCTCATCGGTGAACGAGATGGAGATGTCATCCTCCACGATGGTGCCGTTCAGACGGGCGGTCACCGCATCAGGGAGATTGGCACTGGTCACCGCGGCGTGCAGGGCCATGGGAATCATCAGCATTGGTATCATCAGGGCATTTCTCATATCGCCATCCTTAGTTCCTTGTTTCAATCGACAGGGTCACTGACGAGACATAGTGGCCGGCGGGAGCCGTCGCGACGTCGCTCTGGTTGGCTGTCACATGGATCGTGTAGTCGTATTGGGTCTTGCCAAGGACCGTGTCTAAAGAGACCAGGGAATAGATGGACTCGGTGCCATAGTCCCTTCTGACGACAGTATTGGCCTCTTCGCTGGCCGCGTTGCTGTTGGTCATCATCCGGCTGGTTTCCGGATAGATTTCCTTGCCGTCAACCTGCAGGCTGGCAACCGCGATCGAAGCGGGGTTGGGAACATTCTGCTGGACAAATGGAGTGACGACCGCGTAGACCGCCAGGCTCGCCTTTTTGTTCGTCTCAATCGTGTAGGGAAGGTCGACACCGTCAACGCCGAGCGCATCATCCACCGAATAGGTGTCGCGTAGCTCGGTCTTGGTATCGTTCAGAAAGCCGTGCAGCAAATAGCCGGAGACCGACGCGTCAAGGTACAGGTACGGCGCCCCTGACAGCACTGTCTCGCCTGTGACCGGCAAAAGGAAAAGCAACCCGATTACTCCCAGGCATGCCAAACGTTTCATGTGCAAGCTCCTATGTCCAAAGTTCCAGTTCAAATATATGCACAACCCTACTTTATGTCAATGAGCAACTATTGATTGTAAAAGAAATAACAATCTATTGGAAGAACGAGAATTTGAAACATCACACATAAAACATTTGCCATACCTTGCTGTACATCTATCTTATCAGAGGTATCCGGGAGAGGAACCCTGTGTAAATATATATTTTCTGCAAACATATTCCCGACACTTCGTACATTTTGTAAGAAGAAACCTATGCAAGGACAAAGTTTTGATGCTATGATGGACAAAATCGAGAAACCCTTGAGGGAGGGGCCGCATGTTTAGTCCTTTGAGTACAGAAACCAAATCCACCACCATCGCCAACAAGCTGGAGGAGATGATCCTTTCCAAACAGTTCAAAGCTGGCGAGCTCTTGCCCAGCCAAAAGGAACTAGCGCTTCAGTTCAACGCCTCTTCCCGTTCGGTGCGCGAGGCGTTCAAGAACCTGGAGGCCAAGGGGCTAATCCAAGTAAGCCAGGGCCGCAAGGCGGTGGTAAAGAGCAACAACCTAGACCAGTTCGTCGAGTCCCTGTCCATTTCCATGATCAGCAAGCAGGCTCCGGACAAGAAACTGATCAGCGACCTGCTCCAGGTCCGCACCACCATCGAGGTTTCTGCAAGCCGTGAGCTCTCCAGGGATCCGAACCGAATGCCGGTCGTCCGTCAGCTGGCCAAATGCACCAGCCGTCTTCAGGAATTGCTGCCCCTGCTCGAGGACGGGATGAACGCCGAGGCCCTGCAACAGTTCAAGCAGGCCGATTTCGACTTCCACTCCACGCTGATCAAGTCGAACGACAACATGATCCTCAACTCCATCTACGAGAATCTGGCCCCGCAGCTCTACTCTGTCCTGGACAAGACCACCGAGACCTTCACCGAGATGAAGAAGAAGGTCAACGAGTACAACTACCTGGTCGAAGCCGAGGAACACGGGCAGACCGACCTCGCCGTAGCCCTCACGCTGGTCAACCTGACCAACATCAAGGACAAGATTGAGAAACTCGACCTGTAACGGGAAAGCCGAAAATCTTGTCATCCGTGGCGCCAGCGATGGCGCCATTTTTTCGTTTTTTGTCCATCACAAAGAGAGGTTTCAGAGATATGCTTAAGGTAACTGGAGGAAAAGCGATGAAACGGTGTTCCATCATCATGCATTCCATCGGCGGAAATTGTTACATCCTGGGATCCTACTTCCAGGAACTTCTCAAGGACCGCGGCGTCGACGCGCGGCTGTACCGGGTCAAGGATGACGACCTGCATATCTGGGCGGAGCGGCTGGACACAACCAACGAGTACTATGAGGAAATCCTAGCCCTGCCCGAGGCTGGTCTGGAGACGCTCCACAAGAGCGACATGGTCATCCTCGGTTGCCCGACCCGTTTCGGGAACGTGACGGCCGAAATGAAGGCGTTCCTTGACACCACGTTCGAGATGGGGGAAAACCAAGAGCTTGCCGGCAAGTTGTTCGCCTGTTTCACCAGCTGCCTGCATTCGACCAACGAGGGAATCCACGCGCTTGACAACATGGTCTACTGGGCGCAGGCCCAGGGGATGATCCACATCCCCTTCGGGATTCATGTCAGTCCCACCAACCTGGAGAACCAGCCCGCCAGCGGCATTGTCCATCTCGGTGGTTTGAACGGGGTGTTCCGTCCCAGCCAGCAGCTTGGGGAGCTGATGGGCTGTTACGCGGATACGCTCGCATCCTACCTGCAGGAATAATCAGCTTCGTCCGACCAAAACTTTAAACCGTTCCCCCAGGCGCCAGAGCCAGCCCTTGCTGAAGCGCTTCTTGTAGTCGCTTGCCGCTTCCGCGATGGTGACGCCCTGCCCCTCCTGACGCTTCATCTCGTCCCAGTGGCGGACAATCCACATATAGAGGTCTCCCTCCGTCTTGCCTGGGAACTTGGAGAGGATATGTTCCTTGCGGATTTCCTCGACAATCGGCTCATAGACATGCGTGTACCAGCTTTTCGCGGCATCGGCAAAGCTGATCTCCCCCTCCACGCCTTGGTTGATGAAGTACTTGTGGACCTGGATATGGTTGACCAGCTCTGCGTAAAAGCCGGGGGAGTTGCTGGTGATTTTATCCATCGGCAGAAAGGTGTCGGCCTTGTACTGGGAGATGAACCGGCTCCGCTCGTAGGCGCAGACCTCGGACTGCAGGTCCTTCAGAGTCATGCCGGGTTTCAGCTTGATTTCGCTGTCCAGCTCGACGACTTCGGCATCGATATAGTCGATCCCCATCATCTTCGCCACCGAGACCCGGTGGTTCCCGTCGCGCACGAAATAGTTGGGTCCCAGCTTGTAGACGGAAATCGGGGGAAGGATCACGTTCTCCCTGTTCAGTTCGTCAATCGAGCGCCAACGGGCGCGCAACATCTCCTTCTTCGGGTAGAAAGCAAGGGAGAAATCGTGGTAGCGGCCCTCGCTGCCGATGATGTTCTTGACAGGGATGGTCTGCATGCCCCGATAGGTCTCCCCCTTGGGTTTGATCAACCGGGTCACGTCATACAACGAGAGCAGGTTTGTATTCTTCCAGCGTAGGCCGGACAGAAGCGCCTGCATCTGGCCACGCCGTTTCGCCTTTTCGAAATCATCGTTGGCCAAGTTGAAAAACTGGTTCACCGTTTCCCTCCAAGATTGTCATCCTCGAGCAAGAATTTCTGATAGACATTGATTACTGTTGTCTGTTCAAATGTCGTGATCCGAGGGGCATTGAAATCAGTAAGATGGATATGACCATGCAAAAGGTACGTAGGTTTGAACTTGTGCATGAAATCGAGAAGGACATGAAACCCTTCATGACAGGGGTCGGGCTCGTCATTGATCCCGAAGGGAGCGGCGTGGGTGACAAGGATGTCGATATAACGGCCGTGGACGAGTTTGTTCCAGTAGAGCTTGGGAAGCATGCGGAATATCCTCCACCGCATTTCCTTCTCGGTGTACTGGTGCCTGCCAAGGTTGTACCGCTTGCATCCCCCCAGTCCTCCGATAATCAGGTCGTGCTTCTTATCGTAGATGACCTTTCCTTCCAGGCACTCCCCGTCATACTCGGGAAGCAATGCCACAGGAGCGTAGCCAGGAAGGAGCGAGCGTCCGTCATTGACGAACTGGCTGAGGCGCTCGAGGTTATGGTTGCCGAAGACAAAGACAAGGTCCTTGTTCAGGGTAGAGATGATGTACTCATAGTATTTCAAGGGAAGGTCGCCGGCCGAGATGACCAAGTCGACGTCCTTATAGTTCTCTTTGCTATATTTGGAATAGACGACGGGATCCACTTGGTCTGAAATACACAGAATCTTCATTCCTCACCCCCAAAATCAGCGAGCTCCTTACAATCCCAGCCCGGGGCAAGCGACTTGTCCCACAGCTGGATTTCCTCCAGTTTTGCAGGGGGAACGCTCAGCACCGAGAAAAGCGCACATCCGTCACTCTCCACCGCCTGCCAGCATCCGCCGGGAACGATGGAGATCGTCTTCTTTCCCTCGGACGCCAACCCGAGGTCGTAGTGGCGCCATCCGCCATCGGGCAACAACACCAGCTGGCGGGCACCATCGCCCTCAAGATAGCACCATGTCTGTTCGGAGGAAAGCCGGTGCAGTGTTTGCCGGCAAGAACCCGTCACCAGCACGTAGCTGGTGGTACCGAGCAGGAAGGAACCATGGCGGTGGGTATAGACCTTCTCTCCCATGCCACCTTCCCTGAGCGGCTCAAGCCCAAGCCGGTCGATCAGACGAGCGATTGTCACATCGGCCATCCACGGACAATCTCCTTCACCAAGAGCTGGAAGCTTTTCTTCACCCGCTCACCGGTCTCCAGCACTTCCTGATGGTTCAAGGGTTGGTCAAGGATTCCTGCAGCCATGTTGGTCAGGCAGGAGATGCCCATGGTGCGCATCTTCATGTGGCTTGCGGCGATCGCTTCGGGAACAGTGGACATGCCCACCGCATCGGCTCCCAGCAAGCGTGCCACACGGACCTCGGCAGGTGTTTCGAAATTCGGTCCGGTAAACAACTGGTACACTCCCTCGCGGAGGGGAATCCCGAGTTTTTCCGCGCATTGTTTGGCGTAGACGCGAAGATTCCTATCGTAGGCATTGGACATGTCAAAGAAACGTTCCCCCAGCTCATCAGGGTTGGGTCCACGTAACGGACTATCGGGAATCAGCTTGATCTGGTCCTTGATCAGCATCAGATCTCCCGGCTTCCATCCGGTGTTCACGCATCCCGCCGCATTGGTCAGCAACAGATTGTTGATACCAAGCATCTTCATGGTCTGAATCGGATAGACGACTTGGTCCATACCGTAACCCTCATAGAAATGGAAACGCCCCTGCATGCAGGCGACACGCCGGCCCTCCAGTTTCCCGAATACGAACTGACCTTTGTGGCCAGGCACGGTAGAAATGGGGAAATGGGGAAGGGTCCGGTACGGAATAACCACCGCATTCTCGATCTCGTCCCCCAGCTCGCCAAGCCCGCTGCCCAAGACGATGCCAATCTCAACCGGCTGGTCACCAATACGCGCACGGATAGCCTCGGCGGAAGCCTTCAGCTTAGTCATCAATTGTTCCATAGCAAAATCCTCGCCCTCATCATACCACGCCTAAAGAAAAACAAACATCCACACACAGAAAAAGGGACGTCCCCGTCCCCTTTTCCTGTAGCCATGCTCGTCCATTTGCTTACACCGTGTACCCTTATGGGAGTGGTGTTTAATCATATCAAAGAACGATAACTAAGCCCAACAGCAGGCGACGAACATCGCGACGCTGACCGGTTTAATCATATCAAAGAACGATAACTAAGCCCAACTGTGGACTCTCACAGGAAGGTCCATCGGCAGTTTAATCATATCAAAGAACGATAACTAAGCCCAACTGCTGAAGAAGTGTACTCTGCGCAAGGTCGGTTTAATCATATCAAAGAACGATAACTAAGCCCAACGTCCGGAGGCTTCGTATTCGCAGGGTATCCGTTTAATCATATCAAAGAACGATAACTAAGCCCAACTCGGCAGGGCACTCACGATGGAAGTGGAGCGTTTAATCATATCAAAGAACGATAACTAAGCCCAACCGGCTTTGTGCGCGGGAGTCTTCGAGCAGAGTTTAATCATATCAAAGAACGATAACTAAGCCCAACCTGCTCCACACTCGCACGGTCGCATCCGGGGTTTAATCATATCAAAGAACGATAACTAAGCCCAACTCAGGGTCCGCACCAGCGGAACCGCTGGCGGTTTAATCATATCAAAGAACGATAACTAAGCCCAACCGGAGGGCTCCAGGTGCACAACGTCTACGCGTTTAATCATATCAAAGAACGATAACTAAGCCCAACAGCTTCCAGTTCGCCAATTCTGGCTCCTCGGTTTAATCATATCAAAGAACGATAACTAAGCCCAACGGATCTTTGCAGTCGGACGGCTGGCGAAGGGTTTAATCATATCAAAGAACGATAACTAAGCCCAACGATTTCCGAGAAGGAGATTTACGGCGTCCCGTTTAATCATATCAAAGAACGATAACTAAGCCCAACCATCTAGCGTTACGCTCCATCCACTTCTGAGTTTAATCATATCAAAGAACGATAACTAAGCCCAACGCCCCGAGGCGTCTTACTCGCAAGGTATTCGTTTAATCATATCAAAGAACGATAACTAAGCCCAACCAACAAGCAAATTGTAAAGCAATTCCTTTTGTTTAATCATATCAAAGAACGATAACTAAGCCCAACTTTTTGACAAGGTTGCTGACGAATACGGTCGTTTAATCATATCAAAGAACGATAAATAAGCCCAACATACATGGAGTATCACGAGAACCCAGAACAGTTTAATCATATCAAAGAACGATAACTAAGCCCAACCGACATGGCTCTCGACGAATCCATCGGTGAGTTTAATCATATCAAAGAACGATAACTAAGCCCAACCGCAGACGGCGCTGGGAGTCACTCCGGCTGGTTTAATCATATCAAAGAACGATAACTAAGCCCAACCGACAATCGCCCGAGAATCTTCAGCGAGCGGTTTAATCATATCAAAGAACGATAACTAAGCCCAACATCGGCTCCTTCGTTCTCCACCTCGTTCCAGTTTAATCATATCAAAGAACGATAACTAAGCCCAACACGACACGGATGGAACCGTCAATGTGCAGGGTTTAATCATATCAAAGAACGATAACTAAGCCCAACCGTCCAACATGTCCTATTGACAAGAACTTGACTACACAGAATTCTTGACATAAATTGTAGGTATCATATCAAAGAAGGATAACTAGGTCTAATAAGACTTAAGTTGCCAAATGCCCCCTCGTTGGGGCTCTTTTTTATTCGAACAATAATCCCTGTTCTGGGACGTCGACATTCACTTTTCTGCCACCAAAATAGTTACGAATCATGCCAAATTGCTTGTCAGTAATAAAGAATATGCAGACATGCCCGTTGGGAGGAACACAAGCGCGGACTTTTTTGGCTACTGTATCGGCTTGGGCTTTTGATTGGAGGTAATAGGTATAGAAAGAAAGCTGGAACCGTGTGAATCCCATGTCGGTCAGATCTTTACGGAACCTGTTCGCAAATCTCGTATCATCTTTTGTTAAAGTCGGCAAATCAAACCCAACCATCACCCACATAGCATTATAAGGGCCTAGCATGGAATATCTCTCTGAAATTTGGAAAGACGATTTCTTCTGTGTCCCTCTTTAAGAACCGAAGATACGACATCACATACATAGCCGAGGCATCGCTTAAAATTGTACGTTCTGCGCCAAAGAAGACCGGCTGCTGGGTCAATTGCATCAACTCTTTCTTGTCTTTCGGCGTGAAGTCGACTTGCATTCCCATGCTCGAGGCTTTGACGACCACAAAATCTACAAGCGGTCTCAAAGGTTCCATCAAATCATCAATCAGGCAGAATGGGTTCTGTTTCGGGGAATGAAATACTCCAAAAGAAGGAAGCAACCCGCACCCTACTACTGCTCGGGCCACGGCGGAACGGATGATTGTGTACCCATAATTCAACCAGATATTGATGATATCATCATCACGTCGGATAAAATCTTCGCCAAATAAGGACGAAAAATATACTCGGGCGCCTTGTGCTTCTTTATTGTCAGGATCTCCAGAACGAACCCGTTCGGCCAACATTCGCAAGGTTGCCAACCCTTTCGGATTTCCAATCCATTGCAAGACCAGCCCCTGATTGCGCAACTTTTCCGCCACAATCTGACGCCACGCATCTTTTTTCCTTGGAAGTGTGGCTTCAATCTGCACCTGCTGTCGGTCCCAGAAATCGGTATGCTGGTTCACCGGCAACAACATACCGACAGGGACATGTTTTTCATCGCAAAACGTAACAGGAATATCGTGTGCCATGCTTTGTTTGAAGAATTCATCTGAATATCGGCAACCAAGGCCATGGCATACGATAGAATGGATATCTGCAAACGGTATCTTTGCCTTCTTCTCATCACCTTTTTCGATGACAAGGCTGTTATCTGCAGCATGGAGAAAATACTGGGCACCTCCTATATCCACTACCCTCCACATATCATGGCTCCTCGTCCTGCAAGATCGGTGAGACAAAATTCACAAAACCTGCAGGAGATAGAGAGACCTTTCTCGCTTGGTTGTTTTTCAAAGTACTAACAACAAAGCTCGCGTCCTGATCTTGTTGAGACTTTGCCAAATTACTCAAGAAAACTTGAACACTGTTCTCTCTTTCGGTAAATGTCATTATTCGCATAAATCTTCTGTAAAGAGTTGCATTCCCCACAGGAGCAAATGACGCCGTCTCCAGCTTTCCCCATGGCTCGCCAATTTTCGGTGGCTCTTGGTTGATTTCCAGAATATCCCCTTGATAAAGGCGCTCGAACAAGTGGTATCCGGCCTTCCTATAGTCGGGTTGATAGTCGGAATCCATGGCATACACTTTCCGAATGATCTCTCCCTGCAATTTGCCATTTGCATCATGATACAAATCCAAGCACAAATTGTTTCCCGTGTCGAAGGCTTCTCCGTTCCCATTCGCTGTCGGTTCCTTGGTTACAAAGACCTTTTTCCGTGAGTTGTTGGAGAGAAGGAAGTAATATCCACCACACAGTTGCAACGCCTTTTTGCTTACCGAGGCAGGAGTAATGGCAATTACACGCTTTCCATGGGCGTTCGCCTCTTCATTTTCCTGTTCCAGTGCATGTCTTGCCTTTTCAAGAGTCTGCTCGTATTGGGTCAATATCCTGGCATTCCAGTCTTGCAGCTCCTTAATCTGATCGGCAAATGCAGGAAATTTCTTCGGATAGAACACAAACTTTCCGTTGATTCTTTTCCGGATTTCTTCGGCGGTACCATCCTTGACTGGCAAGCTAGTGACACGTTTTTTTACTACACAGACCAAATCGTCTCCACTTGCCGCAATCACGGAATATCTGGTCGCTTTGAGTAACGTACCGTTCACTTGGTTATCAATCTTTTGACTGACAAAGCCGTAATCATGCAAGAAGGAATAAACTTGTTTTTGGAACAGATTGATCTGGTCGGCATGGCTTAAATCACTTCGGTCAAGGTAATGGGGAACCGGAAGCGCATCAAGGATTTCCTGGGCTGTCTTGCCTTGGGCATGCATGGTGTTGATCAATTTCACATACGACCGAGTGCAATATGCCGCGACAATCGCATCAAGCGAATGATGACGATTATCGGTGCGGTCCTTTTTCCCGAGTTCCGTCTCCGCTGGCCTCGGGCCATGCAAATCCGCCAGCTCATTATCGACCCGCTGGAGGTGCCAGCCATTCCTCAACAAAGCGGTCTCTCCTCCTTTCAAGGTCCTTACTTGTGTCGGTTTATCAAACAGGCATGCAAGATACTGCTGCGCAACTTTGGCTATATAGCTGTTGTCCGTACCGAACCGGGAAAGGAAACCCTTCGACCCAAGGTATTTCTGGTAGGCATCGTCATCCAGTTCGAACCTCCATGCCTTTCCTTTCATGCCTTCTGTCGTTTGGACATACTGCATGATTTCCTTCCAGTTGTCTTTACCTGAAAATGCCGCATATGGAGTCCGTTTTCCTTTCTCCAGATTACAATGCTTGTGGGCCACAACCTTGTTTTGCTCACGACTCTCCGCAGTATCCGCCTGTGGAAGGATATGATCGATATCGACCCGATGATTCACGATATCATCAACAGATATTGGATTAAGGCAGTACGGGCAAACCTTGTTCTGCTGTTCCCAAAGCCGGAAAGTCTGGATAGAGCTCTTGGAGAGCTTGTTTGGCAAACAGTAGGAGGAAAAAATCCGCTCTGAGTCCTTTTCCCTCTTGGACTGTTCCATCGAGATTTCCTCTCTTCGTTCCGCTCCCACCTTGAGCTCCCGGCCCATCTCGACGACGACCTCGCTCGGTTTCTTTCCTATCACATCTATCACTTCATTCACCACTTTCCGCAGCTCGTTCAATGTCTGGTGGACGACTGGGTTGGCGATTCTCCCGTATTTTTGTTCGAGGAAGTTCACATCAGGCTTGGTGAATGATGCGGTATCTACTTTGTCTCGGAACGCGCTATGCCATGCTTTGCCCATAATTGCCTGGGTGGTGTAAGGAACAACCTGGCCATAATAGGGAAGCCTATCGAAGACCTCTTTTGAGGTCTGTTCCTGCAGTTCTCCATCATCCACGCACTGCTGGACAGCTTCTGTGTAAGTTGCCCCATCTTCCAGATGTTTCATAATCAGCATCATCGCGGTCTTTCCAATCGGTGCGTAATCACCGACAAGCTGGACCGTATTCAAGGCATCATCAGCTTCCTGCGCGGACAGACCGAAACGTGGTGATTCCAGCACTTTTTTTAACTTTCCGTCATCTGGGGTATTGGTCCATGTGGCGAAGAAATCATCCTGCTGGTCTTCGTTGAAGCGTTTCCAAAAGGCCTTGTCTTCCAAGATCTTGAACCGGAAGCCCTTGATTTCCTGTTTGTCCCTTACCTTGCCTTGGAGCAATATCTGGTCTGCAATCTTGTATTTTGGAAACAGCCTCTTGACCGACGTGACATTCAGATTCTCTCCCGCGCGCAAATGGGAGAAGAACACTTTGCGTTCCTCGTCGGTAAACGGACGTTCCTCTCGTCGGACAATCCGTTGTCCAGGAACTTGGACAGGCAGCCACACCCGCGCATTATTCAGCGCTTCCCACAGTCTCCGCTCCTCATTCAGGAAATGGCATTTCGGCAATTTCTGCTCATTGGGGAAATAGGGACAAGAGCCCGCTTCGGGCACGATCTTCTCGTTCTCATACATCACCGCACTGCGGATCCGGTCGCAGTATTGGTCATCCAGTTCCGGATGGTATTGTTTCTGCGTGGAAAGCAATTGATTCAGCTCACAGAGAATCACGTCACGCGTAGGCATCGGGACATTCGCGGCCTTTCTCTTGTCCTTATTCCGGTACCCGACTAGCGAATCCTCGTTAAAGGAGGCAAGGACCTCGATAAAGGTGGAAAAGCCTTTTGCCTTTGCGATTTCTTCTGTTTTCCGTTCCTGGTCCTTTGCTTTTTTCTCATCAGAGGACTGTTCCTCGTCAAGGAAAGTGCGAATGGAAGAAGATCCACGGTGGTTGGCGATATGGTAGATTGCATACCCGGTTTCAGCCAGAGTCAGCCTTTCTTTAAGGCCTTTCAGGCGAAGGTTATACGGATTTTCCCTTCTCACCTCTTCCGAAAATCGAAGAACCGCGGGGTCAGGGGTTTCTTCCTCGGAATATGGCAACATCAGCTGACGCTCTGCCAACAGCTTCCACAGGTATTGCAACCTATGTCTCTTGTGCCGCAGGGCATTGCGTTGTCCTCTGCTGAGCCGCCTGTCAGCCGCGCCTTTTGATGGCGTGAAGATACGTGAAGTGGTAAAAACGATATCGGCAGGATACAGCGTATCGTTGATTGTTTCTTGCGCGACCACGGCCAGACCGATGGATCCGACTCCAAGATCAAGTCCCAACACATAATCGCGTCCATTCAGTCGTTGGCGGACGGCCGACACCTGCTCTTCATATCTGCGTGATTTCTTGTTGCTCATGTGATGTACCTGTTCTTGCAGTGTACATCAGTTTTTCACAACAAGTTAGGGAATTTTTGATTCGTTTGTTCTTTTCCGTACTTCTATTTCCGTTATGCCAAGATGATTGCATTGGAAGAACAATGTAGTGGGTTACACTTTTTGTTGTTCACAACCGGAGACCTGATATCCGGCTTCCCAGACAGCCTTGCGGAAAGCCTGCTCATCCTGGGGCTGCTTGGCCCGGACATCGGCACTGCCCTTTCCGAGGTCTACTTTTGCCCAGACGCCGTCCATCCTGTTCAACGCGTTCTCGACGTGGCGCTTGCAGTTCGAGCAGGTCATGCCTTCGATGGACAAGGCGTAATGGTAGGGATAATGAGCGGAATCCTGGTCGTCAACCTTGAGACGCTTGATCCGGTCCTTTTCTCCACAGCAACCCCCACCATACAGCACCTTCCTCACCGTGCCCCGAATGGCGAACAGCATTATCAACAATACAACCAGAAGTACAATCGCAGTACCCATAGACGGCTCCATTGGTTAGATTTTCCTAACCAATTGGTAAGATACGCATTTCCTTTCGTTTCGTCAATCATCGCTGTCTGAGCTTGCCGGGATTCACTCCGGTGGCTTTCTTGAAGACGCGGCAGAAGTAGGCCTGGTCCTGGAATCCGGAACGGCCTGCCACCTCGCCCACTGTCAGGGTGGTCTGGCGCAATAGCTTCTTGGCGATATCGATGCGGAGTCTGGTCAGATAGTCCCACGGAGAAAGCCCGAGGTCCTTGCGGAAGATCCGGGTCAGGTAATCCTCGCTGACGTTGATCGCCTCGGCTAACTGCCAGCGGCTGATTGCCTCGGTGGCATGGGTATTCAGGAAGAGGATCCCGCGCTTGACCAGCACCCCGGTCAGGGGGGCGAGCATCTCCGCCCCACCAATGATTTCCTGCAAACGACGCAGGAAATCATCGCTCTGGGCGATACAGGTGTTGGCGATTGAAAGGCCGGGAACTGAGGAAAGTGAATCGACCTCATCGCCGCTGAATTTCTCCTGTATGACCAGAATCGGCACTTGACTTCTGCTTCTGATGGTGGAGACCAGTTCCTTGTCGACCCGATCCATTACGCAAAGGGCCGGCTTCGCCTTCGCCTCGAGGTTTTCGAACGAGGCGATATCCTGGAACTGGTGGAAATCGCTGGGAATGGCGAGTTTCTCCAACCCGGAGGGCAATGCTCCGAGAACGGCGATTACTTGGCTGCCAGCCGCGGAGTTGCCATCTTTCAAAGCGTCAAGAACCGTCTTGCTCCCCGATGGATAATGCAGGCACAGCACCGGAAGCTTGTCGGCCAGAGGGAGCTTCTCCAGCAAATGGATGGCAAGCTGGTACTCGTAGGAATGCTTGTCCGCGTCAATCTCCATGGCCGCGCACTCCCCGATCATCGGCAGGACCGCGCCAAAATCCTTCACGTCGATAAAGCGTTCGCCTTTGAATAGGCCAGGGAGCTTGTCCCCCCTCTCGCCAAGGTACCAGACATCCCCCTTGCGGTGAGGAGCGACCATCGGTGTGGCAGCCCGCAACGTCGGCCAAGGGAGCATGATGGTGACGGTGTGGTCGCGTAAGCTCAGCGCCCCCCCCTGATTCAGGCAGAGGCGCTCCACCAGCCCCATGGCGAGCTCCCCCTTCCACTTGTCCGGATTCCACGCGCCATCGGTAGTTCCCACCGTAATCTCCAGCCCATCCAGGGTGGCCCGATAGCTTTTCGCCATCACCTTGCCTGGCATGCACTCCTCCAGCGCGTCCAGCATCCGCTTTGTTGTCTCCTCGTCGACGAAGACCGGCGGCATGGAATCATAGCTGGTCAGCCGGTAGTTCATCTCGTCCACATCCACGTGGGTCAGAGACAGCTCGAACAGGTGCATGATCCTGCGCATCTTGCGCTTCTGCTCCGGGTCAGTGACGCTTTGAATCAGCTCGGAGAAAGGCCCGCTGATATTGTCGTTGATGTTGGCGAGGAACTCGCCACGTAGCCGCTCGCTCCGCTCTGCGTTATCCTTCGCCTTGCGGGCCTCCTCAAACAGGAGGGCGCCTTTGACAGCGGAGGAGAGCGCGGTGCGCAGCTCCTCTAGGAACACCCCCTCACACCGGTTGGCCTCGACCTTCAACACGACATAGCCGAGAGGCTGGTTCTCCATGAAAAGCGGCTCGACGATATAGGTGCCCTTGGACAGGGAGGACCCCATTGCCTCGGGAAGCACCCGTTCCGATGGGAAATGTTCCTGCTTGTCGTAAAGAATGCCACGTTCAAAGCCACCGGTGAACAGGTTGTCGGTGTTGTCGCGGAGCACCAGATACATGCTAGGAACTCCCAAGGCCGGAAGCGCCTGCTGGCAAAGAGGCATGATTTCCTCCAACGAACGGCTGCAAAGCAGGCGGTTTTTCAGCATGTTCAGTTGCTCGCTGCGTTGCTGGCTCTCGTACCGATTCTCGTTGTCTAGGCGGACCTTGGCCCGAAGGAGTGCCACCTCGAGAGTACGGACAGTCTTGGAATCCTGATAGAGATGGTCATACAGGGAAATAGCTTCCTCGACGAACAGACTGTCCCCCTCATGGTCCTTCAAGTAGGAGTACAGTGGCTCCTCAGCGTTCCCGTCCGCCTGCAGGCACTTCACCAAGCGGTCGACCAAGTCCCGAGGAAACTGTCCCCCAAGCCACGACAGGAAAGCAGAAAGGTCGTGGGCAAGGCGCTCGACGTCTTTCCCGAAGGGATGCCGGCATCCGCAGGAGTGGCGAATGACCAAAGGCATAGGGAGAACAACATGCTGCTTCTCCACCGGAATTCCATCCATCAGATGGATGATATCCCCCATCGCGTACGTGCAGATTGCCTCGACAGGCATGTGAATGGTTGTCAGCGGGCAACGAAGGAACAGGCTCTCGGCGGTGTCATTGAAGCCCACCATGCGGACATCCTCGGGAATCCGGTAGCCACGCTCCTCCAGCACCTTGCCCGCCTCAAAGCTCATCATGTCGCTCGAAGAGACCAAGGTGTCGAAATCCTTGCCAGGGACAAGATGACGGGCATCCAACAGTTCCAAGATAGCCTGCTTTCCTTCGGACCAGGAATGCGGGGAAGAAACCAGGGACTCCTCAAAGGCGATGCCATTGTCTTTCAGGCACTGGACAAAGCCGTCGTAGCGCTCCTGCGCCCCCGGATGGTTCTGTGGGCCGCGGATGAAAGCGATATGCTTCGCACCATGGACCTTGACGCAATGCTCCACTCCCTCTATGACTCCATGGAAGGAATCAAAGCCGACATACGGGTGACCAGGTATTTCAAGACCAAAGGTGACAAAGGGGACGTCAATAGCCTGGTGGAAGGAAACCACCTCGGAAAGAGGCACGAACCCCCCAAGGGTGGAGCTCCAGCTGATCAGGCCCTGTATGTTGGTGGACGAGGCAAGCGGATAAACGGTCTGGCGCAGATACTCGTAGTTCTCCGGACTTGAAAGCCTTCCCCCGGGGAAGACAAACAACGTATCTCCCTGAGCCTGGGCAATCGCGGCAATCTGCCGCCACACCCTTCGGGAAAGTCCGGCGTGAATCGAGGCCAAGACCAGTCCAATTTTCCTATCCATGCGCAAGCCCCTTAAATCCAAAATGAGTACGGTTTTTTCCAGTCTATCACAAGAAGCGGTTCCTACAAAAGATTCGCCAAGGGAGGCCGTCCGCAACCAATGAGTGCAAATCCTGTGGAATCCGCCTGCATCTCTGAATCTTTTCAGCGCGACACCAACCAGACGAAAATGAATATCTTGTTTCATCAGAAATGGTTATCCATAATCACATGTGTACCTTTTCCCAAAATGGACACAAGCACGCCCATGGCTCAGGTTTCACAATGAAATATAGTTTCAAAATTTATGGGGTTCGTGTATACTTTTACTGCTTCCAAAGAAAATTACGCACATAGTGTTTTGAGGAGAAATGCATATGAAAAACATTCTTGATGTTCAGAAACCCGTTGACCGCCCCGTCCGCGTCCTGCAATACGGAGAAGGCAACTTCCTGAGGGCTTTCGTCGATTGGCACTTTGACATTCTCAACGAGAAGACCGGCTTCAACGGCAACATCGTCCTGGTGCAGCCTCTTGCCCGTGGCATGGGTGATTTCATCAACAACCAGAAAGGTCTGTACACCACCGTCCTTCGTGGCATGCAGGATGGCAAGCCGACGGTCGAGACCCGCATCATCACCAGCGTCAAGGAGTGCCTGAACCCGTATGACGCCGAGCAGTACCAGAGGTATATGGCCTACGCCGACTTGGACACGCTTCGCTTCGTGATTTCCAACACGACTGAGGCCGGCATTTCCTACGCCGAAGGTTGCAAGCTGACCGACACGCCGCCCGCATCCTACCCTGCCAAGGCCTGCCAGTTCCTGTACCGCCGATTCAAGCACTTCGGTGGCGACCCGAAGAAGGGTCTGGTCTTCATCCCGTGCGAGCTGATCGAGGCCAACGGGGACAACCTGAAACGGATCATCCTCCAGTACGCCGCAGAGTGGAAGCTCGAGGAGTCTTTCGTGAAGTGGATCGAGGAGTCCTGTGACTTCTGCTGCACCCTCGTCGACCGCATCGTCCCGGGCTATCCGAGAGCCGAAGCCGACCAGATCTGCGAGAAGCTCGGATACAAGGACAACCTGCTCGACTCCGCCGAGATCTTCCACCTGTGGGTCATCGAGTGCCACAAGGCGCCGCACAGCTACGAGAACGAGCTACCCTTCAACAAAGCCGGCCTGAAGGTGGTCTGGACCGATGACCAGAGCTTCTACCGCACCCGCAAGGTCCGCATCCTGAACGGCACCCATACCATGTTCGTCCCCTCCAGCTACCTTGCCGGCCAGGACATCGTCCGTGACTGCATCGAGAACCCGATCCTGATCAAGTTCATCCGCAAGGGCCTGTTCGACGAGATCATCCCCTCGATGGATGGCGACACCAACATGCTGAAGGAGTACGCCGAGGACGTACTCGCACGCTTCGACAACCCGTTTGTCGACCATATGCTGCTCTCCATCACGCTGAACAGCACCAGCAAGTTCAAGACCCGTGACCTTCCCTCCGTGCTTGGCTACGAGAAGAAGTTCGGCAAGGCTCCGGCCGTGCTCTCCTTCTCCATCGCCGGCCTGATCGCTTTCTACAATGGCAAGGACGTCCACGACAGGCAGATGACCGGCATGCGCGACGGCAAGCCTTACTCGATCCAGGATGACGAAAGCGCCCTCCATTTCTTCGAGGACCTCTACAAGAAGACCAGCGACCCGAAGGCGCTTGCCCATGAGACGCTGGCCCACACAGCCTTCTGGGGACAGGACCTGACCAGGCTCGCCGGTCTGGAAGAGGCGGTTGCGTCGAGCCTTGACGCCATCCAGAAGAAAGGCATGAAGCAGGCGATTGCCGATTTGGTGAAGTAAGCGATGGCAAACAAACTCCTGAGAATTTCTCCTCTGGACAGCGTCGCTGTCGCCATCCAGCCGGTGGCCAAGGGCGAGACACTCAGCGTCGGTGGCGTGACCGTCACCGCGCTGGAGGATATTCCCGCCGGGCACAAGATCGCCCTCAAGGACATTCGCGAGGGAGAACCCGTCATCAAGTACGGATACCAGATTGGAGCTGCCAAGCATGAGATCAGGCAGGGCGAGCATGTCCATACGGACAACCTGCACACCCTGCTCTCAGAGCAGGCAGCCTACACCTACCATCCGGAAATCGCGGAAGGCTTCAAGGAGAAGGCGGCGAAGCTGGCCGACTCCTACAAGGGGAAAGTGCCCTCCATCAAGGCCTATGTCCGTTCCGACGGACGCATCGGCATCCGCAACGAGCTGTGGATCGTGCCCACCGTCGGATGTGTCAACCGTATCGGCATGAAGCTGGTCGACTGGGCGGAGAAGAACCTGAAGGTCGACGGCGTCCATATCTGGAGCCACCCCTACGGTTGCTCCCAGCTGGGCGAAGACCATCAGGCTACCCGCACCATCCTCGCCGACCTGGTCCACCATCCCAACGCCGGTGGCGTCCTGGTCCTTTCGCTGGGCTGCGAGAACAATACCCCCGCATCCTTCCGGGAGCTGGTCGGCAAAGTCGATGAGAGCCGTGTGAAGTTCCTGGTCTGCCAGGACGTGGACGACGAGCTTGCTACGGGAAAGCGGTTGCTTGGCGAGATTGCCGGCGTCATGGCGGAAGACCAGCGTCAGGAAGTCCCGATGAGCAGGCTTACCGTGGGCTTCAAGTGCGGTGGATCCGACGGGCTTTCCGGCATTACCGCCAACCCGCTGGTAGGCCGTTTCTGCGACGCGCTTACCGCCATGGGCGGCACCGCCATCCTGACCGAGGTTCCGGAGATGTTCGGGGCAGAGCAGGTGCTGATGGACCGCGCCGATTCGAAGGACATCTTCGACAAGACGGTAGGCATGATCAACGGGTTCAAGGAGTATTTCGTCAAGCATGGACAAGTGGTCTACGAGAACCCCTCCCCTGGCAACAAGGCCGGTGGCATCACCACGCTCGAAGACAAGAGCCTCGGTTGCGTGCAGAAGGGCGGACAGGCGGTGGTCAAGGGAGTGCTTGCCTATGGGGAACGCGTCTCCACTCCAGGTCTGAACCTGCTTACCGGACCGGGCAACGACATCGTCAGCACTACTGCCCTGACAGCGGCGGGCTGTAACCTGATTCTGTTCACCACGGGACGCGGAACCCCGCTCGGAGCTCCGGTTCCGACCATGAAGGTCGCCACCAACACCCCGCTGGCAATCCATAAGGCCAACTGGATTGATTTCAATGCCGGCCGCCTGTTGGAGGAAGACGCGGATGTGGTCACCAGAGACTTGCTGAAATTGGTTGAGGAGTGTGCCAACGGCACATATCGCACGAAGAACGAGCAGAACGGATACGCGGAGATCTCTCTGTTCAAAGATGGAGTCATTCTATGAAGAAATTTATGGACGACAAGGATTTCATGCTGAACAACGACACGGCGAAAACCTTGTTCTTTGAGTACGCCAAGGATATGCCGATTTTCGACTATCACTGTCACTTGATTCCCCAGCAGATTGCTGAGAACAAGCGCTTTACCACCATCACCGACGCCTGGCTTGGCGGAGACCACTACAAGTGGAGACTGATGCGGGCCATGGGCTTCGACGAGAATCTGATTACCGGCGACGCCGATCCGTGGGACAAGTTCCAGGCTTGGGCCAAGACGATGGAGGAAGCCATCGGCAACCCGGTCCACCACTGGACCCACCTCGAGCTGAAACGCTACTTCGGCATCGACCTGCCGCTGAACACCAAGAACGCAAAAGCCATCTACGACGAGGCGAACGAGAAGTTCAAGAACGATCCCTCGCTGGATGTCTACGGCATCATGAGAAAGTTCAAGGTCTATGCGGTCGGTACGACCGATGATCCGGCGGACGACCTGAAGTACCACGCGATCATCCGCGAGCAGGGCAAGTGCCCGGCCAAGGTGATTCCCTCCTACCGTCCGGACAAGGCTGTGCAGATCGAGAAACCTACCTTCGCCGACTATGTCCCCAAGCTTGCCCAAGCGGCCAACATGAAGATCAAGAACGCCGAGGATATGGTGGAGGCCTTGGTCAAGAGACTGGACTTCTTCGTCGAGATGGGCTGTCGCGCCAGCGACCATGCCCTGATCAGCGCTCCCCATACCTTCAAGAGCGTCAAGGAAGTCAACGCGATCTTCCAGAAGAAGATGGAGGGCGCGGAGCTGAACGCCGAGGAGATCGACGCCTACAAGACCTACGTCATGACCGAGCTCGCAAAAGCCTTGGCCAAACGTGGCATCGCCATGCAGCTGCACCTCAACTCGATCAGGGACCTGAACCAGCCGATGTTCGAGAAGCTGGGACCGGATACCGGTTATGACGCCAGCCACGACGTCAACCAAGCAGCCGACCTTGTCGCCTTCCTGAAGAACCTCTCCGCCAGCCACAGCGTCCCGAAGACCATCCTGTACAGCCTGAATCCTGGCGACTTCTATTCGCTCGCCACCATCATGGGCGCCTACCAGGGAGACATCCCGGGCAAGATGCAACTTGGATCCGCCTGGTGGTTCATTGACCATCGCGACGGCATGGAGTATCAGATCAAGACGCTGGCCAACACCGGCATGCTCAGCCGCTTCGTCGGCATGCTGACCGACAGCCGCTCCTTCCTCTCCTATTCCCGCCACGAGTACTTCAGGAGAATACTCTGCAACGTGGTAGGAACCTGGATCGAGAATGGCGAGTTCCCGGCTGACATGGACTTGGTGGGCGGCATGATGAAGGACATCAGCTTCAACAACGCCAAGCGGTACTTCGAGGGAAACTAATGGTCGAGAACGAGAAGCAGCAGACAAGCGGAGTCGTACGTACTATCGCTATCCTTGAGGCCTTGGCCCACCTGCCAAGGACGAATCTGGAGCAGTTGTCCCGTCAGACCGGCTTGCCCAAGGCGACGTTGCTTCGGTTCTTGAACACGCTGATCGGCCTGGGTTACGTGAACCGTGACTCGGCCGACCAGTACAATCTGACCTTGAAGATGTTCTCGGTAGGTTCCCACTCCCTGGAGCATCTCGACCTGATGGATAGCGCGAGCCCTGTCGCCCAGCGGCTCTGCGACACCTTCGGCGAGACGGTCCACATGGGAATCCTGGACGACTACCATGCGGTCTATGTCATGAAGAAGGAGTCCTCCTATACCATCCGCATGTACAGCCGGGTCGGCAAATCGATTCCGCTGTACTGCACAGGAATCGGCAAGATCCTGCTCGCCGGCATGAACAGCAAGGAAGTTGAAGCCTATCTGCAGATTGTCAAGCTCAAGCCTTACACCCCAAAGACCATCCGCACGATCGACGCCCTGAGGGCGGAAATCCAGCAGGTCAAGCGGCAGGGTTGGGCATGCGACAACGAGGAGCATGAGATGGGCACGTTCTGCATCGCGGCGCCAATCCGGGATTACTCCGGCCACGTCGTGGCGGCTATGAGCGTGTCATGGCCCCTCTTCCGCTTCGACATGAACGAGCGGGAGAAATACACCAAAACCATCATGGACGAGTGTATGAGCCTATCCAAGCAACTCGGCTACGAGCAAGGCTGACCGAAGCAGACTGGGGATACAAGCAGGGGAGCCAAGTTGTCTTGACTCCCCCTTTTCATACCCGTATGTCCATTACTCGTGGCAGTGGCAATGCCCGTCCTCATGGTCGTGGTGGCACCCGCAACCTTCTCCCTCATGGTCATGGCAGTGACAATGGCCGCCATCAAGGTCGTGGTGGCAGTGGCGGCCCTCCTCCCCTTGCCGCATCATGTCGGCCATGACGTGGACGTAGCCCTCGCTGACCGCATCCATCTCAGGGTCAGCGCCTCTGTCCAGGGCAATCTTGCAGCCAAGGACACGGGCCACCTCCTGGTACAGGTAGTAGGCCCGCTCGTCCCTGCATACCATCGCTCCTGGAACTCCATCATGGGCACAGTAAGAGATGAAATGGTCGACGAAGCTGGTATGCTCCTTGTCGAAATCATCCACCATGAAGGCGTTGATTGGAGTTTTCTTCGTGACGTCGTACAAAAGTTGTGCCATGGGATATTTCGGTCCAAGCGGAAGCGGGCAAACGAAGGTACTCACCTTCACCAAGGTATCCGGCTGGCGTTTCTGGACAAGCTTGCCGACTACGTCCCCGTCCCGAAGCGTCGCGACAGCCCAGTCGGTGGATAAATCAAGCTTGGATGCCTCGCAGAACCCCACCTTTCCGTCCAGCGACACCCTTGGAGCCCAGTTCTCCCCTTCGCCTGCAAGTTGGTTTGTCTCGCACCACGCGGCCTTGGTGGGATACTGGTCGAAGACCTGCTTGGCGGCAAGGAGCGCGCGGCAGATGTCGTCCGCCTGGGCAGTATCCGCAAGTGGCTGGGGGTCCTGCAACGGGTACTTGCGCAAGACCCCTACTTCATCGCCGAAACTGATGATCATCAGGTCCTGGATAATCTTCTCGTTGAACTGCTCAAGGGGGGAAGAGTCGGCTCTCGCTCCCTGGTAACTGCGGACAAAGCTGCCGAATCCATTCAGGCCCGGATAGGCAAGGAGCATGTCCTCCAGACAGTAGCAGTAATACTCCTCTCCGTGGGTCTCGACGAGCACAAAGTCCCACGACGCGAGCTGCGTCAACAGGCCGCTCTCTTTCAACGCCTTCGCATCAGTTGCAAAACTCATGTATCGATGATACCCGCCGAGGGGACAAAGAAGCAAGCGGGAACCACCATCTCTCACTCCACGGTGACGCTCTTCGCGAGGTTCCGTGGCTTGTCGACGTCCAGCCCCATCGCCACCGAAGTGTAGTAGCCAAGCAGCTGCAGAGGGATGACCGCCAGGCTGCCCACAAAGTGTTCGCCCACCTTGGGGATATAGACGACAAAGTCGGCCGAATCCTCCACGTCGTACTTGCCATATTCGGTAATCCCCATCAAATAGGCTCCCCTGCTCTTGCACTCGACCATGTTGCTCAAAGTCTTCTCGTAGAGGTCGCTCTGGGAAAGGGAGCCGATGACCAGCGTGCCGTTCTCGATCAGGCTGATCGTACCATGCTTCATCTCACCGGCGGCATAGGCTTCTGAATGGATGTAGGAAACTTCCTTCATCTTCAAGCTTCCTTCCAGGCAGATGGCGTAGTCGATGCCCCGGCCGATGAAGAAGATATCATGGGCGCTGGCAAACTTGGTGGCGAACCACTGGATCCGTTCCTTGTCCTCCAGGATCTTGCCGATTTTTCCGGGGATGGTGAGCAGCTCGTCAATGGCGTGCTGGTAGTAGCCAGCTTCCGCCAAGGTGTTCCGCACCCTGCCGAATTCCAAGGAAAGCAGGAAGCCGCAGACCAGCTGGCAGCTATAGGCCTTGGTTGTGGCCACGGAAATCTCGGGACCCGCGTGGGTATACATGACGAAATCGGCCTCGCGGGCAATCGAGGAGCCGACAACGTTGACAATCGCCAGGGTCTTTATCCCTTTCTCCTTGGCAAGACGAAGCGCCGCCAAGGAATCGGCGGTCTCTCCGGACTGGGAGATGACCACCACAAGTCCGTCCGGGTCCAGCTTGTTTTTCCGGTACCGGAATTCGGAGGAGAACTCGCACCTCACCGGCAGGTCGGTGAATTCCTCCATGACGTACTGGACTTCCATGCCCACATGCCAGGCCGAGCCACAAGCGACAAAATAGACCTGGGACAGGGCATGAATCAGGTCATCGGTCAACCCTATGCCGGAAAGGTCGATCCGCCGTTTCTTGCCTTCGCCGGTGATATAAGTGCGGAGCGTGTCCCCTACCACCTTCGGCTGCTCATGGATTTCCTTCAGCATGAAGTGGGGGTATCCCCCCTTCTCCGCAGCCTCGGCGTCCATCTCGATATGGGTCGGTTCCTTGGCCACCGTATCACCGTCGAGGTTATAGAAAGCAAGTTCATTGGCGGTGACCCGGGCCATCTCCAGGTTCTGCAAATAGTAGACATCCCGGGTGTGCTTGATCACGGCAGGGACGTCCGATGCGATGAAATGCTCGTCCTTACCGGCCCCGATGATCAGGGGGCTGTCCTTCCGGGCGACGTATATCTCGTCAGGGAAGTCGGCGAACATCACCGCCAAGGCGTAGGAACCACGGACGCGCACCATGGTTTTCGCCAAGGCGTCAATCGGCCCCATCTTGTATTTCTTGTAGTAGTAGTCCACCAGCTTGATCAGCACTTCCGTGTCGGTATCCGAGTAGAAGCGATAGTCGTGACGCAGCAGCTTCTCCTTCAGTTCCTGATAGTTCTCAATGATGCCGTTATGGACGCCCACCACCTCGGAATCGACCGGGCAGGCACCGGATTCCATGTTGCTGGACGAGATGTGGGGATGGGCGTTGGTCAGGTTGGGCTCCCCATGAGTGGCCCAGCGGGTATGCCCGATGCCGCAGGAGCCAAAGAGCGTCTTGCCCCCGTCCACCTTGTTGGAGAGGTTGACCAGCTTGCCGACCGCCTTGACCACGACTGCCGGCCTCGTTCCGTCCCGGACCGCCAGACCCGCTGAGTCGTATCCTCGATATTCAAGCTTCGACAATCCCTCCAAGAGCAAGGGAGCAGCCTGCCGATGACCGACATATCCGACAATTCCGCACATCGTTGCAATCCTTTTTTCTCTAGTTTATGCCACCAGAGAATGCCAATTGTCTAGCTATTTCATGCAGAAAATTGATTTTTCATGGAATAAAAAATCCCGGAGCTCACAGAGAACTCCGGGAATCGCAGAGCAAAATGCCTCGGTTAGCGCTGGACTCTTCCGCTGCCGTCACCCTTTGCCAAGGCTTCGACTTCCTTCAGAGTGGAGAGGTTCAGGTCTCCGTCGATGCTGTGCTTCAGGCAGGAAGAAGCGACGGCGAAGTTGATCGCGTACTGCTCGTCATCCTTGTAAGTGGACAGAGCGTAGATGATGCCGGCAGCAAAGCTGTCGCCACCACCGACACGGTCGATGATGTCATGCATCTCATAGTGGCGGGAAACGTAGAAACCGGTCTTGCCGGAGAGCGCGGCGCTCCAGCCGTTGAAGTCGGCGCTGTGGCTCTCGCGGAGCGTGACGGCGACGATCTTGACGTTGGGGAACTGCTTCTTGACCTCGGCAGTCAGCTCTTTGTAGACGTCGGTATCCAGCTTGCCACTGGTGACGTCGACCTTGGCCTCGATGCCCAGGCACTTCTGGATGTCCTCCTCGTTGGCGATGACGACATCGGCATACTTGGTCAGCTCTCTCATGACCTCGGGAGCGGTCTTGCCATACTTCCAGAGCTTCTTGCGGAAGTTCAGGTCGATGGAGACGGTGGCGCCTGCCTTCTTGGCTGCCTGCATGGCGGCAAGGGCGGCATCAGCGGCTTCCTGGCTGACAGCCGGGGTGATGCCGGTGACGTGGAACCACTCGGCGTCCTTCATGATGGAAGCGAAATCGTAGTCAGAGGCTTTCGCATCAGCGAAGGCACTGTGGGCACGGTCATAGACGACAAGGCTCGGTCTCTGCATGGCGCCAGTCTCCAGGTAGTAGATGCCAAGACGGGAACCGGAAACCTTGTTGATGGCGCTCACGTCGACGCCATACTTGCGGATCTCGCGCAGGCAGCTCTCGCCGATAGCGTTGTCGGGAAGAGAGGTGACGAACTGGGCGTCCTTGCCAAGGATGGCGAGGGAGACAGCGACATTGCACTCGCCACCGCCGAAAGTGGCCTCGAGAGACGGGGACTGGAAGAAGCGCTCGTGGCGCGGGGACTTCAGTCTGAGCATGACTTCACCGAACGTGACAAATTTACCCATAGTAATATCCTCCGAAAATTTCATGATATCGATAAACAGACACAATACTTGCGCTCAATCATACTAAGGTGTATTCTGTTAGCTGTCAATATTTGGAACATTGTTTCAATTTCCATGTAACACAAGGAGTTTTGCTATGTTCGAAGATTTTGCGAAGAGAGTCCATGATATCGGTATCATCCCTGTCATCGCGATCCAGGACGCCAAGAAGGCCGTCCCTCTCGCCAAAGCGTTGGTTGATGGTGGAATCCCCGCTGCCGAGGTGACGTTCCGCACCGATGCGGCTGAAGAAGCGATCAAAGCTATGGCAAAGGCGTACCCCGACATGCTTGTCGGTGCCGGCACCGTGCTCTCTGTCGAGAAAGCCGAGGCTGCCGTCAAGGCCGGAGCCAAGTTCATCGTCTCCCCGGGTTTCGATCCGGAAGTGGTTGACTGGTGCATCGCCCACCAGGTTCCCGTCTCCCCCGGACTCTGCACTCCGAGCGAAATCCAGCAGGCAATCAAGCGGGGCCTGTCCGTCGTCAAGTTCTTCCCGGCCGAGGCCTCCGGTGGCGTCGCCATGCTGAAGAACTTCGCCGGTCCGTTCGGTGGCGTCAAGTTCATGCCGACCGGCGGCATCAGCCTCGCCAACCTGGCCGACTACGCCAAGTGCCCGAACGTCCTGTCCGTCGGTGGCACCTGGATGGTCAAGGCCGACAAGATCAACGATGAGAAGTGGGACGAGATCACCCAGATGTGCAAGGACGCCCAGAAGGCCCTGCAGGGCCTGACCCTGGTCCACGTCGGCTTGAACAACCCGAACGCCGCAGCGATGAACGAGTCCGTCGCCCAGTTCGAGAAGCTCGGCATGACGGTCTCCAAGGCTGGCAGTTCCTCCACCTTCATGGATGGAAAGATCGAGATCATGAACAAGCCGTTCTACGGCACCAATGGTCACCTGGCCTACAGCTGCTATGACGTCGACCGCACCATCGGCTACCTCGCCCAGTTTGGATTCCACCCCATCCCGGAGTCCATCAGCAAGGATGCCAAGGGCACCAAGGTCGTCTACTTCAAGGAAGAGATCAACGGCTTCGCCATCCACCTCGTCCGCGCGTAATCGCTTCTGCTGAGGCTAGAACAAAGGGCTGTAACCGCCGGCAAGAGTCCGACCCGTTACAGCCCTTTCCTATTATCCCCTTGTATCTTTTCGAGAAAAGCCCATTTCCTTGAAGTATATTCTTGCGTCATGAAGTACGGTCGGATAGAAGAGTTCAGTGTTTCCAGACAACTCCACGGAGCGATATTACTCAAATGGTATTGGACTCCAGTTTGAAGACCTTACGGTCCTCTGGTTCGAGCAGTACTTTGGTAAGACCCATCTTTATCTGAAAGACCGGAATGGGAAGGTGCCGCAAGGCAATTTCGACCGGCAGGCACCCCTTGCATCTCCATCGACCGCTCATAGGAAACATGCCGCATCCTGGCCCCGTCCGCCATGCGACCCGCATGACGGGACGACAGGGAGCGGCCACAAAGCACTACCTATCGGATTTTTGCTTTGCAAGGGCCTCCTGGATGCCGGCACGCTCTTCCATGGGAATGCCCAGAAGGTCCATAGCCTGCCCGACCGGCACGGCAAGCCTCCTGGACAGGTTCGCGACAAGCTGCACGCTTGCCTCTTTCCGCCCTTGGGGAATTCCTTGCCGCATCCCTTCCTGTCGACCTTGCTGCATGCCTTGCCGCAAGCCGAACTGTACTCCTTCGTTCCTCGCCTCCCGCCTCAGGGCGGCTCCCATGCTCTCCATCTCTTGCATCTCCTCCTCGGCCTCCGCCGTCAGGTCGACTCCGTACCGCTCCCGCAGCAGCCTCCGCCGCTCCCCAATGCCCAGCCCTCCCGACCTCAGGTACAGGCTGAACAGCCCCGCCATCCCCTTGTAGTGTACATCATATTCGCCAGGAACAAAAACGACCACTTTCTTCAGCCCTTGCAGGGCGTCCACCAGGCCCCCGGGCGCCGGTTCCTGGCTGGCACGCAACGGCGCGTCCTCCACCACCAGCCCCTCGTAGCGTTTGGGCGGCCTGAGCATCAACCAGAGGGTGAGCACGTCCACCATGCCCCCGTACGCGTCGCCCTTGAAGAACACCCCTTTCTGGTCGCACAAAAGCCTCCCCGAGACGTATTGGATGCGCCTACCCGTGCGCTTCAGCGGGTACGGGTCGTTCTGCCCCTCGATGTTGAGAATCGCGGCGACACGTCCCCTGCGGAGCCTGGAGCGCACCATGACCAACGTGTCGTACTGGACCACCCCGCTCTCGTCGTCGCTCTCCCGGTCCATCGGGTTCAGCTCCATTCCCTTCTGCGGGTCTTCCAGGTAGGGGACGACCTCCCCGGGCCGCATGCCCCGGAACTCGTCGACGTACCTGCCCGCCACATAGGCGAGCACCTCCTTGCGCCTCATGAGCCTCTTGAACGCCATGTCGTAGATTGTCTGGATGCGTGCAACAGCAGTAATACTCAATAGAACTACCTCCTATATGATTACTACCGGCTTTCCGTCCAATTCCGACTAATTCATGAAATAAAATTTGGAACGAGTTTTCAGATGCATGAAGGGAGGAATCAGTACCCGAACAAACCGGATACAGATTCCTCCATAGCAAGTTATTCCTGGTCTACCGGTGCCCCGACGATATCCTCGAACTTCACCTCGACGTTGCGTAGCCTGATGCCACGGCTCTTGGCCGGGGGCAGGCCTTTGCTCATCGAGGCAAGCTCGGGATTGACCAGATTCTTCGCTTCAGCCAGGGAGAAACGGCAATTCTTGATGGAGAGTCCGGTAATCGGAGCCTCCGGCAGACCGACGATGAAACCACACGCGGAGCGGATGCCGCTGGCCTCGATGTCCTCGATTTCCACATCATAGATGTGGGGCGTGGTATCGGTGACCGGCTGCTTCTCAAGGCTGAACAATCTCTCGTCTGTGCTTCCACAGACGTAGTACATGTTCACGGTGATTGGGCACAGCACGTTTTCCATTTTCAGGTGCTTGAAGGAAAGACCATGGATATCGCCAGCCCTGCCACGGCGGGTCTTGATGCGGACACCGCGGTCGGTACCGATGTAGGTGCAGTTCTCGACCCTGACATCGTGGACGCCACAGCCCGTCTCGCTGCCGATGACAGCGCCACCGTGGGCCGCCTCGACAACGCAGTCGTGGACATAGATGGCGCTTGCGGGGAACGCCTCCTCAAGGGCATCCTCACCCACTCCGCTCTTGATGGCGATACCGTCGTCACCGACATGGATATGGCAGTGGCTGACCTCGACGTCCCTGCAGGAGTCAATATCGATGCCATCGGTATTCGGAGCGTCAGCCGGATTGTCGATGGCGATGTTCCTCAGCTTCAGCCCCGTGGAAAAGACCGGGTGCAGGGTCCAAAAAGGGCTGTCCTTCAGCAGCAACCCGTCAATGACGACATCCTCGGAGTGATAGACCTGCAAAAGCGGCGGCCTCAGATACTGGCATGGCCTGCCGCCACCGCCACCGGGTTGGTTCTCGTAATTGGGGTTCAACGCGGCGAGCCTGCGCTCAGCCATCGAATACGGCCCCTTCTGGACGTGCTTCTTGCGCATCGTCTGCTCCCACCAGGGAGTGCCATTTCCATTCAGGATGCCCTTTCCTCGGATCGTCACCTTGCGGGCATCGTGGACATAGAAACAGGGATGCATCGCGTAGCACCGCTGACCCTCCCATCGGGTGAACACCGGCATGTAAAGCATATCGTCGTAGATGAACAGGAGCTCGGCTCCCTCCTCGAAGGTGATTATCACATCGCTCTTCGCGACATCAATCGGCCCTACCTTCCAGACACCTTTGGCGATGACCAGCTCGTCGCCCATCTTCAAGGCGTCGATCGCCTTGTTCAGCGCGGCGGTATTGTCACCATCCGTGCCTTTGAACGTATAGATTGCCATGCGTTCCTCCTCTTTGCACATGTATACCGGATTTGTTTATACAAAATATTCTAAGGGATGTCTGTAGAAGAATTCCGCACAATACTTGTTCCTTATCGTCTCTTTTCCCCGCTTGTGCTACAGTAAGCGCATGTTCGACATAGGATTCCGGGCCCATGATTTCGGCATGCACCCATCAGCGGCCGACCTGGCCCATCAGATTGCGGGGTTCGCCAAGCCCACCTTCGTGCACCTCGCGTTGAAACGTTGCGTCGAAGATGCACGAGACCCGAAGGATTACGACACCACCTACGCCGCCCAGATCCGCTCCGCGATGGAGAAAGAAGGCGTCCGTATCGCCATCCTCGGTTGCCACATCAACCCAATCCACCCCGATCCCGAGGCACGAAAACTGGACTTGGAACGCTTTTCCATTTCCCTGCGCATGGCTCCCGCTTTCGGGTGCAAGATTGTCTCCAGCGAGAGCGGAAGCGCCAAGGGAGACTGCTCCTACACCCCGGAAACCTATGAGCCAACCCATTTCGACGAGCTGGTCCAATCGACCGCGACCCTTGTCGAAGCGGCAGAGAAGGCGGACACGATTGCCTGCTATGAGGGAGGACAGCATACGCTGAACACTTTTTCCCGGATCGAACGTATCCTGAAGGAATTCCCGTCCCCCCATTTCGGACTCCTTTTCGACCCGGTCAACCTGGTTCCCCCGACCGGCATCCCCGAGCCGGACGGCAGCGTCCGCTGGAAACCGAGCGCCGAAGCGCAAAAGCGTTTCATCGGTGATGCCTTGGACCGTTTTGCCGACCGTATCGTCGCCGTCCACGTCAAAGATTACCGGATGCAAGAAGACGGATTGCGGACCGGCGGGATGCCGGCGGGCAAGGGCGTGCTCGACTGGGCGCTGGTGTTCCGCATGTGCGAGGAATATGGGATCCATGCCTCCATGACTTTGGAAAACTGCGGGCCTATCGACGCTCCTGCCGCGCTCGCCTACCTCTCCGCTTGCCAGCGCTGAACGATACCGGTACACTTTTCCCATGCGAAGAATAATCGGATTCAGAGCCCATGACCTGGGTAGTTTCTCCTCTCTTTCGGATTTGGCGAAATTCGCCGCCTCGTTTCAGAAACCTACCGTAATCCACCTTGCCCTCCACAAGGTGCTGAAGGGAAAGGAACGCCCTGTCGAGAAATACGATGGCGCGTATGTCCAGGAAATCCATGACACCCTGGCCCGCGAGGGCGTGTCAATCTCGATGATCGGCTCCTATTTCAACCCGATCCATCCCGACCCGGAAATCCGACAGGCACAGATCAACCGCTATATCATCAACCTGAAATACACCAGGGAGTTCGGATGCCGGATTGTCGGGACCGAGACCGGAAGCCACAACCCTGACATCAAGTACGACATGGCCACCTACGAGCCGGAGAATTTCGACCTCTGCCTGAAGACGATCGAACAACTGGTCAACGCGGCGGAAAAATACGATGCGCTCGCCTGCATCGAGCCGGTCAGCCACCACCACACCATCAGCACGGTGGAGCGGGCGCTCAAGGTTTCCGAAACGTTTAAGAGCGAGCATTTCGGTTTCATCTACGACCCGGTCAACCTGGTCCCCTACACCGGCATCCCCGAGTCGGACGGCAGCGTCAGGGAACGCCCGAGCGACGAGGCGCAGGAGCGTTTCTTCCGCAGCGCCTTCGACGCTTGGGGGTCTCGCATCAAGACCATCCATATCAAGGACTATCGCCTCAACCCCACTGACGGTACCAAAATCGGCAACATCATGGCCGGAACCGGCGTCGTCAACTGGAAATTGTTCTTCAGGTTGATGGACGAGTACCACATTCAGGTGCCCATGTCGATGGAGAACATCCAAGTGCCACTTTTGGCCGATGAGCTGAAAACCCTCCTTTCCTACTGAGCTAGAGCAACAACATCTGCTCGAAATCGACAGGACGTTTGTTGTTCTTGAGGATTCCGGACATGTAGCCGACATCCAGCTCCAGGTCATCGGCGACATGCCGAAGCAGTCCCTCGCCGATGACATTCTGTTCGGCGAAGAGCCAGCAGAGCGCCTTCTCGGCGATACGGCTGATCGCCAGGCTGTTCATGCAGACCTCGCCATCCGGTTTGTCCCCGTAGCTTTTCTGAAGCGACTGGTAGAGTTTTGAGGAACGGATGTTTTCCTTGAGAGATTTCAGCTCGCGGACAAGCGGTCCGACCTCTCCCCGGGCGGCGTCCTGCCCCATCGGCTTCAGCGCCAGAAAGGAGTACTCCTTGCCAGGCAGGTAGTGGTGATGGTCACAGCGCGACGCATAGTTGGGCTCCACATCCCCCTGCTTGGCCCTGTCTCCTCCGACGATGATCAGTGGGTCGAAGTAGAGGGCCGGGCATTCCCTGCCGTCTACCGTGTAGTAACGGTAGGTGTAGAAAGCGTCCTTCAGACAGTCGGGATGGTCGCAGTAGGCGGTGAGCGGAACCACGTCGGTGGCGATATCCAGCATCAGGCGAGCGGTGGCGTTGAAGAACTCCCTGCGGAAGTTGAGGATCAGGGCCGGGAAGATGAACATGATTCCCTTCTCCAGGCTTGCCGAGCGAACCACGTAGGCGAGCCGCTCGTCGAAGAAGGATGCCTCGTCGATGATATAGGTGCCCACCGTCGGATTGTCACGAATCACAGCTTCAAGGTCGAAGGAATCGTGGATGAAGGCAATATGGTCTCCACAACTCACGTACCCGCTCCGATAGGCAAGGGCGTCAGATGGATAGTCGGTAAACCGTCCACGGTCCAGCTCCGAACGCACAAAAAACACGTTCCTCCTGTCCGTCTCACCATAACTGGTCAGTTTGCTGACGGCTACACTCTTGGTCCGTGCCACCGCCGCGTCCCTCCAGACCCTGGCGGCCGCTTCCGTTTTACCGCTCCCCATCGGCCCGATGAGGAGCACTCGCCTGCCAGGCTTGGTGAAATCAAAGTGGGTGAACGTGTCATGGATTTCCACCGTGGGAAATCCGAGACTTTTCAAGAAGTCAGCGCTGTCCGCCTCAGACGGCAGCATACTGCCCCTTGACGATGGCGATACCCGCCGAAGCGCCAATACGGGTGGCTCCAGCTCCAATCATCGCCTTGGCCTGCGGGTAGGAGTGGATGCCACCAGAGGCCTTCACGCCAATGTTCGGGCCGACCGTGCGTCTCATGAGCGTCACATCGTCGACCGTGGCTCCTCCCGTGGAGAAGCCGGTAGAGGTCTTCACATAGTCCGCTCCCGCGCTGACGGCGAGACGGCAGGCTCTGACCTTCTCCTCCTTCGTAAGCAGACAGCACTCGATGATGACCTTCAGCAAGTGTCCGCGGCAGGCAAGCTTGACCGCCGCGATATCGTCCTGCACCAGGGAGTCATCGTGGTTCTTCAGCTGACCGATATTGATCACCATATCGACTTCATCCGCGCCGTCGGCGATGGCCTGCCTGGCCTCGAAGGCCTTGGCACGCGTCGTCATGGCTCCGAGAGGGAATCCGACCACGGTGCATACTTTGACTCCGGTCCCGCTCAACAACTTGGAGCACAAGTCGACCCAGCAACCATTCACGCAAACCGAATGGAAATGGTATTGTTCCGCCTCCTGACACAGTTTCTCGATTTCTTCCTGTGTGGCGTCGGCTCTCAGAAGCGTATGATCAATGTAGTTTGCAATCGGTTCCACCCTGCAACCCCCTTATCGTTCTTGATGACTCCAGCATATCCCGAAAATAGGGAACAAGCAATGGAAAAGGTCTGCCGAAATGCTCCCTTGACCAGCCTATGATGGAGCAATACTCTCAAGCCATCATGTTGCAATTCATCGACAAATATTTTTCCTGGGTGGTGATCACGCTCCTTCTGGTCGGCCTCAACCAGAGGAAGATCAAGGACTCGAGAAGGAAACAAGGCAGCCTGGTCTGGCTCTGCGTCCTGCTGTGCGTCTTTCAAGTTTTCGTCTCGCTCGCCGTCCACAACGCATGGCCGGGCTACAGCGCGGCTATCGTGGCCGCCGGCATTGCCGTCATCGGCTTTGTGTTCCGCCGCCATGTCTGGCCTTTCCGGCTTCACTGTGTCAGTTGCGGAAAGAAGCTGGACTGGGAGCACATCGTCGGCCATGACGACAACCTTTGCCAAGAGTGCTGGGACAAGCACCATCCCGAGGAGGCGAAGGCGCGCGAGGAAGCAAAGCGGACGGGAGGCAGGAAGCCTTTTGTCATGCCAGCCCAGGTAGAGGATATGGATTGGGACAACTGGGATCCGACCGACATCTGCGTCATCACCTATCTGATTGACGGGGACAAGGTTCTTTTGATTGACAAGAAGCGGGGGCTGGGCACCGGCTATGTCAACGCTCCCGGCGGACATGTCGAGGAAGCGGAGCTGGTGGACGATGCCGCCCGCAGGGAGTTCAAGGAAGAGACCGGGCTGACAATCGACACGCTTTCCCGCCGTGGCGAGCTTTTCTTTCAGTTCAAGGACGGCATGGCCGAGCATGCCTATGTCTATGTCGCTTCCGGCTACGAGGGGAAGCTCGCAGAATGCGAAGAGACACGTCCCTTCTGGTGGGAGGACAGGCACCACCTGCCCTTCGACCGCATGTGGGCCGACGACACTCTCTGGGTGCCCGCGGTGATGGAGGGAAAACGAATCAAAGGGTACTTCCTCTTCGACGGGAAGACGATGTTGGACAGCAAGGTGGAGATCATTGAGGACGGACACGAGAAAAACTGAGCTCGCGCTGGGCACCTGGGCCTTCGCTGGAAACGCCGGTTTCTGGAGCGACCAGAAGCGAAGCGACTCCCTGAAAACGCTCCATCTCGCCATCAGGAGCGGCATCCGCGCCTTCGATACCGCCTACGCCTATCAGAACGGCAGGGCCGAGCAGATGCTCGGCCAGCAATTGAAGCGCTTTCCTCTCGACAGGAACACGCTCTTCATCTCCACCAAGACGATGGGACGCGACAACCTGCGGGAAAGCCTGTCACGGCTTCTTACCGATTACGTCGACATCTGGTACCTCCACTGGCCGAGCTCCAAGCGTGACGTCAGGCAAACGCTGGAACGCATGGGAACCCATCCTGAGGCGAAAACAATCGGCATCTGCAACGTCACGCCTTCCTACCTCGAATCGCTGCTGAAGGATGTTCCCGTCAAGGCGGTACAGGTCCACTGCTCCCTGCTCTGGACCCGGAACCTCCGGGACATGGTCTCCTTCTGCCGGGAGCATGGCATCTTCCTTTCCGGATACAGCCCGATCGGCATGGGTCTGCTTGGGGGCAGGCATGATAATCCCCCCGACGACACGAGGGGAACGCTGTATTGCTATCAGTACCCGCTTCAGTTCCACGAGCTCCTCGCGGGAATCCGAGAGATTTCCTTGAAGCACCAATGCTCGATGAGCCAGGTGGCCCTTTCTTGGGCCATGGCGCAGGGCTTCGACCAGATTGTTCTGGGAGCCCGCGCAAAAGAACAGCTCGCCCAGGATTCGGAACCGGTCTCCCTATCCGAGGATGAACGTGCTATGCTGACCACGCTGGGGGACGACCTCTCTTCCCGCGCTCCTGCCTGGCAGGACACGGTATTCGCGCATAGGTGGTGAAGATGAAGATCCTGCTGAACGAGCCAGTCTTTCAACTGGAGGTGAAGAAATCCAAGTTCATCGCCTATGCCCGCAAGTGCTCCTCGCTGGAAATGGCCAAGAATCTGGTGCGGGAGGTGCGGGCCATGCACCCCGGCGCGAACCACGTGGTCCACGCGGCGGTGGTGGGCAAGCAGGGAAGCCTGTTCAGTTCCAGTGACGACAAGGAGCCGAAGAATACGGCAGGACGACCCGCTCTCGAAGTGGTCAAGGGCAGTGGAATCACCGACATCTGTATCCTGATTGTCCGTTATTTTGGAGGAACCCTGCTGGGAACCGGCGGCCTGGTCTCCGCCTACGGTGACAGCGTCAAAGGCGTGATCACCCTCTGCCAGACCGAGGAGCAGGTGCAGAAAAGCTCCTTCTCTTTGCTTGTCTCCTACAACCAGTACAAACCGGCGCGGACGCTATTGGACTCCATCGGAGCCCAAGTGGATGGCGAGAACTTCGGGACCGACGTGACGATTTCCGGCACCATCGCCTCAAGCCAAGAGCAAAAGCTTTCCGACTCCCTGACCGAACTGACCGGAGCGCAGGCCCTGGTATCCTTCAGAACAATCGTTTGAAGTGGAGGGAATGCGCCTCCTTTTGGGGTGGTTCCGGCTTCTGCCGGAGTTTGGTCGTCTGTGGTTCCTGCTCGTGCTGGTCGACCCATTTGATGGCAATCGAAATCGCTTCCCCGACCACCTGCTCCTCAATCGCCTCCGTCGTGTCCTCTCTGGTGTGCGCGACATTCCCACCCTGCCCGTTGTTCCAGGACACCGCTGTCATGGTGGTAGCGGGGATGCCGGCCCGCGCCGCGGAGGCGGCATCGGTCCCTCCCCCAAGGAAGGGAATGGAACCCATGCCTGCCTGATAGCCCATCTGCCTGGCGGTAGCCACCAGGGAACTGGCCAGTTCCTGGTCCAGCTGCTGGCTGCCGTTGACGTCCTGGCTCAGGAAACTGAGCGACTTGGCGTGATAGAGGCAGTCGAAGTTGAGCATCTCCACCTCTCCTTTCCAGTGGTGGTCTACGAAAAAGCGCCTGCTCCCTCTCAGCCCGCACTCCTCGCCATCGAACGAGGCGAAGACCAGCCGGGTATGCATAAGGGGAAAGCCACATCGCTTCCTCCAGTCATAATACCTTGCCAGCTGAACCAGCAGCGCGCCGGAGAGCAGGTTGTCCCCCGCCCCGGGAGACCCCTCGTCTCCCAGCACCTTCCTGAGGTGCCAGACCAACGGAATGCCCGCAATCAGGACAATCAGGTAGAGAATCAGGCTCGGCGACGGCAGGTTGGGGGTAAGGATGGTGCCGGATACCAGCTCGGTAAAAAGCTGGACCACGCACTCAAGCCCCAATAGGCCGATCGCTCCCAAGGGCAAGGTGACGTTACGCATGTATTCCTTCCGGTCGTCTCTGGAGAAACACCACATCCTGGCGCTGTCATGGTGGGCGCCGAAAATCAGGGTGTTGGTCGCCTCTCCCTCTGGCTCGATGACCGCCCAGACATTCTTTCCATGGGTGCGCTTCTGGTATTTCTCAAACAGAGGCCGGTACCAATAGATCTCCCGTAGCGCGTAGAGGACGAACAAAAGGTAGAGGGCGGTGCCGACAAGCGGGAAGCCGAGGCAGAGCGCCAGGACGACCACGGGATAGACGACGCCGACCAATTTCCAAGGCAGGACGGGAGCTCCGCTGGCAATCCGGATATCATCGACCCCGGTCTTGGAACAGTACTTTCCGAGAGCTTCACGGAGTTCATCGGCCGTCTGGAGACAGGACGCACTGCCGGAAAGCCTCGGCCCATGGGCGTCGAGCAACTTTTCGCACAGCACAATCGCCTCACGGGCCAACATCCCGGCCTTGAGCGTCTCTATCTTCTTTTTCTCATGCGTCTTGTCTTCCTCGGTCAGTCTGGGAACCGATTTGCGGGACGAACCTTTTCCGAACATGCGGAACATACCTTAACCATACCAAAAAGGAAGGGAGAAGGAAATCCAGTGGTTGACAAAAAGACTATCGGAAACTATAGTTGTCAAACGACTGGTGAAGGACCTGTCAGATATCTGTTTCGCTTGCCGGAATAGTTTACTTGGAGAGGTGTCCGAGTGGTCGAAGGAGACAGTTTTGAAAACTGTTGAGGCGCAAGTCTCCGTGGGTTCGAATCCCACTCTCTCCGATTACACATCAGTTGAAGGTAATTCCTGGAGAGGTGCGAGAGTGGCCGAATCGGGCTCCCTGCTAAGGAGTTAACCTGGTAACGGGTTCCGGGGTTCGAATCCCCGCCTCTCCGCTTTGGTTTTTTACAAGATGAGACTGTAGCTCAGCTGGATAGAGTACCAGTTTGCGGAACTGAGGGTCGGAAGTTCGAATCTTCTCAGTCTCATATGAGGTTAATCGCCTGGAGAGATGTCCGAGTGGTCGAAGGAGCTGGACTCGAAATCCAGTGTACTGGTTTTCCGGTACCGAGGGTTCGAATCCCTCTCTCTCCGATACCCGGATTTCTTTTGAAGGGTAATTGATCGACCGTGGAGAGGTGTCCGAGTGGTCGAAGGTGCACCCTTGGAAGGGGTGTATATCAGCAATGGTATCGAGGGTTCGAATCCCTCTCTCTCCGAATTCTTTTTTCCAGCCAACAGATTCTGTGCTATGCACGCCACTGAACCCCGCCAGGACCGGAAGGTAGCAACGGTAGGTGGATAGCGCATGAGACACAGGCGATTTGTTGGCTGGTCTTTTTCATTGAGGAATATCCTGTTTTGAGAGGGTCTGCGGGAGTACTCGTAAGTCTGGGAAACCATATGCGGTCCTACGTGTGGCCTTGACCATTTTGTCGGTGCCTTCCGCCGCGGTCACTGGTTTGTGCACTTTGCCACAAGCCCAAGGCTGTGATATCCTTTAATCATGACCGCAACGCAAAAGAATCTCTCGACCACCATCAGTTCGTTCCAGGAGCTCCGGGAGAAAGGGGCCCTGTACGTGGACAAGACATCCTATCTTGCCTCTATGGTCATGGGGATGGACAAGCTGTACTTCCTCTCCCGTCCCCGCCGCTTCGGGAAGACGCTGACGGTGTCCACCTTGGAAGCGATCTTCCAAGGAAAGCGTGAACTGTTCAAGGGTCTAGCCATCGATTCTCTGGACTACGACTGGAAGATCTACCCT
>JAQYHB010000046.1 GCA_028722305.1 Spirochaetales bacterium
GCATTTCAGGGGCATCAGGCGATTGCCTATTTCGCCTCCCCGTACAATATGCGGCACAGCGGAATCTCCTGCTTCGAGATCGCGGAAAATCCGGTGATGGCGGCGAACGGTTTTCTCGGTGCGGTTCTCTTCGGGCGCGGAGACATCAGACCGGCAAAACATCAGGGAGTGCTGAATATCCCGAACAGCTATTTGAAACAGGGGAGAAACGCCTATTTCCCGATAAACAGCGAGCAGTCTAAAATTGCGCTGATGACCGGTTTTTCCATCGCGTTTCCCGATCAGCCTGCCGCAGAGGGAACCGCATATCCCCGCAAACCGGATTTTGAACTGACTCCCGCAAATCACGGTTTTGTCAACAGCTTTGAATGGACCAGCAATCTCCGGGACGTAAACGACGGATCATTCGATCTTGCCGGATATGTCGCGAAACTGAAAAAACAGGGGATTCTCCCGGCAGACAATGTTTCCGATCCGGCAAAGGGCGTGTTCCAGACGGACACCGGAGAAATCACAATGAACGGTCCGGAAAAGTGGATGACGGTGATCACCGCCCGCACGGAAGCCATCACCTGGACCGGAAAGCCGGCGAAAAAGCTCGGGAATCTGACGGTTCTCTCCGGCACGAGTCCCGCAACCGTCGCAGCGTCCGCGGTCGACGGGAAAAATCTTGAGAATTCCTCCAGAATCGTGCTGATCTGCGCCACGGAGGCGATCAACAGCGGGATGGAACTTTCCGAAGATTGGAGAACGCTTTTTTCAGTCGGCGCTCTGCCCGTTCTGGTCCGTTCCGGGACGTTCACCGCAGAGCTCCTCGTCAAGCCGGGCAACTGGAAACTTTACGCGCTCGGGCTCGACGGAGAACGGCTTGAGGAGCTCCCGCTGGAAAACGTCGGCGGCAAGCTGAAAATTCAGCTGAACACGGCCGCCTTGAAAAACGGCGTCACCCCGTTCTTTGAACTCTGCCGGGATGAACGCTGAAGCGGCGTCCGCGGCACGGCAACACGGCCGTGCCGCGTTGTCAGCTCCGAAAAATCAGACGATGAACGAGACAGGATGAGACTCGGAATGTTTTTGTGACGCCCGGGGAAACATCGTCAGGCGACTGTTTCACGAATAAGAACTTCAGTCCCTTCCCTTGCCGATATTGGCGAGGAATGCGCGGGTGCGCTCATTCTGCGGATTGTCGACCAGCTGTTCCGCGGATCCCTGCTCCACGATGACGCCGTCCGCCATGAAAACGATGCGGTCGGAAACATTGCGGGCAAAATTGATTTCATGGGTTACAATCACCATGGTCATGTGTTCTTCGGCGAGCTGGCGGATCACCTTCAGGATTTCAGCGGTAAGCTCCGGATCAAGCGCGGAGGTCGGTTCGTCGAAGAAGAGAATGTCCGGATTCATCGCAAGTGCGCGGGCAATCGCGACGCGCTGCTGCTGTCCGCCGGAAAGGCCGGAAGGGCTGGGGTTGCGCTTCAACTCCTCTCCAAGACCGACGAGTTCCATCGCCTCGGTAACCTTCTTGCGCACGACCTCCTCGGGAATCTTCCGGACCCTGAGCCCATAAGCGACATTCTCGAAAATCGTCATGTGGGGATACAAGGCGAAACTCTGGAACACCATGCCGATATTGCGCTTATACGGAGGAATCGTGGAGATGTCGACATCACCATAAAGCATCTTTCCGCTGGAAATGGACTCAAGGCCGGCAGTGCTTCGCAACAGCGTGGTCTTCCCACAACCTGAAGGACCTAGCAGGCAGAAGAGTTCCCCCGCCCTGATGGTGAAGGAGACATCCCTCAAGGCATGTACCGGGTTCTTTCCCTTGGCATCGTAAATCTTATTCACTGCATCGTATGTCAAATCGTGACTCATGGAATCCGCTCCCTTTGATGGTATGGCAAAAGAGAAAGAAGGGTCAGGACGCGCTTTCTGGTCCTGACCCTTTTCCTGCCAGCTTACAGCAAGCCCTGAAACTCGGAAACAAGCTGTTTCTTGGACGCGGCCGCTTCTTTCGCGTCATAATCGAAGAACTTCATATCCTTCAGGGACGGAAGGTTCGCAGGACCGGCGATGGTGGTCAGAGCCGGGCGGCGGAAACACTGGTCACGGACGACCGTCATGCCTTCCTCGCTGGTGATGAAATCGATGAAATGCTGGGCGCTTGCCAGGTTCTTGCAGTTCGCAAGGATTGCGGAACCTTCGGTACGCAGTCCGGTACCTTCCTCAGGAAGCACGTAAGCGACAGGATCTCCCTGGGCAATCCTGTCCCCGATGTTCTTCTCTCCGGTGACGGTGATGGCGTACTCGCCACGGGCAACACTGTCCGGTCCAGCAGTGGAGGAAGCGACATAGGTTGCGTTCGAGGCAACCTGCTTGACGAAATCCATACCGTAGAGCTTATGCATCATGTACAGTTGCGCATAGGAAGATCCGGAAGAGGCGGGGTTGCCGAGGACGATCTCGCCTTTGAACTTCGGGTCGGCCAGATCCTTCCAGGACTTCGGAGCCTGGTCCGGAGTCAACATCTTGGTGTTATACATGATTGCCTGCAGAGGAAGGCTCGTCGCATAATACCGAGGAGTATCCGCAGGATCTCGGAATTCCGGCGCGAAAGCATCGTGATTGGCGCTCTTGTACGGGGCAAGGTTGTTGTAGATGGAGTCCAAGTTCTCCTTGGCGAGCAGAAGAATCACATCCCCTTCCGGTTTCGGCCATTCTGTTTTCACCCGAGTAACCATATCGCCGCTTCCTGCCTGGATGATGGTGATTTGCATACCCGGATACTTCTTGATGAAGGCATCGGTGATTTTCTGGGCCTCGCTTTCGCTACAAGTGGCGTACACGACAAGCTTGTTGGTCTCCGCCGGGATGCCGGAACTGGGTGCTGTCTTCGGGGCTTCACTGCCGCCTTGGGCGAAGAGCATCGCGGAAACAGCGACAAGCACCGTCAGAAAGGACAAACTTTTTTTCATACGTCTCCTCCTTTTTTATCAATGACGTTTGAAACTTGTGGTAAGTGTATCATCCATTTTTCCTGCCCACAAGGAAAAAACTTTCTATATTCTACGCTTTGCAAGTAGACTTCCAAATATTATCCCAAAAACGAAAGATTTCGACAGATAAAGAAAATTTAAGAAGCTTTGATGAACTTTTGGAGAATCCGAATATTGTGGTCCGGATGCGACACGGTCTCAAGGACGCAATTGGCCGGTTCCGCGACAATGGCTCCAAGTGTTTCATAGAGCGGAAAAGCCCCGTTGGCATCCAGATCCCCATGGCTATCCTCCCAGATATGGCCATCGGATGGATTTGCATGGAGATGGAAAGAGACCACTTTACGGGTCGCCAGCATGCTCCGCATCGCATCAAGGAAATCAAAGCCAAACGCGAAATGGGAAATCCAAAGATGCCCGATATCAAGGCAAAAACCCAGATGCTCGATAGTCGCGAGCTGGGCGAAATCATCCGGTGTCATGCAAAGATATCCGGAACGCGGGTTCAGATTCTCGACCGCCAGCGTGATACCATCGTCCCGGCAGAGCCGACAAACCATGCCGATATGCGACGTGAGCCGGTCCATCGCCCTCCGATACGCATCGCTTTCCGGGTATTTCCTGCCGCAGATGGCCCCTTCCCTTACAGCCACATGTCTCTGAAACAGCGGTTTGTCCAACAACGCAAGCCGAGCGTTCTTGTCACTCGGCATTCCCTCCTCGCAAAGGTAGCCGGGATGCAGGACCATGATGGGAGCATGAAAGCGCTTCGCGGTGACGATGCTCTGCCTGATATCGGACATGCTCTGGGCCAAGACTTGGGAATCGTCTGAAGCGAAATTCGGGAAATACCGGCTCCTCGGACAAGTTGCATGGAGGGAAATGACCCTGTGTTCGAGAATCGGGGCAACCATTTCCAACATGTCGGAACGCATGTTGTAGGACAGCTCGAAGTTGAGTTCCGGGTATCGCCCCGCGATAGCTTGGACATCATCCACCGCCCGCAGGCCCACCAGGGACAATCCCCATTCACGCATGCTTTGGCACCATCACCCTCACGCCGAACCCTTCAAGACAGATACGGGTTTCCGTGTCGATTCGGTCAGTTACCAGCACATCGATGTGGCTCCAGTCGGTCACGTTGGCAAAGGATACCCTGCCCATCTTCGAGCTATCGGCGACAAAACAGACATGTTCCGCATTCTGGATCATGGCCTGCTTGGTGTCGGCCTCGACCAAATTGGAGCAAGTGATTCCTTTCTCCACCGAATAGCCTGACCCTCCAAGGAAGAGCCAATCTGCGTGAATCTGCGTCAAGCAGGAACGGGCGATACTACCGATGGCACTCATGGAAAAACGCCGCAAGGAACCGCCGATAACGACAAGGTCGACATTGTCCTCGTTCATCAATTGCTGCATCACCAGCAAGGAGTTGGTCGCTACCGTGACCTGCTTGTCGGCCAGATACTTGGCCATATGCATCGTGGTCGAGCCGCTATCGATGATAATCGCCTGTCCAGAGGAAACCAAAGACGCGGCGAGCTTGGCGATCTCGTCCTTCTCTCTGGTCGACTCATGTATGGTATTGGAAATAATCCGGATAAAATCGCGCTTCTCCGGAAGCATCGCACCACCATGGGTGCGGACAAGCAAGCCTTTCTGCTGGAGAATGTCCAGATCTCCGCGAATCGTTACTTTGGATACACCAAACCGTTCCGTCAGCTCATCGACATGGATGCTTTCTTTCTCTTGAAGGAGTTGCAGGATTGCCTGCTTTCGTTCCGCGCCATTCATTCTTGTCAGTCCCCGTAATATGCATAGCCTTTCTTGACGTATCTGTCAGCAATCTCGACGATTATTTTATTGGTTTCCTCACAAGTTTTCCAATCGTTCGAAACAACCTCCCACCGGCACATCGCGTCCTCGCTACGGCTGATCCGTTGCGCCACCTGGCACCAAGTCGTGTCCTCCAACCGCACGCCTGCGTGAAAATGACTGGGAAGATTGAAACGCATCAACGTCGCGTCAAGGTCGCTGCCATCGTCCATGGTCTTGATGATGGACGCTCCCCTTTCCTTCATGACTTTCTCCACATCATCCATGATGTGTGGCATCTCTTCGGGCGCCGGCTCGAAATGCGCCGGCCATTCGCGGTAGCGGAAAATCTGCTTTTGCATCCGTTGGGCCCTTTCGTAAGCTTTCGGGTTGTTCTTCCACGTTTTGGCGGTCAACAATGCGTAGAACAAAGTATTTTCCGTAGCGACATGTCCTTTTGACCAGTCCTTCTCGTCATAGGGAAAGTTCATGTAGTAATGGGCGGACTCCTCTTCCGCCGCCACGTAGCGCTCGTTGAAATGTTCCATCAGTTTCCCTTTGATGAACGAGTGTCCGTTGCGAATGATATGGACGCCTACGCCTGCTTTCGCTATTTCCACCAGAGCGGTCGGGATTGCCTTCACGTCAGCGTACAACTGCAGGGCTTTTCCCTGACCTGGGAAGGCATGGGCGAAAAGTTCTTTCATTTCCGGAACCAGAATGGCCATATTGAAGCCCGGAACAATCTGCTCGCCGTTTCCATCCATCAGATCCATGCGGTCTCCATCCCCATCGAAGCAAAAACCAAAGTCATACCGCCCGGCCTTGACCGCCTTCCGCGCAGGAGCGATGCTGCTTTCGACAACCGGATTCGGATCTCCTTCCGGAAAGAACCCGTTCGGAACAAGATGGAGGCTATGGAAATTCGCCCCTGCCATATCAAAAGCCATCGCTACATCGACGCCAGCCATGCCAGAGAGGAACTCGCCCATCACGTTCAATCCATTCAAATCCCCCCTTTCCACTTTCGCGAGGCGCATCGAGTATTCGATGAACTGGACGCACTCGTTCACGATATGGACTTTCCCTCGCGCGGAGCCCACCGTAAGAGGCGCATCACGCAAGTATAGTTCCTGGATTTTGGCGATGCCGCCATCAGGGCCATAGTCAAAGGCTATGGGGACAAGACCAGGGGCCACGAGTTTCAGGCCGACGTAATTGCCGGGATTATGGCTCGCGGTAATCATGACCCCGGCACAGAGGGGATGGCGCATGCAGGTAAAATAAAACTCACACGTAGCTGCCTGCAGGGGATTCACATATACGTCCAGGCCAAGTCTAGGAAACAGATCCAGGGCAAGTTCCATCAATTCGGGACAATACAGGCGGGCGTCGCGGCAAATGACGACCTCGGAAACTTTCACGGAATCCCGAAGATACATCCCTACCGCCTTAATCAGCCGGACCTCCAAGTCGATGTCCAGCATCTCTCTTTTCGTGCGGATATCGTACGCCTTGAACATTCCGAGGTTTACATCGCTCATACCGGGGACAATCTCCTTTTGTGGAAACTGTACCATATCTTTCGCCAAAACGAAAGATAACAGTTAATAAAAACAATAAAACGAAAGATAAAAACAGGACGTCTGTTATTCATGCCCCATTTTTTGGTAGCATGGGTGCATGAAATTGATCGTCTTTCTTGGCAATCCCGGGAGGGAATACCAGAAAACCAGACACAACGCCGGCTTCATCGTCGCCGACCATATGTATCCCTCGGCCAGCTGGCAGGACAAGTTCCACGGACAGTATGCCGAGGAAGGAGGGCTGAAGCTGTTGAAACCGCGGACCTACATGAACCTCAGTGGAATCAGTGTCGGGGAGGCGGCTGGTTTCTTCAAGCTGAAGCCGCAGGAAATACTCGTGGCCCACGATGACCTGGAGCTTCCTTTTGGTGAAGTCCGGTTGCAACTCGGCGGAGGGCTTCAAGGCCATAACGGATTGCGTTCAATCAAGGAACGGCTGGGCAGCGACCAGTTCGCCAGATTGCGTATCGGCATTGGAAGGCCCCAGCATGGAGGGGTGGCCCAGTATGTGCTGACTCCATTCACCAGGGACGAGTGGATCGGATGGAACTTGCTTTTGCCCCATATCCGCGCAATGTTGGAAAGTCGCGACCACATTCCGCAAGTCTACAAGCTTCCATAATATCGATGATTAGCAAGACATGATTGTTGTTCTACCTTGCCCGCAACCCCGTTTGACCCATATACTATGGGCAATGAGGGGGAGACGGACATGCAAAGTCATGACCTTCGGGTTTCCATACGATTACGGACGGATCTGCAACAGTTTCAACCGTTCTTCGCGGAAAATCGTCAGATGGACAAGCTCTACCAGGAGGCAAGCCGTTTCGCCTTTCTCTACAACCGAGCGGTGGAAACCCATCCGGAATGGGATTATCTTTCGCCCGCCGACCTCAACGCGAGCGTCCTGCTCCACCTGCTCTACCAGACGGTGCTCGACGCCTATCTGAGAACCACCAATCCCCCGTTCTTCCATGCCACCAGCTCACATCTGGACGGCCCGGCCCAGTCCGCCCTCGCCTTTTACGTGAAGGAGTTCCCTTCACCGCTTCTCGTCGAGAAGCACCCCGACCTGTCCGAGTTCACCGACGAGAGCCTTCGCGGCTTCTTCGTCCACCGGGTCATGCAGGTCAATCCGGCTTTAGTCAAGGCAATCAGGCCGCTAATCGCCCCTCGAGGACTGAACTTCCCCCCGGAGACCACCAACCTGATCAGAGTTCTCGACCGGGACGTCTCAAGCGGACAGCCGGTAGAGGTGGGAACAAAGAAGATGAACCTGTTCGAGTTCCTGACCGAACCGGCGAGACTCCACCCGACCGACCTGCTAGCCCAGATATCCTTCATCCTGGACAAATGGGGCGCGTTGGTGCCCGAGACCATCAAGACATTGCTGTTCAAAGCGATGACTATCATGCGTGAGGAGCACAAGCCCCGCTTTATCGGCAGTGGACCGGCCCCGACGAGCGTTCCCGACTACAGCACGCTGGATAGCGACTATGAAGCCTTCTCCCAAGACAAAAACTGGATGCCGAACGTGGTAATGATGGCGAAAAGCACGCTGGTCTGGCTGGACCAGCTCTCCAAGCTTTACAAGCGGTCAATCACCACGCTGGACCAGATTCCCGATGAGGAGCTTGACCAGCTCAAGAAGAGAGGATTCACCGCGCTTTGGCTGATTGGCCTTTGGGAACGTTCCACAGCCAGCAAGAAGATCAAGAACCTGTGCGGGAACCCGGACGCAGAAGCATCTGCCTACTCGCTGGAGGACTATGAGATTTCTCCCACAATTGGAGGATGGCACGCGCTGGAAAACCTGCGTGTCCGTTGCGGTGCCCGTGGAATCCGGCTCGCCAGCGACATGGTGCCCAACCATACCGGCATCGACAGCAAATGGGTCATGGAGCATCCAGAGTACTTCATCCAGCAGGACTATCCTCCCTTCCCTTCCTACTCGTACAACGGTCCCGACCTTTCTTCCAACCCTGGCATCGAAATCAAGCTGGAAGACCATTACTACAACCGCACCGACGCAGCGGTAACCTTCCGGCGCAGAGACAAGCGAACCGGGCAGACCACCTATATCTTCCATGGAAATGACGGCACCTCGATGCCCTGGAACGACACCGCTCAGCTCGATTTCCTCAACCCGGTCACCCGAGAGGCTGTCTATCAGGAAATCCGTCATGTGGCGCAGAATTTCCCGATCATCCGCTTCGACGCCGCCATGACATTGGCAAAAAAACACATCAGGCGTCTATGGTACCCGCAATTGGGTGCCGGAGGGGATATCGCGGGACGGGCGAACGCATCGATGAGCGATGCCGAATTCAACGCCCGGATTCCCAAGGAATTCTGGCGTGAAGTGGTCGACCGAATCGCCCAAGAGCTCCCAGACACCCTGTTGCTCGCTGAGGCCTTCTGGATGATGGAGGGATACTTTGTCCGTACGCTCGGCATGCATCGTGTCTACAACAGCGCTTTTATGAACATGCTGAAGAACCAGGAGAACAAAAAGTACCGGGATACCATCAAGCAGACCATCAGCTTCGACCCGGAGATCCTGAAACGGTTCGTCAACTTCATGAACAACCCAGACGAGGAAACCGCCATCGCCCAGTTCGGCGACGGCGACAAATACTTCGGGGTATGCACGTTGCTTTCCACCATGCCAGGCCTGCCGATGTTCGGCCATGGACAGATCGAGGGCTATCGCGAAAAGTACGGAATGGAGTACCGTCGCGCCTACTGGGACGAGCAACCAAACCAAGGGTTGCTTGCCGAGCATGAACGGAGAATCTTCCCACTGCTCAGGAAGCGCTATCTGTTCAGTGGCTGCGATCATTTCCAGCTGTTCGACCTGGTCGGACCATTCGGCAAGGTCGAAGAGTCCGCCTACTGCTACACCAACGGAACCGACGAGGAACGCGCGTTGGTGCTGTTCAACAACCAGTATGAAGCGGTCGAGGGAACCATCTTCCGGAGTGTTGACAAGTTGGTACGCCACGGCCAGGAACGCGGGACCGAACAGGTCACCATCGCCCAGGCGCTCGATGTCCACGACGAACCAGACCGGTATCTCGTCTACACCCAGTTCCCGGATATGCTGACCTATGTACGGCCATCCGTCGACATCTGCCGCCATGGGTGCTCCTTCCACCTGAACGGCTACCAGACAATCGTGTTCGTCAAAGTCCACGAAGTTGTCGACACCGACGGTACCTACAGGACGCTTTGCGAGGCCTTGGGTGGGAAGGGAGTTCCGAACCTGGAAGAAGAGATCGCCATGCTCAGGCTGAGACCGATGCACAAGCTGTTCCATTCCCTGACTGCGTCTCCGTTCATCCATAATGTCCAGCGCGCCTTGGATGGTGAGGATTCCGCCATCAGGGCCGCGGCCATCGACCTGACCGAGAGCTATCAGGAACTTTACCGCTATTCGCTCACGATGCCGGAAGAGGTTTTCCGGTACGTCAAGGTCCCCGTCGCGAATCTCTCGAGCAAAGCCGTGCTTGCCCTGCTGAAGCGGCAGTTCACTCCGTTCGCCGATGCTGAGGGAATCGAGCGTCATATCGCGCAGGTAATGCCCGAGCTTCCCTACGCAATGATAGCCTCGTTCATCATCGAGCCTATGGCTCTTGGCGTCCAATCGGTTCAAGAGGCCATGGCGCTCGCCGACAGGATCTTGTTGAACAGGTTGCTCGCACCAGCGCTGGAGCCTCTTGGGTATTCCCGAGACGAGATCCATGTCATCTGCCATATGGGCGCGATCCTTTCCGTGAGTGGAAGGCTGACGAACCAACGGGAGGCAGGGAAGATGCTGGAGGAAATGATGAAGGACCACAGCCTGTGGCTCTTCGCAGGTTGCAACATCTACCAAGGGGTCATCTACTACAAGAAAGAATCAATGCAGGACCTTTTGGTGTTGCATGCCTTGAGCCAGGAACGGGCCGGCGACACGTTGGCGGTTCCCCTTCTTCGGCGATTGATGGGGAAAGAGTCGGGCGCAAACTACCGTCTGGACGCTATGCAGAATTGACTCACCATTGAGGTTGGGTTACTCTAAGCAGTATGAAAACTTGGCTCACGTATCTGGCGGCTGTGTTCATGGCTTTGGCTGCTACCTTGGTAGCTGGCCAAAGCCCGGTTTTCCTGACCGCTATGACAGATTTGACAGTCTTTCTTGAACAAACAGGGTTTTTCATCCTGCTCGTAATGGTCGTCTGCAGCTTTACCAGCGGAATCGCCTCTTGCCGAAAGGACGGAAGACTCCACACTGTCCTGGTTTCCTCCGCAATCTGGGCATTCGCCTCGACCGTGTTGCTGAGCTTGAGCGCCGTAGCCATTTTCCGTTCCTTCAGCGCTACCTTTCCTGTCACCAGTACCGCCGGCTCAGGCGCGGACATTTCCATGTTCCCGGGGAAGAGCCTTGTCAGTCTTGGCCTTGTGGGAGCAAGTCCCCTGGGCTTCTTTGAGACAATCCGGGCGTTGATGCCTGCATTCCTGATTGTCTGCTTCCTGATCGGGTATTTCCTTAAGCCAAATGTCGAGGTCATCAGACCGGCCTATGTGTTGATGAACAGCTTCAGCGAGGTGATGTTCCGCATGGCCCGCGCCATCACGCTTTCTTCCTACCTGTTTGTCTTTGTCGCGGCGAGCACCTTCTTTTCCAAGCTGATGCAGGAAGGATCCATCTTCGTGGCAGGTCAATTCCTGACGATGATGGTCATCGGTTGCAGCGCGGCCATCTTCATCGTGCTTCCTTTCCTTTTTGCCTGTGCGACTAAATTCAAGGTAAACCCCTATCAGACGCTTTACCGCTCGCTGGCGCCTATGATTACCGGCCTTTTCTCCGGAGACATACTCCTGACCGCCCTTATCGGACAGCCTGTAGCGCGCCACAACCTCGGTTGCCAGAAGCGCATCGCCTCCACGGCCATCCCCTTCCATGCGATGTTCGGACATGGCGGCTCCGCCATGATCAGCACCCTCTGTGCGTTGAGCCTGATCTCCGCAGTCAACCCGAGCGCCTTGACCGGGCAGGTCGAGGTGCTGATCGCCTTGGGTTGTGCTTTGGTCAGTTTCTGCGGCGCTCTCTCCTTCGGGAGCGAGGTTTTCCTGATTGTCGTGCTTACCCTCCGCCTGTTCGACATCAATCTCTACGGAGCCGAGCTGACAATGCTGGCCTTGCTCCCCTTGGTGGGAGGCATGGGCGTCATGGTCGATTCCTTGGTGGCAACAATGGGAGCAAGCTGGAGCGCGCAACTGATGGATGTGCGCGTGGAGACGCCCTATAAGGATATCCTGTAAGCAAGATGAAGAAGCTCTTTTTCCGGAATCTCTGCCTGATTTTTCAAAGTCTGACGACCATTGCCTTTTGCGCGCTGATTGTATATGGGTTTTTCTCGGCGCTGGAAGAAGGGGTTCCCCTGTTTGACATCTCCCTGAGATTAGGTCCGAGCTTCGCCCACCTCGTCATCTCGTTCGCGTTGGCGGTGATGGTCTACCACTACCTGCGCACCACCTTTGGCAGCGACGCGCAGTTGATGCCTTTCCTCTTATTGCTTCTTTCCCTCTTGGAATTGCGGGTCTATCCGCCCTGTTATCGATACACCCAGGCGCTTCCCCTCTCGATGGCCCAGACTGCCCGTCTCTACCAGATCATTCTGCTGGCGGCCATTTTGATTTCCATGGAATGCATGCTCTACCAAACGGAGATCAACGTCAAACGAATCAACACAGGCATATTGATTGCTTGCGCCGTTTCCTTGCTGGTGGGCATGGCGGTTCCTCTCTCTCCCAACACAGTGATCTTCCTAAAGGGCGCCTATATCGGGGCTCTGACCATGCGCGTGGCAATACTCGTCCTCGGTTGCATCGGCCTGCTGATCCTCTTCTGCAGTGTCTTTCAGGAAAACGTCTCCAAGGAGACCATCATCAAATGCGTCGCCTACACGATGAACATCATCGCTCTCGTGCTTCTCGCCTTCCCGTACGGTGTAATCCGGGATGGAATCGTGTTTTTGTTCGAGTTGGCAAGCCTAGCCATCCTGATGCTTGTCGCCCGCAGCCGTCGGATTTGGGCGTGAACGCCTCAGTTGTCCAGCGAGAAATCATGCTGGCAAAGCATGGTGACGCCATGGTTGTCATCCATGGTGAACTTGACGATACCATTGAACAGCGTCTGGCGGAAGATGGTACCGTGTTTCTTGTATCTGTTCATCACTCCTAAATCACAAAGGATATCGCTCACCGCAACGCAATAGGCGGGATTGACGGTCTCAATCCACGAATCCTGGTTGCTCGTCCATAATCCATGATGGTTTGCCTTCGCGACATCGATGCCCCTGATATCGTCATTGTGTGCGGTAAGTACTTCATCCTCTCCTTTCATGTACAGGTCGCCACAAAGCAACACTGTGGTCTTTCCATAGGTGAACTTCAAGGCCAATGAGCTGTTGTTGAGTTCTTCGGTTGTGTAGGAGGAATCCACATCGGTTTTGGAGGGATGGTAGACCGAGACCTCGATGTCCTGCCCGAACTTGAAGGAATCCCCATCTCCGATTTTGGTCTGGACAATGCCGTCAGCTTCGCACCGCTGGTCCATCTCCAGGCTGTATATGCCGGAATACCCTTCCATAGGACCGACGAGCACCTGGTCGATCTTCGCATGGTCCGCCACCTGGCTGAACCCTCCCAGATGGTCGTGATGGCGATGGGAATTGACGAAGTAGTCGATATGGTCGATGCCGAGCGATGCAAGCGTCTCAACCACATAGCGTCCCTGCTCCGGCGCGCCACAGTCGACCATCATGACCTTTCCATCCGGACTGATCAAAAGCTCGCAGTCCCCATGGTTGCTTTTCTTCGTGCTGGAAGCTTTCCCCAAATACAGGAAGTAGACGACGAATTTGCCGTTGTCCACGCTCCGGTCCAGGACCGGGTCAGTAACGGCGCTGAGAGGAAGAGAGACAAGAACAAGCAAACACGACAAAACCATGCGAACTAGCCGATTTCGCTTCATAGAACCCTCGATACACGAATTTTCAGATGGCTGGAATTATACCATCCTCTTCTTCAAACGCAAAGCGCGCTTTTCCATCGGGATTTCAGCTCACCTCTTCAGACTTTCCAGCATCCTTCTGGCCAAGAAGATGGCAAGCAGACAGGAAATACATTCGGCGAGAGGGACAGCGGCCCAAAGGACATCAAGATTATGGAAGAGCAGATGAAACAATCCGAACAGGACGACAAGAAGGACAAATTGCCGAAGGATGTTGACCACGAGCGTCCATCTGGCATATCCCAGCGCCTGCATGCTGGAGGAAAAAATCACGCACAGAGCTCCGAAAGGAAGCGCGCAACAGCAAAATCGTAACGCCACCAGCCCAATCCTCGTCATGGTCTCCGACGCGCTGAACATGGCAAGCACCTTGTCCGGAATCAGCTCAAATATCACAGCGAGCGTCACCATCAACCCCAGGATGGAGATGACGGCAAGGCGGATGGCCTCGCGGATGCGGCCATAGCGCTTGTTCCCCAAATTATAGGAAAGGATTGGAACCATACCGTTGTTCATGCCGAAAACCGGCATGTAGCAGAAGTTCTGCAATTTCATCCAAATGCCGTAGACGGCGGTCGCCGTGGTGCTGTACAGAAGCAGGATTTGGTTCACGCAGAATGTGGTCGCGGAGGAAAGCCCCATGGTAATCATCGATGGAAAACCAACCGAAAGAATGGAGACAACCATGCCATTCGGTCTCAACAACAACCATCGGAATCGGATATTGGGATTCCGCTTCAGATTAAGGATAAAAGCAATCAAGGCACCTAGGATCTGTCCAAGCACGGTAGCCAACGCGGCGCCAGCGATTCCCATTCTCGGAAAGGGTCCAAGGCCGAAAATCAGCAGGGGGTCAAAGACCAGGTTGAAAACAGCCCCGCTTGCCTGGCTGAGCATGGCCAGAGTCGAATATCCGTTGCAGACCAGCAGTTTCTCGAATATCTGCCCGAAAAAGACGCCAGCCGAGACACAGACGACAATCGTCAGGTACGTGATTCCCCCGTCGGCAATGCTTGCCACGTTGGTCTGCACTTGGTAATAGGGACTGACAATGGTGAGGCCAAGAATCAAGAAAACAACGGAATAGCAGATGCAGAGCAACACAGCGGTGTTGGCGACCAAGTTCGCCTTCCGGGGCTCGCCCTGCCCCATATACCGGGGAACCAATGCGTTGACGCCCACTCCAGTGCCGACTCCGATGGCGGTAATCACCTGCTGGACAGGAAAGGCAAGACTGACCGCGGTCAGGGCATCCTCGCTCAGCTTCGCGACGAACATCGAGTCGACGATGTTGTAAAGCGCCTGGATGAAAAAGGACACCATCATGGGAAGGCTCATCGACACGAGGAGCTTGTTCATCGGCATCATCGCCAGCTTGTTTGATTGATCACGTTCCATCGCGTTACTCCAATAAAAAAACCGCGAAATCCATTGTTGCTTGGATTTACGCGGTCCGCCACACAGCGCTTCCCATCTTACCGAGGTTGGCGCGATGTGTCAAAAGAAGGGCCGACCCTCTCGGCCGGCCCTTGCGTTCAGTTCAGGTTGATGACGCTCTTGTCGTAATCGGCTGGCGGCACAAACCCAAGCAATGTCATGCAGGTTGCGGCAATCGAGCTGATGCCTAGCCCGCTGTTCATCTCCTTGGAATATTCACCGTTATAGCACGGGTCATACAGGATGCACGGGACGGGGTTCAGCGAGTGGCTGGTCTTCGGTCTCGGACTTCCGTCAGCGTAGCGCTTCACCTCGCCTGTCTTGTCATGCTCGTACATGTCGTCCGCGTTGCCATGGTCGGCGGTAATCAGAAGCACGCCACCGGCCTTCTCCACCGCCGCGCGAATCCTGCCAATCTGCAGGTCGAGGGCCTCCATGGAACAGACAACCGCCTCATAGACACCGGTGTGGCCCACCATGTCTCCGTTGGGAAAATTCATCTTGATGAAACTCCACTTGCCGCTCTCGATCTCCTTGATCACGCGGTCCGCGATTTCGGCGCATTTCATCCACGGTCTCTGCTCGAAAGGAACGATATCGCTCGGAATCTCGACATACTCCTCCAGCTTGTCATCGAACTTGCCGGAGCGGTTGCCGTTGAAGAAGTAGGTGATGTGGCCGAACTTCTGCGTCTCGCTGATGGAGAACTGTTTCACGCCGCTGGCGCAGAGGTACTCCGCCAAGGTACGGTTGATCGAGGGAGGTGCGACTAGGTACTGGTGAGGAATATGCAGATCGCCATCATACTCCATCATGCCCGCGTACTCCACCTTCGGCAGTCTCTTGCGGTCAAACTCCTTCAGATTGGGATCCTCGAAGGCGCGGCTGATCTCCAAGGCGCGGTCTCCACGGAAGTTGAAGAGGATGACGGAATCCCCGTCCACGATTGGCCCGACCGGCTTGCCGTCCTCGGCGATGACGAAGGGAGGAAGGTCCTGGTCGATGGCATGGGTCTCCTCGCGCAGGGTGGTTATTGCCTCATGGGCGCTGGCAAACTGTCGGCCCTCTCCGAGCACCTCGGTATACCAGCCTTTCTTGACCATGTCCCAGTTGGCGTTATAGCGGTCCATGGTGATGACCATACGGCCGCCGCCATCGGCGATACGGGCGTCAAAGCCATCGGTGGAGAGCTCTTTCAGCAGCTTGTCGAAAGGATCGAAGTAGTCAAGGGCGGAAAGCTCGCCGACATCACGACCGTCAAGCAATGCGTGGATACGGACCTTCTCCACGCCCTCCTTCTTGGCTTCCTTCACCATCGCCTCGAGGTGGTGGATGTTGGAGTGGACGTTGCCATCGGAAAGCAAGCCGATGAAATGGAGGGTGGAGTGGTTCTGCTTCACGTTGGCCACCAGCTTCTGCCACGTCGCCCCCTTGAACATATCGCCGCTCTCGACAGCGTTCTGCACCAGCTTGGCGCCTTGGGCGAAGACACGGCCACAGCCCATGGCGTTATGGCCGACCTCGCTGTTGCCCATGTCGGCGTCGGAGGGAAGGCCGACCGCCGTTCCATGCGCCTTGAGCTTGGTATTCGGACAGGACGACAACAAGGCGTCCAAATTCTGCGTCACAGCAGCGGCGACAGCGTCGCCTTCCTTGTACTTGCCATAACCGACACCATCCATGATGAGGAGCACCACGGGTCCCTTGCGGGAAATCTTTCCCGATTTCTTCAACGCTTCAACCATATACTATTTCCTTTATATATAAATAAATGAACTTTATCAACCGTCTGTAATCCTACACCATCTCCGCGCTTTTGGATAGTACTACTCCCTTGTTGTACCGTCACCTGCCTTGGAGTACAATCCCAGACAAGGAGCTATCCATGTTGAAACCAACAAACGTCTACCGTTCCAAATACTTTACCGCATCCCTTTCCGACGACCCAAGCGGAATCTGGTATTTGGATGTCTCGTGCAAGACAGAACACGATGGAGTACCAGGGAAAGTGGTAGGGCATATTCCCCTCTGCCTTACGATGAAAGAGTCTTCTGACGGAGCGATGGAGGCAACGCTTTCGGTGATGGATGACCAAGAGGACGAACCCCCGGAAAAGCAGAACGATGGTTCTGTCCTGCAATTTCCTGGAAGAAAATAAGCAATCACAACCACCGGCAAGCCGGTGGTTTGCTCCAGCCCTATAAGGGCATGGTACCGGCCAGGCTTGCGCCCACGAACGTTCCGCCTCTCGCACCACTTCACCAGCCTGCTGCCAAGGCAGCTTTTGGATTCGGCCAATC
>JAQYHB010000047.1 GCA_028722305.1 Spirochaetales bacterium
GCCGAGGCGCTCCATCGTGGTGGTGATCACCCCGTCAGACCCTTTCCACAAGGGGCTTCCCGTCTACCACGTCTCCCGTACCGTGCAAGAGACCGGAAAGGAGTACGGGGACGGGAGCGGGATCGTCTACCTCAACGGACAATGGGACGGGGACGACGCGGTCGGCGACCTCGCCCATGACCTGCGTTATACAAGACCGGAAGAGATGCGGTATGATGTATTGAGGGAAGCAGTGAAACCATACAAGGACTTGGGAGGCGGACAGATGATGAAGACGGCACGGGAGATCTTTACCGAACAAGGAATCGCACAGGGGAGAATGGCCGGCATCGCCGAAGGAAAGACCGAAATGCTGCGGAAGATGGGCGAGGCGAAGCGGCTGCTTGCCGAGCGCATGAACATCAGCGAGGTGATGCGGAAGACCGGCCTGTCCGAGAGTGAAATCGCCTTGCTTCTGTAAATGGTTCCGTTTCGATGGGAGTAGTCCGAAGAATCATGGCTCTTGGCAGGAAATGCGCTCAGGCGAGAAGCTGTCGAGCCATTTGGATGTCCTGCGACACCTGCACCTTGACCGCATGAAGCGAATGAAGTTGCAGGGTGGGACGAAGAAATGCACACAGCCTGACCGTAATCACCATCCCGTACAAATCACCGGAAAAATCCAGGATATGGGTCTCGAACGTGATTTCCCTTCTCTCATCGACCGAAGGACGGTAGCCGATATTGGTCACTCCCATATGCCAATGATTGTTCACCAACACTCTCGATGCGTAGACGCCCAAGTCAGGCAAACATTCAGGCGGTGCGATATTGGCAGTGGGCATGCCAACGGTGCGCCCAAGGCCCCTGCCATGGACCACCACCCCTGTATAGGTAAGAGGAAGCAGATTCGACATGGCTCCATCATGCCTAACGAACCGCTTCTGTTTCCAGTACCAGGCAACCCGAATTCCCTTCCTTTTCCTCAACATTACATGGTATAACAGCACAAGAGGAGCTGGCCATATGGCAAAACGATATCTTTTCATCCCCTTGTTGACAGCCGCCTTGCTGTGCATGGCATGCGACGACCCACCGGTAAAGACGTACACCTACCAGGACCTGACAGGAAGCTCCCCCACCAAGACAGCCAGCTCTTTCCTTGGGACATATTCGGTAACGGAAGGCTATAAAGACCTTTTCGGAGGAAAGCCATTTGCCATCTCCTTCTGGGCGTCAGATGCGACGGACGCGGCGGATACATTGGTTCGGATAACGCCGCTTTCCACAGGGACGGAGGAAATGCCGATGTATCGAGGCACATACTCCGCAAGCCCCACCAGCGCGACATTAAGTTTTACCAAGAATATGAGCTATTCCTTGACCGGGGTGCCCTCTTTCGGCAGCGGGATATTCAAACTCACGCTTGATGGAACAACGGCCTTCGTCACTGCGGAAAAGATCGACGACTACCTGATGCAGATGGACGAGGACGATTACTATGGCACCTCGTCATTCCTGGCGAACGCCAATGAGAATTACGTGGATGGAAAGAGCTGGCAATTCTGTGATACCAGTGGCAACGGTTTCTATTTCCCCAATGGCTCGCAAGTATGCATCCACAATGTCACGACTTCCAGTGGCGCGACGGTCAATGGGACGTACGATTACAGGATTGTGGCAAACAGGATTACCATCTGGAAACGAGGCGCATTGAAATACGAGGATGATCCAATCGCGACATTCAATTATTTCATCACCATGGCCAGTAATGGCGGGGATGGCAGCCCCCACAATCTGTGGGTCGATGGCAAGTGCTACAGCAAGGTCGATCGCACCTGATACAGGTTGCATGGTCTGTGCTTTTTGACAGAAAACGAGTACCATCGTAAGCTATGAGACCAACCCGAGCCTCCATCACCCAAGGACCAATCCTTCCCAGCCTGCTCTCCTTCTTCTTTCCCATCCTGTTCGGAGCATGCTTCCAGCAGTTGTATGGAACTGCCGACGCGATTGTCGTCGGACGTTTTGTCGGAGCCGGGGCATTGGCTGCGGTCGGTGGCGGAACGACGACCTATATCAACCTGATTCTTGGCTTTTTCATCGGCTTGACCAGTGGAGCTGGTGTCATTGTCAGCCAGCTTATCGGTGCTCGGAAGAAGGAAACAGTCCATGAAGCTATCGAGACTGGTATCGCTCTGGCCCTTGTCACCGGCGCGGTCATCACCGTCCTCGGGCTGTGGAGCGCTCGTGGCGCCATGCGCCTGATTGGCATGCCAAGCGACATTTTCGACATTTCAGTCACCTACCTGCACATCTATTTCATCGGCTCGATCCCCACCATGCTGTACAACATGGGTTCCTCGATTCTCCGGTCCATGGGTGACAGCAGGCATCCCCTGTATATCCTGGTCATCGCCTGCGTCGCGAACATGGTCCTTGATGTGCTGTTCGTCGCCGTTTTCAACTGGGGTATCAGAGGCGCGGCTTGGGCGACCGTGGCCTGCATGAGCCTTTCCGCCATGCTTGTCTTCCTGTATTTGGGAAAGAACTATGAACCGACCTTCCGGTTTGTATGGAAGGATCTGAGCTTGGACAGGAAACTGGCGGGACTAATGCTCCAGATCGGGCTGCCCACCGGAGTCAGAGGATCGATGTACGGGGTCAGCAACATCATCATCCAGGCGGCGCTCAATACGCTGGGAACCACGGTGCTGGCCGGATACACGGCCTATTCGAAGATGGATGCGGTCTTCTGGATGATCTGCAACTCATTCGGTGTGGCGATGACGGTCTTCGCGGGGCAGAACTACGGAGCCCGCCAATATGCCCGTATCCGAAAGGCGAACTGGATCAGCTTCGGCATCTGCTCCGCCATCACCATCGTCCTCTCGGTCTTCACACTGGCCTTCAACAGGCAAATCAGCAGCCTGTTCACCAGCGACCCCGCAGTCATCGACGTAGCAAGCCAGATCTACTGGATTATCACCCCCATCTACCTTTCCTACATCACCCTTGAAATCATGCCGGGCACAATGGGAGGATGCGGACAGACCTTCATCCCCACCCTTTTCTCCGTCATCGGCATCTGCGTGGTAAGGATCCTGTGGGTCGTCTGCTACTTCCCCACCAACCCGTCCATCTTCAGCCTGATGGTGGTCTACCCGGTTTCCTGGGTCGTCACCTCGATCGCGTTCTGGATCTATTACGCGTCGGGCAAATGGCTGGCAGGGAAATAGAATCAAATGATTTCCAGCGCGAGACGGATCATGTCGTCAAACTTGGTCTGACGCTCGATGGCGGGCACCTGGCTGCCGTCAATCAGGCTGTCGCTGACCGTCATGACCGACAGGGCACGGCGGCCCATGCCAGCTGCCTGGGTATACAGCTCACTGCTCTCCATGTCGCACGCGAGCACCCCATAGGGCAACACCTTCGCGATCTTATTGTCCGTATCCTCGTCGTAGAACTGGTCCATGGTGAGCACCTGCCCCACTTGGAAGGACATGCCCATTTCCCGTGCCTTGCCCACGGCCGCTTCCAGCAATCTCCAATCCGGAATACAAGAAAAGGAAAGATTTCCAAAGCGGTTTTGGTTGACCGCGCTGTCGTGGGTGGAACCCGAAGCGATGAGCAGGTCGCGCAGCTTGAGTCGCGGCGCGAAAGTCCCACAGGTACCGACACGGATCAGCGTCTGCACCCCATACTCCGCCATCAGCTCATGGATGTAGATGCCGATGGATGGAATCCCCATACCGGTACCTTGCACACTGACCCGTTTGCTTTTATAGGTTCCGGTAAATCCATACATACCACGGACTTCCGTGTAGCAGGAAGCCCCATCCAGAAACCGCTCGGCGATGTATTTCGCTCTCAGCGGATCACCTGGCAAAAGCACCTTGTCGGCCACTTCTCCCACCCTCGCTCCAATATGCAGACTCATACGGCTCCTTTCGTTGACCAAACGACGTCGCTATTCTATCATGACTTCCGCTGGAGCTGGAATAACGGAACGGGGTGTGAATCCCCGGCGGTCCCGCCACTGTAATCGATACGAACAGGAAAAGCCATTGCACGTTGTGTGAGAAGGTTTCCCCAGTAGGTTTCAATCGTAAGCCAGGAGACGATTCCATGCTTTTCACATTCTTCGTGGAGAAAGAGCACAGCATCCCACTGTTCCCGTTGTCACGAAGAATCCAGCACATCTTCTTAGAGGAGGCCTTCCATGAAGAAGCGCGGTTTCTTTTTCGTGGCTCTGGGACTCACTGCCGCCACACTGGCGTATGCAGCCGACCAGAACTACACGGATCTCGGCACAGCCCAAACCCTTGAGGTGACCGAGAACAAGCTCAGTGACGCACAGGTGAATACCGGAAGTACGGTTATTGTCATTACTCGCGAGCAAATTGAAAATTATCATGCGGAAAGCACGGCGGATTTGCTTCGCAAAGCTGTTGGCGTAGATAGTCATTCCTATGGTACGCTTGGCGCAGCCCAAACAATGAGCATTAGAGGAATGCAGTCAGCCCGGACTCTCGTCTATATCGACGGAGTTCCTGTCAACAACGCACAGAACCCCTCGTACGATTTTACTACCATTCCTATCGCATCTATCGACCACATTGAAATCATCAAGAGTGGTAGCGGAAACCTCGGGAAAGCGGTGGCCGTTGGTGGAGTGGTCAACATCGTGACGAAGAGTGCTAATGCTTCTGATAAAGAGCATTACGAACTTTCCTTTGAAAACGGTTCGTATGTTCCACTCCGTTATATTGATGGAACCGAGCATGACCGGAACTGGAGGGGCTTGGTTGACACTCAAAGTGGGGACTTCTCCTATACCAATTCCTTTAAAAACATCAACCTGTTTGCTAACATGGGTGCCACTTATGCGGATAATGGATACACGTATCTGAATGGAACGGGTCGCTACAAACGAGAAAACAATAGTTTCTACGAATTCCATGGAAACGTGAACGTAGATGGCAAGTTGTTGGATGACAAGTTGTCCTTCTCTTCCAAGAACCTCGTCTCTTGGCAACATGCAGAGATTCCTGGAAGCCTGAGCCTTCCTTCATCTGATGTTACTCAAAAAACATTTACGCTTTCGACGAGAAATACAGTTTCGTACGGTATTGTCGATATCGGGTTGGATTACATGTATACGCCGTACAATTACGATGCTAGTAGCTACAAGACCGAATACCATAACCATATATTCACCATTTCGGTGGCCGAGCACCTTTCTTTCGGAGACAATAGCAAGCTGGATTTCGGCGAAGAGTTCAACGGTGCTGTTTTGGCTGACAGTGACAACAATTCGATCGGCGATGAAAAACGTTGGATGCCCCGCGGGTATGCAGAAGGATCTTTCTACTTCCTGGATGGCAAGCTTGGATTGTTCCCGATGGCATCACTGGCATACGTGTCTGATTTCAAGGCAGTGTCACCTGGTGCAAATCTAGGCATTTCTTATCAATTGACTGAACCTTGGTCTCTTACCGCCAACGTTGGCTATGCGGAAAATTACCCCTCGTTCAATCAGCTTTATTACCCTAGTTACGGAAACGAGGACCTTGACCCGGAAAAGAGTGTCAATGGTGAAGTGGGGGCTACATACAAGAACGATACATTCTCTTATTCCGGCAGCGTGTATATGAAATATATGTATGATGCTATTATCGATGCTTATATCAATTATACGTACGGGCCCAGGAATATGGCGAAATCTTCTTACATGGGAATGGAGCATTCGTTTGAGTTTAAGCCTGTCAAGAACCTAACCCTTACTGCATCTTATTATTACAGTAGAAGTTTTGTACTGAAAGACGACACTGGCAGCTACGATTTTGGTGACGAGGTGCCAGTCCCATACACCAGAGAACATATGGGTTCATTCGGCATGACATACACTTTCGGAATTTTCACCTTTAATGCGAATGGAAATTTCTATGGTCAGGCCGCGAAAGGCACCTACGACTCTGCACCTGTCGATCCCTTTGCTATTGTCAACTGCAGTTTGACTGCCCAAATCATCGAATCCCTCAAGGTTTATGCCGCTATCGACAACCTTTTTGATACGACATATGCTTTTGCTGAAGGTTATCCGATGCCCGGCATGAAGATCCGCCTTGGCGGAACCTGGAAGTTCTGATGGACAACGTGATGACGCTGATGCAGGCAGGGGGGGCGGTCATGTGGCCGCTCTTCGCCCTGTTGGTTTTGGTCTTTGTCCTCGTTGTTGAGCGCATCGTCACCTTCGCTCTCGCCACCAAGCACAAAGAGAAGCTCAGTGAGGCGAAAGCCTACCACGTCCTCTCCCTGCTCGACCTGATTGCCTCGATCGCGCCGGTTCTGGGTTTCCTCGGGACGGTTACCGGCATGATCAGCGCCTTCCGCGCGATCAGCCAGGCGGAGACGGTCAGGCTTCAGGTGGTCGCCAGCGGTTTGTATGAGGCGCTCTACACCACGGCCTTCGGTCTGATCATCAGTGTCATCGCGGCTGTTTTCAGCCACGTGCTTGGCCTTTGGGCGGACAGCCTATGCGTCGACGAAAGCGCAAAGAACTAGCGCAGTCCAGCGACATCGCCTTCCTGCTGATTATTTTCTTCCTGTTGCTTGCGGGACTGGACATGACGAAGGCAATCTCCTACCGACAGACGCAACCAGCGGGAGAAATTGCTGACGCAAGCCCGGTTTCCCTGACATTGGAGGATGGCGACACCCTCCGTTACCAGAACCAGACTATTTCGCTGTCCCAATGCAAGGACCTTCTGGATGGAGCCGGTCAATTGACCCTGACGGTGGACGACAACGCGACCTGGCAGGGAGTAGTCGATATTCTTTCGATCGCAGAGGAAACCAACACAAAGGTGGTGCTTCATGCGACGACGTAGACACGTTTTTCCATCCAGCTCAATGAGCGACATTGCCTTCCTGCTGTTGCTTTTCTTCCTCATCCTCGCCATCACCAGCCGTACCACCCCGGTCGCGATCACCACCCCAAACGCGCCGACCTGGGAGGAAGTACGCGAGGAATACGCGACCATCTATGTCTCCAAGGAGGGAGCCCTCTATCTCGGGAATACGCCACTCGACCTGACAACCACCACCCTTCCTTCGGAAATCTGCCTGCTTGCCGACAAGGAGACGCCGTTTGCTCTCATACAACCCGTCCTCGAATTTCTGAAAAACCAACACGTGACCACCATCCACTGCCTGGTCCAAGGGGAAACCCATGGGTAAGCATTGGAGATTCTGGGTCATCCCCCTGACCATCGCCCTTTCCATCCTGTTGCTCTGGATTCCTCTGGGGGGCTACGACAAGGACGCCCATTTTGTCCATGCCGATATGGCGACCCTGAGCTTCAGCTCGATCCAAGCTCCTGTGGCACCCTCTGCCAAAGACACTTGGCAACCGGTCAAGGTCACCGAGCCAGCAATCAACCCGATCATCGACGAACCGATGGTGCTATCTGAGCCGGAGGAAATACCAACCATGCCGGAGGCAGTTGCTGTTTCCCCTCCCGCAGTGACGGAGCCTTCCTTCCAGAGTCCAGCCCTACCATCGGCCCCGTCCGAACCCGCAAGCCCCTCTTCGGGAAACGAACTGACAGCTGCCTACGAGGAGGTGGACGGGGACACGATTGCCCCGAGATATACCAACTTCAAGTTGCAATACCCTGCAATGGCGCGCAGGCGCAACATTGAGGGAACGGTGTTGGTGGCAGTCTATGTAGCGGAAACAGGGAATATCGATAAAGTGGAATTGCTTGAAGACCCGGGCCATGGATTCGGGGATGCGGTAATCGAGGCCTTCAAACGCGCGAAGGCAAGTCCCGCCACGCGGGGCGGCAAGGCAATCGCCGTCGTCCAACGGATTCCCATCAAGTTCTCCCTACGCTAACGGCTGCAAGCTTCTCAGCAGCTCCCGTTTCTCCTCCGCCAGCCTGCACGCCAAGGCTCTGATCGCTTGGAATTCCGGATCGCAAGCGATAAAGGCCCAGCTCTTGGTCCGCTTCAGCTGCAGTCCATTCATCACCCGCTCCACGCTGTAGAAATTCATGCTGATACGGCTCGACGTATAGGGCAGGAAGGCCGAGGCGTAGAACATCGTCTTCGACTCGCCCGGCTGGAAGGTCACCAGCGTATCCACCCCCATCAACGTGCGCTTTTCCCTGGCGGCTTCGAGGCCCATGTCCAACAGGTTGGTCCCGGCGCCGCAATCAAGACTGAAGCTCCGTGACGTGCCTCCGTCATAGAGCGCCTCCGGAGTCAGGTGGCGACCGCCATAGTTGAAACAGAAGTTGACGAAATTGATAGGCATGTCTCCAGTCTTCAGGGCGAGAGGGCCAGGAAAAAAGGTAAAGAACACCATCTGGTGCCGCGGGTTGATCACGCTTGTCCAGCCGAGGTCCGACTGGCGGGGAACACGACCGGTGATGAAATCGGTGTGGCCATTGACCGCAGGAACCACAGTGTAATCCACGGTCCGGCCACCGCCGATAGGTATATGGGTCAGGTCATCGAACTGGATGCCATTGGCGAACAGATGCCGGACCTTGCCGTTCTGAGGATCGGGAGGGGTCATCCATGTCTTGGCGCAGGAGTTGATCAGACATCCCGACTCAAAGAACGGGGAACCGATGTTGTTCGACCAGACCGCGGTCCCCTCCAACGGGGTCGGGCCAAGGTTGGTCACCGTCGTCGCCGTGTAGTGCACGCACTGCCCGGGAAGCAGCAAGTCAATTTTCTCCACCTGCCATTTCGCCAGCCGGTTCTTGGTCGTGCTCAGCGTCCAGATGCCGCCGGAAGCAGAATCGGTGCCATAGCGTTCCACCACCCAGAACTGGCCCTCTGTGGTGGAGACCGCTTCGTCGGAGTTTCTGTCCTGCTGGGGAAAAGGACCGAAGTCTGGGAAGCTGAAGTAGGAACCACCCATCTGATACAACTGAGAAGAATGTTTCCAGAAACTGGCGTTGGGATCACTGAATACAGAGACTCCGCTGCTGCGAAAAGCGGGAGCCCACGCGCTGTTTTCCAAGGCTCCACTGGCGTTTCGGGAAGAGAACTCGATTCCCATACCACCCTGGTCCTCCAACACGAACCGGACACAGTCGTTGTCCATGACGGTGGCTGTCCGGCCGCTCCAAAGCTGCAATCTACGGATATCCATGGTTCTCTCCTCTCCCCTTCCCTTGCATAGTAAACCCTCAAGACGCGCGTGAAAAGGAAAGACATCCCTACTGCACTTTTCCCCACATATTGGGGTATGATAGGGATATCCCGCCCTAAGGAGCCATCCATGATCAGAGAAAACAACAAGCTGTTCGCGCTCGATACCCACACAACCAGTTACCTGTTCCAGGTAAACGAGACCGGGCATCTCGAGCACCTCCATTACGGGCGAAAATTCCAGCTGCAGGCTGGAGACCTGCATGCTCTAGAGGACAAGCACAGCCATATCATCGGCGACGAGCCTGCTTACGACGAGGACCATCCCACCTTGTTTCTGGAAAACCTTTCGATGGAATATTCCACGGAGGGGAAGGGAGACTACCGGGTCCCGATGGTGGTAGTCGACTATAATGGTGGCTTCACCACGCTGGACTTCATCTATCAGAACCACCTGATTACAGCCGGCAAGCAGATAATCCCCCGCCAAGGGGCGCAGGCCTACGGAAGCCCGCAGAACTGCATGTCGCTCCGTGTCGAGCTCAGGGATTCCCAGTTGCCCGTCTTCCTGGTCCTCTTCTATACCGTTTTCGAAGACTCGGACATAATCCTGCGCTCCACCCAGCTGATCAACAAGACCGACCACCATATCTACATCCGCAAGCTGGATTCACTGCAGCTCGACTTGTTTGACTCCAACTGGGATTTGGTCACCTTCAACGGCGCTTGGGCCAGGGAGCGGATCATGGAGCGGGCACATCTGCGCCACGGAAGCCACGTCAACGAAAGTCGCTCAGGGCTTTCCTCCAGCGACCACAATCCACTTCTGCTACTTGCCCGCCCCGATGCGACGGAAAAGCAGGGCGAGGTGATCGGCTACAACCTGATCTACAGCGGCAACCACAAGGAGGAAGTGGAAGTCTCCCCCTTCGGGAAGACCCGGCTTGTCGGCGGCATCAACGAGTCCACCTTCCTGTGGAAACTACCCAGCGGCAACTCGTTCACCTCTCCGGAGGCAATCTTGACCTACTCCACAGAGGGTTTCGAAGGGGTCAGCTCCCGATTCCATCGGTTCGTCAACGAGCATATCGTCCGCGGAGTCTGGAAATGGCGCGAGCGTCCGGTCCTTTGCAACAGCTGGGAAGCCGCCTATTTCGAATTCGATGAGAACAAGCTGTTGAACCTGGCCAAGAGCGCGGCCTCCCTTGGCGTCGAGCTCTTCGTCCTCGACGACGGCTGGTTCGGCAGCCGTAATGACGCTACCTCAAGTCTGGGAGACTGGTTCTCCAGTCCCCAGAAACTCCCATCCGGCCTAAGCGCGTTGAGCGACAAGATCCACAACTTGGGGATGATGTTCGGGTTATGGGTTGAACCGGAAATGGTCAACAAGGAAAGCCAGCTGTACTTGAAGCACCCAGACTGGGTCATCGCCATTCCGGGAAGGAAACCCAGCGTCGGACGTCACCAGTACATCCTTGACCTGACCCGCAAAGAGGTGCGCGACTACCTCTATGACTCCATCAGCAAGGTGTTCTCCGAGGCCGACGTCAACTACGTGAAATGGGACTGCAACCGGCTGTTCACCGACCTGTATACGATAAGCGACGAGGTAAAGAACATGGGTGAGTTTCCCCACCGCTATGTGTTGGGGCTCTACGAGCTATTGGACCGCTTCACCAAGGCATTCCCCAATGTGCTCTTCGAGGGGTGCGCGTCAGGTGGCCAGCGCTTCGACCTGGGCATGCTTTGCTACGTCCAGCAAATCTGGTGCAGCGACAACACCGACGCGCTGAGCCGGATTGCGATCCAGGAAGGGACAAGCTATGGCTATCCCCTTTCGGCGATCGGATGCCATGTCTCAACAACGCCAAACCACCAGACGCTCCGGACGATAAGCCTGGAAACACGCGCCAATATCGCATTCTTCGGCGCCTTCGGGTACGAGATGGACCTTGGGGCCATGAGCCGCGAGGAGAAGCAACAGGTGCGCGAGCAGATTGCCTTCTTCAAGCAGTTCCGGGCCGTCTTCCAGTATGGCACCTTCCACCGCGACCAGCATGGCAACATCACCCAGTGGTCGGTGGTCAGCCAGGACAAGAGGACCATTCTGGTCATGTGGAACCAGGAGCGGTTGACGGCCAACGGCCCAAGCGATGTCCTGCTCGTTCCCGAAGCGGAGGACGGAGCGCTGTATGAAGTGCTCACCCGGCCACAGGAGCTCGAGTTGGCGTCCCTTGGTGCGCCGGTAGCACGCAAGGTGGCCCCCCTGACCAACCTTTCCAAGAACCCGAACGCGACCGTCAGTGCCAGCATGGAGCACTACCTGGTCAGTGGCGGGCTATTGAGATATGCCGGCATCAAGCTCCCCGAGCAGTTCCTTGGCAGTGGTTATGACGCCGAAAGCAGGATTCTTGGCGACATGGGCAGCCGCCTCTACATCATCAGGAAACAGTGATGGCTATTAAGCAGCATACGATTGTCATCGCGGGAGCGGGCACCTTCGGCACGGCACTTGCCGAACGGTTCTCCTGGAATCTCCACAACACTGTCCTGCTCTACAACCGGGACCAGAAGGTGGTGGACGACATCAACGAGAACCACCGCAACTCCAAGTATTTCCCCGCCCACATCCTTTCCACGGCGATCAGGGCGACTACCAATCTAGGAATCTTCTCCTACAGCGACGTGATTCTGCTGGTCATTCCTTCCAAAGCGATTGTTCCCTTCGCCGAAAAAATCAAGCCGATTGCGAAGAACGACCCGCTGGTGATCAACTTCGCCAAAGGTATGAGCGACGACGGCGCCTTCATCACCGAGCGCATCCCTTTCTCCCGGACCTGCAGCATGAAAGGTCCATCCTTCGCCATCGAGGTGCTCAACGGTCTTCCGACCGGATTCACCTTCGGGGGCTCTCGCAAGGACTACGAGGACTTCCGGAACACGATTCTTCCCCATACCTCGATCCAGCTGGACTATACCAATGACATCCGGGCGGTCGAGCTGCTCAGTATCCTGAAGAACATGTACGCGATTGCCATCGGCGTCGTATCCGGACGGTACAACTCCCCCAACGTGGACTTTCTGATCTATACCAAGGCGGTAAGGGAGATGCGCGGGTTCCTGTCCCTCTTCGGCTGCGACCCGCAGTCCATTTTCCTGTACTGCGGCATCGGAGACCTCGGGCTGACCAGCCTGAACGACCTTTCCCGAAACCGGACCATGGGATTGCTGATGGGAAAAGGCTTCTCCATCGACCAAGAGGGATCACCCACCACACTCGAGGGGTATCGCACGGTCCGCTACATGCACGATTTCATCATCGCGAACAAGGTCGAGCAGGATTACCCGATTGCCCTTGCCCTGTACCGCCTGCTCTACGAGAAAGAATCAGTCAACCAGTACATCAGCACCGTGCTTGATTGTTAGTCCTAAGTCTAAAAGGCCCAATACCGATGTTCATGGAAAGAGGATAGGGAAAGGGGAATGCTGTACGTGTGTACCGAACAACATTCCCTTCAATATCCAATACCTCTCTTCCCTCATGAAGACGGCAGGAGCTTTTCCCGGATGCGGTCCCTTTTCCCCGGGGAGATATCCAATGCATCCATTGCCTGTTCTGTCGACAGGCGGAGCCGCGCGGAAAGGGTCCTGCCGTTCCCGAGAATGGCTTCTTTACCTTGCAGGATTCCCTCTTGAAGTCCCTCTTGGCGTCCTTCCACAAGGAGCGGCCTGCGCCCTCGGACATGCCAGTATCCTCCTCTGTCTGGGGCGGAAGCTCGACGTCCCACCCGTCCTTCAGCTTCCCGCTCCGTTCCCATCTTGGCGAAGTCGTCGACGAACTGGCTGGCGAGGATCTCCTTGCCCATCAGCCGGTGCTTCAGCTCGTCATCGACAAGGGTGCCTTCCTTTGCATGGTACATATATGACCTCCAAACTACCATGCCGGCGTCTTCGGAGGTTTGATGCATGCAAAAGGATAAAAATCCGGATGACAGGCACTACGTTTTGCAGATAATGTAAATAAAACTTCAATCAAAACGGCTCTGTACAGATTTTTGTGGGATGAAGCGGAAACGCAAGGGATGGGGGGTATGAAAAAAGGGAATGAAGTCTCAAACTTGTAAGCAACTACACTAGCAAGGAGAGACCACATTCCCTATGAGCGACATTATCATGGCAA